>JABCYW010000210.1 GCA_013289985.1 Betaproteobacteria bacterium | reverse complement strand
GCCGAGGACGCGCCCGACGACTACCTGCTCAAGCCGATCACCGAAAGCCTGCTGCAGGCACGCCTGTTCAAGCTCGTGGAGCGAAAGACATCTCTGGCCGGCATCGCGGCGGCGACGAAGGCGCGCAACTGGCAGCTGGCGCTGAAACTGTGCAGCGAGCAGCTCGCGTCCGGCACCCGCAGCACCGCGGAAGTGCTGAGGCTGCAGTCGCAGCTGTACCAGCAGACCGGCGACTGGGCCAGCGCCAAGGCGCTCTACGAAACGGTGCTCCAGCGGGGCCCGATCCCCTGGGCCAGGCTTGGCCTGGCGCAGGTGCATCTCCGTCAGAACGACGTTGCCCGAGCACGCGCGTTGCTGGTCGAAACGGTGCGCGACCATCCACAGTACCTCGAAGCCTATGACTGCCTCGCGAGCATGCTGGCCGCCCAGGGCCAGCACCAGCAGGAGTTCTCGGTGCTCGAGCGCGCCGCCACCATCTCGCCCAATTCCGCCGCGCGCCAGTCGGCGCTTGGCGCGGCCGCGATGAAGCTGGGCCAGGCCGATGCCGCGGCTCGCGCGTTCACGCGCTCGATGAAACTCGCCGAGCACAGCGCCGTCGAGAACGTCGAGCCCTTCCTCGGCCTGGCACGCATCCACAGCGAAGCCGGCGCGCCGCGCGAGGCGCAGAAGGTGCTGGCCGACCTGACCAGGCGCCATGACAGCCCGAAGGCCCAGGTGCTGGCGAAGGCCGAGAGCGTGCGTGCGCTGCAGGCCGCGGGCGACGTCGACGGTGCCGCCAGGCTCGCCGGCGAGCTGGCCGCCATGGCGCGGGACGATGCGAACCCGTTGCCGTCCGGCATCGCCATGCGCATCGCCGAGACCCTGATCGAGTCGCAGCAGGTCGACGGCGCCACCAGCCTGCTGCAGTACGTGACCCGCAACAACCACGACGACGAGGCGCTGGTGGAGCGGGCGCAGCAGGCGTTCGACAAGGCGGGCATGGGCGCCGCCGGCAGCGAAGTTCTGGCAGCCGCGCGTCGCCAGGCCACAGATTCGATGACCGAAGGCGTGCGCCTGATGGCCGCGGGCGACCTGCAAGCCGCCCTCGCGAGCATGCGCGCCGCCAAGGCCGCGATGCCGCAGAACACGCGCGTGCTGCTGAATTTCGCGGCGATCGCGCTCACCTGGGTCGAGAAGCAGGGCCGTTCACCGGCACTGGAATCCGAGGTGCGCACCGTCATCGCCGCCGCGCAGGGCCTGCGTCCCGACGACGCGCGCGGGGCGGAGCTCCTGGCTCGGCTCGCGAAGGTCACTGGCAAGGCCCCCTGACGTCGAGTCGCAGCGGCGAGAAGCCGGCGATCAGCGGGCCCGCGCCTGCGCCGCCTTGAGCAGCATCGCCAGCAGCCGCTGCGGCGGTTGCGCGCCGCTCAGCGCCTCGATCCGGTCAGCCACGAACAGCGGCACGCCGCAGACCCTGGTCGAGATCGCGGGCGCGGCGTGGCTGCGCGTGACGCCGTGGTCTGCGGCCAGGGCGTCCAGCAGTTCGCCATTGCCGAGGTTCATGCCGCGCGCGAAGTGCATGGCGAACAGATCCTCGATCAAGGCATCCACGGTGCCCGCGTCGCATTGGGCCTGCGCGTCGGCGATCAGGCCGTGCGCGGCCCGGGTGTCGGGCATCACCTGGATGGTCGAGAAGTCGAGCGCCAGCCCGACCCGTGAAGCCGCGGCGCGCACCTGGGCCTGTCGTGCGGCGACGACCTCGGCACTGCCAAGACGCCGCAGATAGAACTCGCGAAACGGCAGGCCCTGCGGTGGAATGTCCTGCAGCAGTGGCTGCGAACGCCAGGTCATCGCCACCGGACACTCTGGATGCAGCCGCGCGAACTCCGCCAGAGCCTGCTCGAGCTGGCGCTTGCCGATCAGGCACCAGGGGCAGATCAGGTCGAACCAGACCTCCACGCTGAGCGGGATCGCGGCAGCGCCCGGTTCGAGCCGCAGGCCGCGTTCGTCGTCCAGAACTCCGTCCGAGATCATGGGACGGAACCTCAGGCCGCCTTGCGCAGGAAGCCCTGGTGGCCGCCCTTGGGGTTCGGGGCGAAGCCGTTGGCGGCCAGGGTCTCCTCGACCGTGTCGTAGAAGACGCCGATCTTGAGGATCTCGCGGGCCTGCTTGCCGGTGGCCACCTCGCGACCGAATTCGCGCGCGAGGCGCACTAGTTGCTCGACCTGCTGGACCGTGCTCATCCGCGCCGTGCGCGACTGGTTCCAGATGTTGTCCTCGATGCCGCAGCGCAGGTGCAGGCCCATGGCCAGGCCCATCATGTTGATGGGCAGCACGTTGCGCATGCTGCTCTCGACCGTCAGCATGGAGCCGTCGGGGATGGCGCGCAGGAAGTTGGCCAGGTTGTAGACGTTGGGGGCGTCCATGCCGCCGCCGATGGCGACCCAGTTCATCACCAGCGGGCCCTTGTAGACGCCGCGGCGGATCAGGCGCTCCACGCTCTCGTAGCTGTTGATGTTGTAGAACTGGAAGGCGCTCTGGATGCCGGCGGCGCTCAGGCGGCGCACGTGCTCCT
This sequence comes from Betaproteobacteria bacterium, assembly GCA_013289985.1. Classification (GTDB taxonomy): domain Bacteria; phylum Pseudomonadota; class Gammaproteobacteria; order Burkholderiales; family Burkholderiaceae_C; genus Scleromatobacter. The sequence continues at coordinate 14 of JABCYW010000210.1, read as the reverse complement.
CGATGAAGCCCGGC
>JABCYW010000209.1 GCA_013289985.1 Betaproteobacteria bacterium | reverse complement strand
ACGTACACGGGCACCAGCGCACCGACCGCCGGCATCATCTTGGTGGACAGCATCCACATCAGGATCTGCTTGGTGCGCTTGCTGGGAAAGAAGGCCATCGAGTAGGCGGCGGGCGCCGCGATCAGCAGGCCCACGATCGTCGAGACGACGCTGGTGACGAGGGAGTTCTTCGCATACAGCAGGTAGTCGCTGCGCTCCTGCACGTGCGTGAAGTTGTCGAGCGTGGGCGTGAAGATCCAGATCGACGGCACCGCGATCGCCTGCAGCTCGGTCTTGAACGACGTCACGAGCATGAACAGGATCGGGAAGAACAGCAGCAGCGCGACGAGCCAGGCCGCGACGCTGCGGATCGCCAGGGCCACCTTGACGCCGGTTTCGGAAGAGAAGTCCATGATCAGCGGTCCATGTTCTTGCCGACGAGGCGGATGAGGAACGCCGCGGCGATGTTGGCCAGCAGGACGGCGAACAGCGCGCCGGCCGAGGCCACGCCCACGTCGAAGCCCAGCAGCGCCTGCTTGAAGATCAGGTAGGCGATGTTGGTGGAGGCGTCGCCGGGGCCACCGGCGGTGGTCGTCGAGATCTCGGCGAACACGCTCAGCAGGAAGATCATCTCGATCATCACCACGACGGCGATCGAGCGCGCCAGGTGCGGCAGCACGAGGAAGCGGAACTGCTGGAACCAGGTGGCGCCGTCCATGCGCGCCGCCTCCAGCTGCTCGCGGTTCATGCCCTGCAGCGAGGTGATGAAGATGAGGATGGCGAACGGCAGCCACTGCCAGGCCACCATGATGATCACCGACAGCAGCGGCCAGTCGCTGAGCCAGTCGATCGGCGTGAGCCCGAACGCGCGCCACACCTGGGCGAGCACGCCGTAGATCGGGTTCATCATCATGTGCTTCCAGAGAAGCGCATTGACGGTGGGCATCACGAAGAACGGCGAGATCAGCAGCACCCGCACGATGCCCTGTCCCGGGAACGGCTCGTTCACGAGCAGCGCGATCAGGATGCCCAGCACCACGGTGATCAGGATCACGCTGCCCAGCAGCAGCAGCGTGTTGACTATGGCCGTGCCGAACGACGGGTCGGTGACGAAGTACCTGAAGTTCTCGAGGCCGACGAACGCGTGCGCGCCCGGCTCCATCAGGTTGTAGCGGATGACCGAGAAGTAGATGGTCATCGCCAGCGGCACGATCATCCAGAGGAAGAGCGAACCGACGGCCGGCGCGAGCAGCACCCGGGCGATTGATCTCATGGCGGGCTTTCTGAAGGGGCCTGGCTCCGGTACCCCGGTGCCTGACCCCGAACGTTGACCTGGGCGTTCGATCGGGGTCAGGCACCTTCGGAGCCAGACCCCTTTCCTCAGATCACTTGTAGTAACCGGCCTTCTTCATCTCGCGGTCGGCGGCGACCTGCGAGGCCTTCAGCGCCGCGTCCACCGTTTCCTTGCCGGCGAGCGCCGCGCTCATCTGCTGGCCCACCGTGACGCCGATCGACTGGAACTCGGGGATCGTCGCGAACTGCACGCCGGTGTACGGGCTCTTGGGCAGCGTCGAGTCCAGCGGATTCGCGCTGTCTATCGCGGACTTCTCGACGGCGGCGAAGACGGCCGCCTTCTGGAACTCGGGGTTCGCGTAGGTCGAGGCGCGCGTGCCGGTCGGCACGTGGGCCCAGCCCTCTTCCTTGGCCACGAGCTGGATGTAGGCCTTGGACGTGGCCCAGTTGACGAACTTCTGCGCCGCGGCCGCGTTCTTCGTGCTCGCCGGCACCGCCAGCGCCCAGGCCCACAGCCAGTTCGCGCCCTTGGTGGTGGCCTGCGACGGCGCCTGCGCGAAGGCCACCTTGTCGGCCACCCTGCTCTGTTTCGGGTCGGTGATGAACGAGGCCGCGATCGTCGCGTCGACCCACATGCCGCACTTGCCTTCGTTGTACAGCGCCAGGATCTCGTTGAAGCTGTTGGCCGACGATCCGGGCGGGCCGGACTTCTTGAGCATGTCCACGTAGAACGTCACCGCGTCATGCCAGGGCTTGCTCTCGAGCTGCGGCTTCCACGACATGTCGAACCACTGGCCGCCGAACGCGTTGACCAGGGTGGTGATGAAGGCCATGTTGTCGCCCCAGCCCGGCTTGCCGCGCAGGCAGATGCCGTAGACGCCGGCCTTGGGGTCGTTCATCTTGGCGGCGGCGTCGCGCACCTGGTCCCACGTGGGCCGGTCGGCGAACTTCACGCCGGCCTTGTCGGCCAGGTCCTTGCGGTACATGAGCATCGAGCTCTCGCCGTAGAACGGGGCGGCGTAGAGCTTGCCGCCCGAGGACAGGCCGCTGCGGATGGCGGGCAGCAGGTCGTCGACGTCGTAGGCGGCGTCGGGCTTGACTTCCAGCAGCCAGCCTTTCTTGCCCCAGATCGGCGTCTCGTACATGCCGATGGTCATCACGTCGAACTGGCCGCCCTGCGTGGCGATGTCGGTGGTGGCGCGCTGGCGCAGCACACCCTCCTCCAGCGTCACCCACTTCACGTGGATGTCGGGGTTGGCCTGCTCGAAGAAATGCGTGAGCTTCTGCATCTCGATCATGTGGCCGTTGTTGACGGTGGCCACGACGATGTCGGTCGCGTTTGCCGCCGGAGCGGCCGCGGCCAGAGACACGGCCAGGCTCAGGCCCAGTACCGGAAGAGGTTTGCGCGTCATCTTGTCTCCTGTATTTTCGTGATGTGCCGCGAAGAGCGGCAGGACGCCAGTGTCGGCAATCCACCAAACCCCGCGTGGTACTGCGGTCACGAATCCCGATACTTTCATGCGCGAAAGTTTGCGGGTTTTCCTGTAGGCCCTCGATACGCATCTTGATTGTTGCCATGCAGCGAGAGTTGCATTCGGCATGAAAGTATCGATGCCAGCAGGGTTTCGTGGGGTCGTTCACGCGGGGGCCGGCGGGGAAAACCCAGGCGCGAGGCTGCAACAAGGTATCGACATCGGGCCGTCGAGTAGCAGCGCGCGGCGCCGCGGTTTCCTACCCTCGCGGCAGGCCGCAGTCGTCCATGCGCCCGCGGCCCGCCCACCGACGACAAACACAGGAGACATCCATGACATACCCGATGCCGTATCGAGCCACTCGCCTGGCCGCCGCCGCCTTCGCCCTCTTCTCCGTCAGCGCCGCGCAAGCCGTGGACTGGACCGGCTACATGCGCGGCGGCCCCGCGGCCACCTCCGTCTCTGGCAAGTCGCGCCAGTGCTACGGCATCGGCG
>JABCYW010000208.1 GCA_013289985.1 Betaproteobacteria bacterium | reverse complement strand
ACCCGGTGACCCGGTAACCATGCTTTGTCAGGTAGTCATACAGAAGCTGGCGCTGGGCGGCCTCGTCCTCGACCACGACGATATGCTGACGCTTGTCCATCTCTCCCCCGCACGCCACCCTAGCATACGTTCCCGGCGGGGGCCGCGCGACACCGACGATACAAGGCACACGGGCAGCGACACACAGGCCATACGTGGAAGTCCGAGCATGAGCGCCATGAACCAGGTGGACATCGCCCGCATCGATCCCCAGCGGGTCGCGCAGGTCGTGACCAACCGGCTGGTCGCCATTCCCATCATGCCCAAGCTGCTGGCCTTGCCCATCATCCTGGCGGCGGCGACGGCGCTCTATGGCGGGATAGCGCCGTTGTGGATGTTCGCCATCCCGACTGCGATCTACCTGGTCGCGGTGTGGGGCTCGTGGCGCGTCACCGTGGTGCACGAGCGCAATCCGACCGCGGTCAGCCTGCGCAGCTGGCGGTGGCTCTACGCTGCGACTGCCGTGCCGACCTCGTTCGCCAGCGGGTTGATGGGCGGCTTGTTCGCCACCCTGCCGGCCGACCAGGAGCGCACGCTGTGGGCCTTCGCGCTCTGCTTGATGGTGGGCTGGACGCCCTCGCGCAGCTTCCACGGTCCGACCTTCCTGCTCTCCTGCCTGGCGCTGCTGCTGCCGATCGGCGGCGTGCTGGTGCTGCATGACGGCAGCCGCGACGCGATCGGCCTGGCGGCGATCATCTTCGGCTTCCTGGCGATCATCAACCTGTTCTCCTACATCGAGCGCAAGCGCATGCGCGAGCAGATCGCGCGCGACCTCGCCGCCGGCGACCTGTCGCAAACCCTCGATCAGGCGCATCGCGACGTCGCCGTCGCCGAAGAGACGATGCGCACCATGCTGGGCAATATCAGCGACGGCGCCATGCTCTACGAGAAGGACGGCCGCTGGATCTACCAGAACGAGGCGATGGCGCGCCTGCACGACATGCCGGACGAGCTCCTGAAGACGCTGCCGACCTTTGCCGACATCGTCCGCTTCCGCGCGCTGCGCGGCGACTACGGCCCGCTCGAGGCGCTGCCCGGCGGCGGGCTGGAGGCGTGGCTGCAGGGCCGCCTCGCCCGCTTCGCGATGCCGGGCCAGCCGGCGGAGCGGCGGCGCACCGTCACCGGCCGCACGGTGGAGGTGACCTACCGTCAGCTGCCCGGCGGGCGGGTGCTCACCGTCCATCGCGACCTCACCGACGTCGTCGAACAGGAAAGCCGCCTCACCGCGGCGCGCGACGAGGCGGCCCTGGCGCGCGAGCGGCTGATCCTCGCCATGGAGGCGATGGACGACGGCATCGCCTTCCTCGACAGCGACGAGCGGCTGATCCTGTGCAACGAGGCCTACCGCCGGTTCATGCGGCACATGCCCGAGATCGTGACGCCGGGAACCGCGCTGCCGGCGGCCATCCTGCATGCCGCCCGGGCCGGCGTGGCGCCGCCCGACGAAACGCCGGCCGCCTGGGCCGAACGCCAGCTCGCGACGCTGCGCTCCGAGCGGCCGGCGCTGATCCCCTATGGCCCGCGCAAATGGGCGCGCGTGTCGATGCGCTACGAGGCCGACCGGCGCGCCGTCGTGCTGGTGAGCGACGTCTCGGAGGAGCGCCAGCGCCAGCGCGAGCTCGAGCAGGCGCTGGTCGCCGCCGAGAAGTCGCGCGCCGAGGCCGAGGCCGCCAACCAGGCCAAGTCGACCTTCCTCGCGACCATGAGCCACGAGATCAGGACGCCGATGAACGGCGTGCTGGGCATGATGGAGGTGCTGGAGGCCGAGGGCGTCGACGACGACCAGGCGCGCACCGTGGCGACCATGCGCGAGTCCGCCCAGGCTCTGCTGCGCATCATCGACGACGTGCTCGACTTCTCCAAGATCGAGGCTGGCGCGCTCGCCCTCGAAGAGGCGCCGTTCTCCCTCACCGGCCTGGTCGACGGCGTCGTCACGACGTTTCACTCGCAGGCCGAACGCAAGGGCCTGTCGCTGGTCTCCGCCATCGCGCCGGGTTCGACCGACGCCCTGCTCGGCGATCCGACGCGGGTGCGCCAGATCCTGTTCAACCTGCTCGGCAACGCGCTCAAGTTCACCGATCGCGGCGGGGCGATGATCCGCGCCCGCACCGAGCCGCTGGGCAACGGCCGCACCCGCGCCATCCTGTCGGTGTCCGATACCGGAATCGGCTTGAGCGCGACCCAGCGGGCGCGGCTGTTCCAGCCCTTCTCGCAGGCCGACGGCTCGACCACGCGGCGCTACGGCGGCACCGGCCTTGGCCTGTCGATCGTGCGCCGCCTGGCGCAGCTCATGGGCGGCGACGTCGCGGTGGAAAGCGCGCCCGGCGCCGGCTCGACCTTCACCGTCACCCTGGACCTGATTGCCGCCCCCGCCGATTCGCCGCTGGTCGACCTGCCGGTCATCGAGCTGCCGGCCGTGATGCCGGCGCCGGCGCCCCACTTCGACGGCAACAACGTGCTGGTGGTCGACGATCATCCGATCAACCGCGAAGTGCTGGTGCGCCAGCTCCTGGCGCTGGGCGTGGCGGCCGACTCGGCGGCCGACGGGCGCGAAGGCCTCAGGGCCTGGCAGGCCGGCCACTACGCCATCGTCTTTGCCGACATCCACATGCCGCAGATGGACGGTTTCGAGATGACGGCCGAAATCCGCCGCCAGGAGCTCGCCAACAAGCAGTCGCGCACGCCGATCGTGGGCGTTACGGCCAACGCCATGGCGGGCGAGGACGAGCGCTGCCGCGCGGCCGGCATGGACGGCTACCTCTCCAAGCCGGTGAGCCTGGCGCGCCTGCGCGCCACCCTGCAGCGCTGGCTGCAGGGTGGCGACGGCGCGGCGCCGGCCATCGACCCGTCGGTGCTCGATCCCTGGCTGCCGAGCGACGCCGAGGCGCGGCAGCAGCTGCTGCGCAAGTTCGGCCTCTCGGCATCGGAGTCCGGCCGCGACATCGAGACGGCGATGGCGGCAGGCGACCTCCCCGCCCTGGCCGCCGCTGCGCATCGCCTGAAGGGCAGCGCGCTCGCGGTCGGCGCGCGCGCGCTGGGCGATGCCGCGACCATCCTCGAGCGCGCCGCCAAGGCCGGCGACCGCGCGGCCTGCCAGGACGGGCTGGGGCCGCTGGCCGTCGAGGTCCAGCGGGCGCGCGCCGAAATCGGCGACTGACGGAGCCTGAGTTCTACCGGCCATCGTCGCCACTCCTGATGGCGCGCCAGATCCGATTGGACGGAAGGCAAAGTCCGGCGG
>JABCYW010000207.1 GCA_013289985.1 Betaproteobacteria bacterium | reverse complement strand
TTACTGCCGAACACGAGCAGCGTGTCGACGCTGCGGCACTCGAAGGTGCCGTACAGCCCGTCGCCCGACTTGAACGCGAAGCCGGCGGCGTCGTGGCCCTGGCCCTTCATCGCGCGCACCCAGCCCTTGAGGCTGACGACCACGGTGACGGGCTCGTCGACGATCTTGACTTCCGCGACGGCGCGCTTCTCGGCCTGGATCAGCGTGCGACGATCGTCGCCGTGCGCCTTGGCGTCGGCCTCGATCTCCTTGATGACCGTGCGCTTGAGCGCGCTGGGGCTGGACAGGATGTCCTCGAGCTTCCTCTGCTCGTCGCGCTTCTCGGCGAGCTCCTTCTCGATCTTGATCGCCTCGAGCCGCGCCAATTGGCGCAGGCGGATGTCGAGGATGTCGTCGGCCTGGATCTCGCTGAGTCCGAAGGCCTCGATCAGCGCGGGCCTGGGCTCGTCGCTCTCGCGGATGATGCGGATCACCTCGTCGATGTTGAGCAGCACGAGCTGCCGCCCTTCGAGGATGTGGATGCGCGCCATCACGTTGGACAGGCGGTGCTCGGTGCGCAGCTTGACCGTGTGCTGGCGGAAGGCCACCCACTCGACGAGGATCTGGCGCAGGCTCTTGAGCGTGGGCCGGCCGTCGCCGCCGATCATCGTGAGGTTGATCGACGCGGAGCTCTCCAGGCTGGTGTGCGCCAGCAAGGCGTTGACCAGTTCCTGCGGCGCGATCGTGCGGCTCTTGGGCTCGAACACCAGGCGCACCGGCGCCTCGCGGTTGGACTCGTCGCGCGCGGCATCCAGCACCGCGAGGATGCTGGCCTTCAGCTGCAACTGCTCGGCGCTGAGCGCCTTCTTGCCGGCCTTGACCTTCGGATTGGTGAGCTCCTCGATCTCCTCCAGCACCCGCTGCGTGCTCGCGCCCGGGGGCAGCTCGGTGACGATCAGCTGCCACTGGCCGCGCGCGAGATCCTCGATCTTCCAGCGCGCGCGCACCTTGAGGCTTCCACGGCCCGTGGCATAGGCATCGCGGATGTCGGCTTCACTGCTGATGATCTGGCCGCCACCGGGGAAGTCGGGGCCGGGGATCGCGGCGTACAGCTCGTCGTCGGTGAGCTTGTCGTTGCGGATCAACGCGATGGCCGCGTCGGCCACCTCGCGCAGGTTGTGGCTGGGCACCTCCGTGGCCAGGCCCACGGCGATGCCGCTGGCGCCGTTGAGCAGCACGAACGGCAGGCGCGCCGGCAGCAGCTTGGGCTCCTCGGTGGTGCCGTCGTAGTTCGGCATGAAGGTGACGGTGCCTTCGTCGATCTCGTCGAGCAGCAGGCGCGCGATCGGGTTCAGGCGCGCCTCGGTGTAGCGCATCGCCGCGGCGCCGTCGCCGTCGCGGCTGCCGAAGTTGCCCTGGCCGTCGATGAGCGGATAGCGCAGGCTGAAGTCCTGCGCCATGCGCACCAGCGCGTCGTAGGCCGCGGTGTCGCCGTGCGGATGGAAGTTGCCCAGCACGTCGCCCACCACCTTGGCGCTCTTGCGCGCCTTCGGGCCCGTGGGCGCGGCGTTGGTGAACGACAGGCCCATGCGGTGCATCGCGTAGAGGATGCGGCGTTGCACGGGCTTGCAGCCGTCGGAGACGTCGGGCAGCGCGCGGCCCTTGACGACGCTCAGCGCGTATTCGAGATAGGCGCGCTCGGCGTAGTGGGCGAGGGTCAGCGCGTCGCCGCCGTCATCGCCGCCGCCGCCGAACGCGAGGGGAGTCTGTTCCATGGTCAAACCGGAGTTCCTTTGATCGCCGGGGCCCGCCTGTCAGGCGGCCCGCAAGGGCGCATTGTCGGTGCTGGCGGGGCCGGCTCCGGCTCCGACCCCACAACTCTCTCGACGAAATGCGGCCGCGGCCGCGTGGGCGTCGACGCTCAGCGCGCGCAGACCGTGGGCGCGCAGGACACCACCTCCACGCCGTGCGCGTGGCGGGGCAGCTTGCGTTGCAGCAGCGCCCAGTAGAGCTCCAGCACCATGTGCACATGGGCCTCGGTCTCGGCGATGTCGGGCATCTGGCCGCCGGCCTTGCGCACGGTGCCTTCGCCCGCGTTCCAGGCCGCCAGCGCGATGTCGATGCCGCCGTAGCGGCGCGTGAGGTCGGCCAGCATGCGGGCGCCGGTGAGGACGTTGGTGCGGGCGTCGAGCATGCGTTCGGCCGCGGGCACCTGGCGTTCCTCCCTGGTGGCGTAGCGGTCGGCCGTCACCGGCGTCAGTTGCATCAGGCCCACGGCGCCGCGGGGAGACACGGCGCGCACGTTGTAGTTGGATTCGACGGTGATGACGGCCTTGAGCAGGGCCTCGTCGATCCCGGTGGACTTCGCCGCCTCGTCGAGCACGGGCTGCAGCGCCTTGACGTCTGGCGAGATCTCCAGCCAGGTCAGCAGGCCGTCGGTGCCCTGGGTCTTGCCCTGCACGCGCGGCCCTTCGGTCTCGCGCAGCACCTGCTCGTAGCGGGAATCGATCTGGCTGGCGGCGAAATGCGCCATGCCCGCGCCATCGACGTAGCCCCACAGCACCGGCTTGCCGGCCACCGGGACGATGGGCGCGGCGGCATCGGCGCCGGCGAGCGCGGACGGCGCAGGCGCCGACGCCTGGGCCAGGGGGCGCGCGCCGGGCATGACATCGCAGGCGGCCATCGAACCCGCGACGAGGACCCCCGCGGTGACCACGTTGAGCAGTGAGCGCCGGGTCATGCCGGCGGCCTCGCGAAGGCGGCCTCGAGGCCGGCGTCGACGCGCTTGTCGTATTCGCGAGCCAGCATCGACATCACGACCAGGCTTTCCCAGCCGGCCGCGTCGTCGGTGCCCACGCGCAGGCACTCGCGCAGGCGGCCTTCCTCGACGAAGCCCTCGCCCGCGTACAGGCGCAGCGCGCGCGCGTTGAGCGAGCGAACGTCCAGCCAGAAGCGGTGTGCGCGAAGGTCGCGGAAGGCCAGTTGCTTGAGCAGGCGCACGCACGCACGCCCGAGGCCGCGGCCCTGGGTCTGCAGCACGATGCGCTTGAGCTCCACCGAGCGGTTCGGGTTGCGGCAGCCCTGCAGGATCACGAAGCCGACCTGCGCCCAGGCATCGCCGGCCTCGACGATGAAGTGGCGCGAATCGGGAAACCGGATCGCACCCTCGTGCTGCGTGCGCTCCCATGGCGCGATGAACGTGAGGTTGCGCGCATCGTGCTCCACCGACACGACGAAGTCGAGGTCGGAAAGCATCGTCGGACGGATCCGCAGATGAGCACTCTCGGCAAGGTCACGGGAAGTCATCGGAAAGGACGGCGCGGGCGGATGGAGATGTTGCGGCGGCGGGGCTGCTCGACGGCGAGCCGGGCAACGGAGCGTGGATTATGGAAAGGATCGCAAAAACGCACAGCGCGCAAACCCCGATGAACGCGGGATTTCCGCACGCTTTTGTCGCCCTGCCTTGATAAGTGGCGATCCGGCCCCGCAGGTTCCCGCCACCGAGACAGCGGTTATGTAAGCAGATGATTCGAGCAGTTGGCCAACTGGACCGCG
>JABCYW010000206.1 GCA_013289985.1 Betaproteobacteria bacterium | reverse complement strand
AGAAAGGTGGATGGCTCTCGAGGGGCGCCAGGATGCAGCCGCCTGAACGGCCCGCGCCAGCAGCGTTGCACGAATGCAAAGGTGATTTGCCGCCAGGCGCCTAGGCGATCTGTGCCCCGCGCAATACCTTTGAGGCCAGACGACGCGGCGTTCGAGACGGCCTGACCGCAATCCGCTGTCTCGATGCGTCGCCAAGGCAACTTCCATCACCCACCCACGACCTGCGAGGCCACAACATGATCGATCACCGCCCCTTCGCCGGGCTCCCCAGCGCCAATGTCGGCTGGTTGTCCGCACGCCATCACTTTCCCGTGGATGGCCGGCCGGACCCGAAGCACGCGCCGGTGAAGTCGCTCTATGTCTGGAACGACGACACGTTCGCGCCGCGCCACGGATTTCCGCTGCACTATCACCAGAACGTGGAGATCATCACCTACGTCCGGCGCGGCGCGGTGACGCACACGGACACGCTCGGCAATTCCTACGAGGTCGCGGCCGGCGACATCCAGGTGATGAGCACGGGCTCGGGCCTGCGGCACGCCGAGTTCAACAAGGGATCGGAGCCGCTCAAGATCTTCCAGATCTGGCTCACGCCCAATCAGACCGGCAAGGCACCCGCCTATGCGGCACGTCGCTTTCCCGGGGCCGACCGCTCCAACGAACTCTTCGTCCTGGCGAGCGGCCTGCAGGAAGACCCGGAGATCGACGCGCTGCCGCTGCGCGCCAATGCGCGCCTGCTCGTCGGCCGACTCGAGGCGGGCCGGTCGCTCAAGCACCGGATCGCCAGTGGACACGAGCTGTATCTCGTGCCGTCGACCGGGACGGTTCGCGTCGATGGCGTCGCCGTCGAAGCAGGGGATGGCGTGGCGGTGGTCGACCAGGCCAGCGTCGAGTTCGTGGCGGTCCAGGACACCGAGCTCGTCATCGTCGAGCTTGCCTAACAACGCGCTCCGTCAGCATTCCTTCCATCCGTGGAGGACTGCGATACGAGCCAGCCGGCTACTCAGCCGGTCGCCGGCGCCTTAGATTGAAGCCATGAACACACTCACCGCCCCCCTCCAAGAGAGCGCCACCGTGCGCTCGATCGTCCACCGCACGCGAGGCCATGCCCATGGACCCGTCACGCGCCTCATGAGTCCGCCCGATCTGGGCGAAGTCCTGAAGCCGTTCGTATTCCTCGACGGCATCGACCTGACCATGCAGCCGAACAAGAAGATCGACGGCTTCGGACTGCATCCGCACTCCGGCATCGCGACCCTGACCTGGCTGTTCGAAGGTGCCGCCAACTACGAAGACAACATGGGCCGGCGCGGCAGGCTGAACCATGGCTGGATCGAATGGATGCACGCCGGGCACGGGGCCTGGCACGGCGGCGGCTTCGGCGACTCCGGCCGACTGCGCGGATTCCAGCTGTGGGTCGCGCTGCCGGCCGCCTCCGAACTGGGTGCGCCCTACAGCTCGTACATCGGCCCGGACGACCTGTCCACCGACGGCCCGGTGACCGTGCTGCTGGGCCAGCACGGCTCCGCCAGGAGTCCGATCGAAGCACCGGCCCCGATCAACTATTTCTCGATCAGCCTCGAGGCCGGCGAAAGCTGGACCTACCAGCCGGCTCCGGGCCACACGGTGGCCTGGGCGGCCGTCAGCTCCGGCAGGCTTCTCGTCCCCCAGGCCATCGAGGCCGGTGAACTCGTGACCTTCGAGGAAGGCTCGAAGCCCATCCAGTTCATTGCGGCCGAAGACACCGACTTCGTGTTCGGCTCGGCGGCCAAGCACCCCCATGACCTGAAGTTGGGCTACTACTCCGTCCACACCACCGACGAAGCCCTGGAACAAGGCGAAGCCCGAATCCGTGAACTCGGACTCACCCTTCGCGCCGAGGGCCGGCTCCGCGGCTGAAAGGGAAGCCATCATGTCGAACAAACTGGCCGGCAAAGTCGTCATCATCACAGGCACGGGCGGCAGCATCGGCCGCGAAGCGGCCCTGCTGTTCGCGCGCGAAGGCGCGCTGATCGTCGGCGCGGGGCTCGGCATCGCGGACGCGCTCGCGACCGTCGACGCCGTCCGCGCCGAGGGCGGAACGATGGTCTCCATGCAGCCCTGCGACTTGAGCAAGGCCGCGGACTGCCAGGCACTTGTCGACCTCGCAGTGAAGACGTTCGGCCGCGTCGACATCCTCTTCAACAACGCGGCGATGGCGTACTTCAACTGGATCGAGGACATCTCGGACGAGGAGTGGGATCGCAATCGCCGCGAGGAAGTCGATCTCGTGTTCTACCTCACCCGTGCGGCGTGGCCCCATCTCAAGGCCAGCCACGGCGTGATCGTGAACACGGCGTCGTTGACTGCGCTGATGAGCTTCGAGAACCTCGGCTCGCTCGCCCACACCACCGCCAAGGCCGGCATCATCGGGATGACGCGGCAACTCGCGATGGAGGGTCGCCACCACGGCATCCGCGCAAACTCGATCTCGCCCGGCGTCATCGAGACCAACCAGACGCGCGAGCAGTTGAAGGACCCGGAGTGGGCCGAATACATGCTCGGCAAGACCCTGCTGGGTCGCCTTGGCCGTCCCCAGGAAATCGCGCAGGTCGCCCTGTTCCTGGCCTCCGACGACAGCTCCTACGTCACCGGCACGGACATCGTCGTCGACGGCGGAATGCACGTCTGGTGATGCGTATCGGGCCGCAAGGCCTCGGAGCCGGGCGACTCCCGATGCGCCATCGAAGCTCACACCTTTGACGAGGAATCGAATCGTGTCCGGCCGCTCGGCCGCGGCCGGGCGGCCGGTTCGCGATCACGTCGACGCGATGGCCGTCAGCCCACCAGCAGGCTGATTCCGTAGGCCAATCCTGCGATCGCCAGTCCGAGCAGCGTCACGGGCAGGACGAACAGCGCAACCCCGAAATCCTCGTGGTGTGCTTTCAGGTAAGTGCAGATCTTCATGATGGCCTCCGCGGCTGTCGTTGCCGGCCTCTTGCCGGCGTCGGCCAAGACCGACGAGTCCAATATCCGCCGCGTGGGCCGCGCCATCAATCGCACGCCGCGCAAAGCATCGTTCTCGCCGGCGCAAAGGACCGGCCCCTGGCCTGAACGCGCGGGACGTCCGCGTGGCGATGCAGCGCGAGTCTTCCAGAAGTTGCAAAGGTGCTTTGCCTCCGGCCCTGTTTTTGCGGCGCTCCACCAGCGCTACCTTTGATGCACGTCATCAACGAACGCATCCAAAGGATTCAACATGTCGCGCACTTCACCCATTCGAAAAATGCTCGCAGCGGGCTCCGGCCCGAGCTTCGAGGACGACCACATCTTCGCCAGGCTCCACGCCGTCGGAATCCAGGCGGCCCTGTCGATGCTGCTCTCCGTGTTCGGTCTCGGTTCCGCGATGGCCCAGTCCATCGACCAGGACATGACGCTCGGAGCGAACACCCGGGCGACGCGCGATCGCGTCATCTCCGAACTTCGGCAGGATCGCGCCGACGGCACGATCAAGCGCTGGTCGCCGATCCTCGTGGAGGTGCCCTTCAAGGCCCCGCTCAAGGGCAGCCGCTTCCAGCCGTTCGCGACGCATCCAGTC
>JABCYW010000205.1 GCA_013289985.1 Betaproteobacteria bacterium | reverse complement strand
CGGCGGCGGCGTCGAGGTGATGAGCCGCAGCGGCTACCTGTCGCCGGCGATGCGCAGCGGCGCGCGCATGGGCGACACGAAGATGATCGACATGATGGTGGCCACGCTCACCGACCCGTTCGGCGTCGGCCACATGGGCATCACGGCCGAGAACCTGGCCACCAAGTGGGCCATCACGCGCGAGGAGCAGGACGCCTTCGCCGCCGAGTCGCACCGCCGCGCCGCGGCCGCCATCGCCGAGGGCCGCTTCAAGTCGCAGATCGTGCCCATCGTCAGGCAGACGAAGAAGGGCGAGGTCGTGTTCGACACCGACGAGCACGTGAAGGCGGGCACCACCGTCGAGGCGCTCGCCAGGATGAAGCCGGCGTTCAAGAAGGACGGCTCGGTCACCGCGGGCAACGCCTCGGGCCTCAACGACGGCGCCGCGTTCTTCGTGCTGGCCGAGGCCGGCGCGGCCGCCGCCGCGGGCCACGAGCCGCTGGCCCGCCTCGCGTCCTACGCGGTGGCCGGCGTGCCCAACGAGATCATGGGCGAGGGCCCGATCCCCGCCACGCGCCTGGCGCTGAAGAAGGCCGGCCTGCAGCTGTCGCAGATGGACGTCATCGAGAGCAACGAGGCCTTCGCGGCGCAGGCGCTGGCCGTCTCGCGCGGCCTGGACCTCGATCTCGCCAAGGTCAACGTCAACGGCGGCGCCATCGCGCTGGGCCACCCGATCGGCGCGTCCGGCGCGGTCATCGCCACCAAGGCGCTGTACGAGCTGCAGCGCACCGGCGGGCGGTATGCGCTGGTGACGATGTGCATCGGCGGCGGGCAGGGCATCGCGGCGATCTTCGAGCGCCTGTGATTCAGCGCGCCGTCTCGGGGCTCCCCGAATACGGCGCGAACTGCCGCACGTTCTCGTTGATGCGCAGGTGGCTGCCGAGCGCGGGAAACGCGCGCTGCGGGCAGTCCTCGCGGTCGCACACCTTGCAACCGGCGCCGATGGGCGTGGCGGCGTCGGGATCGTCCAGCGCGATGCCCTTCGAATACACCAGCCGGCTCGCGTAGCGCACGTCGCAGCCCAGCGCCACCGCGAAGGTGCGGCGCAGCGAGCCGTAGCCGCCGCGCTGGTGCGTCACCGTGCGCGCCACCCACAGCGTGGTGCGGTTGTCGGGCATGCGCGAGAGCTGGGTGATCACCTTGCCCGGCTGCGCGAAGGCCTCGTACACGTTCCACAGCGGGCAGGTGCCGCCGGTGCGCGAGAAGTGGAAGTCGGTGGCCGACTGGCGCTTCGAGATGTTGCCCGCGCGATCCACGCGCACGAAGAAGAACGGGATGCAGCGCGGGTCGGCGCGCTGCATCGTGGAGAGCCGGTGGCACACCGACTCGAAGCTCACGCCGAACTGCTCGCTGAGCAGGTCGATGTCGTAGCGCAGTGCCTCCGCAGCCGCGAGAAAGCGGCCGTAGGGCAGCAGCAGCGCGCCCGCGAAGTGGTTGGCGAAGCCGATTCGCGCCAGCGCGCGCGCCTGGGCGTGCGTGAAGGCCGCGGCGTCGATGAACGAATCGATCAGCGGGCCCACGGTCAGCAGCGCCACCTGGATCGCCAGCTGGAACGTGCGCTGGCCCGGCTCGATGCCCGGCGAGATGCGCAGCACGCGCGACGCAGGATCGAAGTGGCGGATCAGCGCGCGGTTGCGTGGATCCGGATCCTCGTGGCGCACCTGGACGCCGTGCTCCGAGAGCAGGTGCTGCTCGAGCAACGTGCCGAGATCGGCTTGCGCGTCCAGCGACGCGCCATGGCGTTCGAGCGCCGGGGCGGCCAGGTGCAGCCGCTCGGACATCGCCTCGGCGCGCTCGTCGAGCACGGCCATGTGGTTGTGGCGCGCGTAGAAGAACTCGCGCACCTCCTCGTGCGGCTGCGACGGCGCGGCGCCGTCGGCGGCGAAGCGGTCGCCGTCCGAGCCCGCAGCCAGCGTGGCCACGCGATCCTCGGCGTTCTGCGCGCGCCGGTGCAGCGCCAGCAGCACGCGCGAGAACGCGGGCAGCTGCTGCGCCACCGCCTGCAGCTCGGCCAGCGGCACCACGCCCTGCCCCACCGCGCCGGCGGTGATCTCGCGCAGCTCGGCGATGACGCGCGACTCCTCGTCCTCCGAGAAGAACTGCAGGTCGATGCCGAAGTAGGCCTGCAGGCGCAGCAGCACCGGCACCGTGATGGGCCGCTGGTTGCTCTCGATCTGGTTGACGTAGCTGGGCGAGAGCTTCAACGCCTGGGCCAGCGCGGCCTGGGTGATGCCGCGCTCCTCGCGCAGCGATCGCAGGCGCACGCCCATGAAGGACTTTGCCATCTTGGCTTCCTGTTCTTCACATTGTTCGCAGATTCACAAACCGTCTTCGCAAACCGTCACCGGTTCAGGTCTTGCGGGGATCATACGCAATTGCGAAGATTGTGAATATAGATTTGTGAATCCGGGACCCCCATGGACGACGCGCAGGATCGATTGAAGGCATGGCAGGCGGCCGCGGCGAAATCCGCGCCGGGCGGCAAGCTGGAGTCGCTGGACTGGCTCACGCCGGACGGCATCACGGTGAAGCCGCTGTACACCGCCGCCGACGTCGCGGGCCTCCCCTACACCGACACGCTGCCCGGCTTCGCGCCCTTCGTGCGCGGCCCGCAGGCCACGATGTACGCGGTGCGGCCCTGGACGATCCGCCAGTACGCGGGCTTCTCCACCGCGGAGGCGTCCAACGCGTTCTATCGGCAGGCGCTGGCCGCCGGGGCACAAGGCGTCAGCGTCGCCTTCGACCTGGCCACCCACCGCGGCTACGACTCCGACCATCCGCGCGTGACCGGCGACGTGGGCAAGGCCGGCGTGGCCATCGATTCCGTCGAGGACATGAAGATCCTGTTCAACGGCATCCCGCTCGACAAGGTCAGCGTCTCCATGACGATGAACGGCGCGGTGCTGCCCGTGCTGGCCGGCTACATCGTCGCGGCCGAGGAGCAAGGCGTGGGCATGGAGGCGCTCGCGGGCACGATCCAGAACGACATCCTCAAGGAGTTCATGGTCCGCAACACCTACATCTATCCGCCCGGGCCCTCGATGCGCATCATCGGCGACATCATCGAGTTCACGGCGCAGAAGATGCCCAGGTTCAACTCGATCTCCATCTCCGGCTATCACATGCAGGAGGCCGGTGCGAACCAGGCGCTGGAGCTCGCATTCACGCTGGCCGACGGCCGCGAGTACGTGAGGACGGCGCTGGCCAAGGGCCTCGACGTCGACGCGTTCGCGGGCCGCCTGAGCTTCTTCTGGGCGATCGGCATGAACTTCTACCTGGAAGTGGCCAAGATGCGCGCCGCGCGCCTGCTGTGGTGGAAGATCATGAAGGCCTTCGAGCCCAAGAGCGCCAAGAGCCTGATGCTGCGCACGCACTGCCAGACCTCGGGCTGGTCGCTGACCGAGCAGGATCCGTACAACAACGTCGTGCGCACCACCATCGAGGCCATGGCCGCCGTGTTCGGCGGCACGCAGAGCCTGCACACCAACGCGCTCGACGAGGCCATCGCGCTGCCCACCGAATTCAGCGCGCGCATCGCCAGAAACACGCAGTTGATCATCCAGGAGGAGACGCACATCACCAACGTCGTCGACCCGTGG
>JABCYW010000204.1 GCA_013289985.1 Betaproteobacteria bacterium | reverse complement strand
TCGCCAGCTCCGGGTTGTTGTTGACGCGGCGGATGTAGAAGCGCGCGCGCTCGTACTGGCCGTTGCGGTACAGCACCTCGGCGAGGTTGACCGCGATGGTCGGGTTGGCCGGATCGAGCTCGTAGGCGCGCGCCAGCGTCTTCTCGGCCTCCTGCGGCTTGTCGGCGCGCAGCTGGCAGATGCCCTGCACGAGCATCGTGCGCGGCACCTGGCGGTAGCTCGGCTCGGCGATGGCCAGGTTGAACTCCGTGTTCGCGTCGGTCCAGCGGCGCTGCTGGCACATGTACCAGCCGTAGTTGTGCATCAGGTCGCCGTCGTGCGGGGCCAGTTGCAGCGCGCGCTGGAAGCTGTCGTCAGCCTTCTCGGTGTCGCCCAGCGCCGCGTAAATGAGCCCGCGCAGCCCGTAGGCGGCCGGATTGTTCGGCTTGGCCTGCAGCGCCTGCTTGACCTGGTCCAGTGCGTCGGTGGGCTGGTTGCGCCCCAGGTACGCGGCGGCCAGTTCCATCCGGGTGTTGGACAGGCGGTCGGCGGTGGTCTGGTCGGACGCCGTCTTGATGTCGTCGTCGCCGGTGCTGTGGTACGGCCGCGGCGCCGGGCCGCCGGTGGTCACGCATCCCGCCAGCCCCACCACGAAACCCGCCGCCGCGAGCGCGGCCCTCATCCAACGCGACGCTCTGGCTTGCCCGGTGACGAGATGCATGCGATCGTGACTCACTGCTTGAGGGTGGAGGGAACGGCGACGATGGGAATCGCGCGCGTCATGCGGCGCTGCGCGTCGGTGCGGTCCTGCACCTCACCCGCGAGTTGACCACACGCGGCGTCGATGTCGTCGCCGCGCGTCTTGCGGATGGTGGTGACCAGCCCCGCCTCCAGCAGCACCTCGCCGAAGGCGCGCACGCGCGCGTCGGACGAGCGCTTGAGGCCCGACTCGGGGAACGGGTTGAACGGGATCAGGTTGAACTTGACCGGCAGCCGGTTCTTCACGAGGTCGACAAGCGTCCTCGCCTGCGCCGGCGAATCGTTGACGCCATCGAGCATGCAGTACTCCATCGTGATGAAGTCGCGCGGCGCGGCGTCTAGATAGCGCTCGCAGGCCGACAGCAGCTCGGCTATCGGGTACTTCCTGTTGATCGGCACGAGCTGGTCGCGCAGCGCGTCGTCGGGCGCGTGCAGCGACACGGCCAGCGCCACCGGGCAGTCCTCGCGCAGGCGGTCGATCATGGGCACCACGCCCGAGGTGGAGACCGTGACGCGGCGGCGCGACAGGCCGTAGCCGTGGTCGTCGAGCATCATGCGCAGGGCCGGCACCAGCTGCGCGTAGTTCTGCAGCGGCTCACCCATGCCCATCATCACGACGTTGCTGATGGCGCGCTCGTTGGCGCCCAGGCCCAGCTTGGCGCGTGTCTGGTGCTCGGCCTGCCAGAGCTGGGCGATGATCTCGCCGGTCGTGAGGTTGCGGCTGAAGCCCTGGTGGCCGGTGGAGCAGAAACGGCAGCCGACGGCGCATCCGGCCTGGGACGAGATGCACAGCGTGGCGCGATCGTCCTCGGGGATGTAGACCGTCTCGACCGCGTCGCCCCGGCCGACGTCGAACAGCCACTTGCGGGTGCCGTCGGCCGACGTCTTGTCCGTGATCACGGAGAGCGGGCGCACCTCGGCGACGCCGGCCAGCTTCGCGCGCAGCGAGCGCGCGAGGTCGGTCATCTCGTCGAAGTTGCCCACGCCGCGATGGTGGATCCAGCGGAAGAGCTGGGTCGCGCGAAACGACTTCTCACCCACGCGTTCGCAGTACGCCTTCAGGGCGGACTGGTCGAAGTCAAGCAGGTTGTCGAGCGGTGTCGTCATCGCGCAGGGTTCCAGTTGACCCGGCGCAGGGCGCGCGCGGGTCCGACACACGCGAATTAACGCGAGTGGATTTGCATGCCGGGGAAGAAGAACGCGATCTCGTTCGCGGCGGTCTCGGCGGCGTCCGAGCCGTGGACGGCGTTGGCGTCGATCGAGTCGGCGAAGTCGGCGCGGATGGTGCCCTTCTCGGCCTTCTTCGGGTCGGTGGCGCCCATCAGGTCGCGGTTCTTCAGGATGGCGCCCTCGCCTTCCAGCACTTGCACGAACACCGGGCCGGAGATCATGAAGCTCACCAGGTCCTTGAAGAACGGGCGGGCCTTGTGCACGGCGTAGAACGCCTCGGCATCGGCTTGCGACAGCTGCGTCAGGCGGGCAGCGACGACCTTGAGGCCGGCGCCTTCGAAACGGGCGACGATCTGGCCGATCACGTTCTTGGCGACGGCGTCGGGCTTGATGATCGAGAGGGTGCGTTCAGTCATTTTGATTCTCCAGGTGCAAAAACTTGAGCAAAGCCCGGCATTTTAGACCGAGCGGGCGACAGTTGGTAAGGAGTGGGGGGCGCGAATCGTCTCCAGCGGGTAAGAGCCGGTTCGTGCCCTTCGGGTTCAACGCCGGCCGCGGCCGCCGCGTCCACCACCGCCGCCACCGCGGTTGTTGAGCTTCTTGATGAAGGTGTCGGCGCCGATGTAGCCCACCGCCGTCTTCAGCGGATCGGGCTGCTTCTCGCCACCGCCACCACCGCCGCCGCCACCACCGCGCCGTCCGCCCTTGGCGAACGCGTTCGCGTTGCCGGAGATGCCGCGCTTGTCGTAGGTCTGCTGCAGCGGGTTGGGGATCGGGCCGATCGGGCCGTCGCTCTCGTCGTCGTAGTCGACCACCACCGGACGCTCGCGCTGCTGGATCGCGCGCCGGTCGAAGGTCTGCTGCAGCGGGTTCGGGATGTAGGCCGGATCGCCGGCCTCGCGGATCGGCGCCGGGCTGCTCGCCTGCTCCTGGCGGCCGCCGCGCTCGCGCCGGCTGTTGCGGTCGCCGCGGTCGCGCTGCTTGGGCTGCTGGCCGCCGGCGTTGCTGCGCGGGCCGTTGTCGGCGCGCGGGCCGCGCTCGTTGCGCGGCTGGTTGTTGCGCGGGCCGCCTTCGCGTGGGCCACCTTCACGCTGGCCGCCTTCGCGCGGCGCGTTCTCGCGCGGGGCGCCTTCGCGCGGACCGTCGTCGCGCTGCGGGCCGCTGCGCTGCGTGGTGTCCGCGCCGGCGAGCTGGCGCAGGCGGCGCACGTCGTTCTCGTCCAGATCCACCCAGACCGAACGGCGCAGCCCCTTGGGTAGCACCACCGAGCCGTAGCGGATGCGGATCAGGCGGCTCACCGCCATGCCCACCGCGTCGAACAGCTTGCGCACCTCGCGGTTGCGGCCTTCCGTGATGACCACGCGGTACCAGCGGTTGGCGCCTTCGCCGCCGCCGTCCTCGATCGACTTGAAGTGGGCCTCCTGGCCGTCGATGGAGACGCCGTTCAGCAGCTTCTCGCGCGATTCGGTTTCCAGCGTGCCCAGCACCCGCACGGCGTACTCGCGCTCGACGCCGAAGCGCGGGTGCATGAGCTTGTTGGCGAGGTCACCGGAGTTGGTGAACAGCAGCAGGCCTTCGGTGTTGATGTCGAGGCGGCCGACCGACTGCCACTTGCCGTGCGCCAGGCGCGGCAGGCGGCGGAACACGGTGGGACGCTTCTCGGGGTCGTCCATCGTGACGACCTCGCCCGCGGGCTTGTGGTACGCGATCACGCGCGCCGGCGGCGGCGCGATGCGCAGCTTGACCACGCGTCCGGCCACGCGCACTTC
>JABCYW010000203.1 GCA_013289985.1 Betaproteobacteria bacterium | reverse complement strand
CGGAGAACATCTTCTCGGCGGCCTTCTCGCGCACCGAGCAGCTGTTGTAGAGGACGAGGTCGGCCTGCTCGACGTCGTCCGTCTTCTCGTAGCCGTCGGCGGCGTGCAGCACGTCGGCCATCTTGTCGGAGTCGTACTCGTTCATCTGGCAGCCGAACGTGCGGATGAAGACCTTCTTGGTCATGGCGTGTTCCTCTCGCCGGCGCGCGGTGGTGCGGGCCGTGGCCTCGTCGCGAGGCCGTTGGTTCGAATCAGGGCTTGGTCCAGGTCTGCGCGACCGGATCGAAGGTCCAGGCGGCGGCCTGTGCCGTCGTCGTTGGCCACGGCTGCTTGGCGATCTCGTTGACCGAGAGCAGCCACACCTCGAGGACCTGGCCCTGCACGTCGGTGATGTAGTCGACGGTGAACTGCGCGCCGGTCAGCTGGGCCGACATCACGATCAGGTTGTTCAGGCCGTGGATGCGGTAGCCGCTGGCGAGGTTGCCCGTGACGCCGTTCAGCTGGATCGCCGGCGGCGCGCCGAAGAGGATGCTGCCGCGCAGCGCGTTCTGGGGGAACCTGCGCTGGATGGCCTGGCCATCGGTGGGGGACGCGGCCGGGGCCAGGTTGATGGGGCCGACGACGGCCTGGGCGGCCCATGCCGGCACGAGCGCGGCGAGGGCCAGCGCGGCGATGAACGGAGCACAGCGGTTCATGGTGTAGATCCAGGGGCTGTGGAAGACAAGGGCGCCCGGGAGGCACCCGCAGGAGCGGCGCCACGTGGGCGCCGCGAGACCTGCATTGTACGAGGGAGGCGACGCGTCTCAGGCCACCACGAGCCGACGCAGCGCCGCCGGGCTCATCTTCGCGAAGCGCCAGGCCTGACGCAGCACGGTGGGCGACGACGATTCCTCGGGCACCAGCAGCAGGCGGGCGCGGCGCACGCGCTCGCCCAGCGCCGTGCTGCCGGTCAGCACCGTGAACGGCACCGCCAGCACCAGCGGCAGGCCCACGGGCATCATCCACAACACGGCCGACGAGCCGGCCAGGCTCATCGCGGCGGCGATCGCGGCGACGAGCAGGCTCACCGGCGCGAAGCGCTGCGTGGCCTCGGCCCAGCTGACGTCGTTGGCTTCGCGCGGGGGCGACTTCCATTCCAGCTTCCAGCCGGTCATGGCGCCGACCACGAACAGCGTGTGCGCCACCATGCGCAGCGGCGCCAGCAGCGTCGCCAGCGCGGCCTCGAGGAAGGCGCTCGCCACCAGCTTGGCGCCGCCGCCGAAGCGGCCGGTCTCGCGGCGCATGAACACGGCCAGGACGCCCAGCAGGCGCGGCAGCACCAGCATCGTCAGCGTGCCGGCCCACAGCCCGGGGATGCCGATCGCCAGCGTGCCTTCGGGCGTGAACAGCACGTTGCCGCCCACCAGCCACAGCAGCGCGCCCAGTACCACGTACAGCAGCCACAGCGGCGCCGAGACATAGGCCATCGCGCCGGTGGCCAGCATGCCGCGGTGCACGGCGTGCAGGCCCGGCTCGGCGATCAGTCGGGCGTTCTGCAGGTTGCCCTGGCACCAGCGGCGGTCGCGCTGCAGCTCGGCCAGCAGGTGCGGCGGCTGCTGCTCGTAGCTGCCCACGAGGTCGGCCACCAGCCACACGTGGTAGCCGGCGCGGCGCATCAGCGCGGCCTCGACGAAATCGTGCGAGAGGATGTGGCCCGAGAGCGCGCCCTTGCCTTCCAGCGGCGCCAGGCCGCAGTGGTCCATGAACGGCTTGACGCGGATGATGGCGTTGTGGCCGAAGTAGTGCGCCTCGCCGAGCTGCCAGAACTGCATGCCCACGGTGAACAGGTTGCCCGTCACGCGGGCGGCGAACTGCTGGGCGCGGGCGTGCAGCGTGGCGTGGCCCACGGCCTGCGGCGCGGTCTGCAGGATGCCGGCGGTGGGATGCTTCTCCATCAGGCGCACCAGCGTCTGCAGGCAGTCGCCGCTCATCACGCTGTCGGCGTCCATCACCACCATGTACTTGTAGCTGGCACCCCAGCGGCGGCAGAAGTCGGCCACGTTGCCGGCCTTCTTCCTGGTGCGCACGCGGCGCACGCGGTAGTACACGTTGCCGCGGCCGGCCAGCGCGTCGCGCAGGTCGGCGTACGCGGCGCGCTCCTCGGCGATCACGGCCTCGTCCTTGCTGTCGGACAGCACGAAGAGATCGAACGCGTGCAGCGCGCCGCTGCGCTCCAGCGAGGCGGCGGTGGCGCGCAGGCCGGCGAACACGGTGGCCACGTCCTCGTGGCAGATCGGCATGACCAGCGCGGTGCGGCCCTCGGCGGGCAGCGGCGCGTCGCCGGCATCGGCGGCGGAGATCGCGTGGCGGTCCCCCCGGACCAGCACGAGGAACCCCATCAGCGCCGTGAAGCAGCCGGCGGCCACCCAGGCGAACAGCAGCGCGAACAGCGCGATCTGCAGGCCTTGCAGGATCGGATGCTGCAGCTCGCGCTGGCCGCTGGCCAGCACGATCGCGGCGAACGCGGTGGCCACCAGGATCAGCGCCAGCAGCACGCGACGGCGCGTGCGAACGGCCTGTTCCCACGCGAGCGGCTTCGCGACCAACGCGGCGGCCTCGGGCGTGACGTGGCGCTCGGCCTTGCCGAGGATGCCGGTCCAGAAGCCGCTCCACGCGCGCGGCAGCATCGGGCTGCGCACGATGGCCGGCATGGTGGAGGAGCGAGGTGAGTTCATCGGGGAGGAATGACGTGTGTCCATGTTTCGCTCAGGATGTCGGTGCCATGCTGAAGAAAGGCGCGCAGCTCGACGGGTCGGTCGGCGTTGCGCTGCTTGAATCGGATCGCGACGCGCCACGTGCCGTTGGCCTCGTTGCGGTAGCAGTTGGTGGAGACGACGTCGACGTTGGCGACGCCGGTGACGACGGCCTTGACCTCGGCGCCGGCCGGCAGCGCGGCCAGCGACGGGCCGGTGAAGTCGACGATCACCTGCTCCTCGCCCTTGCCCAGCGTGGCGAAGCTGCGGCCGCTGCGCGACTGCGTCGCCCACGCGCCGGGCGGGTGTTGCTGTGCGTCGCCCTGCCAGAGCATCCGGTACGCGAGATCCAGCGGCTGGCCGGGCGCCGGCAGCTTCGCGGGCACCCAGTAGGCGACGATGTTGTCGTTGGTCTCGTCGACGGTGTTCAGCTGCACCAGCTCGACGCGGCCCGGGCCCCAGTCGCCCACGGGCGTGATCCAGGCGCTCGGGCGCAGCTCGTAGCGCGCCTCGTCGTCCTCGTAGCTCGTGTAGGCGCGGTCGCGCTGCATCAGGCCGAAGCCCTTGAGCGAGGGCATCGCGAACGAGGTGGTGAGGATCGTCTTCGGGTTGCTCAGCGGGCGCCACAGCCATTCGCCGGTGCCCGTCTCCACCATCAGGCCGTCGGAGTCGTGCACCTCGGGGCGGAAGTCTCCGGGCTGCGGCTGGTTCTCGCCCGAGAAGAACATGCTGGTGAGCGGGGCGATGCCCAGCGTCCTCACGTCCTTGCGCAGATAGAGGCGGGACTGCACGTCGACCACGGTCTCCTGGCCCGGCGTGACGACGAAGCGATAGACCCCGGTGAGGCTCTTCGAGTCCAGCAGCGCCGTGACCACCAGCGAGGTGGCGTCGACGGCCGGCTTCTCGAGCCAGAACTCGGTGAAGCGCGGGAATTCCTCGGCGCCGGCGCCCACCGTGTCCACCGCCAGGCCGCGGGCCGACAGGCCGTAGCGCTGGTCCTTGCCGATCGCGCGGAAGTAGCTCGCACCCTGGAAGACGATGACCTCGTCCTTGTGGGCCGCGTTGTTGATCGGGAAGTGGACGCGGAAGCCGGAGTAGCCGACGGGAGCGATGGCCGGGGGCCTGTTGTGGCCGTAGTCGAAGTCGGCGGTGGCCAACGGGATCTCGCGCGCGGCGCCGCCGGCCGCGACTTCGTGGATCTTCACC
>JABCYW010000202.1 GCA_013289985.1 Betaproteobacteria bacterium | reverse complement strand
ATGCTGCTGTTCCTCTGCATGTTCGTACTGCACGTCGCGGCGGCGTTCGGGCTCACCGAGGACGGCCCGCTGTGGTGGTGGTCGGCCGCGTCGCTGGCCGGCATGCTGGCCGTGGTGATCGTGATCCGCACCGGGCTCAACAAGCAGTTCGCCGACCCGTCGCTGACCATGCCGCAGATGCTCTACGCGGTGCTGTGCGCCGCCTGGGCCTACTCGTTCGCGGGCAGCGCGCACATGATCGTGGGCCTGATCCTGGCCGTCATCCTGATGTTCGGCATGTTCGGGCTCAGCAGCCGCCAGATCGTCTGGGTGGGCATCTACGTGCTGGCCATCTTCGGCCTCGTGATGGGGATCAGCGCGCAGCGCAGCCCCGACCGCTACCCGCTGGGCGGCGAGGTGGTGTACTTCATCATGCTGTGCATCATGGTGGCAGGCGTGGGCCTGCTCACGATGCGCCTGCACCGCATGCGCGACCGGGTGCGGCGCCAGAAGCTGGAGCTCGAGGCCGCGCTGGCCCACATCCACCGGCTGGCCACGCACGACGACCTCACCGGCCTGGTGAACCGCCGCCACATGCAGGAGCTGCTGGAGAACGAGCGCATGCGGCTCGACCGCACCGAGCAGGACTGGTGCGTGGCGCTGATCGACCTGGATCACTTCAAGAACGTCAACGACGCCCACGGCCACGCCATCGGCGACGAGGTGCTGCGCGCGCTGAGCCGCCACGCGCGCACGCTGATCCGCCGCACCGACGTGCTGGCCCGCTGGGGCGGCGAGGAGTTCGTGCTGCTGCTGCCCAACACGCCGATCGGCATGGCCACGATCTCGCTGGAACGCCTGCGCGAGCACATCCACGCCAATCCGCTGGAGGTGCACGGCATCGCCCTTCCGGTGTCGTTCTCGGCCGGGCTCACCGAGCACCTGCGCGGCGAGACGGTGGCGCAGACGCTGGAGCGGGCGGACAAGCTGTGCTACCAGGCGAAGACCTTGGGACGCAATCGCGTGGAGCGCGGCTGACCGGAGGGGTCTGGCTCCCGCCATGCAACGTCGACCCTCCGGCTGACAGCGCCGCGGGCGGGTGCCTGACCCCGATCGTGGACCCGGGTCTCGGCGCGATCGGGGTCAGGCACCCGCCCGCCGCGCGACAGCTGACCATCAACATGGTCTGGCGGGAGCCAGACCCCTTCATCTACAACGGTTCCACCGTCACGCCCACGCGCGGCGCATTGCCCGAGCCGCCGCGGATGACCCCGCGCAGCGGCGCCACGTCGGCGTAGTCGCGTCCCCAGGCCAGCGTGACGTGATCCTGGCCGACGACCACGTCGTTGGTGGGATCCAGCGCCAGCCAGCCGAGCGGCGGGCACCACACCGCGGCCCACGCGTGCGAGGCGTCGGCGCCGACCAGGCGCGGCTTGCCCGGCGGCGGCTGCGTCAGCAGGTACCCGCTGACGTATCGCGCCGCCAGGCCCAGCGAGCGGCAGGCGCCGATGAGCACGTGGGCGAAGTCCTGGCAGACGCCGTGGCGCAGCGACAGCGCCTCCAGCGCGCCGGTGGTGACCGACGTGCTCTGCGGCAAGTACTCGAACTCCTCGTGGATCTGGTGCATCAGCGCCAGCGCCAGCTCGACGATGCCCGTGTTCGCCTCGGCGGCAGGTCGCGCCCACTCGGCCAGCGCGCGGGCGCGTGGCGCGAGCGCGGAGTCGAGCGCGAACTCGGCGGCCTCGAACGCGGCGCGTTCGGCGCGGCGCTCCTCCGTGGACTCGCTCGCGTGCGCGCCGTGCGGGCTCGCGCCCGCGTCCAGGCGCAGGTCGCGCGCGACCTCGCGCCACGGCTGGCTGGTGCCGGGCTCGGGCAGCGCCTGGGCGCTGATGCCGGCCTCGAACGCGGAGATGACGTCGAGCTCGTCGTGCACCTGCGAGTGCGCGAACACCTGGCGCGCGTTGCCCCACGGGTCGACGGTCTCGCGGATGCCGCTGGCCAGGTCGACGCCGGCGTCGGGATGCGGCGACACCACCAGCGACCAGGCGCGCACCTGCTGCGTGGCGGTGTCGCGCGGACGCAGGTGCGCGAGGTGGTGCGCACCCTCCACCTCGGAGTCGTAGCGGTAGCTCGTCTCGTGGCGCACGCGCAGCCAGCGCACGGCCGGCGCGGCCATGGCCTCGGCCGCGAGGTCGCGCTCCGCGTCGTGCTCGTAGGTGTCGTCCGCCGCAATGCGCGGTTCGGGATCGTCGCTGTCGATGCCCTGGGTCTGCGATTGCGACTGGGACTGCGATTGCGCCTGTTCCTGCTGCTCGCCGTCGGGCGCCTGCGCCACGGGCTGCGCCTGCGGCTGCCATTGCAGCTGCCAGGTGAGCGGAGCCTCGAAATCGTCGTTCATTGCCACACCGTGTGATCGCCCGGGCCGACGTGCGAGAACAGCCGCCGCCCCACCTCCGCCGACAGCGCCTGCGTGCGCTCGCTGAGGGTCTTCAGCGAGGACAACAGCATCGCGTGGCGGCCGTCCTCGTCCTGCGCGCACAAGGCCTCCAGCGACCACTCGTCGGGCGCGGGCAGTTCGCCCAGCACGCGCTGCACCCAGCGCGCCTCGTGGCGCGCGAGGCGGGTGATGCGGTCGCGCAGCGTGCGCGCCACGCCCGCGAGCGAGCGCGGGTTGTCCAGCTCCAGCACCAGCAGGTGCAGCAGCGGCGGCAGCTCGCGCCGGGCCTGGAACTGCGCGCGGTAGGTGATGGTGGAGTCGAACAGGCCCAGCAGCAGCGCGAAGCCGTCGTCGCGCGCCGGCAGGTCCAGCTGCAGGCCCAGCATCAGCGCCTGCGTGAGGAAATCCAGGCGCTCGGTCTGGCGGCCCACGCTCAGCAGGCGCCAGCCGTCGTCGCGCGTCATGCGGTCGGACTGCGCGCCGGTGATGGCGGCCAGGTGCGTGGCCGCGCGCTGCAGCAGCACCTGCACGTCGCTCACCGACTCCACCGCGTGCACGCCGGCGCTCGTTCCGGAGCCGATGGCGCGCGGCTGCAGGATCGCGGCGAAGCGCTCCTCGAAGTTGCGACCCACCGCGTCGATCAGCTTCCAGTGCTCCACCGACAGGCGCTCGCGCAGCGCCTGGGCGCAGTTGCGCAGCGCGCGAAGGTTGAAGGCCACGCTCGTCGCCGACGGATCGGCCATCGTGTGCACCAGCGAGCGCTCGAACACGCGCACCGACTGCGTGGGCAGCGGCACGCCGCCGCCGATCAGGCCGTTGCGCAGCGCGAGCCGGCCGAGCGCGTCCAGCATCACCGGGTTGGCGTTGCTCAGCGATTCCAGCGTGATGCGCGCCAGGCGCACGCTGTTGTCGGCGCGCTCGGTGTAGCGGCCCAGCCAGTACAGGTTCTCGGCCGCGCGGCTGGTGACGGTGCGGCGGGTGCGCGCGAGGTCGGCCGCGCTCAGCGGCTTGGGCAGCAGCGTGGTGGCGTCCACCTGGCCTTCGGTCAGCACCCACGTGTCGACGCTGACGCTGCCGTGCTGCATCGACAGCCACGCGTCCTGCGCCGCGTCGCGCCGCGTGGCGACGCGGGTGAGCGCGCCCGGCATCACGTGCCAGCCACCGCGCCCGTCGGTCATCGCGTAGACCCGCACCAGCGCCGCGCGCGGCTCCAGCGCGTCGTCGTTCCACACCGGGATCTCGGACGGCCGCACGCGCGCCTGCAGCGTGTAGGCGGCCGGGCGCGTCTCGATGTCGGCCAGCAAGGCCTCGCGCGCCGCGGCGGAGAGTTCGGCCACGCCGTGCGGCGCGAAGCCCTCGGTGGTGGCGCTGGTGGGGAACGTGGGCGCGACCACGAACTCGGCCAGGCGCTCGCGCTGCGCCTCCCAAACGCTGTCCTCGCCGCACCACCAGCTCGTGGTGGACGGCAGCAGCAGCTCCTCGCCCAGCAGGCGGCGCGACACGGCGGGCCAGAACGCGGCCAGGCCCGGGCTCTCGAGGAAGCCGGCGCCCGGCGCGTTCGCGACGACCACCTGGCCCGCGCGGATGACGCCCAGCAGGCCGGGCACGCCCAGCGCCGAATCGCCGCGCAGCTCCAGCGGGTCGAGGTACTCGTCATCGACGCGACGCAGCAGCACGTGCACCGGCTCCAGGCCGTGCAGCGTCTTCAGGAACAGGCGCTCGCCGCGC
>JABCYW010000201.1 GCA_013289985.1 Betaproteobacteria bacterium | reverse complement strand
CGGGGCGGCGGCCATCGCGCCCAGCTCGCTCCAGGTGGCGCGCTGGATGCGGCGCGCGCTCCAGTCGGCGCCCACGGTGCGCACCAGGCGCGTGACCAGCGCCGCGGCGTAGATGCCCAGCACCTGCGCCAGCGTGGAGTTGAAGAACGCGGGCAGGTCGACGTTGACGCTGGTGTCGTGCATCGAGAGCGTGCCGGCGATGCCGAAGACCATGGCCATCGCCGACGGCGCCGTCGCCGGGCGGCAGCAGAACATGCCCAGCAGCAGGAAGGTGGGCGCGCAGATGAGCGCGAACATGCCGAAGTCGTGCACCAGGGGCAGCAGCACCAGCACGTAGACCGCGGAGACCGGCGCCGACCAGATCGTGAACTTCATGAAGTTGCGGATCGCGGGCACCGGGTCGTCCATGGTCGCGAAGAAGCTGCAGAAGACCGCGGCCATCATCGCGGCGGCCGAGCCCGAGGGCCACGCGGTGGCGATCCAGAACGCGCCGCACAGGCAGATGGCCAGCACGGCCGCGAACGACGACAGCAGCGCCAGGCCCGTATCCTTGTGCAGCACGCGGTTGTCCACCGTCGCGGCGCGGCGCAGCGCCACGGGCGCACCGGAGAGGCCCTCGTCGATGCGGGCGCGCAGCGTCTCGCAATCGCGCCAGCCGCGCACCAGCTCCTCCAGCCGCACGGCCAGGCCGATGCGCAGGGCGCGCGACCAGGGCGTGGCGATGGCGGGGCCGGTGCCGAGCTCGCGCAGCTCGGCGAGCAGCGATTCCATGGCCGCGTCGCGCTCGGCGGGCGTGGCCTCGGCGTGCAGCCACAGCGCCGTGCGGGCGAGCAGCGCGGTGACGTCCGGCGCGAGCACGGCTTCGGCGTCGACCAGCGCCTGCAGCCGATCCTCCACGGCCGACAGCGCGGGCGTGAGGGCGGCCAGCGCGTCCTGCATCGCACCGAGCGCGCCGGCGGTCCAGCGCAGGTGGCTGGTGTCGAAAGGCACGTGCGTGGACAGCAGGCGCAGCTGCGTGATGTCGCCGGCCAGGCGCTGGCGATCGGTGGCCAGCGGCGCCGTGTCGGCCTGCGGGCGGCGCAGCACGTCGCCGAACCACTGGCGCGCGTCGCGCAGCCCGCGATCGAGCAGGCCCAGCAGCGTGGGCGCCATGCCCACCGGCAGCACGAGGCTGTGGACCAGCGTGGCGCACAGGATGCCCAGGCCGATCTCCTCGACCCGCGCGACGGCGTTGTCGAACAGCGCCAGCGGCGTCTCGACCGACGGGAAGCCGATCAGCGCCGCCGTGTAGCCGGCCAGCATGAACACGTAGGAGCGCGCGGTGCGATCCTGCAGCGACAGGTACAGGCAGCCGCCCACCCACAGCGCGAGCGCCAGCGTGAGGAGCTCGGGCGCGTTGGCCAGCGCGGGCACCATCAGCACGGTGGCGGTGCAGCCGATCAGCGTGCCGCAGAAGCGGTACAGCGCCTTGGAGCGCACGTTGCCGGCCATGGGCGCGGCTACGACGTAGCTCGTGAGCATCGCCCAGAACGGACGCGGCAGGCCGGCGCGGCTCGCGATGTACATCGCCAGCATCGCGGCCGCGAAGCTCTTGGCCGAGAACAGGATCTCCGCGCGCGAGAAGCGCGGCAGGGCGGGGAGCTTCATGGGGTGCTCGTGGCGATGCCCTGCAGCAGGGGGCGCAGGGACAGGCCCAGCCTGGCGTCGAGGGCGGCGAAGATGCGCAGGCAGGCCTCGAGGTCGGCGTCGGCGACGCCCTCGAACAGCTCCAGCCGCATCGCGTCGAGCGAGGCCTCGATCTTCGCGCAGGCCCGCGTGCCCGCGGGCGTGAGGTGCAGCGTCTTGGCGCGGCGGTCGATCGTGTCCTCGCGGCGCTCCACGAGGCCGGCCTCCACGAGCTGGTCGAGCTGGCGCACCAGCGACGCGCCCTCGATGGCCAGCACGTCGGCCAGCACGCCGGGGCGGATGCCGTTGCCCAGGCGCCCGATCATCACCAGCGGCCACGCCATGGCCTGGGACAGGCCCATGTGCACCACGGCCTTGTCGGCCGCCGTCTTGTAGCCGCGCGAGACGACGGCCAGCGACGCGCCGAAGGCCATGCGGATCTGCTGGCGGGCGGTGCTGGCGTTCTTGGTCATGGCGTCGATGTCATTAGTTAGCTTGCTAATTATAATGAGGCGGATAGGGCACTGCGGCGGGCGGGTGAATAGGCCCGGTGGCTGAAGGGTTCATCGCCGGGATCGGCCGGCGCGCCCCTCGTTCGCCGCGTTGGACGCGCGTCCTTCACATCGCTTGCGCATACTGCGGGACAACCGCCAGGCACATGATGACTCCCGACGACATGCTCCAGACCGCCCAGGACATGGGCCTGACCTTGCCCAGCCCCGCCTGGATCGTCGGCTGCGTCGTGTTCAGCCTGATCGGCCTGGCCGCCTGGCGCTGGGGCAAGGCGATGCGCAACCAGCGGGTGCGCTGGCTGGGCGTGGCCCTGATGCTCTACGGCTACGTGGCCGGGCCGACCTGGCTGCTGTACGGCGCCGGCATCGCCCTGTGCGCGGCCGCCTGGTACTTCCGCAACGACGGCGCCTGACGACTGTCGCCTATGCCAGCAGGTTGAAGCGCGCCGCGTAGCCGTCCTGGCTGCGCTCGAGGTGCAGTGCCACGCGCTGGCCGGTGGCGTGGCGCAGCAGGCGCACGCCGTCGGCGTCGTCCAGCGGCCCGCCCGGCCGGGCCGGCGCGAAGGCGACATTGAACTGTTCGGTGGCCGCGCACCGCGACACGCGCTCCACCGACTCGAGCACCAGCTGCTGGCCGCTGCCGGCCCCGGCGACGATGTCGAAGCGTTCGCCGACATAGGCCTCGAACGCATCGGCGCCGGCCCGCTCGGCCAGGTCGGGCAGGCGCTGCGTGCGCGTCATCAACTCGCGCAGCGCGCCGCCGGCGGGCCGCGCCAGCACGGGTGCCGCGACGGCGGCCGCCACGCCGCCCGCCACGAATTCACGCTTGTTCATCATGGATCTCCTCGGAGGGATTCGGGGTGGCCGACGTCGGCTTGCGAACCATCGCCACGCGCACGTCGCCCGCGCCGACGGGCAGGAAGCCCAGCCGCTCGTACAGGCGTTGTGCCGGATTGCCGCGCACGACCTGCAGCTCGACGTCCCGCCGCGCGGCGTCGGCGCGCCGCAGCACGCGCCGCAGGCATTCGCCGCCGATGCCCTGGCCGCGCAGTTCGGCCACCAGCGAGATGTCGAGCACGGTGATGCTGCGAGCGTCCTCGGCCACCCACAGCCGGCCGACGGGGCAGCGGTGCAACTGGATGACCTGGCAGCGCGCGCCGGGATGGCGGCGCTCGTAGTCGCCGCGCTGCGCCTCGAACTGCATCTTCATGAAAGCGTGCTCCATTTCCACCGGCCAGCCCAGGTGCGCGAACTCGTCGGCGCGCGTGCTGGTGTACAGCGCGAGCAGGAACGCGCGATCCGACGGCAGCGCGTCGCGCAGCACTAGGGTCGGATTGGCGTCCATGGGGCTCAGGCGCGCGCCGGGAAGATGCCCTGCAGCGCGATGATGAAGTTCAGCGCGAGGAAGGGCGGCAGGTTGGCGTGCGGCGCGCCGCCGCCGGTGCTGCCCATGTCGGAGGCCGAGGTGTTGAGGTAGCTGCCGTCCGGCGCCCGGTACAGCGCGCTGCCGTTGGACGTGGGGGCGAGGCTGACGGCGCCGCCCGGCGTGCCGGTGGACGCCCCCGGGACGGCCCCCATCGCGTGGCCGTGCGCGGGCAACTGGGCCGCGGTCAGCGTGACGGTGTCGCTGCCGCCCGCCTGGCCCACGCTGCGCTGGCTCAGCCCGGGGCCGGCGCCGGCCCCGGCGTGCAGCGGGAAGGCGCCCTGCAGGTTGGGCAGCGCGAACGTGCTGCGGCCGTCGCCGCCGTAGAAGGTGCCCAGCAGCGAGAACAGCGCGGTGTTCTGCGAGATGGGCAGGACCTGGCCATTGCAGAACGCCCAGCCCATGGGCGCGAAGTTGCCCGTGAACATGCGCACTTCGCCTACGAATTGATCGGCCATGCGGTGGACTCCGGTTCAGTTCTGCGAGGGGTAGACGCCGAACAGCGACACGATGTAGCTGAGGGCGACGAACGGTGGCATGTTGTCGTGGGGCTGGCCGCCGCCCGCCGGCGCGAGGGCGTTGCCGTCCATCGCCATGCCGGGCGTGCCGGTGCCGTAGAAATGCATGGCCGCCGATGCGCCCAGCACCTCCGACGGACCGTGCGCGGTGCTGGCGGCCGTGGTGCTGGCCAGCATCGCGTGCGTGTGTGCGGGCATCTGCGCCGCCGTGAGCGTGACGCTCTCGACGCCGCCCGACTGGCCCATGGCGTAGCCCGGCTGGCCGCCCTGGTGCACGGGCACGCGGCCGCGCAGGTCGGGTAGCGCGAAGGTGGTCTGCCCGTCGCCGCCGTACGTGGTGCCGATCAGGTTGAACAG
>JABCYW010000200.1 GCA_013289985.1 Betaproteobacteria bacterium | reverse complement strand
CGGCCGGCGGGGAGGAAAAGGGGCGGCGCGCGGGGGGGGGGGGGAGAGGGGGGGGGGGGGGGGGGGCGCGGCTAGTTGCCGCGCTCCCGGTGAATGACACGTCGCCTGGCAACAAGATTTCAACTCATCGGCTTGGCCGCAGGAGTCCGGCGCAAGTCCTTGATCCAAATCGAAAACCGCGCGAATGCTCACCAAAGGTGCTCGTCCGGCCGGCTAGATTTGGCGCCACGCTCGAGCGGAAATTCCCTCATCTTGGGGAAGCCAGATCGCCCCCGTCGTCCTAGACTGGTACCCAGAATGTTTCGCGCCAGCAGCGACGACGGCAGCCTCTTGGTGTCGGGAGGCTCGTCAGTCGGTGGAGGGACGCGGAGGGGGAACGACGATGAACCAAGTACTCACGCCCGGCCAGGAAATCCTGCGAGCCCGCATCCGTTTTGCGCTGCGCCGGGTCACCGGCTTCGTGTTCGACATCGACGCGATGCTGGCCCGGCCCGGTATCCGCTCGCGCCGCATCGGCTTGTGGCGCGACGTGGCCGATGACGAGTTGAGCAGCCTGCTCGACCAGCTCGAGACCGAATTCCAGGCCGACCCCGACGATCACGACGATGCCGAGCGCACCGTGGTCATGCGCCGCGTCGAGACGCACGCGCCGCACGCCTGAAGCGCGGCACCCGGCGCCCCGCCGGCGCGCCGTGACGAAAAGGCCCCGCCGAAGCGAGGCCTTGGTCGAACCGGGCTACGGCGCGGTCAGTGCGTCTTCTGTTGCTGCTGCGTTGCCTTCTGCGCGCGCAACTGGTTCACCTGTTCCTTGAGCAGCCCCAGCGCGGCGTGCTGCAGCGCGCCGCCGACGCCGCCTTCCATGCGCGTCGACAGGTTCAGCTGCATCACCACCTGCGAGATGTCCTCCAGCCACGAGGGTTGCGGCGGCGGCGGATTGTGGTGCAGCAGCCAGGCGATGAGCACGCTCAGCGGCACGCTGCCGCACCAGTCGTCGAAGAGCTCCGACGCGAAGCCGGAGAGCTGGCCGCCGATCTCGGCCACCGCGCCGCCGCGGGCCTGCAACTGCTGGCCGAGCTGGAACAGGCGCACCTGCTGGAACGCGACGGCCGCGGCATTGC
Organism: Betaproteobacteria bacterium; assembly: GCA_013289985.1. Taxonomy (GTDB): domain Bacteria; phylum Pseudomonadota; class Gammaproteobacteria; order Burkholderiales; family Burkholderiaceae_C; genus Scleromatobacter. Next base: position 3,527 of record JABCYW010000200.1, on the reverse strand, counting down.
GCGCCAGCGGCGGCAGCGGTTGCGGATTGATGTCGGCGGACGCGCTGGCGGCGATGATTTCCTGGATCGAGCCCAGGCGCAGCGGGCCGCCCGGCCAGTGCGGCGGACGCGTGCCGCAGTACGGATCGTCTTCGAGGGCGCTGACCAGCGCGCGCAGTGTTGCAGCCATGGATGTCTCCTTCTGTGTGAGGGCAGAGGGAGCCGACGATCCTCCTGGCCCGGGGCAGGCACTATCCCTACATCAGGACCCGCGGCGGGCGTCGCCCGGGCAGGGTCGACATACCCCCCCAGGTTGACTCATCCGTGTCGAGCGTGGCCGCGACGGTGGTGAGCGGCAGCGTGCCGCTGGTGTGGTGCGCCGCCGAGGGAGAATCGACCCATGTCCGACGATCCGACCGTGCCCGCCACCGACCCGCCGCCCGCCACCGGCAAACGCCCCGGCGACGCCTTCGTGCAATCGTTCGCGCGCGGCCTGGCGGTGCTGCGCAGCTTCGGCGCCGACGCGCCCGCGCAGACGCTCACCGGCGCGGCCGAGCGCAGCGGCCTCACGCGGGCCGGCGCCCGCCGCATCCTGCTGACGCTGCAGCAACTGGGCTACGTGGAGTCCGAAGGCCGCCTGTTCCGCCTGACGCCGCGCGTGATGGAGCTGGGCTTCGCCTACCTCAGCTCGCAGCCCGTGTGGCACCTGGCGCAGCCGGTGATGGAGGAGCTGGTGCAGGACATCCACGAGTCGTCGTCGGCCGCCGTGCTCGATGGCGACGACATCGTCTACGTGCTGCGCGTGCCGGCCAAGAAGATCATGGCGATCAGCCTCGGCCCGGGCAGCCGGCTGCCGGCGTACTGCACCGCGATGGGCCGCGTGCTGCTGGCCGGACTGCCGGAGAGCGAACGCCGCGCGCGTCTCGCGCGTGCGTCGCTGGCCGCGCGCACCGCGCGCACGGTGACCGACGTCGAGGCGCTGCTGGCGCTCCTCGAGGGCGTGCGCCGCGACGGCCATGCGCTGGTGCACGGCGAGCTGGAGGAGGGGCTGGTGGCCATGGCCGCGCCCATCGTCAACCGCGCGGGCCGCGTGGTGGCGGCCATCAACGTCAGCGCGCAGGACCAGCGCATGCCGCCCGATGAGATGCGCAAGCGGCTGTTGCCGCGGCTGCTGGAATCGGCGGCCAGCATCAACACGCTCATGCGCATGCAGGACTGATCGTGCGCACGACGGCACGTTCCCGGCTGCTTCGGCGGGCCGGAGCGGACCGCGGTCGTGCCTGACTTGGCAGAATCGCGGTCGGCCCGATGCGCTCGGGCCGCTTTCGGCCAGGTTCTTGCATGCGAGAAGTCCTCGCGCCCCTCCGCGCGACGGCCGCCACGAGCCGCCGTCGCGCCGTTCCCGTCCTCGCCATGGTTCCCTTCACATGACCTCCGCTCCCGATCCGACCCCTGACGCGCCCGCTCCGGCGAGCCCGCGCGTGGCCGGATCGCCTGCCACCTCCGAGTACGCGGGCTATCGCCTCGCCTCGCATTTCCAGCCGATCTACAGCCTCACGCACCACCGCGCCGTGGGCCACGAGGCGCTGCTGCGCGCCACTTCGCTGGCCACCGGCGCGCCCGTGCCGCCGATGGAACTGTTCGCCCGCTTCGACGGCGATGACACCCGTGTGGGCCTGGACTGCGCCGCGCTCCTTCAGCACCTGGCCGCCTATGCCGGCAAGGAGGCCGACGAGTGGCTGTTCCTGAACGTGCATCCGCGCTCGCTCGCGTCGCTCGAAGGGCCCACCATCCGCGAGATCGCCGACGCGCTCGCCGCGCACGGCCTGCGTCCGGGCCAGGTCGTCATCGAGGTGCTGGAATCGACGCTGCCGGACGACGCCGGCTTCGATCGCCGCATCGACGAACTGCGCGAGCTGGGCTGCCTCGTGTCGCTGGACGACTTCGGCGCGGGCCATTCGAACTTCGACCGCGTGTTCGGGCTGCGGCCCGAGATCGTCAAGCTCGATCGCAGCGTGGTCGTGCGCGCCGAGGTGGACGCACACGCGCGCCGCATCGCCTCGCAGATGGTGTCGCTGCTGCACGAGTGCGGCTGCCTCGTGCTGATGGAAGGCATCGAGACCGACGAGGGCGCGTACACGGCGCTGCGCTGCGACGTCGACTTCGTCCAGGGCTACCACTTCGGCCGGCCGGCACCCGGCCTGGCCGGCGGCGCGGGCTTGCATGCGCTGCGTGCCGCGTGGGATCGCTACGATCGCCAGTCGGCCAGCGACGACCGGCTCTGGCAGGAGCAGATGTCGCCCTACAAGCAGTCCATCGAGCTGGCCAGCGTGCTGCTGGCCGGCGGCGCGACCATGGAGGAAGCCTGCCGGCGCTTCCTTTCGCAGCCGGGCGCGGCCATGTGCTACCTGCTCGACAAGCAGGGCCGGCAGGTGGTGACCAATGCGTTCCGCGACGGGCAGTCGCACCAGCCAATGGAGAGCGCGGAGCGCTTCGCGCCGCTGCGCGACACGCGCCAGGCCCGCTGGTCGCGCCGCGCCTATTTCCGCGGCGCCGAGGCCCAGCCCAACATCGCGCAGGTGACGCGCCCGTACATGACGCTGCAGGGCTGGCGCATGTGCTTCACGGTGTCGATCCAGTTCGACATGGGCGGGCGCACGCTGATCCTGTGCGGGGACGCGTCGCTCTGAAGTGACGGGGTCAGGTCTCGCCTTTTGCGGGGCGGCGCGATTCTTTCTTGGGAAAGCCGACGCCGCAAAAGGCAAGACCTTACCCCGGGATACTATGCTTCCCATGGCCCTCAAAGCAACGATTCACAAGGTCCGTCTGCAGCTCGCCGACATGGACCGCAACATCTACGGCGACCACGAGCTCACCATTGCCCGCCATCCGTCGGAGACCGACGAGCGCATGCTGATGCGCGTGCTGGCCTATGCGCTCAACGTGCCGGCCGACCGCGAGAAGGGCGACCTGGTGCTGGCCAAGAGCCTGTGGGACGTCGACGAGCCCGACCTCTGGCAGGTGGACCTCACCGGCCAGGTGATCCACTGGATCGAGGTGGGCCAGCCCGACGACCGCCGCCTGAGCAAGGCCAGCAGCCGCGCCGAGAAGGTCACCGTCTACAGCTACATCGCCAGCACGCCCATCTGGTGGGCCGCGCTGGTGGGCAAGCTCAACCGCGCGCCCAAGGTGGAGGTGTGGGCCGTCGACCCGGAGGCCTCGCAGGCGCTCGCCAAGATGTGCGCGCGCACGATGGCCTGGCAGATCACGGTGCAGGACGGCACGGTGTGGGTGTCGGACACCGTCGACACGGTGGAGATCACGCCCAGGCTGCTGAAGGCGCGCGACGAGCGCGAGTACAACTGAGATCTACTTGCGAGCGAGCCAGACGCCGGCCACCGCCAGCGCCATGCCGGCCAGCGCGAGTCCCGTGAGCGTTTCGCCGAACATCGCCCACGCGATCAGCGCGGTGGTGGGCGGGGTCAGGTAGAACAGGCTCGCCACGTTGACGGCGCTGCCGCTGCGGATGAGGGTATTGAGCAGGCTCA
>JABCYW010000199.1 GCA_013289985.1 Betaproteobacteria bacterium | reverse complement strand
ATGAAGCCCGGCAGCCTGCTGTTCGTCGGCCACTCGGAGAACTTCACCGACTCGCGCGACCTGTTCATCCTGCAAGGCAAGACCATCTACAAGCGCGTCTGACGAGAGCGGCCCCGCCCCTCCGACACGACCCGCCCCGGCATCACCTCCCACTCTTCAGGCTCACCACATGGCTCCCCTCCAGCCCACGCCTTCCGCCCCCGGCACGCGCCCTCCGGTGCCGCGGGCGACCTCGGGCCCCGGCTCGCGCCTCGAGAAGCTCAAGGCGGCCACGCGCAAGCCGGGCGAGGCGTCGTTCTTCTTCTACGACGCGCACTTCCAGAACGAGGCCGTGAAGGTGCTGCCCGGCGAGTACTACGTGGACAACGAGGACATGCTGGTGATGACCACGCTGGGCTCGTGCATCGCCGCCTGCCTCTACGACCGCCAGGCCAAGGTCGGCGGCATGAACCACTTCATGCTGCCCGACGGCGCGGGCGACTCGGGCCGCTACGGCTCGTACGCGATGGAACTGCTGATCAACGAGATGATGAAACGCGGCGCCTCGCGCCTGACGATGGAAGCCAAGGTGTTCGGCGGCGGCGCCGTGATCGCCGGCATGAACAGCATCAACGTGGGCGAGCGCAACACGAAGTTCGTGATGGACTTCCTGAGCATGGAACGCATTCCGGTCGTCTCCAAGGACGTGCTGGAGATCTATCCGCGCAAGGTGTGCTTCCTGCCGGCCACCGGCAAGGCCATGGTCAAGCGGCTCGCGCCGACGAACGCCGAGGCCCTGGTGCAGCAGGATCGCATCGCCGCGCAGAAGGCCGCGCCGGCCCGCACGGGCGGTGGCTCGGTCGACCTGTTCTGACCGAAGAAGAAACCCGGGAGAACCAACCCATGGCCAAGACTCGAGTCGTCGTCGTCGACGATTCCGCACTGGTGCGCAGCCTGCTCACCGAGATCATCAACCGCCAGCCCGACATGGAATGCATCGGCTCGGCCAGCGATCCGTTCGCGGCGCGCGAGATGATCCGCAACCTCAACCCGGACGTGATCACGCTGGACGTGGAGATGCCGCGCATGGACGGCATCGACTTCCTGTCCAAGCTGATGCGGCTGCGGCCGATGCCCGTCGTGATGGTGTCCACGCTGACCGAGCGCGGCGCCGAGGTCACGCTCAGGGCGCTGGAGCTGGGCGCGGTCGACTTCGTCGCCAAGCCCAAGATCGGCGTGGCCGACGGCCTGAAGCAGCTCGCCGACGAGATCACCGAGAAGGTGCGCACCGCGTCGAAGGCGCGCGTGTCCAAGCCGCACGTGCCCGCGTCCGGCGCGGCGGGCGCCGCCGCGCCCGCGCGGCCGGCGGCCCAGGCCATCGGCCGCCTGTCCACGGAAAAGCTGATCTTCATCGGCGCCTCCACCGGCGGCACCGAGGCCACCAAGGAAGTGCTGATGAGCCTGCCGCCCGATTCGCCGGGGGTGGTCATCACGCAGCACATGCCGCCGGGCTTCACCAAGTCGTACGCCAACCGGCTGGACGGCCTGTGCAAGATCCGCGTGAAGGAGGCCACCGACGGCGAGCGCGTGCTTCCGGGCCACGCCTACATCGCGCCGGGCGGCTTCCACCTGAGCGTGGAGCGCTCGGGCGCCAACTACATCGCGCGCGTCACCGACGGCGAGCCGGTGAACCGCCACAAGCCGTCCGTGGAGGTGCTGTTCGAATCCGCCGCCCGCGTCGTCGGCCAGAACGCGCTGGGCATCATGCTCACCGGCATGGGCGCCGACGGCGCCAGGGCGATGCGCACGATGAAGGACGCCGGCAGCTACAACGTGTGCCAGGACGAGGCCACCTGCGTGGTGTTCGGCATGCCGCGCGAGGCCATCGCGCACGGCGCGGCCAACGAGGTGCTGCCGCTGGGCAAGATCGCGCAGCATGTCATCGACCGCCTTCGCAGCACTTCCGGGCTCTCGACGAACCGCGTCTGACGCACGGCGACGGATGCCCGGGCAAGGCGCCTTGACGGCGGCGCCGCCGCGGGTGCATCCTGACCGCTGCTGCTGCGCCAGCAGGAACAAGGACGAGGCACCATGCCCACCGACCAGGACGATGCGGACGCGCTGTTCGGCGGTGCCGCGACGCCGCCGAAACCGCCGCTGCCCGGCAAGGGGCCCGAAAGCCGCAAGGAGACGCGCGTGCGGGCCAACTGGCAGGCGCGCGTGCTGCTGGGCGGCGACCGCATCGTCGAACTCAACGTCTTCGACCTGTCGGAGAGCGGCATCGGGCTGGTCTCCGAGGTGGGCATCCCGGCGCACACCGTGCTGCAGCTCGCGCTGGCCGTGCCCGGGCTGGCCGAGCCCGGCAAGATCACGCCGGTCACCGGCACGATCAAGACCACGCACATGACCGTGCGCGGGCATTACGTGCACTGCGGCGGGACCTGGGTGACGCTCCCGTCCGCCTCGCGCGACCTGCTCAACCAGTGGGTGCGCAAGTTGAGAAGTTGACGACCCCTCGGCCGCCGGGTACGTCGTCCACTCCCCCGAGGGGAGCGCGGGCTTGCCCGGGAGCGGCCCGGCGCGGCGCCCGCGCCGGGGATGGGTTCGCTGGCGGTGTCATGATTCGGGCATGAACGAAGAACAACCCTGGATCACCTGGGAAGAATCCGGCGCGCCGCGCCGCGCCCGCTGGCGCTCCGAATCGCAGGCGATGCCGGCCACGCTCCTGCCCGTCGACGACACGCTCACCGCCAACGCCGCCTTCAAGGCCGTCGGCGAAGGCATCGGCCTGCTGTGGCGCGGCGACTTCCACAACGGACGCCAGCTGCTGCAGGCGCTAGTCCGCCGCGTCGACCGCCCGCCGCGCGAGAACACGCCCCGCGCGGGCACGCGCGCCCAGCCGCCCGCCGACGCGGCCGCGCTCGCGCGGGACGCGTTCGCGCGCCACCGCGCCGCGCAGGCACGCCGGGCCGCGCTGCTGGGGCGCGTGCTGCTGCAGTTCGAACCCGACCACTCCCTCTTGCTGCGGCGCGCGCCCGACGTGCGCGCCGCGCTGGCCGAGGCCTGGGGCGCGCCCGACGGCAACGCATCCGTCGCCTCGTTGCGCGAGTTGCAGGGCCTCATCGGCGCGCACGAATGGCGCAAGAAGGGCGTGGAGGTGCCGGCGCTCGGCGCGCGCATCCATCCGTGGTTCGGCGTGTTCTCGCCCTTGCGCGGCGAATACCTGGGCCTGATCGCGCAGGCACCTCTTCCGACGTGCGCGCCGGGCGCGCCGTCGCTGGCCTTCGACATCGGCACCGGCACCGGCGTCATCGCCGCGCTGCTGGCCCGGCGCGGCGTGCGGCAGGTCGTGGCCACCGACCTCGACCCGCGCGCGATCGCCTGCGCCACCGAGAACCTCGCGCGGCTGGGCGTCGCCGGGCAGGTGCGCGTGGTCGCCGCCGACATGTTCCCCGAAGGCCGCGCGCCGCTGGTCGTGTGCAACCCGCCCTGGGTGCCGACGCCCGCGAACGCGGCCATCGAACGTGCCGTCTACGATCCGGACAGCGCGATGCTGCGCGCGTTCCTCGCGGGCCTGTCCGCGCACCTGAGCCCGGGTGGCGAGGGCTGGCTGGTGATGTCCGACCTGGCCGAACACCTGGGCCTGCGCACGCGCGCCGAGATGCTGCAATGGATCGCCGACGCGGGCCTGCGCGTGGTGGCGCGCCACGACACGCGGCCCACGCATCCCAAGGCCGGCGATCCGTCGGATCCGCTGTTCGCCGCGCGCAGCCGCGAGGTGACGTCGCTCTGGCGGCTGGCAATCGCATGACCGCGTTCCCGTCGCTGTCGACGAAGCGGCTGCAACTGCGCGAGATCGTCGCCAGCGACGCCCCCGCGCTGCTCGCGATCCACTCCGATCGCGAGACGATGAAGTGGTTCGGCACCGACCCGCTGGCCGACCTCGAGGCCGCGGAGAAGGTGATCGCCGGCTTCGCCAACATGCGCGCGCTGCCCAGCCCGGGCGTGCGCTGGGGCATCGTGCACGCCGATCCGGGACGCGGCGGCGCCCTGCTGGGGACCTGCGGCGTGTTCCGCTGGAACCGCGGCTGGCGCTCCTGCCTCACCGGCTACGAACTGGCGCGCCAGGCCCAGGGCCAGGGCCTCATGACCGAGGCGCTGCGGGCGATCTACGCGTGGGCGTTCCAGGAGATGGCCGTCGACCGCATCGAGGCGCAGGTGCATCCGCTCAACGTGGCCTCGTTGAAGCTGCTTCGCAAGCTCGGCTTCGTCGAGGAAGGGTTGCTGCGGGAGGCCGGGTTCTGGATGGGGGAGCGGCGGGACCTGGTGCAACTGGGGTTGTTGAGGCGCGAGTTCGTTTCTGCTTCCTGAGTGGCTTGGTGCGTTTGGCGTTTGGTGTTCTGCATGCGGCGTTGGCCTTGGTGTCGCTTCACGCTTCGCGCAGGTGGCCGTTACCCGCTGCGCCAAGGTGGGCGCGCACTTGGCTCGACGTCAAACGGGCGCCTGAATCCGGCCTGGACGGCCGGATTCCGAGGGCACTCGCTCAAAGTTCGTCCGCGCGTGCTTGCGGGCCGCGCTCGGCGCCATTGGCACACGCGACGACGCCCTCGACGGCCCGGTTTGCCATCTCCCCAAGTACACGCCCACCTCGACGCCGGTTCACCCAGGCGGTTGGGACAAACACAGCTCTCCGTTTTAAATG
>JABCYW010000198.1 GCA_013289985.1 Betaproteobacteria bacterium | reverse complement strand
GGCCAGCGCGAAGGTGCCGCCGGCGATCAGCAGCGCCCGGGCGCGCGAGCTCTTGTTCGTGGGTTGCCCGGCGGCGGGCGTGTGGGTGTCGGTCATGGTGTGTTCCTCTTGTTCGATGAATCGGGGGTTATCGGGTGGTGGTGGCGACCTGCTCGGGTACGGGCAGGGCGCCGCCGAGGGCGTGGTCGAGGTCGATGCGGGCGAGCAGGGTCTGCAGACGCAGGCCCAGCGCCTGGTCCCGCAGGCCGGTGAGCACGAGCTCGTCGACGAGGCGCTGCTGGCCGTCGATGAGGCCGGCGGCCTCGCGCGCGCGGGCGCTGGCGAGGTCGCGCTCGCGCCCCTGCACTTGCGCCGCGAGCGGCGCCGCCTCGCGCAGCGCGCCCTGCACGCGCACGGTGGCGTCGTTGACCTCGCCGACGGCCTGCTGCACGGCCTGGTCGTATTGGGCGACTGCCAGCGCGGCGTCGGCGCGCCGCGCGTCCAGGCTGGCGCGCAGGCGGCCGGCGTCGAAGATCGGCAGGTGGATCGCGGGCGTCGCGGCGATCTCGCGGTTCGCGCCGTGCAGCAACGAGCTCAGCTGCAGCGCGTCGAAGCCGGCGAGCGCGCTGATGCTCACGTCGGGATAGAACGCGGCGCGCTGCGAATCCACGTCCTTCAGCGCGGCCCGCGCGCGGTCGCGGGCCGCGGCGATCTCGGGACGGCGCGCGAGCAGGTCGAGGCGCGCGTCGGCGTCGGGCACGGCGAGCGGCGCGGGCAGCGGCATGGCCTCCAGCGCGGGCAGCGCGTGCACGCCCACCAGCGATTGCAGCTGGCGCTGGGCCTGGGCGCGCTGCGTCTCCAGCTGCACGATGCTCTGGCGCGGCGCGGCGGCGTCGGCGGTCAGCGGCGCGAGGTCGGCGCCCGGCGCGAGGCCGGCACGCACGCGGCGGGCCTGGCGTTCGACCAGGGCCTGGCGCTGCGTCTCGAGGGCCTGCGCGATCCGCAGGTGCTGGTCGGCGGCCTGCCACTGGAAGTACGCGCGGGCCACGCCGGTGGCCAGCGTCGCGGCGGCGGCCTGGGCGTCGGCCCGGCTGGCCTGCGCGCGGCCCAGCGCGGCGTCGAGGGCGGTGCGGTTGCGGCCCCAGAAGTCGAAGTCGTAAGAGAAGTCCAGCGCCAGGTGGCCGCTGGTGCGCCACGAGCCGGCGATCGGCGGCGGGTAGAGGCTGTACTCCGGATAGCGCTCGCGCGTGGCCTGGCCGTCCAGCGCCAGGTTCGCGCCGGCGGCGGCCTCGGTCTGGCCGGCGGCGGCGTCGGCCTGGCGCACGCGTGCCTGCGCGACGGCCATCGTCGGCGAGTCCCGCAGGGCGAGGGCGACGAGGCGGTCCAGCTGCGCGTCGCCGTAGTCGGCCAGGGCCGGGGCGTGGCCGGCGGACGAGTCCGAGGCGGGTGCATCCGGCACCAGGTCGGCGGCGCGGGCGGCGGCGAAGGTGGGCGGCGCGTCCTTGGCCGGCAGCGGGGCGCAGCCGGCGAGCACCGCCATCAGGACGGCGATCGTGGTTGGGGCGAGGAGGCGTGTTCGATTGCCGCCGGAATAGTCACGCACTTGATAGTTCATTTTGCAACCATTTGGGTAAAAAAAGGGCACCCGCTTCCGGATGCCTGGAGTTCAGAGGTCGTCGGACAGTGCCGCGGAGAACTGCATCAGCAGTTGCTGCAGCGTGGCCTTCTCGGTCTTGCTGAAGCTGCGCTTGTAGAAGTCGTCCGCGTTGCGGCGCAGTTGCGGCGCCACCGTGTTGAGCAGCGCCATGCCGGAGTCGGTCAGCGACAGGTCGACGCGCCGCCGGTCTTCGGGGTTCGGCACGCGGCGCATCCAGCCCTTGTCCACCAGGTCGTCGCAGATGCGGGTCATGTTGCCGCGGGTCTCGCCGGTGGCGTCGCTCAGCTCCGACGGGTTGGCCAGGTTCTCCGCGCGGCTGTAGAGCGCCATCATCGTGATGTAGGCCAGGCCGGTGAGGCCGTGCGGCTCGAGCAGCCGGCCCAGGCGCTCGGTCATCATCACGTTGCACGAGCGCATGAGGATGTAGATCGCGATGTCGCCCAGGCCGCCGCCGCCCGTGGCGCGGTCGTGGGCGCGTTCGGCGGCCGCCATGCTCTGGACGGAACGATTGCGTTCTGGATTGTTCATGATGAGATAGTACCGCTTGCAACTATATCCCGCAAGCGCCTGCCGTCTTCAGGGCGATGCCCGCGCCTGACGGCATGCAGTCCGCCCATGGAAAAAGGGCGCGTGTCCCGGCTGGAACACGCGCCCGCCATCACGCCACCAGGTGCTCGCGCTCGCGCGCCGGCGCCGCGTCGTAGTGGCTCGTCTGCATCGAATACTGCGCCCGCCCCGAGGTCATGGCGCGCAGGTGGCCGATGTAGCCGAACATCTCCTTCAGCGGCACGATGGCCGTCACCACCGACGCATTGCCGCGCGGTGCCTGGCCCTGCACGTGGCCGCGCCGGCGATGAAGGTCGCCGATCACGTCGCCGAGGTGGTCGGTCGGCGTGATGACCTCGACGGCCATGATCGGCTCCAGCACCAGCGGCTTCGCGCGGCTCGCGGCCTCGCGGAACGCGGCGGCCGCGGCCAGCTCGAAGGCCAGCGACGACGAGTCGCGTTCGTGGAAGCCGCCGTCCAGCACGGTCGCCTCGAAGTCGACGGTGGGGTACCCGGCGAGCACGCCCACTTGCGCGGCGCGGCGGACGCCGGCCTCGATCGCGGGAACGAACTCGCGCGGGATCGCGCCGCCGACGCTCTCGTTGACGAAGCGGATGCCCTCGCCGCGCGCCAGGGGCGCGAGACGCAGCACCAGCGAGGCGAACTGGCCGGGGCCGCCCGTCTGCTTCTTGTGCACATGATGAACCTCGGCTTCCGTCGAGATCGTCTCGCGGTAGGCCACCTGAGGGCGGCCCACCGACACGTCCACGCCATGCTGCGCGCGCAGCTTCTCGATCGAGACCTCGAGCTGCAGCTCGCCCATGCCCGAGAGGATCGTCTGCCCGGAGTCGGCGTCGTGCCGCAGCTTCAGGCTGGGGTCCTCGCGCAGCATGGCCTGCAGCGCCTTGCCGAGGCTCTGCTGGTCGGCCTGCGATTTCGGCTCGATCGCGACGTCGATCACGGGCTCGGGCACGACGATCTCCTCCAGGTGAACCGGATGAGCGCGATCGGCCAGCGTGTGGCCGGTCAGCGTGTCCTTGAGTCCGACGACGCCGGCGATGTCGCCCGCCACGAGCTCGTCCTTCTCGAGGTGCTTGTCCGCATGCACCTCGTACACGCGCGAGATGCGTTCGTTGCGGCCGGTGGCCACGTTGAACACGCTCGCGCCGCGCGCGAGGCGCCCGCGGTACACGCGCACGAAGGTCATCGCGCCGTGGTCGTCGGCGACGACCTTGAACGCGAGGGCCGCGAACGGCGCATCGGGATCGGCATTCAGTGTCGGGTCTTCATGATTCGTCTCTCCCGGCCGCGGCAGGTAGTCCACGACCGCGTCCAGCAGCGGCTCCACGCCGCGGTTCTTGAAGGCCGCGCCCGCGAGCACCGGCACGAACGCGCCTGCCAGCGTGCCCGCGCGCAGCCCCGCCTGCAGCGACTCGACGGGGATCTCGTCGCCGCGCAGCCACGCGTCCAGCAGCGCGTCGTCCTGTTCGACGACGGTCTCCACCAGGCGCGCGCGGGCCCGCCGCGCCTGCTCCAGAAGCTCCGCGGGCACCTCGGCGACGCGCGGCGGCTCGCTCGCGTCGTCCTTGTCCCAGACGAGCGCGCGCATCCGCAGCAGGTCGACGACGCCGCGGAAATCGGCCTCCGCGCCTATCGGCAACTGCAGCGGCAACGCCACCACGCCCAGACGGTCGTGCATCATCGCCACGACGCGCGCGAAGTCGGCGCCCGTGCGGTCGAGCTTGTTGACGAAGGCGATGCGCGGCACGCGGTACTTGTCCGCGAGTCGCCAGTTGGTCTCCGTCTGCGGCTCCACGCCGGCCACGGCGTCGAACACGACGACCGCGCCGTCGAGAACGCGCAGCGAGCGGTTGACCTCGATGTTGAAGTCGATGTGCCCGGGCGTGTCGATCAGGTTGATCTGCGTGCCGTTCCAGTGCACCGTGATGGCGGCACTGTTGATCGTGATGCCGCGCTGGCGCTCCTGGGGATCGAAGTCCATGCGGGTGTTGCCGTCATGCACCTCGCCGATGCGATGGTTCTCGCCGGTGTAGAACAGGATGCGTTCGGTGGTCGTCGTCTTGCCCGCGTCGACGTGCGCGATGACGCCGATGTTGCGCAGGTTGCGCAGGCGGGTGGTGTTCGTGGTCATGGTGATTCTTTCAGGGAGTGCTGTTCGTCGCAGCCGCCGCCTGGAAGATCACCAGGCCGGTCAGCCGTCTTGTCGGGTCCCGTGGCCGGAGCACGGGCGTGGCGAGGCCACGTCCCGGCGGTCGGGAATCGTGGCGATCAACTTGTCGTACGTGCGCATGGCTTGCCTTGCAGCTGGAGAAGGACGAAACCCCGGGAGACTCGCGCCTGCCGGGGTTTGCGTTGGTCGGCAGGGCGCGGCGGCCCTCCGACGAATGGGTCGAAGAGCACTCAGGTGGCGAGCGTGGCCTTGTTCACCTGGCCAACGCGGGCGAGGAAATGCTGAGTGGTTTTCATGATGGTTGTCATTATCCGGCGTGCGCGATAGCTCTACGGGCAGTGGTGGCTTTTCAGGCCAGCGCCTGGACGATGGCCGCGAAGATCATCCCCATTCCGATGACGCTG
>JABCYW010000197.1 GCA_013289985.1 Betaproteobacteria bacterium | reverse complement strand
GCTGAAGACCGCGCCGCCGCTGCAGCGCCCGGTGCTGGTGATCCTGAAATCCGTGGACGACCTGGCCAGCGAGCGCGTGGTGTTCGATCCCGACGAGCAGTCGCCCGACGGCGCGCTCGCGATCGATTTCTTCCGCCCGTCGCCGGACGGACGCCGCGTGGCGATCGCGCTGGCCGGCGGCGGGCCGGACGGCGACACGGTGCGCGTGATCGATCTCGGCGCGGGTGGCCAGGCCCTGCCCGACACGCTCGCGCGCGTGACGTCCGCGGGCGCGGGCGGGGACGTGGCCTGGAGCACCAACGGCGGCGGACTGTTCTTCACGCGATTCCCGGCGCCGGGCGGGCAGGCCGCGTCCGACACGGCGCCGACGGTGCAGGTGGTGTTCCACAAGCTGGGCGCGCCGGCCACGCAGGATCGCATCGAGCTCGGCGCCGGCCTGCCGCGCCTCGCGCGCGTGCGCCTCGAGGGCGCGCGCGACGGACGCAACGTGCTGGCCCTGGTGGAGAACGGCCGCGGCGGCGACGTCTCGCTGTACCTGAAGCCCACGGACGCGAACGGCGAGGGCGCCTGGCGCCGGCTGGCCTCGGAGCAGGACGGCGTGCGCGACGCGCAGTTCGGCGACGACGACGCGATCTGGGTGCGCTCGATCGCCAACGCGCCGCGCGGCAAGGTGCTGCGCCTGCCGCTGGCCGAATCGAAGTCGGTGAAGTGGGAGCGCGTGGCCACCATTGCCACGCCGCTCGAAGGCACCGTGCAGCGCTTCGTCGTGGCCGGCGGCACGCTGTACCTCGCCGAGGGCCAGGCCGGGCCGACCCGGCTGCGCCTGGTGGACGTGCGCACCAAGCGCGGCAGCGTGGTCGCCTTGCCGCCGACCGGCGCCGTCGCGGCGTTCGCGCGCCTGGGCCGCAACGACGTCGTCGCTCAGGTGGTCAACCACGTCGAGCCGCCGCTGTGGACGCGGGTGGGCGGCGGACGCGCGAAGCGCATGCCCCTGGTGAGCATCTCGGACGCCAACTTCAACGACAGCGAGGTGGTGCGCGAGTTCGCCACGTCGCGCGACGGCACGCCGGTGCCGCTCGACATCCTGCGTCGCAAGGGCACCCGCCTGGACGGGCACAACCCGGTACTGCTCACGATCGCGGGCTCCGCCGGCCCGGGCACCTCGCCCGACTTCGACGCGTCGCGCCGCGTGTGGCTCGATCGCGGCGGCGTCGTCGCCATCGCGACGCTGCGCGGCGCCATCGACTCGGGCGAGGCCTGGCACGCCGCCGGCCCGCGCGCGAAGAAGCAGGCCGCCGTCGACGACCTGGTCGCGTGCGCCGATGCGCTCGTCAAGCGCGGCTACACGCAGCCCGCGCTGCTGGGCGTGCGTGCGCGCGGCGATGGCTCGCTGGCGGCCGTCGCGGCGATGACGCAGCGTCCCGACCTGTTCCGCGCGGTGGTGGCGGCCTCGGGCCGCTACGACCTGCTGCGGCTGGAACGCGACCCGGCGGGCGAGTACGACACGCCTGAATTCGGGAGCACGCGCGATCGCGCGCAGTTCGACGCGCTGGCGGCGACATCGCCCTATCGCGCCGTGCGCGACGGCGCGCACTACCCGTCGGTGCTGCTGCTGGCCGGCGACCGCGAGCGAAGCGTCGACGCGGCGCAGACGCGCAAGATGACGGCGCGGCTCCAGCAGGCCGATCCGAGCGGCCGCCCGATCCTGATGCGAACCGATGTCTTCAGCGGACAGCCGGCGGAGGCGAGGCTGGCGGATGGCGTCGACCAGCTCGCCGACGAACTGGGCTTCCTGCTCAACGAAGTGGTGGCGGCGCAGTAGCGAGTTCGCCGGCGAAAAAAAAGGAGGCACCGAAGCGCCTCCCTTGTGCGACGGCAGCGCGGCTCAGCGTTCGCGCTCGCCGTTCTGCTTCTGGCGATCTTCCTTGCTCTCGCGCTCGGCCTTCTTCGGGGCTTCCTTTTCGCGCTCGTCCTTGGGCTTGGCCTGCGGCTGTTGGCCTTGCGCCGCCGGCTGGGCGCCCGGCTGGCCCTGCGGATTGCCGCCGCGATGGCGCGGATCCTGCGCGTTCAGCTGCGGCTGGCCCTGGGGTTGCTGGCCTTGCGGCTGACCCTGCGGCTGTTGACCTTGCGGCTGGCCGTAGCCCTGGCCGGGCTGGCGACCCGGTTGGCCGGGTTGCTGCATGCCCTGCTGCGGCTGGCCTTGCGGCTGGCCATAGCCCTCGCCGGGCTGGCGACCCGGTTGGCCGGGTTGCTGCATGCCCTGCTGCGGCTGGCCTTGCGGCTGGCCATAGCCCTGGCCGGGCTGGCGACCCGGTTGACCGGGTTGCTGCGTGCCTTGCTGCCACTGGCCTTGCGGCTGTCCGCTGACCTGTGCCGGCTGGCGCGGCGGCGGATCGAACTCGGCGCGGCCCTGGCCTTGACCCGGATGTGGCTGGCCCTGCTGGGCCTGGCCTTGCGGTGCGGGCTGTTGCGCTTGCGGCGGCTGAGCGGGCTGCGGCTGGCCAGGACGGGCGCCGCGGTCGAAGCGGTCGTTGCGCACGGGCTGGGCCGCCGGCAATTGCATCGGCTGGCGGCCGGCCTGGTACGCCGGGATGGCCTGGCTGGACACGGGCTGCGGGGCTGCGGGGCGGCCGGCCGGCGCCAGCGACGCGGCCAGGTGGGCGCGCGCGGGCACCGAGTTCTGGAACGCCTGGCCGTTGGCCGTGGCGCCCGCGGGGGCTTCGATCGTCACGTTGGTCACGTTGGTCACGTTCGTGATGTTGGTGACGTTGTGGCTGTTGTTCTCCACGTTGCCGTGCACGCGCATGCCCACGTTGACGACGGCGGGCGCGCTCACCACGACGGCGGGCGGCGTGCCCAGCGGCGCGGGCACGATGATGCCGGCGCGCGAGCCCGGCGGGGGCGGCACGAACACGCCTTGCGGGCCCATCGGCGCGGCGCCGAAGCGCACGCCCGGCGCGGCGATGGCCACCGAGATGCTGAGCCCAGGCGGCGGCGGCACGAAGTGGCGTTCCGGCGCGCACCAGAAGCCCGGCACGAACACGACGACGTCGGCACGGTGCTCGTAGTACGGCTGCACCCAGACGAAGCTGGGCCGCGGCGGCGGCGCCCAGCGGCCGGCACTCCAGAACCAGCGGCCTTCCCACGCCCAGTAGCCGCCCGTCCAGATGGCTTCCTCGTAGGGCTGCGGCGGCGGCACTTCCACCAGCATCGGCGGCGGCGCCCATTGCACGGCGATCGGCGCGGGCTGCTCCAGCGGCGGGTCGACGTAGACACTCACGACCGGCTCGGCTTCCTGCGGCGCGGGCTGCTGGTAGGCGGGGGCCGGCTGCTGGTAGACCGGGACGGGCCGATCGACGTAGCGCGTCGGCCCCTGGACGACGCAGGCGGACAGGAGGGCCGCGGCGCCAAGTGCCGTGCCCAGCGTGCTCAGGCGCAGGAGGCCCAGGCTTCTTGGAGTTGTCATGTCGAGAGAGTCCTCTTTCAGGCGCCCCTGCCGTGCGGGCTGGAACGGCCATTGTCGTGGCCTGTGGCGGTTCAACGCTCGAGTGCCCGGGTTGGTGGGCACCGGACACTCAAATTTACATTCTTCAGGCCGCCGCCAGCGGCGGGGCCCGGTGGTTCACGCGCGGTGCGCGTGCGACGAATCCGGTCTTGTCGCTGGCCGAGAAGCCGCAGGCCTCGTAGAAGCGATGCACGCGCGGATCGCGCGAGCCGGTCTGCAGCAGGACCTTGTAGCAGCCACGGCGCCAGGCCTCGTCCAGCGCGAAGCGCACCACCTGCCGGCCCAGCCCGGCACCGCGCAGGGCGCTCTCGACGACGACGTTCTCGATCGCCGCGTACGGCGCGCCGCCGCGCGTGAGGTTGGGGATCACGTTGAGGTAGCAGGTGGCCACGACGCGCTCGTCCGACGTTCCGACGACGACCGCGAAGTGCGCGCTGGCGAGGATGGTGTCGAGGATGGCGGCGAGGCCCTCGCGCGGCGCGGGGACGTCGTCCGGATTCAGCTGCGCGTAGAGGGCGAGCAGGGCGTCGAGGTCGTCGCGGCGGGCGTGGCGCAGGCGCAGCGTCGTCATGCGCCGGGCGGGCCCTTGAGTTCGACGACGTTGCCTTGCGGATCGCTCAGGTAGATCGACGGACCTTCGCCCTCGGCGCCGTAGCGCGATTCGACGGGCCCGGCGGCGATGTCAAGCGAGGCGAGGTGCGCGCGGATCGTGGCCTCGTCGAAGGGCTCGACGCGAAAGCACAGGTGGTCGAGGTTGCGGCCCTGCGCGCCGGGCCCCGCGCCGCCGGCGCGGCCCAGCCGGCCATCGACCGGAACGAGGTCCAGCATCGAGCGGCCCGCGCGCAGCTGGATCAGGCCGATCTCGTCCTGGCGGCGTTCGACATGGCAGCCCAGGCCCTCGCAGTAGAAGCGCAGCATGGCGGGCAGGTCGACCACTCGGAGCACGAGGTGGTCGATGTCGCGGATCTTGATCATCGTCGGGGTAATCGGTTGTTGCCGCGAGTCTGCCACGCGGCACGCGCCGGGCGCGTACCCGGCGCGAGACGCCTCAGCCCGCGCGCATCGTGTCGGTGGGCGCCGGCAGGTACAGCTGCTCCTCCGGCACGAGGATCCACAGCAGGATGTACAGCGCGAGGCCCGAGCCGGCGAACACGAGGCCGAACGTGAACACGAGCCGCCAGACCCACGAGGGCACGCCGGTGACCTGCGCGATGCCGCCGCAGACGCCGCCGAGCCAGCGGTCGCTGAGGCTGCGGCGCAACTGGTTGAGCGCGGTCGCGGGCGGGCTGGTGCGCGAGGCCTGGCTGCCGCTC
>JABCYW010000196.1 GCA_013289985.1 Betaproteobacteria bacterium | reverse complement strand
CCCCAACAAGCTGCTGGGCATCATCGGCAAGCTGCAGGATGCGTGGTGCGGCCCCGGCGGCAACCCGCTGGACACGCTGGGCTTCGGCCTGTGCGGCACCGACGCCAACGGCAACCAGAGCGGCCGCCTGCGCCCGTTCAACAGCGTGGGCGAGATGCGCTTCTCAGGCACCTCGCCGGCCGACGTCACGTTCAACATCGGCGGCCTGTGGCAGCCCACCGAGTCGCTGGGCTTCGGCGCCGTGTACCAGTCCGGCTCCAAGACGGTGATCACGGGAAACTACAACTTCCACGCGAACCCGATGCTGCCGGAGTTCGTGCGCCACATGTACGCCTCGCTGTTCGGACCCGTCGTGGCGGCGATGTTCGGCTTCCCGACATCGATCCCCACCGACCAGGGCGGCAACTTCACGCTGATCCTGCCCTACCCGGCCCACTGGCAGTTCGGCCTGAAGGCCAAGCCCATCGAGGGCGTGCAGTTCAACGTCGACGCCGGCTGGACGGACTGGTCGAAGTGGGACAAGCTCACCTTCCAGTTCGACCAGAACGTCAACCTGCTGGACATGGCCCGCCTGTTCGGCCAGGCCGACTCCAGCAAGCTGGTGATCCCGCGCGGCTACCGCAGCGTCTGGAGCTACGGCTACGGCGCGCAATTCGACGTGTGGGACGGCGTCAAGCTGCGCCTTGGCTACGAGCCGCGCAAGAGCTCCGTGCCCACCAACAAGATCGACCTGATCGCGCCGATGCCCCAGCTGCCCGTCAAGAGCATCGGCCTCAGCTACGAGATGAAGGACGGCATGAAGCTGGAGACCGGCTTCAGCTACGCCAAGGGCCACTACAACGTGCCCGCCAACACCGACTGCAACCTCAACTGCACCGATTTCTTCAACGTGATCTACAACCCGTACGCGGGGCTCGACGTCTCCGGCACGCTCGTGCTGCGCTACTTCGGCCTCAAGATCACGCAACCCTTCTGATGACCACTCCGTCCCACACCATGAACGCCCTGCTCCGCCCCCTCACGCCCCTCGCGCTCGCCGCCGCCCTGCTCGTCTCCGCCAACGCGCACGCGCAGGCCGCCGCCCCCGTGGCCGCCGCGGCGCCGGCCGCGCCCATCGACGCGGAAAAGCAGAAGCTGATCGATCGCATCCTCGCCGTGGTCCATCCCGAAAACGGCGTGCTGCAGGCGGTGCAGGAAAAAGGCGTCAGCGCCATGCAGCAGTCGAGCATCGCGCTGCAGACGAACCACGTTCCGCAGGAACGCAAGGAAAAGACGCTCAAGGACATCCAGGTCGACGTGCAGAAGTACATCGACACGACGATGCCCATCGCGCTTGCCAGCGCCAAGAAGAACACCGTCCCGGTGAGCGCGCCCATCCTGGCCGCGAACTTCACCACCGACGAGCTGCGCCAACTCGCGGCGATGCTGGAGTCCCCGCTGCGCGACAAGCTGGAAAAGGTGCTGCCGCAGATGCAGAACGCCGTGGGCCAGAAGGTGTCCGTGGAGATCGGGCCGCAGGTCAACAAGAACCTGCAGGTGATGACGGAGGCCGTCGGCACCAAGCTGCAAGTGGCGGCGACGCTGAAGTAAGCCATGGCCACGCCCCGCACGCTGGCGTCGCTGGCCACGCTCTTCGCGCTCGTCGCCTGCGGCGGCGGTGGCGGCGCAAGCGGTGGCGGCACGACCCCGCCGCCGCCCAGCTCGTCGTCCAACGCGGTGATCAGCGTGTCGCTGTCCGGGGGCGCCACGCCCGGCATCGACCACCTGTGGGTCACCGTCACGGGCGTCGCGATGCATGCGAGCGCCACGAACGTCCTCGGCGATGGCGACGCGGGCTGGAGCGTCATCACGCTGCCGGCGCCGCTGACGGTGGACCTGGCCGATCCCGCCCTGTCCGACGGAGGCGCCATCTCGCTGTTGAAGCAGAGCGTCGGCACGCTGGGCAACTTCGCCCAGCTGCGCCTGATCCTGGCGCCATCGGATGCGGCCCTGGCGCTCGAGGCGTCGGCGTCGGCCAAGGGCCTGCAGTTCAACGACCAGGTGCAGTACACCGACGGCAGCGGCGTGCACGTGGTGCCGCTGGAGATCCCCGATGCGCAGGCCGGCCTGCGGCTCCTGACGCCGTTCAACCTGAGCTCGGACACCACCACGCCGCTGGCCATCGAGATGAACGCCGGCGCCCTGGTGCGCCGCGCCTCGGTCGCCGGCGCCGACCGCTTCACGCTGCGCAACGAGCTGCAGCTGTACAACCAGCAGCTGCTGACGGCGCTCGGCGACGGCAACCTCGAGATCGGCGGCAGCATCTTCGACTCGATCTCGGGCCAGCTCGACACCCGCCAGTTCTGCACGGGCACGAGCCACGTGGGCTGCATCCATGATGTCGTCGCGACCGCCACGTCCCCGTCGCCGGACAGCCGCTTCCATGCCGAGGTGCGCAGCGTCAACGTGAGCGCAGCCGGCATCTTCCTGCTCTACCCGCTGCCCGGCCAGTCGTCGCAATACGACGTGGTGATCCACGGCGGCAACATGCAGACCATCGTCGTGCACAACGTGTTCGTCGATCCCACCGGCCTGCTCAAGCCGGTGCCCACCGCGCTCAGCAGCGCGGCCACGCCGCTCGTGCCGGTGCTCGACACCACGGAGCGCGCCGTGACCGTGTCCAACGCGCTCGTTCCCGCCGGCAGCCGCATCTACTTCGGGCAGACCGTGGCCGGGAGCGGCGGCGGCAGCAACGGTGCCGACGTGCCCTACACGATCGTGGCCAGCGCGGCCGACCCGGCCACCGGCCGTCCGCAGGCCGCGGCGACGTTGCCCGGCGGCCCGATCCACTATGCGACGTTCAACACCGCCACCGACGGCAACGGCACGCCGCCCGCCTTCGCCACGGTGACGCCCGTCGAAGGCAGCGGCGCCTGGACGGTGTGGACGGAGGGCACGCTCGCCACCGGCACCAGCGCCAGCGCCGCGCTCGCGGCGGGCGCCGGCAGCGTGGCGGCGCCCAACCCCGTGGCGCTCAGCGGCCTCGCCACGGGCTCGCTCGCCGTCACCCTGAGCGGCAGCAGCAGCAACAACGCCGACCACGCCGAGCTGATCGTCTCCAACGACGGCGGCACGGTCAGCGTGGTGGACGTGTCGGCGCAGATCGCCACCCACGGCGGCTCGACGACGATCAACGTGCCCAGCGGAACGAACGCGAACGCGCCCGCCGCGGCGGTCTACGGCGTCGCGCTGCGGACGTGGGCGGCGGCATCGGAGACGGCGAGCACGCGCTGGGCGCGCGCCGGCGCGCCGATCAATCTCTCGACGGCGACGTCGGCGAGCGTCAGCCTCGCGCTGCCCTGAGTCAGTGCTTGTTCTGGATCGCGTTCAGGGTCGGCAACGCGAACAGGAACGGAATGGGCAGCACCGGCAGCGTCACCACGCTGGCGATGGGGGCCAGCGACGCGCCGATCGCGGCCATCGCCGAGGTGACCTGCAGGGTCGCCTGGAGGGTGGTCGTGCCCGACTGCAACAGGTGCTGTTGAGCCAGCTGGCGGTCGATGTTCTGCAGGCCGTCGGCGGACATCCCGCCGAACGCCGCGAGCGACTCCGCCGCGGCCTGTGACGACAACGCGCTGCCGCTCTGTTCCGACGCGGTGAGCGCGCCCAGCGCCGACAGCGCGGGGTCGCTGAGGCCGCGACCGTAGACGTCCGACAGCTCCGTCTCGCTCAGCGCACGCGGCTCGCCGGCGGCAAGAGCGCCCGACGACATCAGGGCCAGGACGGCGGCCAGCGCGAGGCCGTGGCGGATGCAGCTCATCTTCATTCGCGTCTCCAGTCGGAGGGGGTCGTTGCGGCCGCGGTCGATTTCCGGAGGGCGGAACCGCGGCGGCGCCTGCCCTGTCTATCGGCGGCGCGCCGCATCGGATGAGCGGGCGCGGGCGCGGGCTCCGAGAACTTGTTCACGAGTTGGCCCCTGCCTCGTCGGCTTCATTTCCAGGTTAGAAGCGCGGCCGCATGCCCTTCAGCCCGCGCTCAGGCGCCCGCCTCTCCCGACTTCATCCTGGGGATGGCGACTCCG
The DNA here is from genome assembly GCA_013289985.1 of Betaproteobacteria bacterium. GTDB lineage: Bacteria > Pseudomonadota > Gammaproteobacteria > Burkholderiales > Burkholderiaceae_C > Scleromatobacter. The sequence goes on along the minus strand of JABCYW010000196.1, from coordinate 873 downwards.
CGGCGCGGGTGATTTGATGCGCCTCAGCCAGCCGCACCCTCGCTGCGCACGCAAAGGATCGCCATGGGCACGCCCTACCTTGCAGAGATTCGCCTCACGAGCTTTTCGTACGCGCCCAAGGGCTGGGCGCTGTGCAACGGGCAGTTGCTGCCCATCAACCAGAACCAGGCGCTGTTCGCGCTGCTGGGCACCACCTACGGCGGCGACGGCCGCACCGACTTCGCGCTGCCCGACCTGCGCGGCCGCGCGCCCATGCATTTCTCGGGCACGCACGCGCTCGGCGCCACCGGCGGCGAGGACAGCCACGCGCTCGCCGTGTCCGAGATGCCCGCGCACGCGCACACGCTGCGCGCCTCGTCCAAGGTCGCCGCGTCGTCGTCGCCGAACGGCGGCGTGCTGGCCCAGCCCGGACGCGGCGCCACGCCCGCGTTCGCCGCCGCCACGAGCCTCGTGCCGCTGAACCCCGAGGCCATCGGCAACTCGGGCGGCGGCCAGCCGCACGAGAACCGGCCGCCCTTCCTCGCGATGAACTTCGTCATCGCGCTGCAAGGCATCTTCCCCTCCCGCAACTAGCGAGGTCCCATGTCGCAACCCTATGTCGGCGAGGTGCGTCTGTTCGCCGGAAACTTCGAACCCGTGGGCTGGGCGTTCTGCGACGGCCAGTTGCTGGCGATCGCCGAGAACGTCGTGCTGTTCAACCTGATCGGCACCACCTACGGCGGCGACGGGCAGACCACCTTCGCGCTGCCCGACCTGCGCGGCCGCGTGCCCGTGCACCAGGGCGGCCAGCCGGGCTACGCCATGGGCCAGTCGGGCGGCGTCGAGAGCGTCACGCTCACGGCGGCGCAGATGCCCGCACACACGCACGCGATG
>JABCYW010000195.1 GCA_013289985.1 Betaproteobacteria bacterium | reverse complement strand
GGCCGACGGGGGACACGAACAAAACAAGCTCCCCCGGTGAGTCGTGCCTGACCCAGCGCGCCCCGCAAAGCGAAGTACGCGCCTTGGCGGATTCCAAGTCCCCGGACCACCACCCACTGGCCCTGCCCATTTGCGCATGCTCAGTGCGTCGCCCGCAGATCGACGATGAACCACTTTTTGGCCCGCAGTGATCGAAGAATGATTAATAAACAAAAAGTTTATAAACTGGTGGACAATGGCCGCATGGCTTCCACGCTCCCGCTGAACTCGCCGTCACCCGTCCGCCACCCGAACTGGATCCTCGCCGCCGTCTGCCTGCTTGGCCTCATGAGCACGGTGGGCGTGGCGATGCCGTACCCGATCCTGGCGCCGATCTTCGTGGGCGGCCCGGTCGACGGCTTCACGCACTTCGGCGGCCTGCAGCCCGCGGTGCTGATGGGCGTGGCGCTGGCGGCCAATCCGCTGGGCATCCTGATCGGCAGCCTGGTCACCGGGCCGATGTCCGACCGCCACGGGCGCCGGCTGGTGCTGGCCGTCACGCTGGTGGCCACGCTGGCGGGGCATCTGCTCACCGCCGCGGCGCTGGTGGCGCGCAACTACCCGCTGTTCGCGCTGGCGCGCTTCGCCACCGGGCTGGTGGAGAGCAACACCGCCGTGGCGCGCGCGATGCTGGCCGACATGCACGAGCAGATCGACCGCACCCGCGCGTTCGCGCTGCTCAACGCGTGCATGTACGCCGGCTGGCTGCTGGGCCCGCTGGTGGGCGGCCTCACGCTGCCGCTGGGCGAGCCCGTGCCCTTCGTGCTGGCCGCGGCGATGACGCTGCCCTGCGTGGCGGTGCTGTTCCTCGGCCTGCCGACGGCGCCCGCGAAGACGGGCGCCGTCCAGCCGCGCCGCGGCGTGCTGGCGCTGCTGCGCGCCGATCGCACGCTTGGCGTGATCTTCGCGCTGCAGCTGGCCTACACGCTGGCGCTGAACACGCTCTACGAATTCTCGCCGCTGTGGATGCTGCAGAACGCGGGCTTCGGCAGCCGCGGCATCGCGCTCGTGACGGCCGGCCAGTGCGCCGCGATGACCCTCACCAGCGTGCTGGCCGGCCGCATCGGCGGCACGCGGGGGCATCCGCTGCAACGGGCCGCCGGCTGGGCGCTGGTGGCCGCGGTCTGCCTGAGCCTGATGGCGGTGCTGCCGGGCCACCTGGGCATCTTCGTGATCATGGCCATGGGCTTTCCCACGGCCATGTACAACGCGGTGATGCCGGCGTGGATGTCCGAGCGCTTCGCCGAGCACGGGCAGGGCCGCATCATGGGCCTGCTGTCGACGATCTTCTGCCTCGCCAACGTGGCGGTGGCGCTCACGGGCGGCTGGGTCGCGCTGCTGTCCACGCGCTGGATGATGGCGTTCGGCGGCATGGCCGCGGTCGCGTCGGCGCTGCTGATGCTGCGGCTGGCGCGCACGGAGGCCGCCCGCGCATGACCTCGACGCCCGACCGCCTGCTCTACCAGCTGAAGAGCCGCGGGCCGCAGCCGGCGGCCACGCTGGCCGGCGCCTGCGCCATCACGCCGATGGGGGCGCACAAGCAGTTGCAATCCTTGCGGGAGCAGGGGCTCGTCAGCTCGCGCGACGAGGCCGACGGCCCCGGCCGGCCCAAGCGCCTGTGGACGCTCACGCCGTCCGGCCACGCGCGCTTTCCCGATCGCCACGGCGACCTGGCGGTGCAGCTGATCCGCCAGGCCGTGGCCGTGCTGGGCCCGGACGCGGTCGACCAGCTGATCTCGGCGCGCGAGCACGAGCAGCAGGCCGGCTACGACGCCGCGCTGGCGGGCCTGTCCACGCTGGGCGCCCGCGTGCGGCGGCTGGCGGAGCTGCGCGCGGCCGAGGGCTACATGGCGCGGGCGGAGAAGCACGGCAAGGCCTGGCTGCTGGTGGAGGATCACTGCCCGATCTGCGCGGCCGCCGCGGCGTGCCAGGGCCTGTGCCGTTCCGAGCTGCAGGTCTTCGCGCGCTGCCTGGGCGAGGGCGTGCGGGTGGAGCGCGTCGAGCACGTGCTGGCGGGCGGGCGCCGATGCGCGTACCGGGTGACGCCGGCCTGATCCCCGCGCGCCGATCGCCGAGCTGGATCACGTACCGCCTTCCCCGGGTTGCGCAACGGCCGGGCAGGGTTGTAAGCACTTGCGGTAAGCGGGCGAGGGCCACCGCTCATCGGGCCTTCGGCACGGCGCGGGAGTCCCAGACTGCGGGTGTCATGTCCCACGCGCTGCTCATCCATGTCACGGGCGTCCTTGCCCTGGCCCTCAACGTCGTCGCACTCGCCTGCACCTGCGAGCGCTCGCTGCGGCTGCGTTCGGGCGTCGCCGGCATGGCCTGGGCGCTCAACAACTTCCTGATCGGCGCCAACGTGGCCGCGGCGCTGAGCGTGGTCAGCGCGGGCCGCACCGCCACGTCGGCCGTGACGCTGGGCGCGCGGCGCTCGCGCGCGATCGGCTTCGGCGTCTTCGCGGCGCTGACGCTGTCCGTGGGCGCGCTCACGTGGGCCGGCTGGGCGTCGCTGCTGATGGTGGCGGCCTCGCTGCTGTCCACCTACGCCGTGTTCCACCTCACCGGCCGCTCGCTGCGCTGGGTGATGCTGGCGGTCTCGGCGCTGTGGATGTTCAACGCCTGGAGCGTGGGCTCGTGGGAGCAGATCGCGGCCAACGTGATCAGCGCGGCCGCGTCGCTCTATGGCGCGTGCCGCGTGGCCCGCGCCTGAGCCGCGCGGTACTGGCCGGGCGTCATTCCCCAGGCGGCCTTGAAGCGCCGCACCAGGTGGCTGGCGCTCGCGTGGCCGGTGGCGCGCGCCACGTCGTCCAGCAATGGCGCCTGCCGCGCGCGCAGCAGCGTGGCGGCGCGCTCGATGCGGCGCGCCACGATCCACTCGTGCGGCGCCACGCCGAACGACGCGCGGAACATGTGGGCGAAGTGCGTTTCCGACAGCGCGCAGAACGCGGCCATCTCGCCCACCGTCACGGGCTGCGCGAGCCGCTCCTGCAGCCAGTCGGCGAGCCGGCGCCGCAGCGCGGGCGCGAGGCCGCCGCGGATGGCGCCGCGCGGCGCGCGTCCCGCGTGGCGCGCGAGCACGTGCGCGAGGGCCGCGTGGCCCAGCTCGTTGGCGGCGATGCGCGCGCCGGTGTCGTCCCAGTCGAGCGCGGCCAGGCGCGCGAGCCGCGCGACGAGTTCGGGGTCGTCGGCGAAGTTCAGCTCCGGCAGCCGCACCTCGCGCGGCTCGCGATCGAGCAGGCGCAGCGCCAGCGGCCCCAGCAGCTCGGGCGCGAAGTACAGGTGCAGGAAGGTCTGCCGGGTGCCCACCACCCAGGACACCTCGTGGCCGGCGGGCATCAGGCACAGCTTGCCCGGGGCGCCGCGCTCCGACGGCGCGTCCTCGCGGTAGGTGCCGTGGCCGCCGTGCAGGTACAGCGACAGCGTGTGGTGGGCCGGCAGGTAGCGCGTGGCGTCGAAGCTGTTCGACCAGTGGGCCACGCTCAGGCCGTCGCCCAGCGTCGCGCGCCGGTGCAGGCGGGCGCGCGAGCGCGACAGGACATCGAACACGTCGGCGGGCGGCGAGGAGGTGGCGTGGGCAGGCATGGCGTCGGACGGAAACTGTAGCGCGCGCGGCGTGCCCGCGCACGCGCAGGCCCAACGAAGCGCAGGAACGTGCAATCGTGCCGGCCCGGGAGGGGCCAGACTGCGCGGCATGACGTCCATCCTGTACGCACTCACCGTCGCCATCTGGGGCACCACCTGGATCGCCCTCAAGCTGCAGCTGGGGAGCGTGCCCATTCCCTGGTCGATCGCGTATCGATTCGCGCTGGCGGCCGTGGTGCTGTTCGCGTGGCTGGCCCTGCGCGGCCGCCTGCGCCTGCCGCGGCGCGAGGTGCGCTGGCTGGTCGCGGCCCAGGGGCTGTGCCTGTTCTGCGTGAACTTCATCTGCTTCCTCAACGCGAGCCGCACCATCGCCAGCGGGCTGGTGGCGGTCGTCTTCTCCACCGCGACGCTGTGGAACGCACTCGGCGCGCGCCTGGTGTTCAAGCGCGCGCTCACGTCCGCCATCGTCGGCGGCGGCGCGCTGGGCCTTGCCGGCCTGCTGATGATGTTCTGGCCCGAGCTGGCGCGCCACGGCGCGTCGGCCGCCACCTGGCGCGGCCTCGCCTACGCCCTCGGCGGCACGCTGTGCTTCTCGTGCGGCAACCTGCTGTCCGCGCGCATGCAGGCGCTCGGCGAGACGCCGGTGCTCACCAACGCCTGGGGCATGGGCGTGGGCACGCTGGTGCTGGCGCTGGGCTGTGCGGTGGCGGGCATCGCCCCGGCCTTCGACGCGTCGTCCACCTACATCGGCGCGTGGCTGTACCTGGCCATCCCGGGCTCGGTGGTCGGCTTCACGGCCTACCTGGAACTCGTGGGCCGGCTGGGCCCGGAGCGCGCGGCCTACTGCACCGTGCTGTTCCCCCTGGTGGCGCTGGCCATCTCGTCGGTGATGGAGGACTACCGTTGGACGCCGGCGGCGCTGGCCGGCATGGCGCTGGTGATGGCCGGCAACGTGCTGGTGCTGCGCAGGCGGGCGGCGCGCGCGACGGCGCAGCCGGCGACGGCGCGCTGACGCAGCACCCGCCCTCGGTTCGGGTTCATCGCCGATCGGCGAGTTGGCGAGTCCAGAGTTGCGGGCGACGACCGCGCTGGCGAGCGGCGGCTGCGTCCCGCCGGGGCTGGCATCGTGGCGGTCTCCCCTGCGGGTCGACTGCGCTGTGCTCCTCGGGGCGGGGGCGCGCGCCAGAACTCGCTGCGCGCTTCGCGCTCCGCTCAAACAGCTGGCGCGAGTCAGTTGACGAAGCGCGCTGCGCGCGCCGCCCCCGCCCCTGCGGTGCTCGCCGCCCCTCAACGCCAGCCCCGACGGGACGCAGCCACCGCTCGCTGGCCACG
>JABCYW010000194.1 GCA_013289985.1 Betaproteobacteria bacterium | reverse complement strand
GTGCGCGTGTGGCTGGGGGCGGACTTGTGCCGGCCTGTGCGAGTAGTGTCAATTCCGGGTGCGCGCACCCGTCAGGAGCGCTGGCGGGTGGCGCAATCGAAGGCAGTCGTTGAGAGCCGGTTGACGGCTCCCTGCCGTGTCGCGATCGATGCCGGCGCCGCCAGTGGTGAAGATCTGGCGGTGGTCGTCGAGGAGAACTGCCTGGCCGCCATCGAGGGCGCGCTGGGCTCCATTCGAACGCGCGCCGCCAGCATCCGCCCGTGGTGGGCCGAAGCGCTGGCCTCCGCCTTGCGCGCGAATGCGTCGTTGCGGGCATTCGGCGTCTGGGAGGGCGGCGCATTGACCACGCTGGTCGGCGAAGGACGGTCGTTTTCGTCCGCCCAGACGTTGTATCCCGTCGAGAGCGGCGAGGCCGCGGCTGCCGCGTTCGCTCGCACGCAGGTATCGGCGATGGTGGCGCCGGAAGACGCACTGGCGATCACGCTCGACTGGGCGTCCGGCCCGGAGCTGGATGCACGCTCCGACGGCGATGCGGCAGTGGCCGTCTTCGCGCCCTGGGTGCGCCGCTTGGGAGCGCGGTCTTGAGAGCCTTGAACGTCGATTTCGCACCGCCGCGGCGCTGGCCCGCGGCGATTCTCTGGGCCACGGCGGCGATGTTGTTCGGGCTGGCGGGGTTCGTTACCACCGCGGACATGCGGCGATGGCAGGCGCTGACCGCCGACCGCGACAGGACTGCCGACCTGCGCGCGCAACTCGACTCGCAGCGTGCCTCGCAGGCCATGCTGGCGGCATCCGCCTCCCAGCCGCCGACGTATGCCGTCGACGCGCGACACCGGATGGCGTTGTCGGCATTCGACAGCGCGGGCGTGTTGCGCAGCGTCGAGTCGGCGCAGATCCCGGGTGCCAAGGTCACGAGCCTGGAAATCGATGCGGAGAGCCGCCGCGTCCAACTCGAACTGGAAGTGACGGGCGCCGACGTGGCGGCGGCCTATCTCCTCGCCCTCAATGCCGGACTGGACCGGCCGCAATGGACGCTGTCGCGGTTGCAGGTGCTGGGCGGCGTCGAGTCGGCATTGATCAGCGGCCAGGTGCCTTGAACCGATGACGCTGCTTTCCATACAACGATTGTTGCGAGGCGGCAGGGCGTGGGCAGCCACCGCGGTAGTCATCGCCACATGCGCATTGGGCCTGGCGTTGTTGGCACGGCGCGAACTCGTGACCGAGGCCCGGCGGGAAGCCGCGCGGGCCAGCGAGCTCGCTCAGGCGCTGCAGGCAGGCGCCCGCTCGAGCGCGCCAAGCTGTTCCACGGAAGTCGGCTATGTCCAGAGCCTGCCGATGTCGGTATCCCTCGACAAGCTCGTGCAATCCCTGCAGGACAGCGCCAAGGCCTTCGACGTGAACGTCAAGAGCGTCAGTGGCGAACCCCACGCGGCAACCGCGCGAACCCTGGCGACGCTCGACGTGAACATCACGCTCCATGGCAGCTATCCCGGCATCAAGGCGACCCTGGCCGAGGGACTGGCTCGTTTTCCGACCGCCACGCCGATGCGCCTGCGTCTCAAGCGGGATGGGCTCGCGCTGCCGCCGGTGGAGGAGGCGACAGCGCAAGTCACGTTCGCGCTTCAGCCGCCCTCGTCGGGCCCACTCGCCTGCAGCCTCGCCGCGCCAGACGCGCAGCCACGGGAGGCGCTGAAATGACGACTCCGATCATTGGTTTGCCGGCGCGCGGCATGCGACGTTCTTTGCGATGGGGACTGGGCGCCACGGTGTTCGCGACGATTGCAGCGTTGCTCTGGCCCAAGCCGGCCGTGGTGGTCGTGAGCACCCGGCTCGAAGAGACAAGGTCTTCGATTGGGCCGTCCGCATCGGATGCTTCCTTCGATCGTTCGGCGGCAACGCTTGCGAAGCCACAGCCCTTCGCCGAGGCTGCGGCGACCGCCGCGTCCGCAGGGCTTGTATTCGATCCTTTCGCCGGCGTGGTCGTCGCGCCCCCGGCGGCGCCGCTGCCGGTCGCTGCTCCGGCACCAGTGGCCCCCCCGCCGCCGCCCCCCCCACCGGTACAGGACTACCGTTTTCTCGGGCGGATGACCGCTCCGGACGGAAGCCAGCAGGTCCTGTTGGCTCGCGGAGACGCGTCGGTCTCCATCAGCAAGGGCATGGTGCTGGACAACGGTTACGTGGTCGAGTCAATCTCGACGGCTGCCGTCGTGTTGATCCACCTCCCCTCAGGGGTTCGAGCATCGATCTTGATTCCGTCCCCTTAGGACGCTGCCGCGAACCCGGCCGGCAACGCGGGTGTCACCGCGCTGCGGCCAGCGGGTCAGAAGTGGACGGCCAGCCCGACCGTGGAGGTCAGGTCGTTCGAGGTCCAGGTGGTGCCGCGCGACACGTTGAAATCGAGCTGCGCCTTCGACGAGGCCGAGAACGTGGCGCCGGCCGCGACGTGGGCGGTGTTGTTGTCGACCACGTTGTTGAAGGCCAGCTTCTCGCCGGACAGCTCGACGTAGCTCTTCCAGCGCGCGGCCTTGGCCTTGTCGTACGTGCTCACCTCGAGGCCGGCCACGTAGTGCTCGAAGGCCATGCCGCCGCCGCGCGTGAAGCCCGGCGTGAAGCCGATGGACATGTCGTCGGGGGTGTCCCACATGGCCGTGATGCGCAGCGAGCGGCGCACGTTGCCCGCGCGCGGCGGGGGGGCACCTGTGACGACGTCGGCGTGGGCCTGCCACGCGAGCGACGACAGCACGGGCGCCGGGATGCGGTCTTCCGCGCTCCAGCGCGCGCCCACCGTCACGTCGGCCGGGTTGGCCGCGCGCGGCAGCACCCGCACCAGCGGGTCGCGGTCGGGGCCGTTGGGCGCCGGCATGCCGTCGGCGTGGATCTGCACCTGCTGGTTGTTGTCGAGAACCAGCCGGGTGGGCGGCAGGCCCAGCGCGGTGGGGGCGATCTTCACGGGCTTGACGGACGGCCTGGCCGCGACGGTGACCGGCACCACGGGCTTGGGCCTGGGATCGGGTGCCGCCATCGCGGCCGCGATGGCCGACTGCACCAGCGTGGGATCGGCCACGTCGGGGTTGGGCAGCAGCGTGGCGTAGACCGCCGGGTCGACCACCGTGCTCGACAGCGTGTCGAGCTCGACGTCGGCGCCGAACACGTCCTGCTGCGCGCAGGCGCCGGCCGTCAGGCTCGCGAGCGATGCGGCGACGAGGGCGGTGGCGAGGAGGGGGCGCGAGGACTTCATGGGGCGGACTTGACGCAATGCAGCATAAATGAGGATGCTGGCGGCGGACAACTCCTGAATTGTGACGCCGGATCGTCATCGGGATCGGCGCAACAGGCCGGCTTCGGGCGCGCAGATCGATCCGTCCCGCGCGAGGAAGTTCCCGCGCCGCGCGGCCGTTGGCTCAGAAGCTCGACGACACGCCCACGCCCGCCTGGAACGGCGGCGCCGTGTCGCTGAGGCCGCGGGTCACCGCGAAGTCGATCTGCGTGCCGGGGGCCGCCACGAAGGTGATGCCGGCGTCGACGCTGGTGGACGCCCCGGCGATCTGCAGCGTGCCCATGCGGTCGCGCGCCATGTCGACGAAGGTGCGCCATTGCGGCGTCCAGCTCTTGCCCAGCGTCACGGCCAGCGTGCCGGTGGCCTGGCGGCGGCCGGCCATCGAGTAGTCGACGGCCATGCCGGGCATCACGCCCAGCGAGAAGTCGTTGGGCAGCGCCCATTCGCCGCTGAGGTTCATCGTGGGGCGCAGCGCGGCGGCGTGGGCGTCGGCGGCCTGCAGGTCGGGCATCCAGGCGGCGGAGGGCACGTGCGAGTTGGCGTCGCCGTGCACCACGCGCCAGCGCGCGCCCAGCGACAGGTCGATGGCCTCGGTGGAGGGCGCGGACGTGCCGTCGGCGAGGTCGTTGGGCACCGGGCCGCGCGAGACGATGGACGTGGCTCGCGTGACGTAAGGCGACCCGGTACTGAGCCGCCACGAGCCGGACATCACGCGCGAGACCACGTTCTCGCGCAGCACCGCGACGACGGCGCGTTCCTTCTCCAGCGAGTCGTCGATGAACCTGCGCGCAGCGGCGACGAAGCCGGTGGACGCGGCCGCCGGGGTGGCCGGCGCAACCTCGTCGTCGGCCGCGGCCAGGGCCTGCGAGCTCGCGACGAGCGCGGCCAGCGCGACGACGCAGCGGAGACGGACGATGGACGAATGGAACGGACGCATGGAAGCCGGAAGCGAGGGCTGTGACGGACGCTTCGCACGAAAGGCCGTGCCGTCGCGTCCCGGGAGTGGCGATCTTGCGGGACCATCCGTGGACGCGTCAACGCATGAGCTGGCGGATTCGGGCGCTGTTCGTCTTGTAACGTTACGCGACGTGTCGAGCGTCGCGGCGCGCTGCAATTTTGCGGTGCGCGCTGGGTCTGCGCTGGGTCAGGCACGACTCACCGGGGGAGTCTGTTTTGTTCGTGTCCCCCGTCGGCCTGCGGCCTCCTCCTCCTTAACCTCACAAAACAGACTCCCCCGCCTCGCCGTGCCACGCATGGCGTGCCGGCAGACAACATTCGCGGGGCAAGAGCCCGCGGATTTATTTGAGGGGTTTTGGCATCGTCGGGCCATCGAGGCCGCGACGATGCCCGCGGCCGTCGTTTGCACGCGCCATCGGGTTTGACGCGAACCTCGCGCCGCGACGCCGGCGTTCCTTCTTCTGACCGACGAGGGTGATGTCCCTTCGCCAACGGTGTCATCCTGCGCGCAGTCGCGGATCCACGCTGGCGGATGAGTTGTCTCAGAGGTGGGTTCCGCGACTGCGCGCGCAATGTCGAGGCGGTGCCGATCGTCCATCACGACAAGTAGCGCTGGCAGCTCGATTCGCGATTCGCGTCAGGCCCGGTGACCCGCATCACCGTTGGCCGCGGGCATCGTCGCGGCCTCGATGGCCCGACGATGCCAAACACCCTTCAAAAAAACCGCAGACTCTTCACCTGCGAATGTTGTCTGCCGGCACGCCATGCGTGGCACGGCGAGGCGGGGGAGCTTGTTTTGTGAGGTTAAGGAGGAGGAGGCCGCAGGCCGACGGGGG
>JABCYW010000193.1 GCA_013289985.1 Betaproteobacteria bacterium | reverse complement strand
GTCTACGGCGAATCCGCGTTGTTCAGTACATCAGCGAAGCTCGTATTATAGCCTGCAAGAGAGGTACCCGCAAGATTGAGGGTGCGACAATCACCATACTAGCAACATACGGAGACCGCATGGGATTCCTCGCCGGCAAACGCCTGCTCATCACGGGCGTATTGAACAACCGCTCGATCGCCTATGGCGTCGCACGGGCCTGCCACCGCGAAGGCGCCGAACTCGCCTTCAGCTACCAGGGTGAGCGCTTCAAGGAGCGCATCACCGAATACGCGGCCGAATTCGGCTCGAAACTCATTTTCGACTGCGACGTCAGCTCCGACGAGCAGATCGCCGCCCTCTGCGACGGCCTGAAGCAGGCCTGGCCCGAAGGCTTCGACGGCTTCGTCCATTCGATCGGCTTCGCCCCGCGCGAGGCGATCGCGGGCGATTTCCTCGACGGCCTGTCGCGCGAGAGCTTCCGCATCGCCCACGACATCTCGGCCTACAGCTTCCCGGCGCTGGCCAAGGCCGCGCTGCCGCAACTGCGCGACAGGAGCGCCCTGCTCACCATGACCTATCTGGGCGCCATCCGCGCCGTGCCGGCCTACAACACCATGGGCCTGGCCAAGGCCTCGCTGGAGGCCAGCGTGCGCTACCTGGCCGCCAGCGTGGGCCCCAAGGGCATCCGCGTGAACGGCATTTCCGCCGGACCGATCAAGACACTGGCCGCCTCGGGCATCAAGGGCTTCGGCAAGCTGCTGGGCGTGTTCGAGGAGAACTCGCCGCTGCGCCGCACCGTCACGATCGACGACGTGGGCAACGTGGCCGCGTTCCTGCTGTCCGACCTGTCGTCCGGCATGACGGGCGAGATCTCGTACGTCGATGCGGGCTTCAGCCAGGTGATGGGCGGCGGCGCCGCGCTGCTGGACGAGTGAGCGGCTTTCGCCCCGACGAAAAAGCGCGCCCGCTGGCGCGCTTTTTCTTTGCCGGGTGCCCGCCAGGATCCACGGAGCGCCGAAACGCGCCCGGTCAGAGCTGGTCGAGGGCGTTCGCGGCGCCGATCAGCGCTGGCGAGGTCTCTGCCTGGATCAGCCAGGTGGGGATCGCATCGAGGTAGTCGCGGAATCGTCCCTTGGCGATGAAACGTTCGCGAAACGACGAGCGCTCGATCCAGTCACCCAGGCGCGGGACGATGCCGCCGCCCACGTAGACGCCGCCGCGGGCGCCCAGTGTCAGCGCGAGGTTGCCGGCCACGCTGCCGAGGAAGGCGAAGAACAGTTCGACCACTTCCACGCAGCGCGCGTCGCTGCCGGAGATGGCGGCGGCGGTGACGCCGGCCGGGTCCAGGCTCGCGGCGCCGGCCCCGTCGATCTCGCACAGCGCCTCGTACATCGAGACCAGGCCCTGGCCCTGCAATGCGCGCTCGGCCGAGGCATGGCCGAAGCGCCTGCGCAGCACGGCGATCACCGCATCCTCGCGCGCATTCGCCGACGCGAGGCTCACGTGTCCGCCCTCGCCGCCCAGCGGCACGTAGCGGCCGGCAGTGTCCAGCAGCAGGCCGGAGACGCCCAGGCCCGTGCCCGGCCCCAAGAGGCCGACCGCCGCCTTGGGATCGGCCGTGCCGGCCGTGCCGATGCGCTTCAGGTGCTCCGGCTTCAGTACCGGCAGCGACAGCGCGAGCGCCGTGAAGTCGTTGATCAGCAGCAGGCGCTCGAAGCCCAGCCGCCGGCGCACCGCCTCGATCGAGAACGCCCAGTGGAAGTTGGTCATGCGCACGTGGTCGCCGACGATCGGGTTGGCGATGCCCACCGCCGCCTGGCGCGGGCGCGCGCAGGCGAGTTGCCCGACGTAGGCCTCGAGGCAGTCGTCGAAGTTCGGGTAGTCCACCACCGGGTACGTCACCACCTGCGTGGGCTGCGCGCCGGGCGCCTCCTGGACGGCGAAACGGGCATTCGTGCCGCCGACGTCGCCCATGAGGCGCGGGAAGCTGGAAGTGTGGGTGACAGTCATGTACCGGAGGAGCTCGCTGAGGGTTTTGCGGGCAAAGCGATGCCTGCATTCGCGACAAAAGCCGTGAATGTAGTTTACCTACGGTTTTAGATCAACTGCGCAGCTTCAAATGAGTGTTTGCCAGGAACCCTCCGCAGAGCACGGCCACCGCCTGGCGGTCAAAGTCGTAGTCTGCATACACCTTAATTTTTAATTAACGCTAACTGTCAGCGGATTTCGAAGATCCGGACGGAGCGCGCCGGCAGCTTCACCGTGGCGCCCAGCTTCACGGTCTTGTCAGCCAGCACATCCAGCGCGGATGCCGGCGTGTGCAGCACCTCCCTGAAGCGCGCCAGATCCAGCACGGCCTCGGTGGCGTTCTTGTTGATCACCACCATCACGGTGGAGTCGGCGTCGTAGCGGAACCAGGCGTAGGTGCCGTTCTCCGGCACGAAGTGCATCAACTTGCCGTGGTGCACGGTCGTCTGCGTCTTGCGCCAGTTCAGCAGCCGGCGCACGAAGGCCTGCATGTCCTTCTGCTTCGCGCTGAGCCCCCTGCCGGTGAACGCGTTCACCTTGTCGCCCGCCCAGCCGCCGGGGAAGTCCTGGCGCGTCTTGCCGTCGTCGCGCACCGTGGGGCTGGTCATCAGCACCTCGGTGCCGTAGTACAGCTGCGGCACGCGCGGCATGGTCATCACGTAGGCCAGCGCCATCTTCGTGAGGCCCACGTCCTCCTTGAGCACGCTGTACAGGCGCGGCAGGTCGTGGTTGCCCTCGAACAGCACCAGCTTCGAGGGCTCGGGGTACAGCACGTCGTTGACCAGGCCCTCGTAGAGATCCATCAGGCCGGCGTGCAGGCCCTCCTCGTCGCTGGCCAGCGCCTTGCGCAGCGTGCCGTTGAGCGGGAAGTCCATCGCGCTGGGCAGCGGCGTGCCGCTGGCGTTTCGTCCGCCGCCCAGCCAGTGCATCAGCACCGTGGGCTGGCTCGTCCACTCCTCGCCGACGATGTTCAGGTTCGGGTACTCCGCCATCACGCGGCGGGTCCATTCCTGAAGGAAGGCCTGGTCGGAATAGCCCCAGGTGTCCACGCGCAGGCCCGACAGGCCCGCGTACTCGGTCCACCAGATCGCGTTCTGGATCTGGTAGGTGGCCAGGAACGGGTTGCGCTGGTTCATGTCGGGCATGTTCGGGCCGAACCAGCCGTCGGTGTAGATCCGCGCGTCGGCCCGCGACGCGTACGGGTCGCTCGCGGTGGTGCGCGCGTGCTGCGTCTGCACGTACCTGCCGTCGAAGCCGATCCAGTCGGGCGCGGGCATGTCGTGCATCCACCAGTGCTCGGAGCCGATGTGGTTGAGCACCACGTCCATGATCACGCCGATGCCCCTGGCGCGGGCGGCCTCGACCATGCGGCGGTAGTCCTCGTTGCTGCCGAAGCGCGGGTCGATCCTGTACGTGTCGGTCGCCGCGTAGCCGTGGTACGAGTACTTCGGCTGCCTGTTCTCCGTGAGCGGCGTCGGCCACAGCATGGTCACGCCCAGGTCGTGGAAGTAGTCGAGGTGGTCGACGATGCCCTGGATGTCGCCGCCGTGGCGGCCGGCCTCGTCGTCCCCGCGCCTGACCTCGTCGCCGTAGCCGGGCACGTTGTCGTTGGCCGGGTTGCCGTTGGCGAAGCGGTCGGGCACCAGGTTCAGGATGACGTCGGAGGAATCGAAGCCGCGGCGCTGGGCCGATCCGGCCACCCGCGCGCGCAGCTCGAACGGCGCCTGGAAGCGCTCGCTGCCCTGGCTGAACACGATGTCGACGCGACCCGGCGCCGCATCGGGCGCGATGCGCAGGTCGATGAACAGGTAGTTCGGATTGGCGACGCGCGACACCGACTCGATGCGCACGCTCGCGGCCGACGCGTCGGCGATCCGCGGCGCGGCGTCCGCGATGCGCGGGCCGTGCACCATCAGCTGCAGCTTGTCGCTGTTCATGCCCACCCACCAGAAGGCGGGCTCGATGCGCTCGACCTGGGTGGGCGTGGCGAGCGGAGCGCCGCTGTCGGCGGCGCCGGCCCCCAGCGAGCTGGCGGCGAGCAGGACGGCGGCGGAGAGTTTTCGGGGATGGTGCATGGCGGGGACGGTTCTCATCGGGCGACGAAGACGATGGCGCTGCGCGCGGGCAGCGTAAAGCGGCCCGCGGCGTCGTCGACGCGGGCCTCCTGGGCGATTCGGGTGTCGGCCGCGTGCGGCGCGAGGTGCACGGGATGCAGTTGCCAGTGGCGGCCGCTCAGCGCCGGCGCGGCCAGCACGTGCGCCTGCTTGTCGGCGTTGAGCACCACCAGCACGGCGCCGAACCGCGCGCCGGCCAGGCCGCGGCCGTCGATGAGCTCGGCGATCACGGTGGGCTCCTGCGCCGGGCCGCTGGCCGGGAAGCTGATGCGCTCGCGCACGTCGGCCGCGCCGGCCAGGTGGAACAACGACGTGCTGGCGCGGATGCGCAGCAGGTCGCGGAACGCGTCGCGCGTCCACGCGATGTCGCCCGGCGTCGGCTTGAGCGACGCGTCGGCCAGCAGCGGCCGCTCGATGTCCCACAGCGCGCCGTTGTCCGGCCGGGGCGGCAGGCCCGCGCCGAAGCCGTTGTCGCGGCCCGACCAGTCGAGGCGGTTGAACCAGTCGCCGGAGTCGAAGCTGTTCCTGTCGAAGGACTTCGAGCGCAGCAGGTCGACCCCGGCGTGGAAGTACGCCACGCCCTGGCTGAACGCGACCACGGCCGCGCCCAGGATCTGGACGCGGGCGCGATCGGCGCGCGAGGTGGCCAGCGGCAGCTTGAGCTGGTCGTTGTCGAACAGCGTCTGGTTGTCGTGGTTCTCGACGTAGTTCACCGCCTCGCCGGGTTGGCTGGCGTAGCCGGCCGGCTGGCTGCCGTACGGGATCTTGTCGAACGCCAGCGTCTCGCCGCGCCAGGTGGCGAGCGTCATGTCGCGCACCGAGCCGGCCAGACCCACGCGGATCATGTCGGCGGCCGTCATCAGATCCTCGCGGGTGGCGCGGCTGAAGCCGTTCGGGTCGTAGAACTCGCCGTTGATCCAGCCCTGGTCGGCGCGCGGGTGCGCGCCGTCGGTGGCCGAGCCGCCGCGCACGGCGTC
>JABCYW010000192.1 GCA_013289985.1 Betaproteobacteria bacterium | reverse complement strand
AGCCCATGGACGCCAAGCGCAAGTGGGTGTTCAAGACGCCGCAGAACGACATCCAGATGTCGCTGGCCATCGCCTCGCACATGAAGGACCACGGCGTGAAGACCGTGGGCTTCATCGGCTTCGCCGACGCGTACGGCGAAGGCTGGTACGGCGAGTTCACCAAGGCCGCGGCGCTCAAGGGCATCACCGTGGTGGGCAACGAGCGCTTCGCGCGCAACGATTCGTCGGTCACCGCGCAGGTGCTCAAGCTGCAGGCCGCCAGGCCCGACGCGATCCTCATCGCCGGCTCCGGCACGCCCGCCGCGCTGCCGCAGATCACGCTGAAGGAACGCGGCTACACGGGCCTGATCTACCAGACCCACGGCGTGGCCAACGCCGACTTCCTGCGCGTCGGCGGCAAGAACGTCGAGGGCACCTATCTGCCGGCCGGGCCGGTACTCGTGGCGCGCCAGCTGCCGGTGGGCAACCCGGTGCGGGTGTCGGCCATCGCCTACGTGACGGCCTATGAGGCCAGGTACGGCAAGGACAGCGTGTCCACCTTCGGCGGCCACGCCTGGGACGCCGGCCAGCTGATGGCCGCGGCCGTGCCGGTGGCCCTGAAGAAGGCGCAGCCGGGTACGCCCGAGTTCCGCGCCGCGCTGCGCGACGCGCTGGAGAACACGAAGAACCTCGCCGGCGCGCACGGCATCTTCAACATGACGCCCACCGACCACCTGGGTCTGGACCAGCGCGCCCGCGTGATGGTCAAGATCGAGAACGGCGCGTGGAAGGTCCAGGAGTGAGCATGTCCCAGCCCCTTCAGCTGCAAAGTTACATCGCCGGCCGCTTCGTGGGCGCGCGCGCGGGCGCCGCGCTCGCGAGCGCGATCGACGGGCGCGTGGTGGCGCACGCGCACGCGGACGAACTCGACTTCGGCGAGGCCGTCGATCACGCGCGCCGCGCCGGCGTGCAGTCGCTGCTCGCGCTGGACTTCCAGCAGCGCGCCGCGCGGCTGAAGGCGCTCGCCAGGTTCCTGATGGAGCGCAAGGAAGCGCTCTACGCGATCTCCGCGCACACCGGCGCCACGCGCGCCGACAGCTGGATCGACGTGGAGGGCGGCGCGGGCACCCTGTTCGCGTACGCCAGCATGGGCAGCAACGAGCTGCCCTCCGGCAACGTGGTGCACGAAGGCCCGGCCATGGCGCTGGGCAAGAAGGGCCAGTTCGCGGGCACCCACATCCTGGTGCCGCGCCGCGGCGTGGCGGTGCACATCAACGCGTTCAACTTCCCCATCTGGGGTGCGCTGGAGAAGTTCGCGCCCAGCTTCCTCGCCGGCATGCCCTGCATCGTGAAGCCGGCCACGGCCACCAGCTACGTCACCGAGGCGATGGTGCGGCTGGTCGTCGAGTCGGGCCTGCTGCCCGAGGGCGCGCTGCAGCTGGTGGTGGGCTCCACGGGCGACCTGCTCGATCGCGTGGACGGCCGCGACGTCGTCACCTTCACCGGCTCGGCCGACACCGCCGCGAAGCTGCGCGTGCGTCCCAACCTCATCGCCCACAGCGTGCCGTTCAACGCCGAGGCCGACTCGCTGAACTGCGCGGTGCTGGCCGACGACGTGACGCCCGACGACGTGGAGTTCGATCTCTTCGTTAAGGAGGTGGCGCGCGAGATGACGGCCAAGGCGGGCCAGAAGTGCACCGCGATCCGGCGCGCGATCGTGCCGCGCCGCCATCTCGACGCGGTCACCGAACGCCTGAAGGCGCGGCTCGCGAAGGTGGTGGTGGGCGATCCGTCGATCGAGGGCGTGACCATGGGCGCGCTCGCCTCGCACGAGCAGCAGCGCGACGTGGCGGAGCGCGTGGCGCAGCTGGCGCGCGGCAACACGGTGCTGGTCGGCGCAGACGCGGGCTTCGCGCCGCGCGGCACCGGCACCGCCCAGGGCGCGTTCTTCGCGCCGACGCTGCTGCTGTGCGAGCGTCCCGACATGAACTCCGCCGCGCACGACGTGGAGGCCTTCGGCCCCGTGAGTACGCTGATGCCCTACGACGACTTCGACCAGGCGCTGGCGCTGGCCGAGCGCGGGCGCGGCAGCCTGGTGGGCACGCTGGTCACGCGCGACCCGCACCGCGCCGCGCAGGCCGTGAGCCGCCTCGCGGCGCTGCACGGCCGCATCCTGGTGCTCGATCGCGACGCCGCGCCCGAGTCCACCGGCCACGGCTCGCCCTTGCCGTCGCTGAAGCACGGCGGCCCGGGCCGCGCCGGCGGCGGCGAGGAGCTGGGCGGCATCCGCGCGGTGAAGCACTACCTGCAACGCGCCGCGGTGCAGGGCTCGCCGACGATGCTGGCGGCGATCACCGGCGAGCACGTGAAGGGCGCCGCGGTGCACGAGTCGGGCGTCCATCCGTTCCGCCACGCGTTCGAGGACCTCACCGTCGGCGACTCGCTGCTGACGCATCGGCGCACGGTGACGGACGCCGACATCGTGGCCTTCGGCGGCATCTCGGGCGACTTCTTCTACATGCACTTCGACGAGATTGCCGCAAAGGCGTCTCCGTTCGGCAAGCGCATCGCGCACGGCTACTTCGTGCTGTCCGCCGCGGCGGGTCTGTTCGTGTCGCCGGGCGAGGGCCCGGTGCTGGCCAACTACGGCCTGGACACGCTGCGCTTCGTCAAGCCGGTGGGCATCGGCGACACGATCCGCGCGCGCCTCACGTGCAAGCGCAAGATCGACCGCAACAAGGTGGGCGCCGACGGCAGGGGGCAGGGCGTGGTCGCCTGGGACGTGGAGGTGACCAACCAGGACGGCGAGGTCGTGGCCAGCTACGACATCCTGACCCTGGTGGCCAAGCGCGCGGAGCCGGCTCCCGCCGCGTGAACCTCGCGGGGTATTCCGGCGCTGTCGAGCGCCCGTCGTCGCGATTTGGCACGGGCCTTGCTCGACAGGGAAGTCCCTGGGCCGTCCCGCTGAGGGTATATACAGTACGTCTGATACAATGATGGATGGCGCGAGGAAGGACGTGCGGCTCTCCGGCCAAGCGTACGCGCCCTGTTCCTATCCCGGAAGGATCATCACTCGATGTCGAAGCAAGAAGTCAAGACCACCCTCGGCGCCGATGGCCTGCGCTATCGTTCCAAGGCCGCGGGTTCCCCGTTCGCAGCCACTGGCGCTTTCGGCGCCGCCACGATGTCGTGCTTCCTGTGCGGCAAGCACCGTCCCCGTGCCCAGCTGAAGACCCGCAAGCTGCTGGGCCGCGCCCAGTCGGTGTGCGCGCCCAACTGCAAGGAAGCGGATACCCAACCGGCCGCATGACGGCTCCGACGGAGCGTCTCGCACGCTCCGCCTGCCTGCGAACGCACGCCTCGGCGTGCGTTTTCTTTTTGGGAGGCCCTGTCCATGACTGAACCCGATCCGACGGCCTGCAAGCACCCCGCCGGCCATCTCGTGCCCGTCATCGACCCGAACCGCTGCGAAGGCAAGTCCGCCTGCGTCGCGGAGTGCCCGTACGACGTCTTCGTCGTGGCCCGGCGCGAGCGCGCCGACCTGCCCGGATTGACGATGCTGGGCACGCTCAAGTGGTGGGTGCACGGCGGCGTGCAGGCCGAGGCCGTGCGCGCGGACCAGTGCCATGGCTGCGGCCTGTGCGTATCGGCGTGTCCCGAGGGCGCGATCACGTTGAAGCGGGCCTGAAACCGCTTCCTGTTAGCCTTGCCTGCTTCTTCGTCCGTGACTCCTGCGTTTCCTGCGCGCTCCGGCATCGCCCCTCACTCGTTCCCGCCATGACCGGATCCTCCGCCTTCGAGTCCGACGCCGCGCGCGCCGGCGCCGTCTCCATCCGCCGCAGCCAGGTGGCCGTCGCATCGCTGTTCGGCGCGCTGGGCTTCAGCTACGGCACCTGGACGTCGCGCCTGCCGGCCATCAAGGGCAACCTGGGCCTGAGCACCTCGCAGGTGAGCGTGGTGCTGCTGTTCGCGGCGCTGGGCGCCATCTTCTCGTTTCCCGTGACGGCGGCCGCGCTGCACAGGCTGGGCTCGCGCGGCGCCAGCCTGCTGGCGGGCGGTCTGCTGGGCGCGGGGCTCGTGGTGTTCGGGCTCGCGCCGAACTGGATCCTGGCCTGCGCGATCATGTGCGTCTACGGCGTGCTCGCCAGCACGATGGACGTGGCGATGAACGCGCAGGGCGTGGAGGTGGAGCGCGCCACCGCGCGTCCGGTGATGTCGCGGCTGCACGCCGTGTTCAGCCTGGGCACGATGGCGGGCGCGTTCTTCGCGTCCTGCATCACCACCGTCACGACGTCGGTGCCGCTGCACTTCGCGGTCGCCGCGCTGATCGTGCTGGCCGCGGTGTTCCTGCCGCGCGGCGGCCTGGTCGCCGACGCCAGGCCGCTCGAAGGCGGCACGCGCTCGTTCGCGCTTCCGCGCGGCGCCGCGCTGCTGATCGGCGCGATGGCGTTCCTGGGCATGATCGTCGAAGGCTCGATGGTCGACTGGTCGACGCTGTATCTGAAGGAGCGCGCCGGCGCCTCGCAGCAGTTGGCGCCGCTGGGCATCGCGAGCCTGCAGGGCGCGATGCTGGTGACGCGCTGGTTCGGCGACCGCGCGCGCGTGCGCTGGGGCGCGCGCAAGCTGCTGTTCGCCGGCTCGCTGATGGCGGGCGCGAGCCTCGCGGTGGCGCTGCTCGTCGGCGGCGTGGTGCCCGCGCTGGTGGGCTTCGCCCTGTTCGGCATCGGCGTGGCCACCGTGTCCCCGTGCGTGTACGCGGCGGGCGCGCGCGAGGGCGGGGTGGCGCTGGCCGCGGTGATGACGCTGGGCGCGCTGGGTTTCCTCGTCGGGCCGCTGGTGATCGGCGCGGTGTCGCAGGCCACCAACCTGTCGTGGGGCATGGCCGTGGTGGCGGGCGCCGCGTTCGTGCTGGCGGGGTTGTCGCGCCGCGTGCGCTGGGATTAGTCTGGTGTTGCACGCTATGCGGCAATTGAAGCAGTTCGTGGATTTGCGTGGTGGCTGAGCGAAACGCAGACGAACCGGGTGGTACGGCGAGGATCTGCGACGACGCCACGAGGACAAAGACAGGGTTTGGTGGTGGCGTAGTCGCTTCGCGCGTGCCGGCTGCCCGCGCTGCGACACGGCGGGCGCGCACTTGG
Source organism: Betaproteobacteria bacterium (assembly GCA_013289985.1). Classification (GTDB taxonomy): domain Bacteria; phylum Pseudomonadota; class Gammaproteobacteria; order Burkholderiales; family Burkholderiaceae_C; genus Scleromatobacter. The sequence goes on along the minus strand of JABCYW010000192.1, from coordinate 129 downwards.
CTCGCCTCGAAACGGGCGCCTGAAGCCGGCCTGGACGGCCGGCTTCCGAGGGCGTTCGGTGAAAGTTCGTCCGCGCATGCCGCAGGGCCGCGCTCGGCACTTCGGACACGCGCCTCAATGCCCTCGACG
>JABCYW010000191.1 GCA_013289985.1 Betaproteobacteria bacterium | reverse complement strand
TGTCCGCCTTGCTGGCGTCGACCACATAGCCGAGCGCGACGGCCTGCGGATCCTTGGGGTCGACGAGCGGGGCCGCGGCCTGGCCGCGGGCCAGCGTGGCGGCGCCCAGCAGCGGGACGAGAGAGATGAAGCGACGGCGCGAGGTCATGGACTTGCCTTCCTGCAAAGCGGGTGGGTGGGTGGGTGGCGGCCATTGTGAGCGCGCGGCGGCATGTCGAGCACGCCGCCCGCGTTCAGGTGTGGCGGATACGCCGCTGTCCGGCCCGGATCGGCGCTCGACAGCAGGGAAACCCCCCGGATTGACGAATGCGCCTCGGTGCGAGCCATGATTGAATAGCGAATCGACGGCGGCCGCGGGTGGGCTCGCTCGCCTTTCAGGCCGTGCACACGTTGCCGCAGGGACGGCCCCAGGAAACCAAATCTCATCGAAGAGACACTGCCATGACATCGACGAAACGATTCCGCCTCCATCCGGTCGCCGCCGCCGCCCTGCCCATCGCCGTGCTGCTGCAGGGCTGCGCCACCGACCCCAACTCCGGCGCCCAGTCGATCGCCGGCATCAAGGTGAGCGACGATCCCTGCGCGAAGACCGCCACCGTGGTCGGCGGCGTGCTGGGCGCGGTCGCGGGCGCCGTCGTCACCTCGCAATTCACCAAGTCCACCGACGCCCGCGTGCTGGGCGGCGTGGCCGGCGGCGGCATCGGCGCGGCCATCGGCTACAATATGGACCAGCGCCGTTGCGCGCTGTTCGCCATCGCCAAGGAACACAACGCCGACATGACCGTCGCCTCGGTCATCGTGCCCAAGGGCGACCTGCCGGCGGCCGCCGCCGTGGCCGCCTCCACCACCAACTCGCCCGCCTCGGCCACGCCCTTCGCCGCGGGCAGCGACACGGCCACGGCCGGCCTGTCGGTCACGCTGCGCGACAACGGCAAGCAGTTCGCGTCGGGCTCCGACAAGCTCACGCCCGAGGCCGACGCGCTGTTCCGCGAGGTGGCCGCGCAGTATTCCTACACGAAGCAGCAGGCCAAGCTCACGGCCACGTCCACCGACGACGAGAAGAACGCGGTCGAGACGCTCAGGAGCAAGCGCATCCTGCTGGTGGGCCACACCGATGACACCGGCGGCAGCGCCGAGAACGCCAACCTGTCCGAGCGGCGCGCGGCCGCCGTGGCGCGCGTGTTCCAGGCCCAGGGCGTGCCTGCCGCCAACCTGTACTTCCAGGGTGCCGGCGAAACCCTGCCGGCCGCCGACAACCACACCGAGGCCGGCCGGGCCGCGAACCGCCGCGTCGAGATCGTCGACCTCACCGACGATGCCGCCTTCCACAAGTTCCTCGCCACCCGCCGCCAGACGCTGCAGTACTACCGCGCCAGCGACGTGCCCGCCACCGAGGTGGCCGCCACCCCGGCGCCGGCCAAGGGCAAGAAGGTGTCCAAGGCCAGCACCACCGGCTACGACTTCGGCGGCGTGCCCGCGGCCACGCTCACCAGTTCGCCCGACTTCGCGCCCGGCACCGTCGGCACCGCGGGCGGAGCCACCGGCGTCAACGCCGGCCGCCCCGTCGTGCCCACCTGCAACGCCGACCGCCCGCGCGTGGCCAACGGCGTGAAGTCGCTCGCCACGCAGAAGGACCTGCCCATGAGCGACTACGTGCCGGGCCTGTACAACACCTCCTGGTCGGACACCGTCAACGGCAACCTCATCGGCCTGACCAACGTCGACGTGCCGCGCGACGGCGCCGCCGCCGGCGGCAAGCCCACGCTGTACATCTGGAAGAACTACAACCCGAAGAGGAAGATGCCGCCGGCCGACTACCAGGTGAGCCCCGACGTGAACATCTACCGCGGCAGCGACGTCATCCTGTACCGCGTGTTCGTGGGCGGGCCGATGAAATGCATGGACGTGCTGTTCCCGTACACCGACACCGGCGAGTCGCGCAACTCCAGCCTGTTCTACGACCGCCAGCAGGCGCTGTACGTGAGCTCGTTCGAGCTGAAGTCCTCCGGCGGCGGCGCGCAGTAGGCGCTCGCCCGAGCCCCCCGGCCGATTCGCCCGCCCCGCGCGGGCGAATTGCTTTTCGGGGCAGGCCCCGTTATTGCCGCGCGGTCGGGCTAGACTTCAACGCAACAATGGCCCGCCACGACCCCGTTCCGACACCCCCCGAAGCCGCGTGCTCCGCGCTCGCGGCCGGGCTCTGGCGTTGCCAGGGCTGCGCCGACGTCTGCGTGCCCCCGCCCGAGGCACTGGAACAGCGGCGCACGCGCTGCCCGCGTTGCGACGCCCTGGTGCGCCCGCGCAAGCCCGACGCCATCGCCCGCAGCTGGGCCTTCCTGCTCGCCGCCACCGCGCTGTACCTGCCGGCCAACCTGCTGCCGGTGACCGCCACCTCCGCCATCGGCGGCCGCCAGGACGACACCATCTTCTCGGGCATCGTCTACTTCTGGAAGGACGGCTCGTACGGGCTGGCCGCGCTGGTGTTCGTGGCGAGCATCGTCGTGCCCATGGCCAAGCTGCTGCTGATGTCGCTGCTGCTGATCTCGCTGCAGCGCCACGACCGCCGTTGGGCGAAGCGGCGCCTGGCGGTGTACCGCGTGCTGGAGCTCATCGGCCGCTGGTCGATGCTCGACATCTTCGCCATCACGATGCTGGCCGCGCTGGTGCAGGTGGAGAGCCTGGCCGAGCTGCAGCCCGGCCCGGGCGCGATGGCCTTCGGTGCCGTCGTGGTGCTGACCATGCTGGCCACCCACAGCTTCGACCCGCGCCTCCTGTTCGACAAGCCGGAGGGCGAGGCCGTGCCCACGCCGCAGCCATTCACCGATCCTGCCGGAGACGCGACTTGAGCGCCGCCCGGCCGCCAGCAGGCGCTCGCTTCGAAGGCCGCAGGCCGGAGATTGCCCCATGACTTCCCCAGACGATCCGCGCGACGACGCCACCCCGGCGCCAGAGCCCGCCACGCCGGCGCCGGCGCCCGCGCTCCCGCGCCCGGTCATCGCGCGCCGCGCGCATTACTCGCTGTGGCTGGTGTGGCTGGTGCCGCTGGTGGCCGTGGTCATCGGCGTCTATCTCGGCGCGCGCTCGATCCTCAATCGCGGCCCCACGATCACCATCTATTTCCACAACGCCGAGAGCATCGAGGCGAACAAGACGCACATCAAGTACAAGGACGTCGACGTGGGCATCGTGCGCCGCGTCACGCTCACCAAGGACCACCGCGAGGTGGAGGTGACGGCCGAGATGCGCGGCAACTCGGGCATCGAGAACCTGCTGGTCACCGACACCCGCTTCTGGGTCGTGCGACCGCGCGTCGGCGCCGCCGGCGTCAGCGGCCTGGGCACGCTGCTGTCGGGCGCCTACATCGGCATGGACGCCGGCCGCAACACCAGCGAGAAGCGCGAGTTCGAGGGCCTGGACGTGCAGCCGGCCATCACCGCCGACGTGCCCGGCCGCGAGTTCACGCTGGTGGCCGACGACCTGGGCTCGCTGGACATCGGCTCGCCCGTCTACCTGCGCCGCGTGCCGGTGGGCCAGGTGCTGGCCTACACGATGATGCCGGACGGCCGCCACATCCGCTTTGCCATCTTCGTCACGGCGCCCTACGACCGCTTCGTCAGCGCGCACAGCCGCTTCTGGCACGCCAGCGGCGTCGACGTCGACCTCGGCGCGCAAGGCCTGCACGTGCAGACGCAGTCGGTGGTGAGCGTGCTGGCCGGCGGCGTCGCGTTCCAGGACCTTCCCGATGCCGACAACGCGCTGGGCACGCCGCCCGAGGCCGCCGAGCGCACCCAGTTCACGCTCTTCGCGCAGCAGTCCGACGCGTTGAAGCTGCCCGATTCGCAGGGTTTCGACTACCGCCTGCTGTTCGCCAGCTCGGTTCGCGGCCTCGCGGTGGGCGCGCCGGTGGAGTACCGCGGCCTGCCCATCGGCGAGGTCACCCGCATCGCCGTGGACGGCAGCGGCGGCGAGGCCAACCCCGAGCCGATGATCGCGGTCGACGTGCGCGTGTACCCGCGCCGCCTGCCCACCACCAACAAGTCCGGGCCCGAGGACATGACGCAGGACGACCAGCGCAAGCGCATCGACCCGATGATCAGGCGCGGCTTCCGCGCGCAGCTGAAGAGCGGCAGCCTGCTCACGGGGCAGCTGTACGTGTCGCTGGACTTCGTCAAGAACGCTCCGGCCGCGCACATCGACTGGTCGGCGACGCCGCCCGTCATGCCCACCGCGGCCGGCAGCCTCGACAGCCTGCAGGACTCCCTCGCCTCCGTGGCCAAGAAGCTCGACGCGATCCCGTACGACCAGCTCGCCTCCGACCTGCACAAGAGCCTGGCCGACCTCGACGTCACGTTGAAGCACGCCGACGACCTGGTGCAGCACCTCGACACGGGCGTCGTGCCCGAGGCGAAGAACACGCTGGCCGAGGCGCGCAAGGCCGTCGACGACCTGCGCAAGACGCTGGGCACCGTCGACCAGACCGTGGGCCCGCAGGCCACCAATGCGCTCAACGAGGTCACGAAGGCCGCGGCCTCGCTGAACGGCCTGGCCGACTACCTGAAACGCCATCCGGAGTCGCTGCTCAAGGGCAAGCCGGAGGACCCGAAATGACGATGAAACGCCTTGCCCTGCTCGCCGCTGCCTTCGCGGTGGCCGGCTGCTCCACGCCGCCCGACCACTACCATTCGCTGCGCCCGGCCGTCGCGCCCGCGCCCACCGGCGCGCGCGAGGCGGCGCGCCTGCTGGCGATCGGTCCGGTGACCGTGCCCGACGCGCTCGGCCGCGACGAGTGGGTGATCCGCACCGGCGACACCGGCGCGATGATCTACGACCACCAGATGTGGACGCAGGGCCTGGGCGCCGACGTCGCGCAGGCGATGGTCGACTACCTGAACCGCGGCCCGCTGCCCGGCGGCCTGTGGGCCGACGCCGGCCCCACCGGCTCCGGCAGCGGTGCCGACCTCGAGCGTCCCGCGCCGCTGCGCCTGCGCGTGCAGGTGCTGCGCTTCGATTCGATCCTCGCGCCCACGCCGGCCGTGGGAGACCAGGTGCGCTGGACGATCGAATGCCTGCCTTCCGACGCGTCGCTGGGCCCGGTCGAGGCCGGGCGCTACCGCGTCGTGCGCACGGCGGTGCGCGACGCCGCGGGCACCGCGCCGCCCGCCAACGCCGGCGTCGAGGAGTCGCAGCAGCGCTTCGACCGCGTGGCCCGCGCGCACTCCGACACCGTGCGCCTGGTGGCCGAGGACGTGGCCGCGGCCCTGCGCGAGAGCGCCGACGAACGCGCGCGCACCTGCATCGCCGGCCGCTGACATGTTCGAGCGCCTGCGCCGCGCGCTCACGCGCAACGGCTCCGCCCGCCGTCTGGCGGATGCCGCGCTGGACGACGGCGTGGACGTGCTCGCGCCGCGCGTCCCCGTGGCCACGCTGCGCGACGACCTGATCGCCTGCGAGGAGTGCGACGCGCTGCACCGGCGCTCCAGCG
>JABCYW010000190.1 GCA_013289985.1 Betaproteobacteria bacterium | reverse complement strand
AGCGCAGGTAGTCGGCCTGCTCGCCCATCTGCGTCATCAGCGCGATGCCCACCGTCATCGCGCTGCCGAACTTCAGCACGTCGAACACGCCGCCGCGGCCGTCCTCGCCCGCGTACGCCCACAGGCCCGCCAACGCGTGCGGGTGGGCACGGAACACGTAGATGTAGGGCAGCACCAGCATCGCGATCCACAGCGGCTGCGTCCACACCTGCAGGCGGCCGATGGCGGTGACGCCGTGCGTGACCAGCGGCAGCACCACCACCGCGCAGACGAGGTAGCCCCAGGCCGGCGGGATGTCGAATGCCAAATCGAGCGCGTAGGCCATCACCGCGGCCTCCAGCGCGAAGAAGATGAAGGTGAAGCTCGCGTAGATCAGCGAGGTGATGGTGGAGCCGAGGTAGCCGAAGCCGGCGCCGCGGGTGAGCAGGTCCATGTCCAGCCCGTGGCGGGCCGCGTAGACGGCGATGGGCCAGCCGGCCAGCGCGATGATCAGCCCGGTGGCCAGGATGGCCCAGAACGCGTTGACGAAGCCGTAGCGCACCAGCAAGGTGGCGCCCACCGCCTCCAGCACCAGGAACGACGCGGCGCCGAACGCCGTGTTGGCCACGCGCAGCTCCGACCACTTGCGGAACGACTGCGGCGTGTAGCGCAGCGCGTAGTCCTCCAGCGACTCCTGCGCCACCCAGCTGTTGTAGTCGCGCCGCACCTTCACCACGCGCTGGGGCGCGGGGGCGGGCGTCGGGCAGGAGGCGGAGGTCGCGGCGGTCATGGTAGCCACCGACGCACTCAAGACTCGTGCCGTGGTCCATTGCGCATGGCATCGTTCGTGCAATAACCTCCGCAAGATGAACCTGACTCCGCGCGAAAAGGACAAGCTCCTGCTGTTCACGGCCTCGCTGCTCGCCGAGCGGCGCAAGGCCCGGGGCCTGAAGCTGAACCATCCCGAGGCGATCGCCCTCATCAGCGCCGCCATCATGGAAGGCGCGCGCGACGGCCGCAGCGTGGCCGAGCTGATGAGCGAGGGCCGCCACATCCTCACCCGGGCCGACGTGATGGACGGCATCGCGGAGATGATCCCCGAGATCCAGGTCGAGGCCACCTTCCCCGATGGCACCAAGTTGGTGACCATCCACCAGCCGATCACATGATCAGGGCGACCAGCGCACCCATTGAGTGCATCCACGCCCCTTCTTCCGCTTCGAGGAACCGATGATCCCCGGCGAACTGCTCACCGACGATGGCGACATCGACCTCAACCCCGGCCGGCGCCGCCTGACGCTGGTGGTGGAGAACGGCGGCGACCGCCCGATCCAGGTCGGCTCGCACTACCACTTCGCCGAGACCAACGGCGCGCTGCGCTTCGACCGCGAGGCCGCGCGCGGCATGCGGCTGGATATCGCGTCGGGCACCGCCGTGCGCTTCGAGCCGGGCCAGCAACGCACCGTCACGCTGGTCGATCTCTCCGGCAGCCGCACCGTCTATGGCTTCCGCGCCCTCGTGCAAGGAAAGCTCTGATGCCCACCATCGGCAAACGCGCGTACGCCGAGATGTTCGGCCCCACCACCGGCGACCGCGTCCGCCTGGCCGACACCAACCTGGTCATCGAGGTCGAGAAGGACTTCACCCTCGCGGCCGGCGGCTACGGCGAGGAGGTGAAGTTCGGCGGCGGCAAGACCATCCGCGACGGCATGGGCCAGGGCCAGGCCATCAACGGTCCGAGCGCGGCCGAGGCGGTCGACTGCGTCATCACCAACGCGCTGATCGTCGACCACTGGGGCATCGTCAAGGCCGACATCGGCCTGCGCGGCTGCCGCATCGCGGCCATCGGCAAGGCCGGCAATCCCGACGTGCAGCCGGGCGTGGACATCGTCATCGGCCCGGGCACCGAGATCATCGCGGCCGAGGGCATGATCGTCACCGCCGGCGGCATCGACACCCACATCCACTTCATCTGCCCGCAGCAGATCGAGGAGGCGCTGTCGTCGGGCGTCACCACCATGATGGGCGGCGGCACCGGCCCGGCCACGGGCACCTTCGCCACGACGTGCACGCCCGGCCCCGCGAACATCGAGCGCATGCTCAAGGCGGCCGACGCCTTCCCGATGAACCTGGGCTTCATGGGCAAGGGCAACGCGAGCCGGCCCGAGGCGCTGCGCCAGCAGGTGGAGGCCGGCGCCATCGGCCTGAAGCTGCACGAGGACTGGGGCACCACGCCCGCGGCCATCGACTGCTGCCTGTCGGTGGCGGAAGAGACCGACATCCAGGTGGCCATCCACTCCGACACGCTCAACGAGAGCGGCTTCGTGGAGGACACCGTCGCGGCGTTCAAGGGCCGCACCATCCACAGCTTCCACACCGAGGGCGCGGGCGGCGGCCACGCGCCCGACATCATGAAGGTGGTGGGCGAGGCCAACGTGCTGCCCTCCTCCACCAACCCCACTCGCCCGTTCACCGTCAACACGCTGGACGAGCACCTGGACATGCTGATGGTGTGCCACCACCTGGACGCCGGCATCGCGGAAGACCTGGCCTTCGCCGAGAGCCGCATCCGGCGCGAGACCATCGCCGCCGAGGACATCCTGCACGACCTCGGCGCAATCAGCATGTTCTCGTCCGACTCGCAGGCCATGGGCCGCGTGGGCGAGGTGATCCTGCGCTGCTGGCAGACCGCCCACAAGATGAAGGCCCAGCGCGGCGCGCTGCCGGGCGACTCGGAGCGCAACGACAACGTGCGCGTTAAGCGCTACGTGGCCAAGCTGGCCATCAACCCGGCGCTGACGCACGGCATCGCGCACGAGGTGGGTTCCATCGAGCCGGGCAAGTGGGCCGACCTGGTGCTGTGGCAGCCCGCGTTCTTCGGCGTCAAGCCGGCGCTGATCCTGAAGGGCGGCTTCATCGCGATGGCCGCGATGGGCGACGCCAACGCGTCCATCCCCACGCCGCAGCCGGTGCACTACCGGCCCATGTTCGGCAGCTACGGCGGCGCCCTGACGCAGGGCTCGCTCACGTTCGTGTCGCAGGCCGGCCTGGCCGCCGGCGTGCCCGCGCGCGCCGGGCTCCACAAGACCATCGCCACCGTCAAGGGCTGCCGCAGCGTCACCAAGCGCGACATGATCCACAACGCCTGGCTGCCGAAGATGGACATCGACCCGCACACCTACGAGGTGCGGGCCGACGGGCAGCTGCTCACCTGCGAGCCGGCCACCGAGCTGCCGATGGCGCAGCGCTACTTCCTGTTCTAGCGGGCGACGGAGCGCAGGGACACCAGCGCGCTGGCCATCAGGATCGCCCCGGCCACCAGCCACCCGGCGGGTGCCATCGCGCCGGCGGCGAACAGCCACGGGTAGGCCAGCGCCCAGGCGGCCAGCGCGAGGCCGGTGACGACGTGCGGCCGGTAGCCGAAGCCGACGGCCAGCGGCAGGAAGTGCAGGCCGACGACCAGCATGGCCGCGGCAGGTTGCCATTGCGGATGGCCCAGGTTGGCGACCACGTTGACCGCCAGGAAGATGCCCAGGCCCTCGCCCACGACAGCCCACCGGAAGATGCGGTCGCCGCGGCGGCGGCGCGCGGCGAGTTCCGCGGGCAGTGCGCTCTCGTCGACGGGCGGGGTGGCGCGCAGCGTCCTGATCGCGCTGGCCACGAGCGACGCGGCGGCGACGGCCAGGACGACCCAGCTCCAGGCCGGTGCGCCCCACCCCGCGAGGCCCGCGCCGGCCCACAGCGTGCCGAACACGGTCACCACCAGCGCGCCCATCGCACGGCCGCGAGCCCGCAGGCGCGCGCTCACGTCCCGCGCAGGCGTGAGGCCGATGGTCGAAGCGAGGGCGGCGGCGGGGCGAGTCATGGCGTTCTCCTGGCGGGCCTGGCGACGGGCGGAAATCGCCGTGTCCATGCGCCGCAGTGTCGCGACGGGTGTCCGGCGCGTCCGCTTGCTTGCGACGAATGGCGAGAAACGCGGACGAATCGACAAACGCCTATGTAAATGACGCCTTCGTTGTCGACGGCAGGGCCCTCATCGGCGTTGAATGGATAGGCACCGACCTGTCCAAGGCGAGTTCATCGGCGTTTACACGCAGTGCGCGATCCCTGGCTCGCCGATTGCTAGTGTGGGATCGAGATGACATCCACAGGAGGGCATATGAAAATCGCTGGCGAATCGAAGCCCGCACCCTGGCAGCCGCTCGGTGAACGCGTCGTGCGTCCGCAGCCCGTGCAGCCGGAGTGGAAGCCTCTTGCACATGCGCCGTGCATCGAGGTCAACCGTCAAGGCCAACTGCGCACCAACCTGCCTCTTCCGAAGTAGTTCGGGCAGGCGACCCAAGGCGGCGCCCCCGCGCGACGCCTGAGATCACGATCGGCATCGTCCGTTTCGACCGGCCGGCTCCCACCCCTGGAGCACCCCAACGGCTCAACGACGCCTCCGGCGGCGTCAAGGCGGAGCTTCCCTCTCCCCTATACAACATGCCCGGCGCGGGAAGCCCCGGAGCAAGCCTGCTGTCCCAACCTGCGAAACTAGCGATTTGCCGCACGCGTCCCGCCGCGGCCAAGTCGGAGAAGCGCATGAAAGCCACCTGGAACGGGGCCGTCCTGGCCGAGAGCGACGACATCGTCACGGTCGAGGGCAACCACTACTTTCCCGAGGCCAGCCTGAACCGCGACTACGTCACGTTCAGCAACCACCGCACGAGCTGCCCGTGGAAGGGCCAGGCCTACTACTACACGCTGTTCGTCAACGGGGAGATGAACCCCGAGGCCGTCTGGTACTACCCCGAGCCCACCGAGGCCGCGGCCAACATCAAGGGCCGCGTCGCCTTCTGGAAGGGCGTGCAGGTCTCCTGACCGGAAGCCCGCCGCCGCCCCGTCAACCACCATCCCTTGTCCATGCAACCCATCCGCAAGAAGCTCCTTGCGGCGCTGGCCCTCGCGGGCTGCGCCGTCGTTCCCGCAGGCGCCCAGGACGCGCCCGCACAACCGGCCTCGGCGCCCGCCGCGACACCGCTCGCCCGCCTCCCCTACACGCCGGTGCTCGATGTCTCGTCCATGGACAAGAACGCCGACCCGTGCGTCGACTTCTACCAGTACAGCTGCGGCGGCTGGCAGAAGAACAATCCGATCCCGGCCGACCAGGACCGCTGGGACGTCTACGCCAAGATGGAGCAGGACAACCGCCGCGTGCTCTGGGGCATCCTCGACAAGCTCGCCGCGCAGGCGACGGGCCGCACCGTCTCGCAGCAGAAGATCGGCGACGCGTTCGCCGCCTGCACCAACGACGGCCTGACGCAGTCGCTCGGCGCGCGTCCGATGCGGCCGGAGCTGGTGCTCATCGACGGCATGAAGTCCAAGAAGGACCTGCCGGCCGTGCTCGCCGAGCTGCAGCTCAACTCGGGCGACGACGGCTTCTTCTTCAACTTCGGCTCCGCGCAGGACTACGCCGACTCGACGCGCATGGTCGGCTCGGTGTCGCAGGGCGGCCTGGGCATGCCCGAGCGCGACTACTACTTC
>JABCYW010000189.1 GCA_013289985.1 Betaproteobacteria bacterium | reverse complement strand
ATCGAGCGCCTGCTGGCCGAGGCGAAGTTCCCCGGCGCCGAGATCCTCACCATCGACGGCCTGCGCGCCGAGTACGCGGACGGCTTCGGCCTGGTCCGCGCGTCCAACACGACGCCGGTGCTGGTGCTGCGCTTCGAGGGCCACACGCAGGCCGCGCTGGAGCGCATCCAGCACGACTTCATGGAAGCGCTGCGCAAGGTCAAGCCCGATGCGCACGTGGGCGCCGCCGCCCACTGAAAGAATGACGCGGCCGGGCATGACCTTCAAGCAGCGCGTGGCGCTCCACGCGTACACGCTCGCGCTGCGCCTGCTGTTGCCGGCCATCCTGATCCGCTACTGGCTGCGCGGGCGCAAGGAGCCGGGCTACCGCTTCGCGATGCGCGAGCGCCTGGGGTTCGGGCCGCAGATCGAACCGGGGTCCATCTGGGTGCATGCCGTGTCGCTGGGCGAGACGCGCGCGGCCAGCGCGCTGATCGACGCGCTGCGCCTGCGCCGTCCCGAGATGCGGCTGCTGCTGACCCACGGCACGGCCACCGGCCGCGACGCGGGCCAGGTGCTGATGCGCAACGGCGACCGCCAGTCGTGGCTGCCGTTGGACACGCCCGGCGCGGTGCGCCGCTTCCTGCTGCGCGCGCGGCCGGCCGTCGGCGTGCTGATGGAGACCGAGATCTGGCCCAACCTGCTGCACGCGGCCGCCGATCGCGGCGTGCCCATGGTGCTCGCGAACGCGCGCCTGTCGGAACGCAGCGCGCGCCGCGGCGAACGCCTGGCCGCGCTGATGCGGCCCGCCGCCGCCGCCGTCACCGACGTGCTGGCGCAGACCGAGGACGATGCCGAGCGCCTGCGCGAGGCGGGCGCCCAGCGGGTTGCGCTTTCGGGCAACCTGAAGTTCGACGTTCGCCCGTCGCCCGCGCTGCTGGCGCGCGGCAAGCGCTGGCACGCCGCGCTGGGCCGGCCCGTGGTGCTGGCCGCGATCACCCGCGAGGGCGAGGAGGCCGAGCTGATGCGCGAGTGGGGCCGCATCCAGGGCCGCAGCCCGTTCCTGATCGTGGTGCCGCGCCATCCCCAGCGCTTCGACGAGGTGGAGGCGTTGCTGGTGCAGCATGGCCTGCGCGTGGCGCGCCGCAGTTCGTGGGGCGACATGCCGCCGGCCGAGGCGCTGAAGGTCGACGCGTGGCTGGGCGACTCGCTGGGCGAGATGCCCCAGTACTACGCCAGCTCCGACGTCGCGCTGCTGGGTGGCAGCTTCATGGCACTCGGCGGCCACAACCTGATCGAGGCGGCGGCCAGCGGCTGTCCCATTGTCATGGGGCCGTCCACGTTCAACTTCGCCGAGGCCGCGCGCCAGGCCGCGCTGGCCGGCGCCGCCTGGCAGGAGCCCGACATGGCGCACGCGCTGCGCCGCGCGCTGCAGGTGGTGAGCACCGAACTGCAGACCATCGCCAGCACGCGCGCGCTCGCGTTCGCGTCCACGCACAAGGGCGCGGCCGACCGGATGGCCGATCGCATCGTCCGGCTGCTGTAGGCCAGCGCCGAATCCGGACGATCAGGCGTTCAGCACCACCGGCTGCGCGGCGATCCAGCGTTCCAGATCGGCCGCTGGCAGCGGCAGGCTGATCAGCTCCCCCTGCAGCAGGTCGCAGCCGTGCTCCACCAGGAAGCGGCGCTGCTCCTCGTTCTCGACGCCCTCGGCCACCACCGTGAGCGACAGCCCCTGCGCCATCTGGACGACGGCGCGCGCGATGGCCACCGAGCCGCGCTGGCGCGGCAGGTCGCGCACGAACGAGCGGTCGATCTTCATGCCGTCGATCGGGAATTCCTTCAGGTGCGCGAGCGACGAGTAGCCGGTGCCGAAGTCGTCGACCGACACGCGCATGCCCAGGCCTTTCAGCTGCTGCAGCGTGCGCTTCACGTCGCCGACGTCGTCCATCAGCATGCGCTCGGTGAGCTCGAGCTCCAGCCAGTGGCCGGGCACGCCTTCCTCGCGCAGCACCTGGGCCACCGCGTCGACGAAGCCGGCGGCGCGGAACTGCATGCTCGACAGGTTCACCGCGATGGGCACGGCGATCAGCCCCATCGAGCGCCAGCGCAGCGCCGCGCGCGCCGCGGTGCGCAGCACCCACTGGCTGATGGGCAGCATCACGCGCTGCTGCTCGGCCAGCGCGATGAAGGCGTCCGGCCGCAGCATGCCGCGCTCGGGGTGCATCCAGCGGATCAGGGCCTCGATGCCGGCCAGCGCGCCGTCGCGGGCGCGCACCTGGGGCTGGTAGTGCAGCACGAACTCGTCGCGCAGCAGCGCCTGCGCGAGCTCGCTCTCCAGCACCAGCGCGTCGTAGGCGGCCGTGGCCACCGCCGGATCGAAGAACTGGCAGTTGGCGCGGCCGCGCGACTTGGCGATGTACATCGCGGTGTCGGCGTTCTTGATCAGCTCCGTGGGCGTGGCGCCGTCGTTGGGGAACATCGCGATGCCCACGGAGGGCGTGACGGAGAGGTCGCGGCCTTCGGCGTCGACCGGCAGCTCGATCGCGCGCAGCAGCTTGTGCGCGACCTGGGCCACGTCGTCGCGCGAGGCGTCGTCCAGCAGCACGATGAACTCGTCGCCGCCGAAGCGCGCCACCACGTCGCCCACGCGCAGGCTGGCGGAGATGCGCGCCGCGACCGTCTGCAGCAACTGGTCGCCGATCAGGTGGCCCAGCGAGTCGTTGACGCGCTTGAAGTGGTCCAGATCCACGAACAGCAGCGCCATCGTGCGGTTGGCGGCGCGCGCGCGGTCGATCTGGCGGCCCAGGCGCTCCATGAACGACATGCGGTTGGGCAGGCCGGTGAGGGCATCGTGGTGCGCGAGGTGATGGATGCGCGCCTGCGCCGCGTGGCGGTCGCGCAGGTCGCGCACGATGGACATGCGCAGCTTCTCCTCGCCGTAGACCAGCGTGCGGCCGATCAGCTCCACGGGGATGCGCTGGCCGTCCTTGCGGATCACCGCGCTCTCGTAGCTGAGGTCGAGCCCGCCGTCCAGCACCGACTGCACGTGCGCGCGCTGGTCGGGCGCGACGAAATCAAGGGCGTTGCGGCCCCGCACCTCGTCGAGCGTGTAGCCAAGCAGTTCGCACAGCGGGGGGTTGGCGTCGGCGACGATGCCGTCGCGATGGAACACGATGCCCTCGGCGCTGGCCTGCATGAACTTGGCCATGCGCTCCTCGGACTCGCGCAGCGCCTGCATGGCGAGCCGGTGCGGCGTGATGTCGGTGACGATCACGAAGGCGCCGGCCGGCTTCCCGTCGGGGCGCAGGTTGGGCAGCACGTTGACTTCGATCCAGCGGCGGTGGCCGTCGGCCGCGGTGAGCTCGCGCACGTAGGCGACGGCGCGGCTTTCGTTGACCACCGTGTCGATGGACGGCTTGACCTCGCGCGCGGCGACCTCGCCGATGATCTCGGTGAAGGTCCTTCCGATGATGGAGGTCTCGGTGAGCCCGAAGGCGGACGCGTAGGCCTTGTTGGCGAAGCGGCAGCCGTAGCCCAGGTCCTCGGAGTCGTAATAGGCGATCATCGCCTGCAAGCTGTTCGCGAGCAGCCGGAATGTCTCCAGGCTGCCGTCCCAGGCAGCGACCCCAGCATCTTGGACCATGCCCGGATGATAGGGGCGGGGGGCGTTCGCGGACAACCCCAAGATGGGGTGCGCGCGGCGGCCGCCGTCCACCCCTAAGAGGGATGAAGGCGCCGCGCGGATGGTGTGGGGCGCGCGGCCCCGCTGGCCTACTTGACCAGCAGCGCGTCGATGGGCAGCAGGTCGTTGTTGCCGAGGTTGCCCGCGGCCTGGCGCAGCTTCAGTTGCGCAACGAGGTACTGGTAGCGCGCGCCGGCGGCGTCGCGCTGCGTGTCGTAGAGCTGGGACTGCGCGTTGAGTACGTCGAGGTTGACCTTCACGCCCACCTTGTAGCCCAGCTGCGTGGCGTCCAGCGACAGCTTGCTGGAGGCCTCGGCGGCTTCCAGCGCCTTCACCTGCGCGGCCTGCGACACGGCGCCGACGAACGCGGTGCGCGTGGCCAGCACGACCTGGTTGCGGGCACCGTCGGCATCGGTGCGGGCCTTCTGTTCGAGCGCCACGGCTTCGTTGACCTGGTTCTGGATCAGGAAGCCCGAGAAGATCGGCACGTTGAGCGTGACGGAGACGCCCGCGTTGCGGCTGTTGCCCGTGAACGCGCCTTCGCCGTCGATGGCCTCGTGCGCCCGGGTGCGGCCGTAGGTGGCGTTGGCCACCAGCGTGGGCAGGTGCCCGGCGCGGGCCCTGGCGGTCGCCAGCTCCGCCACCTCGAGGCCGACGCGGGCCTGCTTGAGCGCCTGGCTGTCGGTCTCGGCGAGCGCCACCCAGTCGGAGACCTGGCTGGGCATGACGGGCGGCAGGACCGCGGGCAGGACCAGCGGATGCGGCGTGACGCCGTTGCGGCCCACGAGCTGGTCCAGCGTGACCTTGGCCACGAGCAGGTCGTTCTCCGCGGCGATCTCCTTGGAGCGCGCCAGGTCGGCGCGGGCCTCGGCCTCGCGCGTGTCGGTGATGGTGGCGTTGCCCACCTCGAAGTTGCGCTTGGCGGACGCGAGCTGTTCGGCGATGGCCTTGCTGTTGCCCTGCACCGAGTTCAGCGCGTCGGCCGCGGCCAGCACGTTGAAGTAGGCCTGCGCGACCCGCACGATCAGGTCCTGGTCGGCCTGTGCCAGCTGCGATTGCGCGATGTCCTCGTTCTTCTGCGCCTGGTCGATGCCCAGGTCGTTCTGGCGGTTGAAGATGTTCTGCTGCGCGTTGACCGTTCCGCCGAGAGAGGTCGTCTTGGTCGTCTGGTTGATGATGGCGGTCGAGGAGATGGGCGTGGGCGACGTGCTGCTGTCGCGCCCCGCCTGCACCTGCAGGCCCGCGGTGGGCAGGTGCGCCGAGCGCGCCTGCTCGTAGCGGTAGTGCGCGGCATCGGCGCTGGAGCGTGCGCCCAGGTAGGTGGCGTCGACGCCGCGGGCGGCCTGCACGACTTCGCTGAGGCTCTGCGCCTGTGCGGCGACGGCGCCGAAAGCCAGGACGAGGGCGGCCACGATGGGCGTCATCGGAGCGAGACCTGCGCGCGAGATGGGCATTGGAAATCCTTGGATGTTCGAGCCGGTTGGCGTTGGGACAGCTTTGTACGGCCTCATGGGCCGCGATGCACGCGCGATGCGACGACTTGCAGCCGGCGCACCCCCTGACGACGTTTTCCGCCGACAGGCTGCGGACGGGCCGCGGGCTTGCCGACGGGGCGCAGCATTCCTCCGGAGCAGCCGCTGGCCCTCCGGCGATGCCGTCTGTGGACTTATTTCAGAAGTGGAAGCGGGCGGGCTCGGTAAAGCCGATGAGCCGCGGCGCGTCGAGGTCGAACAGGCCCAGGCGCGCGAACGTGCCGTCGGCGTTGGCGGTGTAGCGCACGGCCTGCATCACCGGCTCGTCGCCCTCGACGGCCACCAGCCGGCCGCCCGGCTTCAGTTGCTTGAGCAGTTCCTCGGGCACCTTGGAGACCGAGCCCGAGAGCATGATCGCGTCGAACGGGCCTTCGGAGGCGTAGCCGTGCACGCCGTCGGCCTGCACCACCGAGACGTTGGA
>JABCYW010000188.1 GCA_013289985.1 Betaproteobacteria bacterium | reverse complement strand
GTCGTTCCCACGACGAACACGGCGCCCACTGACTCGAACCGGGCGTCGGCCGGCGGATGGGCCAGTTCCTCGACGGTGAGGTGCCTTGCATCGAGATGCTCGTTCCTGAACACGCGCACCAGCAACTCGGCGATGAGATGCGATTCGGCGGCGGGCATGCTCACGCACATCACCACCGAGCCAGGCGCCACATCCAGCGGGCCTTGCCATCGGCCTTCGACATGTTGCCGCTCCTGGCGCAGATTCAGGCCCAGGTCGTCACCGTCCAGCACCGCCGCGCGACGTCGCCGGGCTCGTTGCGCATGGGTCAGCTCCGCGAAGACCTGCGAGATTGCCTGCTGGGCCGCGGCTTGCTGTTGCGTCGTGATCAGGTGCCGCTCGATGTCCTCGCGAGCGAGCTCGAAAGCCGGCATGACGACCTTGTCGCAATATGCCGCGAGAGAGCGGCGCTTCAGGAAGACGCGTGCATCGGCCAGGACCTCCACAGCGTCACCGCTGAGACAGCGCTGGTAGAAGCGCTGAGACAGGTCGAGGGCGGCGCCGTCGCCGAGCAGAATGTCCAGGAACGCAAGTTCCGGCACATGGCGACCAGCGACGACCAGGCAAAGGATCAATGGCGTGGACAGGAGCAGTCCCACTGGACCCCATATGGCGCCCCAGAAGATGGCGCCGACGACCACGGAGAACGGCGAAAGACCGGTGGCGTGTCCGTAGAGCATCGGCTCGACGACGTAGGCCGCCAACAGTTCGACGACGATGAAGACCACCATGGTCGACACGACCAGGCTCCAACCCGGCGCCATCGCCGCTGACATTGCGCAAGCCAGCACGGCCGCTGCAGGGAACCCCACGTAAGGAACGAAGCGAAGAAGCCCGGCCAGCACGGCCCACACGGTCGCGTGAGGTACTTGCAGTGCTGTCAGCGACGCCCAGACGACCAGGCCGACGCCGAAGTTCACCGAGAATTGCGAGACGAAGTAGCGTGACAGGCGTTGCCCCGCGTCGTTGAATGCGCTCGTCGCGGCACGAACCTCGCGGCCGCCCGTCAGGCGGATGAGGCGATCACGCAACGAGTTCTGTTCCACCAGCGCGAACACCAGCACCAGGACAACCACGCCGACTTCGCCGAGCGGGCCCCAGACCACGCCCAGGAGTGCCCCGAGCGCGGTGGAACCGCTCTCCTGGACGCTTCCGGTACCGACGGTCGCATGAAGTTCAGACGGTCGGACATCACGGTTGCTTCCCGGATCCGGCGCGACGGCAGGGATCGACGCGGACGCGTGATCTTCGAACAAGCGGCCGGCTCTTGTTTGCGCGTCGCGCATGCGGTCGACGGTGAGCCCGCGCAGAGTCGTGACCTTGTCTCGCACGTTGGACTCGTAGCGAGGCAGGTCGCGGGTCATCGCGCCAAGCTGCGCGACGATGACCAAGGCGATGCCCGCGGACATCATGCCTACCAGAGTCAGTGCCGACATCGCCGCTGCGGCCTGACCCAGGCCAAGCCTGCGGACCTGGCGGACGATGGGCGTCATCACGAAGGCCAGCATCACTGCGAGCGTGATCGGCTCGAAGACGCTTCGTCCCAGATACAACAAGCACAGCACGGCAAGTCCGGCTAGGGTCTTCAGGACGACATGGAGGGGTCCGATGTGCTGCGACATGTGGACTGCCTTCCGCTCAGTGTCGGATGGGCGCGATGCTGAACCGTGCCACGCTGGTGGATGCGGCGATCTCGTGCGCAAGGCGCGTGGAGTTCACAGCGCGCGAGCGTTCCGCTGTCACCGCACTGAAGCGCCACTGCGGCTTCGTGTCCTCAACCGAGATCACCAGCGTATCGCGCAGCACTTCGTAGCCGCGCGCTCGCGCCACCTCGACAAGTTCGTCGAAGTCGGGAACTTCGCCTGGATGGAAGCAGAGCGAGAACTCCAGCGTCGAACGCCCAGGCAGGCGTGACTCGAGGCGATGCATGAGCGACAGCGAAGCCATGCACAGCACGGCCAGCGTGATCGCCGCACCATAGAAGCCCACGCCCACCAGCACACCCATGGCCGAGGCGGCCCAGATCGATGCGGCCGTGGTCAGACCACTGATGTTCGGGCCATCCTTCATGATGACGCCCGCGCCCAGGAATCCAATGCCCGTGACGACTCCTTGAACGACGCGCGTTGGATCCGTAGCGACGTGCACCCCGGCGCCGCCGTACCACGACGCAGCATAGCCCGCGAAGACCGTGAGTGCGGTGGACGCCATGCTGACCAGCCCATAGGTGCGCATGCCGGCCGCTCGTCCGTGGTACGAGCGTTCATAGCCCACCACCATGCCGAGCAGCAGGCCGCCGAGAAGATTGAACGCAACGAGCAGGTTTGCCGCGAGGGCCGGGCCCGTCCAATACGCGGCCAGCGCTTGCGGGCTCACGACGGCAGGCTCGCGAGCAGACGCTGGAACTCCGGCGACGCCTGGAGGACTTGGCGTCCCGCCGTTCGAAGCATCTTCTCTTCGAGCGGCGGAATCGACAGCGCGGTGGGCACCTGGAGCAGCAGCGTGCGCATCGACGGGTCGGCGTAGTCGTGCAGGCTGACGTGGATGATGAAGATCTCGGCGTCCGACGCGAAAGGGCTTCCCGGCTGGCCCCTGTCGGAGAGCAGTTCGTCGGCCCAGCGCCGCGCGCTGTCGTTCATCAGTTCCAGCGTCTCATGTGTGGCGCGGGAGCCAGCGCCGAAAACGAGGGAGTCGATGACGCTGAACGTGCTCGGAACGCGATCGCTGAGGTCGACTTGTTCCGACAGGTCACGCTCGGAGTCGACGCTCACCACGATCACCTTGTGGACGGAACCTTCCGGCAGGTCGCCGAAAGTTGCGTGGAAGCCGCCGCCCGCGATGGTGCGGTCCATCAGGCCGCGTACTCCGAGGTTGTCTGCGAGTCCTCCGTCGACCAGGTGCAGGTACGGACGTTCCTTGACGTCGAGGTAGCTCTCGACCTGCGCATGCAGCAGGCGGGCTTGTGCGTTGCGGTCTTCGAGCGACAGCCGTGCCAGCTGCGCCGACTCGGGACAGCTGCCGGCGTAGTTGCGCACGGTCATCGGGCTCAGCAGCAGCGGAACTGCTGACGAGGACGCAACGGCGAACGATAGTGGCACGCTGTCCAGGTCCGAGCAGATCAGGGCGAATTGCTCCGGAGTGAACTCGAACGCCGCGCCGGTGGTGAGGTCGGTGGCCGTCACGAGCAGCTGCGGTCGGTGGCCGTCGGCCTTGCGCTGGTCGCCGAAAGTCTTGCCGCGATAGAGCGTGTCGAGCCGCTCGGCCAGGACGTTGGTGCGTCCGACCCAGGGCGAGGTCATCTGGTAGTGGGTGGCAGGCGACAACACGAGCGACGTCACGAGGTGCTGCTGGAAGTCGGTGTTCAGGAACTCGGGCTCGAAGCGCGTGAACACCTCATCCCCGAAGGTGGCCCAGTAGGCGGCGAGGATGCTGCCGCCCGAGACGCCACTGACGAGGCCGACCTGGTCCAGCAGCGTCGTATCACGTCCGTCCCACTTGAACTGGGTCGCCTTCATCTCCTCGAGAACGCCCAGCCCGAAGGCTGCAGCACGTGCGCCGCCGCCGGAAAGCGTCACCGCCGCAACGATCGACGGCGGTGGCGTGGCCGCATCGAAGCGGATGGTCGCCGTGCGTGCGGCATGCGGCTGGGGAGATGTGGCCTGGATGGGTTGGTTGACCCAGGGCCGCGCGCTCGAGCAACCGCCCATGGTGCAGGCACCAATGAGAGCGACCATGACGGTCACCGCCATCAGCGCGACGCGGGTGGCGGCGGCGCCCATGCGCGCGCCGGCCCGGTTCAGCGGGACGCGAGCCATGAGTTCACCGCCGCGACGTCGCTGTCGTTGAGTTCCCCGGCCGCTGCGGACAACCGCACTCGATCCAGAACGTAGCGCAGGCGCGCCTCGACCAGTTGGCGTTCGACCGCAAAGCTCCGGGTCTGGGCGTCGAGGAC
Source organism: Betaproteobacteria bacterium (assembly GCA_013289985.1). Lineage (GTDB taxonomy): Bacteria > Pseudomonadota > Gammaproteobacteria > Burkholderiales > Burkholderiaceae_C > Scleromatobacter. The sequence continues at coordinate 1,816 of JABCYW010000188.1, read as the reverse complement.
TTCGACCTCGGTGCGGGTGCCGACATCCCGGCCGGCGGTCGTCGCCTCCAGGGCCGTGCGCGCCGAACGCAGCGACTGCTCCAACGAGCGGATCTGCGCGACACCATGACCCGTGGCCAGGAAGGCATCCTCGATGGCGAGGCGCGTGTCGCGCTGCGCCGCTTCGAGCTCGTCCTGCGCCTGCTCGCGCCGCGCCAGCGACTCGCGCGATTGCGAGTCCAGGCGGCCGCCTGCGTAGAGCGGGACGGTGAGCTGCAGGCCGACTGCCGCCGTGCGACTGTTGTCCGCGGAGACATACCTGGGCAGGCCGCCGTTCTGCCCTTGATGTCCGACGCTTGCGACGAAGTCCAACGTCGGACGAGACGAAAGGCGATTCTTGTCGACCTCGGACTCCGCGATCGCGAGCATCGAGCGGCGCGTCAGGACATCCGTCGAGTGCGATTCGCCGATAGCCTGCCACGCGGAGAGATCGTTCGGCTCCGGCGGCAGCGCGACGAACGTCGCGCTCAGTGAAGCGATGCCGTCGGGCGCGGTGCCGACGATCTCGCGAAATTGCGCGCGCCTCAATTGCACGTCGTTGCGCGCCGCGAGTTCGCGAGTGAGCACATCGTCGTAGCGCGCCTGCGCGTCCTGCAAGTCGACGGACTGGCCGCGACCGACGTCGAAGCGCGCCTGGGCGCGATCGCGTTGCAGGCCGACGGCCGCCTTCTCCGTGACCGTGACCCGCAGCGTCTCGTCCGCGAGCAGCACACCGACGTAGGCGTCGGTCACGCGCAGGATCAGCTCCTGACGGGCCTGGTCGTACCGGGTCTGCGCGAGCGTCGATTCCTCGTGGAGCTGCTGCCGGGTGGCTCGTGCCGCAGCGTTGACGACCGGCTGTACGAGCTGCAGCGTCGTCTGATTCGTGGTGCCGGTGCCGCTGCCGGTGACCAGCCCGTTGAGTGGCGCGGGCAGCTGGTCGGACGTGTGCAGGTTCACGCGCTGCACGCCTGCCTGCAACTGCACCTGCGGCAGCAGCAGCGAGTCACCCTGGATGGCCTTCTCGCGGCCGGCCTCGCGGGCGGCGACCGCGGCGCGTTGCGTTGGATCCTGGTGCAGTGCTTGGCCGAAGGCGTCCAGGAGGTCGAGCGAGTGGGCTGCGACGAGATGCAGGCCAAGGGCCGCGAGCACGGCGGCGCGTGCCGCACGTCGGCGGAAGTTGGGAGGAGTCATCATGCAGCCTCGGGAGAATGAAGGTCGGGCGTGGGACGCCGGGCGCCGTACCAACTCGCGTAGAGGGCCGGCAGGACGAGCAGCGTGAGGATCGTCGCGACCGCGAGGCCGCCCATGATCGCCCACGCCATGGGGCCCCAGAACACCGAATGGGTGAGCGGGATCATCGCGAGGATGGCAGCGAGCGCCGTCAGGACGATGGGCCGCAGGCGTCGCACCGCGGACTCGATGATGGCCGTCCAGAGCGGGGCGCCGGCCTCCAGGTCCTGGTCGATCTGGACGACCAGGATGACGGAGTTGCGGATGATCATGCCGGCGAGCGCGATGACCCCCAGCGTGGCGACGAAGCCGAAGGGAATGCGGAATGCCGCGAGGATGGCGCTCACGCCGATGAAGCCGAGCGGGGCCGTGAGCAGCACCAGCGCCATCTTCTTCATGTCCTGCAGCTGGATCATCAGCAGCAGGAGCACGACGACGACCGCGGCGGGCATTACGGCGGCGATGGAGCGCTGCGCCTTTTCGCTCGACTCCTGCGCGCCGCCGATCTCGATGCCGTAGCCGATCGGCAGGCCCTTGGCGATGGCCTCGATGCGCGGCAGCACCG
>JABCYW010000187.1 GCA_013289985.1 Betaproteobacteria bacterium | reverse complement strand
TGACCCTGATCGGCGGCACCACCGAGCATCCCGGGATGCAGGTGACCAACGCGCTGCTGTCGCGGGCCCAGGTCTACAACCTGCAGCCGCTCGCGCAGGAAGACTTCCACGAGCTCTACGAGCGCGCGCGCGCGCACCTGCCCGCGATCACGGTGGACGACGACGCGCTCGCGCTGCTGGGCGCCTACGCCGACGGCGACGGACGGCGCTTCCTGAACCTGCTGGAACAGGTGGTCAACGCGGCCTCGGGCGCCGGCTTGGCCACGGTCGACGCGGCCTTCGCGGGCTCGGCGACGAGTCCGTCGCTGCGCCGCGCCGACAAGAGCGGCGACTCCTACTACGAGCAGATCTCGGCCTTCCACAAGTCCGTGCGCGGCTCGCAGCCCGACGCCGCGCTGTACTGGCTCGCGCGCATGCTCGACGGCGGCGTCGACCCCCGCCAGGTCACGCGCCGCATGATCGCCATCGCCAGCGAGGACGTGGGCAACGCCGATCCGCGCGCGCTGCAGCTGGCCATGAACGCCGCCGAGGCGGTCGACCGGCTGGGCCTGCCCGAATGCGAGCTGGCGCTGGCCCAGGCCACCACCTACCTGGCGGCGGCGCCGAAGTCCAACGCGTCCTACCTGGCCTGGAAGCAGGCCAAGGACTTCGTGCAGCGGGACGGCACGCGCGCCGTGCCCATCCACCTGCGCAATGCGCCCAGCAAGCTGATGAAGCAGATGGGCTACGGCCAGGAATACCGCTACGCGCACGACGAGCCCAACGCCTACGCGGCCGGCGCGAGCTGGTTTCCCGACAACGTGCCGGCCCAGCGCTGGTACCACCCGGTGCCGCGCGGCCTGGAGATCAGGATCGGCGAGAAGCTGGCGGCCTTGCGCGCCCTCGACGACGAGTCCAGGAGCGACTGAATGCCGGCACCTCGGCGGTGCCCACGCACCGCGGGAAGGCGCGCCGTGTCAGCCTCGTGCAAGGCCGCGCCTCGATACGCTCTTGCAGCGTCGGCGGGCCATCTCGCGCCAAAGTATCACGGCGCCGATCGACGCATCGCGGAGGCGTCGCTGGATTGCCACGTCGTTCGGTTTCTCGCGGGTAAGTCCGTCCGTTTCGCCGACTGGGCGCTCCTAGAATCCCGCCAACGTGCAGGGGTGATCAGGCCTCGGTCATCGCGGCGCCTTTCGAACGCCCGGTGGCCGGGTTCTTGCAACGCCCCGAACGTGCCGCATGCGGGTATTGCCCGTGGCGGCCGGGCCCCGGCATCCCGATGCTGAGGCTCTGGAGTCGCGCGCCACCCCGGTGGCGTCGCGGCGATCACGACCAGGAGACCCCCTGATGGATACCTTTCTGCAGCAGTTGATCAACGGCCTCGTGCTCGGGAGCATGTATGCGCTCGTGGCGCTGGGCTACACGATGGTCTACGGCATCGTCAACCTCATCAACTTCGCGCACGGCGAGGTGCTGATGGTGGGCGCGCTCACCAGCTGGTCGGTGACGGTGTGGCTGGGGCCGATGGGCCTGCCAGGCTGGCTGCTGCTGCTGATCGCGCTGCTGTGCGCCGTGGTCGTGTGCGCGGTGCTGAACTTCAGCATCGAGAAGATCGCCTACCGGCCGCTGCGCAACGCGCCGCGGCTGGCGCCGCTGATCACCGCCATGGGCATGAGCCTGCTGCTGCGCACGCTGGCCATGATCATCTGGAAGCCCAACTACCACTCGTATCCCACTCTGCTGCCGCGCGACCCGATCTTCATCGGCGGCGCGGTGACCAACTTCACGCAGATCGCCATCATCATCGTGACGGCCGTCACCCTCGGCGGGCTGATGTGGCTCGTCAACAAGACCAAGCTGGGCCGCGCGATGCGCGCCACCGCCGAGAACCCGCGGGTGGCGGCGCTGATGGGTGTGCGTCCCGACAACGTCATCTCGGCCACCTTCGTGATCGGCGCCGCGCTGGCGGCGCTGGCCGGCGTGATGTGGGCATCCAACTACGGCACCGCGCAGTTCTCCATGGGCTTCACGCCGGGCCTCAAGGCCTTCACCGCGGCGGTGTTCGGCGGCATCGGCAACCTGGCCGGCGCCATGGTGGGCGGCGTGCTGCTGGGGCTGATCGAGGCCTTCGGCTCCGGCTACATCGGCGACATCACCGGCGGCGTGCTGGGCTCCAACTACCAGGACATCTTCGCGTTCATCGTCCTGATCCTCGTGCTCACCCTGCGCCCGAAGGGCCTGCTGGGCGAACGTGTCGCCGATCGCGCCTGACCCGAAGACGACTGGAGCAAATTCATGAAGAACAAGTTCGTCTCCATCGGCATCGGCGCCCTGCTGCTGCTGATCCTGCCCTTCTTCGCACAGTACTTCGGCAACGGCTGGGTGCGCATCATCGACGCGGCGCTGCTGTACATGATGCTGGCGCTGGGCCTCAACATCGTCGTCGGCTACGCCGGCCTGCTGGACCTCGGCTACGTGGCGTTCTACGCCGTCGGCGCCTACATGTTCGGCCTGCTCGCCTCGCCGCACCTCACCGACCACTTCGAGTGGTTCAAGCACGCGTTCACCAACGGCCTGCACGCGCCGGTCTGGCTGGTGATTCCACTCGGGGCGCTGGTGGCCGGCACGTTCGGCGTGCTGCTGGGTGCGCCCACGCTGCGCCTGCGCGGCGACTACCTGGCCATCGTCACGCTCGGCTTCGGCGAGATCATCCGCGTGTTCCTGAACAACCTCGACGCGCCGGTGAACATCACCAACGGCCCGAAAGGCCTGGACACGCTCGACTCCATCAAGTTCTTCGGCCTCGACCTCGGCGCCGACCACACGCTGTTTGGCATCGAGTTCCACTCGGTCACGTGCTACTACTTCCTGTTCCTCGCGCTGGTGATCTTCGCCGTGACGGTCTGCTATCGCCTCGAGCGCTCGCGCATCGGGCGCGCGTGGATGGCCATCCGCGAGGACGAGATCGCGGCCAAGGCGATGGGCATCAACACGCGCAACCTGAAGCTGCTCGCGTTCGGCATGGGCGCCACCTTCGGCGGCGTCTCGGGCGTGATGTTCGGCGCGTTCCAGGGCTTCGTGTCGCCCGAGTCGTTCTCGCTGGACGAGTCCATCATGATCGTGGCGATGGTGGTGGTGGGCGGCATCGGCCACATCCCGGGCGTGCTGCTGGGCGCGCTGCTGCTGTCGGCGCTGCCCGAGGTGCTGCGCTACGTGGCCGGGCCGCTGCAGCAGATGTCCGGCGGCCGCCTCGACTCGGCCATCCTGCGCCAGTTGCTGATCGCGCTGGCGATGATCGGCGTGATGCTCTCGCGTCCGCGGGGCCTGTGGCCATCGCCGGAGCATGGCAAGGCCGCGCCCAATCCGGTATCCGCCAAGTAAGAACAAGAGGGAACTCACACCATGAGCAACGCAGTTCTCCAGGTCAGCGGCGTCTCCAAGCGCTTCGGCGGCCTGCAGGCCCTGTCGGACGTCGGCATCTCCATCGATGCCGGCCAGGTCTACGGCCTGATCGGTCCCAACGGCGCCGGCAAGACCACCTTCTTCAACGTCATCACCGGCCTCTACACCCCGGACGCCGGCAGCTTCATGCTGGGCGGCGCGCCCTACCAGCCCACGGCGGTGCACGAGGTCGCCAAGACGGGCATCGCCCGCACGTTCCAGAACATCCGGCTGTTCGCCGAGATGACGGCCATCGAGAACGTGATGGTGGGCCGCCATGTGCGCACCCACTCGGGCCTGATCGGCGCGGTGTTCCGCACGCCGGCGTTCAAGGCCGAGGAGGCCGCCATCCGCGCGCGCTCGCAGGAGCTGCTCGACTACGTGGGCATCGGCCGCTTCACCGAGTACAAGGCGCGCACGCTGTCGTACGGCGACCAGCGCCGTCTGGAGATCGCCCGCGCGCTGGCCACCGACCCCAAGCTGATCGCGCTCGACGAGCCCGCGGCCGGCATGAACGCCACCGAGAAGGTGGTGCTGCGCGAGCTGATCGACCGCATCCGCAAGGACGGCCGTACCATCCTGCTGATCGAGCACGACGTGAAGCTGGTGATGGGCCTGTGCGACCGCGTCACCGTGCTGGACTACGGCAAGCAGATCGCCGAGGGCACGCCTGCCGAGGTGCAGGGCAACGAGAAGGTGATCGAGGCTTACCTCGGCGCCGGCCACAAGCCGCATTGAGGGAGGCACCCACATGTCCAATCAAGTTCTGCTCGAAGTCGAGAATCTGCGCGTCGCCTACGGCGGCATCCAGGCCGTCAAGGGCGTCAGCTTCAAGGTCGTCGAGGGCGAGCTCGTCAGCCTGATCGGCGCCAACGGCGCCGGCAAGACCACCACGCTGAAGGCCGTCACGGGCATCCAGCCCATCGCCTCGGGCGACATCAAGTTCCTGGGCAAGTCCATCGCCGGGCAGGGCGCGTGGAACCTGGTCAAGCAGGGCCTGGTGATGGTGCCGGAAGGCCGCGGCACCTTCACCCGCATGACCATCACCGAGAACCTGCTGATGGGCGCGCACGTGCGCAAGGACACCGAGGTCCAGGCCGACATCGACAAGGTGTTCGCCACGTTCCCGCGCCTGAAGGAGCGCGCCACGCAGCTGGCCGGCACGATGTCCGGCGGCGAGCAGCAGATGCTGGCCATGGGCCGCGCGCTGATGGCGCGACCCAAGGTGCTGCTGCTGGACGAGCCGTCGATGGGCCTGTCGCCCATCATGGTGGACAAGATCTTCGAGGTGATCGAGTCCATCCACAAGCAGGGCACCACCGTGCTGCTGGTGGAGCAGAACGCCAGCCGCGCGCTGAGCATCGCCAACCGCGGCTACGTGATGGAGTCGGGCGAGGTCTCGATGGACGGGCCGGCCGACATGCTGCTCAACGACCCAAAGGTGCGGGCGGCCTACCTGGGCGAGTGAACGCGCGTCCCCCGCCGCGCCCCACCGGAAAGACGCCTGCGGGCGTTTTTCTCTTTTCAGGTGCGGAAAATGCACCGCGCTGGTGAGAAGTCCGGGTTCACGATATGTTCAAGACATTAACGATTCGTTATCTTGGGATTTATAAAAAATCCTGAGAGAGCGCCCGATCGCCCCGATCGTCCCCGCTTTCCGGAGCGGAGACGACATTGAACATGAACAGATCATTACGGCATTGGGCCGTCGTGGGCGCCTGCGCGCTCGCGTTCTCCACCCTGGCTGCCGGCACGGCGCGCGCCGCCGAGGTGGAGGTGTTGCACTGGTGGACGTCCGGCGGCGAGGCGAAGTCCGTCGAGGAACTCAAGCGGATGCTCGCGAAGCAGGGCACCACCTGGCGCGATTTCGCCGTGCCGGGCGGTGGCGGCGACGCGGCCATGAGCGCGCTGAAGGCCCGCGTCGATGCGGGCCATCCGCCGACGGCGGCCCAGATCAAGGGCCCGGCGATCCAGGACTGGGGCCGCAAGGGCGTGCTCGCCAACCTCGACGACGTCGCCCGGGCGGACAACTGGGACGTGAAGCTGCCGCACGCGATCGCGGCCCAGATGAAGGTGGACGGCCACTGGGCGGCGGTGCCGGTGAACGTGCACCGCGTGAACTGGCTGTGGATCAACCGCGACCTGCTGCGCAAGGTGGGCGGCCGCGTGCCCGACACCTGGGACGCGTTCTTCTCGCTGGCCGACCGCTTCAAGGCCGCGGGCATCGTGCCGCTGGCGCACGGCGGCCAGCCGTGGCAGGACCTGACCACGTTCGAGATCGTCGTGCTGGGCACCGGCGGCCCCGAGTTCTACCGCCAGTCCTTCGTCGCCATGGATCCCGCCGCGTGGCGCAGCCCGGCGATGACGCACGCCATCGACATCTTCCGCCGCCTCAAGACCTACACCGACGCGCAGGCCCCGGGCCGCGACTGGAACAAGGCCACCGAGATGGTGATCAAGGGCCAGGCCGGCATGCAGTTCATGGGCGACTGGGCCA
>JABCYW010000186.1 GCA_013289985.1 Betaproteobacteria bacterium | reverse complement strand
CAGGTCGCGCGGGATGGCCGACTCGATGTACTGGCGCATCAGGAAGATGCCGAGGGCGCCGCACGCGCCCGGCACGATCAGCGAACGATGCTCGTTGGTCCAGCCCAGCCAGCTCATGGTGAGCGCGGTGGGCACCATGAAGATGAAGCCGGGCAGCAGCATCGTCGTCATCACTGCGGCGTAGAAGTGCTCCTTGCCGGCGAAGTCGAGCAGCGCGAACGCGTGGCCGGCCAGCGCGCAGAAGAACAGGTTCAGCGCTGTCGTCGCGATGGCGACGTGGAAGCTCCACCCGAGGTTCCACCAGAACGTGGGCAGGCGCTCCAGCAGGTCGCGCAGGTTGTCGCCCAGCGAACCGCCGAACCACATCGGCGGCGGCATCGAGAGGATCTCGCCGTTGCTGTGCGTGGCGAACACGAACATGAACCAGAACGGCACCAGCATCACGAGGGCGCCGGCCAGCACGACGGCGCGGCCGAGATACAAGGCGCCGCGGCGCTCGCGCGCGACGCGCCGGCGCGCGGGACGGGCACCGGGCCGGGTGGCGACGGGCATGGCGGACGTGGCGGTCATGCGCGTGCTCCGAGCAGGCGCTTGTTGATCCAGGTGGAGCCGGCGATCAGCATGAACAGCAGCCACGCGATGGCCGATGCCGTGCCGAAGTCGCCGTCCATGAAGGCCACCGCGTACATGTGCATGGCCGCGGTCTTGCCGGCCTGGTCGATGCCGCCGGTGCCGCCGGTGAGGATGAAGGGCTCCTCGAACAGCTGCAGGTTGCCGATGATGGACAGCGTCACCGCGAAGAACATCATGGGCTTGAGCAGCGGCAGCACGATGTGCAGGAAGCGCTGGCGCGCGCTGGCGCCGTCGATCTGCGCGGCCTCCAGCAGATCGGTGGGAATGGTCTGGATCGCCGAGAGGTACAGCACCGTGTTCCAGCCCACGTAGCGCCAGAACACGACCGCGCTGATCATCCACTTGGTGTAGCCCGGCTGGCTCCAGTCGATGGACTGGCCCGGCAGCAGCCAGCCGAGGACGGGCACCTGGCGCAGCGACGCGAACGCCGCGTTCACCAGCCCGAAGTCCTTGGAGAACAACGACGAGAAGACCAGCGAGATCGCCACCGTCGACGTGATGAAGGGCAGGAAGTAGGCGCCGGTGACCGCGTTGCGCGCCCGCCCCAAGCCGCGATGCAGGAACCACGCGAGCGGCAGCGCCACCAGGTGCTGCGGGATGCCCGAGACGAGCGCGATCCACAGCGTGTTGAACATCGCCTTGCGCAGCCAGTCGTCGCGCGTGAGGGCGTAGACGAAGTTGTCCAGGCCCACCCAGTGCATGCCCGCGACGCCGGCCACCGGATCCCATTGATGGAACGACAGCACGATGGAGAACAGGAGCGGGAACAGCCCGAACGCGCCGAACAGGATGAAGAACGGGCTGATGAAGACGTAGGGCGCCCAGCGCGCGGGGATCAGCGGCTTGCGGCGTGCAAGGAGCGTGGTGCTCATGTCAGTAGCGGCGCACGCGGCGCTCGATGGCGGTGCGGGCGTCGGCCAGCGCCCGCGGGATGGGCTTGTCGTGCTCGAGCACCTGGTCGAGCTCGGCGTTGACGATGTCGTTGGCGACCTGGTCGTAGCGGTCCACGTGCAGCGCGGGAATGCGCTCGCTCGCGGCGCGCCACTGCAGGCGGGCGGCCTGGCCGCCGAGGTAGGCGATGGGCTGCGCGAGGTAGTCGTCCTGCTGCGCGGCGACCAGCGCCGGGAACGCGTCGAGGCGGCGGAAGGCCTCCAGCTGCTGCGCGCGATCCAGCGTCAGCGTGCGGATGAAGTCCCACGCGAGCGCCTTGTGCTCGGCGCGCGCCGGGATGGCCCAGTACGAGCCGCCCCACGACGCGAACGCGCCGCCGGGCAGCGGCGCCGAGCGCCACAGCCCCGCGCCGGCCGGCGCGATCCAGTTCTTCAGGTGGCCCGCGAGCCACGAGCCCATCATCTGCGTGGCCACGCGGTCGCGCCGGAAGCCTTCGCTCCATTCGGTGCTCCACGCGGCCACGCGCGCGTCGATGCCCGCGCGGCGCGCCGCGCGGGCCAGCGTGAAGGCCTGCACGAAGCGCGCCGTCTCCACCTGAGGGCGGCCCGCGTCGTCGAAGAAGATGCCCTGGCCGTCGGCCAGGCCGGCGCGGATCAGGATGTCCTTCAGGTCGATGGCACTCGCGAGCAGGTAGACGCCGGTGGCGCTCCTGAGCTTGCGGCCCGCGGCGATGTACGAGTCCCAGTCGTGGGTGAGATCGTTTTCGGTGAGGCCGGCGCGCGCGATCAGGTCGGCGCGGTAGAACAGCGCGCCGGGGCCGATGTCGGCCGGCATCGCCCGCAGCCTGCCGCCGGCGCCGGTGGCCGGACCCAGCGTGAAGTGCGCCAACTGCGGCGCGACGGCGGCCGCGTCGTAGGGCGGCGCGACTAGGTCGTCGAGGCCGCCGGCCTGCGTGAACTTGCCGAGGTAGTCCATGTCGACGGCCATCACGTCGGGCAGGTTCGCCCCCGTGGCGATGGCCGTGGTCATCGCGGTGTGGTGGTCGGCGTAGGCGCGCGTGGTCAGCTTGACCTCGACGTCCGGATGCGAGGCCGCCCACGACTCGATGGCGATCTTCGCGCTGCGATCGAGGTCGGGAAATGCGGCCACCGTCAGCGTGGTGCGGACGGCGCCGGCCGGCAGGGCGAGGCCGGCCAGGCAGGCGAGAACAAGCGTGAGAATGCGCGGGCGCATGGCGGAATCGTGTCTCCGGGAATCTTTGATATCGTTTTCAGAATTCAGTGTGTGACAACGTTGTCAGCCAAGTCAATGGGTTGATGCCGCAGCTGGTGAATACCCTGAGAACGAGCATCGACACAGGAAGTTTCGTGGAGATGCAGGCTTCCAGAAGGGTCGACTCGGTGATTTCCAGCAGATCTGGAATCGATTTCATGATTAGACTGCGGGCTGTGCCATGCGACGGCGGGTTGGCGTGTCCTCACGTCGCTGCCATTCCTGCGCCGCACGGCTCCCTCATTCCAGAACCCTTCCATGCCCACCAAGGACAAGCCCCTCGCCGAATCCGCCACGCTGCTCGATGTCGCGCGACTGGCCGGTGTCTCGGCGGCCACGGTCTCGCGCATCCTCAATGGCACGGCCCGCGTCACCGAGGACAAGCGCCAGGCCGTGGAGCGCGCCATCGAGCGCCTGCAGTTCCGTCCCAACTTCGCCGCGCAGAGCCTGCGCAGCGGCTCCACGCGCACCATCGGCGTGCTGACGCAGGAACTCGAGTCGCCGTACTTCACGCGCGGCGCCCGCGGCATCGAGGACGGCCTGCAGGGCAGCCACTACGCGCCCATCGTCGTGCCGGGCCACTGGAATCCGGCGGAGGAGCTCGATCGCGCCCGGCTGCTGATCGCGCGTCGGGTCGACGCGATGGTGATCCTGGGCGGCAACCTGACGGACGAGCAGGTGGAGGACATGGCGCGCAAGCTGCCCATCGCCATCACCGGCCGCGAGCTGCAGGCGCCCAACGTGTTCTCGCTGCACTGCGACCAGGTGGACGGCGCCTGCCGCGCCACGCGCCACCTGATCGAACTGGGCCACACGCGCATCGCCCACATCAGCGGGCCGGTAGCCTACCCCGACGCCGTGGATCGCCGCGACGGCTACATGCGCGCCCACAGCGAGGCCGGCCTGCCGGTGGATCCGCGCCTGATGGTGGTGGGCACCTACATGGAGACCGGCGGCGCCGAGGCGATGCACCGGCTGCTCGACGCGGGCCATCCGTTCACCGCCGTGTTCTGCGCCAACGACCAGACGCTGTGGGGCGCGCGCCAGGTGCTGGACGCGCGCGGCCTGCGCGTGCCGCACGACATCTCGCTGGTGGGCTTCGACGACCTGCCGCAGTCGGCCTACATGACGCCGGCGCTGACCACGGTGCACCAGCCGATCTACGAGATGGGCCGGGCCGCCGCCCACCTGCTGCTGGCCGCGCTCGGCGCGGCGCCCGCCGCCGCCGAGCCGGTGCCCGACCTGCACCTGGTGGTGCGCGGCACCACGCGCCGGCTCTGAGCATGCACGAGGCCACGCTGTCCGCCGCGCGCGCGCCGGTCGTGCTGCACGGCCACCACGTGCGCCGCCTCGAAGGCGTGGTGGACTTCGTCGACGCGCACCTGGACGCCGAGCTGTCGCTGGAACGCATGGCCACGATCGCCGCGATCTCGCCGTTCCATTTCCACCGCCTGTTCCATCAATGGAGCGGCGAGACGCTCAACGAGTTCGTGCGCCGCCGGCGCCTCGACGTGGCCGCCGGCCGGCTGCGCCATTGCCCCGGCGAGAAGATCACGACCATCTCGCTGAACTGCGGCTTCGCGTCTCCCGAGGGCTTCGCGCGCGCGTTCCGCGAGCGCTTCGACATGACGCCCTCGGCCTGGCGCGGCGGCGGCTGGGCCCACGGCCGGGTGCCGGCCAACGACAGCTGGATGTGCGGGATTCCGCGGGTGACGATCGCGCGCGAGCCGGAGATGGACGTGCTGTTCATGCGCGGCCGCGGCGACTTCGGCGAGCTGGCGGCGCCGCTGTGGGATCGCTTCACGAGCGCCGTGCGCGCGCTGGGCCTGGTGGGCCAGCCGTTGATGTTCATGGGGCTGGACGATCCGGCCATCGTCGGCGCATCGCGTTGCCGCATGGACGCCTGCGTGCAGCTGCCCGCCGTCGTGGGTGCGTTGCCGGCTTGCCCGCCGCCGCTGCTGCACAAGCGCATCCCGGCGCGCTGGGTGGCCACGCTGGACTACGACGGCCCGGCCGACGACATCGCCGAGGGCTGGCGCGTGATGCTGGACCAATGGCTGCCGCAGGCCGCGTTCACGCTGGCCATCGGCCCGTTCTTCGAGCGCTACGACCCCGCGCAGGGCGCGCCCGGCAGTCGCAACGTGCGTTGCCGGCTGGGCATGCCGGTGGATCCGCGGGTCGGCTAAGTCCGCAAGATCCGTCAAGTCCTCCGCAAGCGCGCACCGGTGCGATCGCGCGCCGGCCGGCACGATGGCTCCGTTCGACAACAACGATCGGAGACATTGAATGGACACCACGATCTCGCTGGAACGCATCGGCGTGCTCATGGGGCTCGTCGCCTCGCTGGGCCTGGCCGGCTGCGGCGGCGACAGCAACGCGAGCCCCGCGCCTGCGCCGACCCCTGCGCCAACGCCAGCACCCACGCCAGCACCCACGCCCGCGCCGACGCCTGCGCCCACGCCTGCACCGACGCCAGCCCCGACGCCCGACACGGCCTTCGCCACGCCGCTGGACGCCGCCGACACCGTCGAAGGCGGCTCCATCGCGTCGTATGCGTACGCGGCCACGGCCAGCGACCAGACCGCGGGCAGCGTCGCCTACGCCTCCGGCACGGAGACCTTCTCCGCCTCGCTGGCCGCCGCGCAGTCCTACGCCGGCGTGGCGCTGCGCCTCTACGCGCCGGGCAACACGGTCACCGGAACGGCTGCGCCGTTCGATGCCTCGGGCTTCTCGAAACTGCGCTTCCACCTGGCCTCCACGACCGACGCCACGCTGACGATCAAGCTGCAGCCGTCCCCGGTGGCGGCAGACGGCTGCGTTCCCACGGCGCAGGCGCTGGTCTCGGCCACGCTGTCGGAGATCGTGATCGACCTGAACGACGCGAGCTTCGCGGTCCCCAGCTATTGCGCCGCGTCCACGAAGACGCTGCACCAGTGGCTGGCCGGCCTCTACACGATCGACGTCATCAACGGCGCCACCGCCGCGGGCAACCACGACGTCGTCGTCGGCAGCATCTCGCTGGTGCCCTGAAGCCGGCACGTCCCGATCATTCCAACGACAACGGAGACAACCATGCGTCAATTCCTCACCGCGATCGCGCTCGCCGCGTCCTTCTCCCCCGCCGCCCACGCCACCAACTTCTTCGACGGCTTCGACGGCACCGGCGGCCCCAACA
>JABCYW010000185.1 GCA_013289985.1 Betaproteobacteria bacterium | reverse complement strand
GCGCCAGGTCGGAGCCCCAGTTGCCGGTGATGACGGTGTCGGCGCCGGAGGCCTTGATCTTGGCCACGTAGGGCGCGAAGTCGGTGACCTTGGCCAGCGGGTGCAGGTCCTCGCCCACGATCTCGATGTCGGGGCGCTTGCGCGCGAGGTCGGCCTTGGCGTACTTGGCCACCTGCACGCCGTGCGCGTAGTTCTGGCCGATGAGGTAGACCTTGTGGATGTCCTTCTGGTCCTTGATGAAGGTGGTGAGCGCCTCCATCTTCATCGAGGTGTCGGCGTCGAGGCGAAAGTGCCAGTAGCTGCACTTGCTGTTGGTGAGGTCGGGGTCCACCGCCGCGTAGTTCATGTAGAGCACTTCCTTGCCGGGGTTGCGCTCGTTGTTCTTGTTGACGGCGTCCACCAGCGCGCCGGCCGAGCCGGAGCCGTCGCCCTGCGTCACGTAGCGGATGTTCTGGTCCAGCGCCGACTTCAGGGCGTTGAGCGACTCCGCCGGGCTCACCTTGTTGTCGAACGGCACGATCTCGAACTTCACGCCGGCCGGGTTGTTCCTGTTGAACAGCTCGGCCAGGTACTGGAAGCTCTTCAACTGGTTCTGGCCGATGGGCGCCATCAGGCCGGACAGCGGATCGATCCAGGCGATCTTGACCGTCTCCCCCTTCTGCGCGAACGCGGCGCCGGGATGCAGCGCGAGGCAGGCCAGGGCCAGGGTGGCAGCGAGCGCCAGCGGCTTCTTGAAGAGCGTCATGTCGTTGTCTCCGTTTGCGCCGCGATGGATCGCGGTCGCGGGTTTTTCAGGCGGTCGTCGTGGACGAGGTCGGCAGCACGTGGTCGCGGAACTGCTCGCGCAGCTTGAGCTTCTGCAGCTTGCCGGTGGCCGTGTGCGGCAGTTCCGCCACGATGGCCACGTCGTCGGGGATCTGCCACTTGGCGATCTTGCCGTCGAAGAAGCGCAGCAGTTCCTCGCGCGTGACGGTGGCGCCCGGCTTGGTCACCACCACCAGCAGCGGACGCTCGTCCCACTTCGGGTGGCGGCAGGCGATGACCGCGGCCTCGTGCACGGCCGGGTGCGCGATGGCGATGTTCTCGAGGTCGATGGAGCTGATCCACTCGCCGCCGGACTTGATGACGTCCTTGCTGCGGTCGGTGATGAACATGAAGCCGTCGGGATCGATGGCCGCGACGTCGCCGGTGGGGAACCAGCCCGGCTCGCCGTCGACGCTCACCAGCGGCGAGTCGGTGCCCTTGAAGTAGCGGGAGATGACCCACGGCCCGCGCACCACCAGGTTGCCGGCCGCCTTGCCGTCCCACGGCAGCGCGCGACCGTCGTCGTCGATGATGGCCATGTCGATGCCGTAGATCACGCGGCCCTGGCTCTGCAGCAGCTTCTGGCGCGCTTCGGGCGGCAACGCGTCGTGCTTGGCCTGCAGCCTGGACAAGGTGCCCAGCGGCGACAGCTCGGTCATGCCCCAGGCGTGGATCACCTCGACGCCGTAGTCCTCCTGCAGCGTCCTCATCATGGCCGGCGGGCAGGCCGACCCGCCGATGACGGTGCGCTTGAAGGTGGAGAAGTGCAGGTCGTTGGCCTTCATGTAGTTCAGCAGGCCCAGCCACACGGTGGGCACGCCGGCGCTGAACGTGACCTTCTCGTCCTCGAACAGCTTGTACAGCGACGCGCCGTCGAGCCAGGCGCCGGGCATCACCAGCTTGGCGCCGGTCATCGCGGCCGTGTACGGGATGCCCCAGGCGTTGACGTGGAACATCGGCACGATGGGCAGGATCACGTCGCGCGTGGAGCAGTTCATCGCGTCGGGCAGCGCCGCGCCGTACGAATGCAGCACGATGGAGCGATGGCTGTACAGCGCGCCCTTGGGGTTGCCGGTGGTGCCCGACGTGTAGCAGAGCGTGGCCGCGGTGTTCTCGTCGAGCTCGGGCCACTCGTAGTCGCCGTCCTGCCGCGCCACCAGGTCGTCGAAGCACAGCAGGTTCGGGATGCCGGTGGCCGCCGGCATCTGCCCGCGATGGCCCATCAGCACGAAGTGGCGCACCGTCGTCAGCCTGGGCGCGAGCTTCTCGGCCAGCGGCAGCAGGCCCGCGTCGAAGCACAGCACCTGGTCGTCGGCGTCGTTGGCGATCCACTCGATCTGCTCGGGGAACAGGCGCGGGTTGATCGTGTGGCACACGCGGCCCGAGCCGGATGCGCCGTAGTAGATCTCCACGTGGCGATGGCCGTTCCAGGCCAGCGTGGCCACGCGCTCGCCGGGCGCGACGTCCAGCGCCTGCAGCACCTGCGCGAACTGGCGCGAGCGCTTCTCGACCTCGGTCCAGTTCGAGCGGTGGATGTCGCCCTCGCAGCGCCGGGACACGATCTCGACGTCGCCCGCATGGCGCGCCGCGTGCCGGATCAGCGACGACACGGTCAACGGCATGTTCATCATCTGGCCCATCAGGACGCTCATCGCTGTCTCCTAGTCGTTGGTCTTCGCGCGCGGCCGCCCGCCGGCGGCTGTCACTCGCGCGACACCCGCACGCCGCGGCGGCTGCCCTACTTTAAAGCCCTTCGTCGCCCCTGCGCCAGGGTCGCTGGCTAGACTGGCCGCAAATGACTGCCACCGCACCGTCCGAACTCGCCCCCGCCGCGCCCGCCGGCCCGGATCCCGCCCGCTGGATCAACCGCTTCGCGCACTTCACGCGCGACGTTCCGGACGTGCGCCGCGACGACGAATCGCCCCCCGTCCCGATGCGCCGCCACACCTACGGCACCGACCTGCCCGCGCAGCCCTTCCCCGACCCGCACTGGGTGGCCACCAGCGCCGATTGCGCGGCCCTGCTGGCCTGGCCCGCCGACTGGGCCACGCGCGCCGACTGGCGCAGCATCGACGTGCTCACCGGCCGCGCCTCCTGGCCCGGCCTGCAGCCCATGGCCACGGTCTACAGCGGCCACCAGTTCGGCGTCTGGGCCGGCCAGCTGGGCGACGGCCGCGCGCTGCTGCTGGGCGAGTGGCAGGCGAGCGTCGAAGCGGCGTCGTTCGAGCTGCAGCTCAAGGGCGCGGGCCGCACGCCCTACTCGCGCATGGGCGACGGCCGCGCGGTGCTGCGCTCGTCGATCCGCGAATTCCTGTGCTCGGAGGCGATGCACGCGCTGGGCGTGCCCACCACGCGCGCGCTGGCGGTGGCGGGCTCGGCGCTGCCGGTGCGCCGCGAGGCGATGGAGACCGGCGCCGTCGTCACCCGCGTCGCGCCCAGCTTCCTGCGCTTCGGCCACTTCGAGCACTTCGCGCACTCGAACCAGCCCGACGCGCTGCGCCGGTTGGTCGATTTCACGATTGCCGCGCAGTTCGCCGAGCTTCAGGACGGCCGCGACGGGCTCGACCCGCTGCACGCCTGGCTCGCCGAGGTGGTGCGGCGCACCGCGGCCATGGTGGCGCACTGGCAGGCCGTCGGCTTCGCGCACGGCGTGATGAACACCGACAACATGTCCATCCTGGGCCTGACGATCGACTACGGCCCGTTCGGCTTCCTCGACGGCTTCGACCCGGGCCACATCTGCAACCACTCCGACACCGGCGGCCGCTACGCGTTCGCGCGCCAGCCCAACGTGGCGTGGTGGAACCTGCACGCGCTGGGCCACGCGCTCAAGCCCCTGTGCGCCGACCCGGACGCGACGCTGCCGCCGGTGCTCGACACCTTCGGCGATCTCTTCACCGAGGCGTACTCCGACCGCATGCGCGCCAAGCTGGGCCTGGCCACGGCCGAGGATGGCGACAAGGCGCTGCTGGACGACCTGCTGGCCCTGATGGCCGGCGAACGCGTCGACCACACGATCGCCTGGCGCGCGCTGGCTGCCTTCGATCGCGGCGCCGGCGCGACGCCGTCCGCCTGGCGCGACCACTTCATGGACCGCGCCGCGGCCGACGCCTGGGGCGAGCGCTACCTGCGCCGGCTCGAATCCGAGCCGCGTTCCGACGCCGAGCGCCGCGCGGCGATGGACGCCGCCAATCCGAAATACGTGCTGCGCAACCACCTCGCCCAGCACGCGATCGAGCAGGCCGTCGCCGGCGATTTCGGCGAGGTGCGGGCGCTGCACGAGTTGCTGCGCCGTCCGTACGACGAGCAGCCGGACAACGCGCGCTACGCCGCGCTGCCGCCCGACTGGGCGCGGGGCATCGAGGTGTCCTGCTCGTCCTGAGCAGGGTCAAGCGGATGCTTGTCGGCCTGCGCTAGACTTCGCCCCCGCGCAGGCCTCTTTGTGCCTGCTTCCCGTCGTGCTGCCTCCCGGCCGCCGTTTGCGCCCCCATTTCCTGCCTCCCCGGGCGCCCCGTCGACCATGAAACTCCTCTTCGACTTCCTGCCGCTGGTCTTCTTCTTCGCGACGTACAAGATCGCCGGCAGGCTGCCCGACCAGGGCGCGGCATTCGCCACGCACTGGCTCGGCGCGCTCGTCCAGGGTGGCATCGTCGGCTCCACCGAGGCGCCGGCGCTGCTCGCGACGGCGGTCGTGCTGGTCGCCACGCTGGTGCAGGTGACGTGGATGAAGGCCACCGGACGCAAGATCGATCTCATGCTGTGGGTGGGCCTGGCGCTGATCGTGGTGTTCGGCGGGCTGACGGTCTGGCTGCACAACCAGATGTTCATCATGTGGAAGCCGAGCATCACCTACTGGCTGCTGGGACTGGCGTTCTGGGGCAGCCAGGCCTTCTTCCACAAGAACCTGCCTCGCGAGACGCTTCGCAACCTCGACGTCGAGCTGCCGGATACGGTCGCGCAGCGCCTCAATTTCGCCTATGTGGCAATGTTCGCGGTGCTCGGCCTGATGAATCTCTGGGTCGTCTATTTCATGCGCGACTACTGGGTGGTATTCCACACCTTCGTCCTCGCGGGCCTGATGCTGCTGTTCGGTCTCGGCCAGGGCTTTTATCTGAACAAGCACATGTCGCATCCGGCCGCCAACGACGAGGCGGCGACCTGAATATGCAAGCCTCCCTGCGCGACGCGATCATCCAGGCGCTGACGGCCCGGCTGGCCCCCTCCGAGCTCGAGGTGGTGGACGACAGCGCCGCCCACGCCGGCCATGCCGGCGCGAAGGACGGCTCGCATTTCAACGTACGAATCGTAAGCGCCGGATTCGCGGGATTGCCCCGAATTTCGCGCCATCGCCTCGTGTATGATGCCCTCCGTCCCTGGATGGCCGAGGGCATCCATGCGCTCGCCATCGACGCCCGCACGCCGGACGAAGCCAGTTGACTTGCTTCTGTTTTGTTTCCGGGGCCGAGATTCTCGATAGGGTTTCTCGATGGGTGCCTTTTGACGTGTCCGAAGGGTTCGGGTTTCACCAACCTGAATCACCGGCGACATAGTGAATTCCCCAGGAACCAATTCGTTCCTGTTCACTTCCAAAACCGTTTGCTCGAAAGCCTCCCAGCATGAATTTCAAAATCTCGGCCGCCCTGATCGGCACCCTCGTGCTGCCGTTCTCCGTGATGGCGCAGAACGTCGCCGTCGTCAATGGCAAGCCGGTGCCCACGGCGCGCGTCGACGCCCTGATCAAGACCGCCACGCACGGCCAGCAGGAAGCCACGCCTGAAATGCGCCAGCAGGCCAAGGACCAGGTCGTGATCCGCGAGATCTTCGCCCAGGAAGCCGAGAAGCAAGGCATCGGCGCCACCGCCGACTACAAGTCGCAGCTCGAACTGCTGCGCCAGTCGCTGCTGATCAACACGATGTTCCAGAACTACGTGAAGGCGCACCCGATCAGCGACGCCGACGCGCAAGTGGAATACAACAAGATCAAGGCCGAGCAGTCGGGCACCGAGTACCACACCCGCCACATCCTGGTCGACAGCGAAGACGAAGCCAAGAAGCTGATCGCCCAGATCAAGGCCGGCGCCAAGTTCGAGGACCTGGCCAAGAAGAACTCCAAGGACACGCAGTCCGCCGAAAACGGCGGCGACCTCGACTGGGCCAAGCCCACGTCGTACGTGCCCGAGTTCGCCACCGCGCTGCAAGGCCTGCAGAAGGGCCAGATGACCGAGACCCCGGTCAAGACCCAGTTTGGCTACCACATCATCCGCGTGGAAGACACGCGCGTGGCCCAGTTCCCGTCGTTCGACGAAGTCAAGGACAAGGTCAAGCAGCAGATGGAACAGGTCAAGCTGCAGGAGTACCAGGAAAAGCTGCGCACCTCCGCCAAGACCGACTACAAGTTCGGCGGCCAGCAAGCCGCGGCCCCGGCCGCGACCTCGGCACCCGCCCCCGCCAAGAAGTAAGACCGCGGCGCCTCGCGCGCCCCGATCCCGCGAAAGCGCCCGCCTGCGAAGGCCGGGCGCTTTTTTTGGTTCATCGCCGATCTGCGGGGAGCAGGCGCGTAGCGTCTGGCGTCGTGAATGGTGAGCCG
>JABCYW010000184.1 GCA_013289985.1 Betaproteobacteria bacterium | reverse complement strand
GGTGTCGCCGATGCGGGCCTCGACGACGCGCAGCGTGACGATGCCGTTGGGCACTTCCTGCGCCGGCACCAGCACCTGCGTGAGGAAGAACCCGGCGTCCTTGTAGCGGTTCTTGATGGCCTCGGCGGCATCGAGCAGCTGGTCGGTGCCGGCCTCCTTGCCGACCCACGGACGCACCAGCGCCAGGAGTTCGTCGGTGGGGAAGATCGTGTTGCCGGTGAGGGCAAAGCCCTTGACCAGCAGCGTGGGGCCGTCGGAGGCCGCCGGGGCGCGCGGGGCGTCGGCCGGAGGCAGCACGTTGGCGTCCTTCCTGAGTTCCTGCGGCTGCGGCGGCGTGGTGGACTCGAGGGCTCGGCCGGCGTTGGTGGGTGCGGTCTGGGCCAGCAGCGGACCGGACGTGCTCAGGCATGCAAGGGCGACGACGACGTAGCCCAACCCATGACGGGTATGAGATTTCAACTGGCTCTCCTTCCTCTGTTTCGCCCGCTGAAGCAGACGCTTGTTCGCCTCGCGGAGCGCTCTGGGGCGCTTGCGAATCCGAAGAATTGTTACCTGAACAGGACAGGAGCGCATCCCCCACCGGGGGGTTTTACAAGACGTGAGCAACGTGCATCAGGGGGTATTGGCGACAACCCCTATTCCATTGAGCGCAAGACACCGTCACGTCATCGAAGGGTCTTACCCTGGCCCGGATCCATGTGTCCGAAAACGGCGAGTCGACTTCTCCGGCGTGCCTATGATGGGCGCATGGATCTCGATCCCGACACTGCCTGGAAGGCGCTCGCCGCGCACGACGCCCGCTTCGACGGCCGGTTCTTCGTGGGCGTCACCTCCACCCGCATCTACTGCCGGCCGGTGTGCCGCGTGCGCACGCCGCGGCGCGAGAACTGCCGGTTCTATGCGAACGCCGCCACGGCCGAACAGGCCGGCTTCCGTCCCTGCCTGCGCTGCCGGCCGGAGCTGGCGCCGGGGCTGAGCCTGATGGATTCGTCGCAGGTGCTGGCCCAGCACGCGGCGCGCATGATCGATCACGCCGTGCGCGTGGGCGCCGCCGTGCGCATGCCCGATCTCGCGGCGCGCCTGGGCGTCACGGAGCGCCACCTGCGGCGCGTGTTCGCGCAGGCCCACGGCGTCAGCCCGATCGACTACCTCACCACGCAGCGGCTGCTCCAGGCCAAGCAACTCCTCACCGACACCGACCTCCCCGTCACCGAGGTGGCGCTCGCCTGCGGCTTCGAGAGCCTGCGCCGGTTCAATGCCGTGTTCGCCGAGCAGGTGCGCCTGAAGCCCACCCAGCTGCGACGCGCCGGCACGGCCGCCGGCGCCCTGCCCGGCGGCCGCGGCGTGACGCGGGTGCGGCTGGGATACCGCCCACCCTACGACGTGCAGTCCATGCTCGCGTTCTGGGCGCAGCGGGCGCTGGCGGGCGTCGAGGAGGTCGACGGGCGCATCATCCGCCGCACCTGGAGCGCGCCGCGTCCCGCCGGCGCCGCGGCGGCCCCGGCGCGCGGCTGGATCGAGCTGGAGTTCCTGGACGAGCGCCACGAGGTCGAACTGCGCGCCAGCGCCAACCTGGCCGCGCACGCCGGCCAGCTGGTGGAGGCGGCGCGCCACGCGCTCGATCTCGACGCCGACCCCAGGCACATGGCGCCGCTGGTCGAGACGTTGATCGCGCTGCATCCGGCCGCGGCGATAGGCGCCGGCCTGCGCATGCCAGGCAGCTTCGACGGCTTCGAGACGGCCGCCCGCATCGTCCTCGGCCAGCAGGTGACGGTGGCCGCGGCCCGCACGCTCACGCGCCGCCTGATCGAGCGCTTCGGCGCGCCGGTGGAGACGCCGTGGCCCGGCCTGCACCGCTGCTTTCCCGACGCCGCCACCATCGCCTCGGCCACGCCCGACTCCATCGGCGAACTGGGCATCGTGCGCCAGCGCGTGGGCGCGCTGCAGGCGCTCGCGCGCGCGGTGGTCGGCGGCCTGCCGCTGCACCGCGGCGCACCGCTGGCCGGCACCCAGGAGGCGCTGCTGGCGCTGCCCGGCATCGGCGACTGGACGGTCCAGCTCCTCGCGTTGCGCGTCCTGGGCTGGCCCGACGCCTTCCCGGCCACCGACATCGGGCTGCTCAAGGCGATGGGCCTCGCCCAGGCCCGCGACGCGCCGAAAGCCATCGCGATGGCCGAGGACTGGCGCCCCTGGCGTTCGTACGCGGTCATCGCGCTCTGGCGAGCGTTGGAAGCGAGCGACAACTCCGCTCCCCGATCGACCCCACCGGCGGCACCCCCCACGAAACGCAGTGCGCCGCGTAAAGCCTCTGCATCGGCTCGCCGAGAGGCGGGCGCCAAGGAATCCCCATGACCAGAACCGCCTCCACCGCCCTGCCCGCGCGCCGAACGACGGGCATCGGCCTCGCCCAGGGGGTCATCGAGACGCCGTTGGGCCCGCTCACCGCGCTCGCCTGCGACGCCGGACTGATGGGCCTGTGGTTCGACCGGCAACAGCACGGGCCCGGCCTCCTCGACGCGCCGCTGGATGACGCCCAACGCTGGATCGCCCAGGCGCGCGAGGAACTGGACCTGTACTTCGCCGGCCGGCTGCGGGAGTTCAAGGTGGCGCTGGCGCCGCAGGGCACCGCGTTCCAGGAGGCCGTCTGGCGCCGCCTGTGCGCGATCCGCTGCGGCGACACCATCAGCTACGGCCGCATCGCGCGCGAGGTGGGCAGCCCGCAGGCGTCGCGCGCGGTGGGCGCCGCCGTGGGCCGCAATCCGATCACGGTCATCGTGCCCTGCCACCGGGTCATCGGCGAGAACGGCACGCTCACGGGCTACGCCGGCGGACTGCATCGCAAGCAGGCGCTTCTGGACATCGAGGGCATCGTGCTCGCGCCGGGCGCGCGCCATCACGCGCAGGCGAGCCTGCTGTGACGACAGCGCGCCTGCGCCATGGCGCTCACTTGAAGCAGCGCATGTCGAATTCGTAGGTCGAGATCTGCGAGGGCTGCGTCTCCACGGGCTCGCGCTTCACGGCGCCGTCGGTGCCCACCAGGCGGTAAGGCGTCACCGTGCAGTGCGCGGGCGTCAGGTCCACCACCACCTCGTACTGCTCGTTGAGCCTGGGCACGAAGGCCGGCACCTTGCAGACGCCGGCCTGGCGCGCGCGCACCTCGGCCTGCGTGCCGGGCATCAGCGAATGCATGATCTCGCTGTTGGTGACGGTGGGGAACACGGCGCGCGGGCCGATCACCAGCGGCTCGTCGGCGGGCACGTAGCGCTCCAGCGATGCCGCCGACACGGGCTTGTCGTCCAGCATGCCGATGCGCTCGGCGTCGCGGCTGCTGCCGCCGGTCATGCCGAGGTTGGCCTTGGTGAAGCAGGTGGGCGAGTCGAACACGGCGATGTCGGCGTAGTACGCGAACGGATGGATGTTGACCACGCGCACCTTGGCCGACGGCGCCGTCTTCGGCGGCTCGATGTATTTCGGGGCGGTGTTGGGCAGCGTCGCGCTGCAGGCCGCCAGGGCCGCCGCGAACGCCATCGCCACGGCCGCGCGCGCGTCGGGCACATGGCCAGTGGTCGGGGTGATGAGGCGGCGATCGTTCATGGCTACTCCTGCCTGATGTATCGGCCTTGTGCGCAGGAAGCTGTAGATCATGTCGGGGTCGACATGGAACGCTGGGTGCGCGACACGGCGTCGCAGGCAGGACTGGCCGGGATATCGGCCGCTTTTCGACCGATCTGAAGGCCCGCCGGCGCACGCGGGAAACGCGACGCGGAAATGAAAACAGCCACCCGAGGGGGTGGCTGCTTCGACATTCTTGGCGGAGTGGACGGGACTCGAACCCGCGACCCCCGGCGTGACAGGCCGGTATTCTAACCAACTGAACTACCACTCCACGTGGTCGCTCGCTCCGAGCCCTGCTCCCCTGGGAACGCCGCGAGCGGCTTGCGCTCGCGAGTGTGACTGGTGACCCCAAGGGGATTCGAACCCCTGTAACGACCGTGAAAGGGTCGTGTCCTAGGCCTCTAGACGATAGGGCCAGTCGTAAAACAAATTCTTGGCGGAGTGGACGGGACTCGAACCCGCGACCCCCGGCGTGACAGGCCGGTATTCTAACCAACTGAACTACCACTCCACGTGGTCGGCAACTTCGAACTTGCGTTCCAAGCGCTGCCTGCAACTTGTGCCCGCTGTCGCTGGCGACCCCACGGGGATTCGAACCCCGGTAACGACCGTGAAAGGGTCGTGTCCTAGGCCTCTAGACGATAGGGTCTAAATCCATCTTCTCTCTACCACGCGCCGCCGGCACTGCGTGAAGCAGTTTGGTGGAGGTAAGCGGGATCGAACCGCTGACCTCTTGCATGCCATGCAAGCGCTCTCCCAGCTGAGCTATACCCCCACAAATTTGCTTCGTCGTTTGACTTCCGAAGCTGCATCGCGTGGTGAAGAGCGAAGACCGCTAGTATAGAACAGATTTCAAACGGTGCGCAAGCGGTCGAGCACAACTTCGCGCTCGAAAAGCGCCAGCAGCGCGTCGATGGCCGGGGTCTGCGCGCGGCCGCACACGATCACGCGCAACGGGATCGCCAGCTGCGGCATCTTCAGGCCGTGCGCCGTGAGCGTCTCCTTCATCGCGGCGGCGATGCCGGCCTTGTCCCAGGCCGCGGTCTCGAGCTTCTCGCGCAGCGTGCGCAGCGCGGTCTTCGCGGCGTCGGTGACGTGCTGGTCGATGTCGGCCGGCGCCGGCGCCGGCGCCGCGAAGAACATCGCGATCCAGTCGGCCAGTTCCACCGTGGTCTGGCAGCGATCCTTCAGCAGCGCGCAGCGCGCGGCCATCGCGGCATCGGCATCGGCATCGATGCCGCGCTTCTTCAACTGCGCCACCACCAGCGTGGCCAGGCGCGCATCGCCGGCCTGCTTCATGTGGTGCGCGTTGACCCACAACAGCTTGGCCGGATCCCATTGCGCGGGGCTCTTGTTCAGGTGCGAGCCGTCGAACCACGACACCATCTGCTCCAGCGTGAACAGCTCGTCGTCGCCGTGGCTCCAGCCCAGGCGCGCGAGGTAGTTGTTCATGCCCTCGGGCAGGTAGCCGTTGTCCGCGTAGTCGGTCACGCTCACGGCGCCGCGGCGCTTGGACAGCTTCAGGCCGTCGTCGCCCAGGATGATGGGCAGGTGGCCGAAGCGCGGCAGCGCGGCGCCCAGCGCGCGGAACATGTTGATCTGCCACGGCGTGTTGTTGATGTGCTCGTCGCCGCGGAACACGTGCGTGATCCGCATGTCCCAGTCGTCCACCACCACCGCGAAGTTGTAGGTGGGCACCCCGTCGTCGCGCACGATGATCAGGTCGTCGATCTCCTTGTTGCCTATCGTGATCGGGCCCTTGACCAGGTCGTCCCAGGTGACGTCGCCGTCGACCGGGTTGGCGAAGCGCACCACCGGCTTCACGCCGTGGGGAACGGCCGGCAGCGTCTTGCCGGGCAGAGGACGCCACGTGCCGTCGTAGCGCCGCTTCTCGCCACGCGCCTCCTGCTCGTTCTTCATCCGGTCGAGGTCTTCCGGCGTGCAGTAGCAGAGGTAGGCCGTGCCTGCCGCGAGCATCTGGTCGACCACCGCCTTGTAGCGATCGAGGCGCTGCATCTGGTAGACCGGGCCCTCGTCGTACTGGAGGTCCAGCCACTTCATCGCGGCCAGGATCTGCTCCACCGAATCCTGCGTGGAGCGCGCGACGTCGGTGTCCTCGATGCGCAGGACGAACTCGCCGCCATGGTGGCGCGCGAACGCCCACGAGTACAGCGCGGTGCGCGCGGTGCCGAGATGGAGGAAGCCCGTGGGCGACGGGGCGATGCGGGTGCGGATGGAGGTGGTCACGGCGTCAGGAAATGAGAAGGCACCCGAAGGTGCCGTGGGCGTCGGTCAAGGCGACGGCTTATTCGGCGGCGTTCTGCAGCGCGAGGCGCGAGCGGGCCGGATCGTCTTCCTCGGCCTGCTGCGAGCGGCGCTGCTCGCGCATGGTGGAGAAGTCCTCGACGCTCACGTCGCCGGTGATGTAGCGGCCGTCGAAGCACGAGGCCTCGAAGCTCGCGACCTGGGTGTTCAACTTGCCGACCACGCGCTTCATCGCGTCGACGTCCTGGTAGATCAGCGCATCGGCGCCGATGAAGTCGCGGATCTCGTCCTGCGTGCGGCCGGAGGCGATCAGCTCCTCGGGCGTGGGCATGTCGATGCCGTACACGTTGGGGTACTTCACCGGCGGCGCGGCCGAGGCCATGTAGACCTTGTTGGCGCCCGCCTCGCGCGCCATCTGCACGATCTCCTTGGAGGTGGTGCCGCGCACGATGGAGTCGTCCACCAGCAGCACGTTGCGGCCCTTGAACTCCACGCCGATCGCGTTGAGCTTCTGGCGCACCGACTTCTTGCGCACCGACTGGCCCGGCATGATGAAGGTGCGGCCCACGTAGCGGTTCTTGACGAAGCCTTCGCGATAGGGCTTGCCGATCTTCTGCGCGAGCTGCATCGCCGACGGGCGGCTCGACTCGGGGATCGGGATCACCACGTCGATGTCGGACGGCGGCATCGTGGA
>JABCYW010000183.1 GCA_013289985.1 Betaproteobacteria bacterium | reverse complement strand
CGTCGGCCTGCGGCCTCCTCCTCCTTAACCTCACAAAACAAGCTCCCCCGCCTCGCCGTGCCACGCATGGCGTGCCGGCAGACAACATTCGCGGGGGAGGAATCCGCGGTTTTTTTGAAGGGTGTTTGGCATCGTCGGGCCGTCGAGGCCGCGACGATGCCCGCGGCCAACGTTGATGCGGGTCGCCGGGCCTGACGCGAACCTCGCGTCGCGACGCCCGCGCTACTTGTCGTGATGGACGATCGGCAGTGCCTCGTCATTGCGCGCGCAGTCGCGGATTCCACCCCCTGAGACAGCTCATCCGCCCGCGTGGATCCTGAGACTGCGCGCAGGATGACACCGTTGGCCAAGGGACGTCACCCTCGTCGGTCACGAGAAGGAGCGCGGGCGTCGCGACGCGAGGTTCGCGTCAAGTCCGATGGCGTGTGGAAACGTCGGCCGCGGGCATCGTCGCGGCCTCGACGGCCCGACGATGGCAAAACCCTTCAAAAAAAACAGCGGACTCTTCCTCCGCGAATGTTGTCTGCCAGCACGCCATGCGTGGCACGGCGAGGCGGGGGAGCTTGTTTTGTGAGGTAAAGGAGGAGGAGGCCGCAGGCCGACGGGGGACACGAACAAAACAAGCTCCCCCGGTGAGTCGTGCCTGACCCAGCGCGCCCCGCAAAGCGTAGTACGCGCCTTGGCGGATTCCGAGTCGCCAGACCACCCACTGGCCCTGCCCATTTGCGCATGCACAGTGCGTCGCCCGCAGATTGGCGATGAACCTTTTTCATGGCCGTACGGAGCTCGGTCATGGACAAGATGTAACGTCCCTCCCGGATGTCGAACCACGCCCCGGCCATCCGTCGTGCGCATGAGGCGACGCCGCCGGACAGCGAGCGCATCGCCTTCGTTTGCAACGACAACCCACCGAGGAGCCTTCATGGCCAAGCAGATCTTCGTCAATCTTCCCGTGCGCGACCTGGGCAGGGCCAAGGTCTTCTACGAGGCGATCGGCGCCGTCAACAACCCGCAGTTCTCCGACGACACCTCGGCCTGCATGGTGATCTCGGACACCATCTACGTGATGCTGCTGACCCACCCCAAGTGGGCCCACTTCACGAAGAAGCCGATCTCCGACGCCCGCGCCGCCAGCGAGGTGATGCTGGCGCTGAGCGCCGACGACCGGGGCGCCGTCGACGCCATGGTGGCCGCCGCCGGGGCGCACGGCGGCAAGCCGGACGTCAACGCCGTGCAGGACCTGGGCTTCATGTACGGTCGCAGCTTCGAGGATGTCGACGGCCACATCTGGGAGGCCTTCTTCATGGACATGTCCCGGATGCCCCAAGGCTGACGCGTTCCGCGTGCGGTCGCGGAATCCACGCATGAGGCCACGTCGTTCGCCGGCGTGGATCCCGCGACTTCGCGCGGGATGACGGCGTTCGCGCGCTCACGCCGCCAGCTTCGCGGGGGGCACGGTCCTGTCGCGCGCCGTCGGCATGCCCAGCAATTCGTCGAACAGCGCGCGGAAGTGCATCACGGCCTTGCGCAGGTCCTCGGTGCTCGCCTCTCCGCGCTGGTCCATCGAGACGATGCGCTGCGCCGAGCGATAGTTGCTGACCACCACCGGGTGATCCACCGAGATGTCGGCCGCGCGCAGCTCGAAGTCGGCCACCGGGTAGCCGCGCTTGCCGAGCAGGTCGCGCACCAGCCGGTCGGCCTCGATGAGCACGCCCTTGGGATCGTCGACGAACGAGCCCTGCAGGCGCGTCCACGTCTGCGCGAAGCGTGCGGTCTCGGCCGGCGACAGCGCCACGAGCTCGAAGCGGTCGACGCGCTTCTCGCGCCGCCTCAGCTCGGCCTCGGCGCGGGCCTTGCTGCCCAGTCGCCGCTCGACGGCGTCGTACTCGGGGCCGAAGCGCTTCCTCAGGCGTTGCGTGCGATAGCTGCCCCAGATCAGCCAGGCAATGGTGGCGACGAGGATGACGGCGACCGCGACGACGAGGATCAGGGTGAGGTCGTTGAGGGATTCCATGTGCATCTCCACAGGAGTTCGATGGCGGGGATTGCGCGGCAAATGGCGTTCCGGAGACGCGGCCGGGGTGGCCCGCCCGCCGCCATCGCGACCGCGCGACTCGCGCGGATATTGGAAGTAAGACTTGCAAGTTTAGCTGTCGTTAACTAGACTGGCCGCATGCCTTCCCGACGCCATGCCGCCTCCGCCGAAGCCAGTGCCGCCGAGCTGATGCAGGTGATGGGCGTGCTGCTGCGCCGGGTGCGCGGCGAGGCCGGCCACGAAGGCCCCAGCTGGTCGCAGGCCGCGGCCATGGGACGCCTGCAGCGCAACGGCCCCATGACCACCGCCGAGCTCGCGCGCGCCGAGATGGTCAAGCCGCAGTCCATGGGCACCCTGCTGGCCGAGCTGGAGCAGGACGGCCTGGTCCAGCGCCAGCCGCATCCCACCGACGGCCGCCAGATCCTGTTCTCGCTCACGGAGTCCGGCGTGGAGGCGCGGCGCCAGCGGCATGCCGCCAAGCTCGCCTGGCTGGCCGAGGCCATCGGCCGCTTCGGGCCCGACGAGCAACGCACGCTGGACGACGCGATCGCGCTCGTCCGCCGCCTCGGAGAAAGCTGAAATGCCCGCCACCACGCTGGACACGGCGTCCGCCCTGATCGTCATCGACCTGCAGAAGGGCCTGCTCGGCTATCCGACGCTGCGCCCGATCGCGGAGATCGTCGCCCGGGCGCGCGAGCTCGCCGACGCGTTCCGGCGCCATGGCCTGCCGGTGGTGCTGGTGAACGCCGCGGGCCGCGCGCCGGGCCGCACCGACCAGCCGCGCGCCACGCAGGCCTTTGCGCCGGGCTGGACGGACATCGTCCCCGAGCTTGGCCAGCACCCCGCCGACCTGCGCGTCACCAAGCTCGCGCCCGGCGCGTTCGGCGACAGCCCGCTGGCCGCCGAACTGCGCTCGCGCGGCGTGACGCAGGTGGTGATCGTGGGCGTGTCCACCAGCAACGGCGTGGAGGCCACGGCGCGCCAGGCCTTCGACCTCGGCTTCAACGTGACCCTGCCCGTCGACGCGATCACCGACGTCGACGCGGCGTCGCACGAACACACCGTCGCCCGCATCTACCCGCGCATCGCCGAGACGGGCTCCACCGCCGACGTGCTCGCGCTGCTTTCCACCCGAGGCTCCCTGTCATGAACATCGCTCACCACGTCGCCTGGTTCTTCGGCGGCGCCTTCCTGCTCAACGCGATCCCGCACGTCGTGGCGGGCACCATGGGCGAAGCCTTCCAGAGCCCGTTCGCCACGCCGCCGGGCGAGGGCCGGTCGTCGTCCACGGTCAACGTGCTGTGGGGCTTCTTCAACGCGTTGGTGGCGTGGGTGCTGCTGGTTCGCGTCGGCAGCTTCGACCTGCGAGCACCCGACCACGCGCTGGCCGCCGGCCTCGGCGCCTTCCTGCTGGCCGTGGTGATGGCGCCCCGGTTCGGGCGGTTCAACGGAGGCAACCTTTCAAAGCCCGCGCCGGAATGAGCGAAGGCACCTTCCGCTCGCTGCGCAACCCGAGCTACCGCACCTGGGCCGCCGGATCGCTGGTCTCCAACATCGGCACCTGGGTGCAGCGCACGGCGCAGGACTGGCTGGTGCTCACGCAGCTGACGCAGCACAACGCCACCAGCCTGGGCGTGGTGATGGCGCTGCAGTTCGGGCCGCACATCCTGCTGCTGCCGTTCACGGGCTCGGCGGCCGACCGCTTCGACCGGCGCCGCATCCTCGTCGCGACGCAGTCGGCGATGTTCGTGCTGGCGCTCACGCTGGGGCTGCTCACGCTCACCGGCGTCGTCGCGCTGTGGCACGTCTACGCGTTCGCGCTGCTGCTGGGTTGCGTCACCGCGTTCGACGCGCCGGCGAGCCAGACCTTCGTGTCGGAGCTGGTGGGCGACCGCGACCTGTCCAACGCGGTGGGCCTGAACTCCACCTCGTTCAACGTGGCCCGCATGGTGGGGCCGGCGATCGCCGGCGTGCTGCTGTCGTCGTTGGGCACCGGCTGGGCGTTCATGGTCAACGCGCTGTCTTACCTGGCGGTGCTGGTGGCGCTGTGGGTCTTGCGCCGGCACGCGCGTCGCGCCCACGAGCCCGCGGCGCCGCGGGGCCGCGGCTTCGTCGAGGGCCTGCGCTACGTGCGCCAGCGCCCCGACCTGCGGGCGGTGTTCTGGATGCTGTTCCTGATCGGCACGTTCGGCCTGAACTTCGCGATCTTCATCTCCACGATGGCCGTCAGCGTGTTCCACGAAGGCGCGAGCCGCTACGGCCTGCTGATGTCCATCATGGCCGTCGGCACGATCTCGGGCGCGCTGCTGGCGGCGCGCCGGCAGTCGCCGCGGCTGGAGATCCTGATGACGTCGGCGGCCGTCTTCGGCGCCGGCTGCGCCGCGGCGGCGCTGATGCCCACGTACTGGTCGTTCGCCGCGTCGCTGATCGTGATCGGCGTGGCGGCGCTCACGTTCGCCAACTCCACCAACAGCCTGCTGCAGCTGGCGGTGGAGCCGGCGATGCGCGGCCGGGTGGCGGCGATGCGCATGGCCATCGCCCTGGGCGGCACGCCCATCGGCGCGCCGGTGGTGGGCTGGGTGGCCGACACGCTGGGCCCGCGCTGGTCGCTGGGCGTGGGCGCCGCGTCGGGCTTCGCCGCGGCCGCGGTGCTCGTGCGCTACCTGGTGCGGCATCGGCACCTGCGCCTGCGCCTGGACGGCGGACGGCTGCACGTCCAGCTCGATCCTGCGTGAGGAAACCGGCCGGCGCGAGCAATATTGCCGCGTTCCAGGTCATCTTCGCGGCCTGCGGGCCGATGAGTGCGGGGACGCCCTGGAAATCCGGTCGACGCGGGACTTGAGCGCAGCCTCCGCTCGCTTTGCCCCGCTCTTCCCCCGATTCCCGGCCGTCGATTGCTGGCAAGCTTGCCGGCTACGCGCTTATCCCCGCCGCCCCCGGAGTTCCATGTCTGCACTCACCGAAGAACAAGCCCGCACCTACATGCACAAGCTGCTCGCCGCGATGGCGGCGGCCGGCGGCTCCGACCTGTTCATCGCCAACGACTTCCCGCCCAGCATGAAGGTGGACGGCGGCATGAAGCCGATGACCGCGCAGAAGCTCACGGCCGACGTCACCCGCGGACTGGCTCACGCGATGATGACCGAGCGCCAGCGCGAGGAGTTCGCGCGCGAGCTGGAATGCAACTTCGCGGTGACGATCCCCGGCACCGGCCGCTTCCGCATCAACATCCTGGTGCAGCAGCAGAGCGTGAGCCTCGTCTGCCGCACGATCGCCGCCGAGATCCCGAACTTCGAGAAGCTGAAGCTGCCCGAGGTGCTCAAGGACGTCGTGATGGCCAAGCGCGGCCTGGTGCTGGTGGTGGGCGCCACGGGCTCGGGCAAGTCGACCTCGCTGGCCGCGATGATCGACCACCGCAACCGCACGTCGTCGGGCCACATCATCACCGTGGAAGACCCGGTGGAGTACGTGCACGCCTCGCAGAAATCGCTGGTGACGCATCGCGAGGTGGGCGTGGACACGCACAGCTGGCACCACGCGCTGAAGAACACGCTGCGCCAGGCGCCCGACGTGATCCTGATCGGCGAGATCCGCGACGCCGAGACCATGGAGCACGCCATCGCCTTCGCCGAGACGGGCCACCTGTGCCTGGGAACGCTGCACGCCAACTCGGCCAGCCAGACCATCGAGCGGGTCATCAACTTCTTCCCCGAGGAGCGCCGCGCCCAGCTGCTGATGGACCTGTCGGCCAACCTGCGCGCCATCGTCTCGCAGCGCCTGGTGCGGCGCGAGGACGGCAAGGGCCGCGCCGCCGCCATCGAGATCCTGCTGAACACGCCCACGATCGCCGAGAAGATCTTCACCGGCCACTTCAACGAGATCAAGGACGTGATGTCCAAGTCGCGCGAGCTGGGCATGTGCACCTTCGACTGGGCGTTGTTCCAGCTGTACGAGCAGCGCGTGGTCGGCTTCGAGGAGGCCATCCGCAACGCGGACTCGGCCAACGAGCTGCGCCTGAACATCAAGCTGCGCAGCAAGCGCGGCGAGCCGTCGGCGCTGGGCGATTCGGGCGGCCTGTCGCTGGACATGGGCGAGGAAGACGAGGACGACGAGGTCGACGCAGTGGGGGAGCTGCGCCGCAAGAACGAGGCGCGCCACAAGGCCGAGGACGAGGAAATGGCCCGCCTGCGCGAGAAGAAGCGCCTGGCGGAGGCGGGTTCCGGCGGTGGGCGCTGACCGCGGTCAGTGACCGGCGGACAGCAGGCGGCGCAGCAGGGTGTCGGCCCAGCCGGGCAGCGCTTCGCCGAACGCCTCGGCCTGCGTGAACTCGTCCTCGCCGAGCACGGCGCTGTGCGTGAGCTGGCCCTGGTCGTCGACCGTCAGCGTGAGCCAGCCCTGGCCGGCGGCTTCCCATTCGAACGAGATGTTGCCGTCGGGTTCGACCTGGACCTGGGGCGGGCGGTGCTGCGCCACCAGGCGCAGCAGGCGCTCGGCGGCCGCGATGGTCGCGATCGGCGGCTGTTGCCAGCCGCGCCCGGCGATCAGGGGGGCGGCTTCCTCGAGGGCGGCGTGCAGGGCAGGGTGCATCGCCGGATTGTCGCGCCGGCGCGCCCCTGGTGGCGTCA
>JABCYW010000182.1 GCA_013289985.1 Betaproteobacteria bacterium | reverse complement strand
GGGAAGCCCGCCGCCGGCGGCCCACCACCGCGAAGCCGGTGGCGGAGAGTGCGGCGTCCACGTCGCCGGCGGGGGTCAACGGGGGAGGGATGAGGGCGTTCGGATCGGACATGCCGCCATTCTCGCCGCTGCCGGCACACCGCGTGAAGTCGCAGCCGCCATCATGGACGAGCCCGGCGGTAGACTCGAACGGTCTCCCCGACCATCGCCACGCCATGTCCGCACCCGAGGGCTTTCCCAGACCGAGCGCCGCGCCCGCGGCGTGCGGCGAGGGCGACCCCGGCATGCTTCCCGCCGCGCTGCAGGCCTGGGCACGCAACGCGCCGGTGGCACTGGCGGCGCTCGACGTGCACGGCCGCGTCACCTGGATCAATGCCGCCTTCGAGGCGCTCACGGGCCTGGCCGGCGCGCAGGCGCTGGGCAACGCGGTCGAGGCCCTGCTGGCCGACCCCGCCACGCCGGAGTGGCTGCCGCCCGCGGGCGAGCTCGCGCGCCGGCGCGTGCGGCGCCAGGACGGCGTGCCCCTGCACTGCGACGCACAGGTCGACCCGGTGCACGCGGGCGTGCGCCTGCTGACGCTTGTCTCGCGCGACGCCGAGGCCGAGAACGAGGCCGAGATCCGCCGCCTGGCCGCGCTGCTCGACTTCGTGCAGTCGCACGCGCGCATCGGCATGTGGGAGCGCAACGTGCGCACGCGCGAGGGCCGCTGGGATCCGCACATGTTCCGCTTCTTCGGCATCGACCCGCGCCGCGGCACGCCGTCGATCGCCCAGATCGCGCAATCCAGCGTGCCGCAGGACCGCCTGTTCCAGGTGCTCGACGAGTCGATGGACAAGCCCGGCGTCTACTCGCATCGCTACCGCCTGCTCACGCCCACCGGCACGCTGC
This sequence comes from Betaproteobacteria bacterium, assembly GCA_013289985.1. Taxonomy (GTDB): domain Bacteria; phylum Pseudomonadota; class Gammaproteobacteria; order Burkholderiales; family Burkholderiaceae_C; genus Scleromatobacter. The sequence goes on along the minus strand of JABCYW010000182.1, from coordinate 5,813 downwards.
GCCGCGTGCGCACGCACTGGGAGGTGTTCGCCGACGCCGACGGCCGCCCCGACCACGTGGTGGGCCTGGTGATGGACGACACCGAGACCTTCGCGCTGGCCTCGTCGGTGGACGAGGCCAGCGCGCAGCTCCAGCTCGCCACCGAGCTGGCCGACGTGTCGATGTGGCGCCACGACCTGGTGACCCAGCGCGTGCACATGAACGGCCGCGCCGCCACGGTGCTGGGCATCGAGGCGCACGGCGGCGGCGTGCCCATCGACGAGCTCCGGCGCCTCGTCCATCCCGACGACCTGATGGAGGTGCTTGCCGCCTACCAGCGCGCGCTCGCCTCGTTCCAGCCCGAGGACGCGCAGGCGCGCTACCTGGGCAAGGACGGCCGGTGGCACCACATCTTCACCCGCCGCATCACCCAGCGCGATGGCTTCGGCACGCCGGTGGCGCTCAGCGGCGTGGCGCTCGACATCACCGAGCAGATGGAGCGCATGCAGCGCGCCGACGAGCTGGCGCGCCGCCTCGACGACGTCACCTCCACCTCGGGCATCGGCGTGTGGCGCGTGCTGCGCGACGACGGCTCGGCCGAGTGGAACGCGCAGATGTACGTGCTGTCCGGCCTCGCGCCCGACCAGCCGGCGCCGGGCTTCATGGAATGGCTCGCGCGCTTCGTGCATCCGCAGGACCACGACCGCGTGCGCGATACCTGCCTGGAGTGGGTCGCCAGGCCCGACGCCCCGCTGGAGATCGCGCACCGCATCCTGCGCGTGGACGGTCAGGTGCGCCACGTGGTCTCGCGCGCCCGCACCGAGCCCGACGCGAGCCCGTACCGCGCCACCGGCGTGGCCATCGACGTCACCGAGCGCGAGCTGGCGCTGGCCGCACTGCACGAGGCCACCGAGCGCAGCGCCCTGGCCACGCGCGCCGCGGGCATCGGCATCTGGGAATGGGACGTCGACACGGGCGTCTCGCGCTGGGACGACGAGATGTTCGTGCTGCGCGGGCTCGAGCCGCGGCCCACCTGCCCCAGCTTCGAGGAGATGGCGCAGTGGGTGCACCCGGACGACGTCAGCTACGTCAACGACCAGATCCACAGCGCGCGCGTGGAGGACAAGCCGGCCTACTACGAGTTCCGCATCATCCGCACCGACGGCCGGCAGCGCTGGCTCGCGTCGCGCTCGCTGCCGGTGCGCGACGAGACCGGCCGCACCCGCATGCGCCTGGGCGTGAACTGGGACATCACCGAGGCGCACGAGGCCGCGGCGGCGCGCCACGAGCGCGAGCTGGTGCTGCGCGAGAGCCAGGCCAAGTCGGAGCTGCTCGCGCGCATGAGCCACGAGCTGCGCACGCCGATGAACGCGGTGCTGGGCTTCACGCAGCTGCTGCTGGCCGACGACGCCGCGAGCGCGGCCACGCGCCAGGCGCGCCTGGAGCACATCCGCTCGGCCGGCGAACACCTGCTCACGCTGATCGACAACGTGCTGGAGCTGTCGCGCATGGACGGCCCCGCGCGCGACGTGGTGCTGCAACCGGTGCGCATGGCCATCGCCATCGAGCAGAGCCTGCCGCTGGTGGAAGGGCTCGCGCAGCAGCACGGCGTCACGGTGGTGGCGCCGCCCAGCCCGCTGCACGTGCGCGCCGACCCCACCCGCCTGAAGCAGGTGCTGGTCAACCTGCTCACCAACGCGATCAAGTACAACCGGCCCGGCGGCAGCGTGCACCTGGACGTGGCGCCCGACGCGGGCCGCGTGCGCATCCGGGTGAGCGACGACGGCATCGGCATGACCTCCCAGCAGCAGGCCCACGCGTTCGAGCCCTTCAACCGCGCCGGCGCCGAACGCGACGGCATCGAGGGCACCGGCATCGGCCTGACCATCGTCAAGGCGCTGGTCGAGGGCATGGGCGGACGCATCGAGGTGCGCAGCACGCCCGGCGTGGGCAGCGTGTTCGAGGTGTGCCTGGACGCGGCCGCCGAATCCGGCCCGCTGGCCCTGCCCGTGCGCCGGCTGCTCTACATCGAGGACAACGAGGTCAACGTGATGATCGTCAGCGAGCTGGTGCGGCGCCGCCCCGGCATCGAGTTCGACAGCATGCCCGACGGCGCCAGCGGCGTGGCCCGCGCCGCCCAGACCCTGCCCGGCCTGACGCTGGTGGACATGCAGCTGCCCGACATCGACGGCCTGGAGGTGCTGGCCCGCCTGCGCGCCAACCCGCTCACCGCGGGCCTGCGCATGGTGGCGCTGTCGGCCAACGCGATCCCCGCCGACATCCAGCGCGCGCTGCAGGCGGGTTTCGACGACTACTGGACGAAGCCGCTGGACTTCAAGGTGTTCAACGCCGCGCTGGACCAGGTGTTCGGCCCGTCGCCGCGGCCGCACGACGCACCCACCGCGCCGGCCACATGATCGCGTTGCACCTCCTGACGCTGGACGTGAGCGACAACGACGAGGGCGTGGTGACCATCGAGGCCCTGGCCTCCACGCCCGCCGCGCAGCACGCCGCCGCGCTGGCCGAGGCACGGGCGGTGCTGGGCTGGGCCTGGCGCGCGTTCCCGCACACGCACGGGCCCGCGGACGAGGGCGGCGAGTGGGATCACGACCTGCAGGCGGGCGTCGAGGGCGACGGCTGGCATGCCGTCACGCTCACCCTCACCGGCACGCCGGAGTTCGCGCGCGCGTTCGCCGACGCGTTCACCGACGCGCAGGCCGAGTGATCAGCCCTTGGGCTTCACCGGGTTCAGCACGATGGAACCCGTCTCCAGCAGCGACTTCAGGTTGGACAGGATGCGCGGCCAGCCGCCCGAGACGGCGCCGATGAAGCCCGAGTCCGCACGCTCCATCGAGTGCGTGATGCTCAGCTTGACCGCGGGCACGTCCACGTCGGCGACGGGCTCGATCTCCAGCGTGCACAGCGCGTAGCCCTCGGCCTTGAACTCCGGCTTCCATTCGTTGCGCCACTTGATGACCAGGCGCCTGCCGGGCACGGCCTCCAGGATCTCGCCGGAGTCGGCGAGGCTGCCGTCGGCCATCTTCAGCGTCCACGGCGAGCCGGCCTTCCAGTCGCACTCCACCGTCGAGCCGAACCAGTACTGGCGGATGAAGTCGGGCGTGGTGAGCGCGCCCCACAGCCGTTCGGGCGTGGTGCGGATGTAGGTGACGTAGGCGAACGTGGTCTTGGTCATGGCTCGTGGCTTTCCAGGCGTCGTTTCAGTTGATGCAGCGCCCGCAGGCGCGGCTCCTCGAACTTGCGGATCCAGCGCTCGTAGATGTCCTGCAGCGGCACCGGATTGAGGAAGTGCAGCTTCTCGCGGCCACGCCGCTGCGTGGTCACCAGGCTCGCGGCCTCCAGCAGGCCCAGGTGCTGCGTGACCGATTGACGCGCCATCGCCAGGTGCTCGCACAGCTCAGCGAGCGTGCGGCCGTCGTGCTCGTGCAGCACGTCCAGCAGCTTGCGGCGGCTGGGGTCGGCGATGGCCTTGAAGAGGAGGTCGGGGTCGTTCATGCAGGTCTGTGCCTGGGTGAATTATATGCAGGCATTTACCTGCATGTCAAGCGCGGCATCGACCGACGCATTCGAGCGCACTGCGGCGTGGTCTGGACGTTCGACGAATGTTTTCCGAGGATGCCTTCGGCGGTTCACGACCCAAAGCCGAAATCGGCGATGACGAATTCGCCAGCAGAAAGCGGCCCGTCGTCAGGTGATCGGCGCGCAGTCCTTTGGGGGCATTGGCGGAAAGCGAAGGTTGTCAGCGATTCCAGATGCAAACCCCGCTATCAATTCGTTCTTGCTTTCAGCCAGGACGAGGAATCGGGAACGCTGTTCCTGCAGTTGCACGCGAAGCGTATTCATCCACGCTTCGTTTTTGGCCGTGAGCGAGGTGCAGACAGCGAAACCCGTCAGGATGTCCAAGATTTCGACAGCAAGTTCATCGTCCGCTTGATCGAGCGCAGAAAGCAATCCAGGAAGAGCCGGGAGCGCAGCGCTCGATACATAGGCGTGCTGATGGCATAACGCACACCACAAATCATGGCTTGCGGCCATTGCGGCGGCATGATTGGCTCCAGCAAGACAAGCTAGAAGCGCTGGAATGTTCTGTGCCGAGCCATACGCCGTCTCGACAAGCCGCCAGTCGACAGCGGAATTCGTAGGGTCTTCAGAATCCATGCGGTAGCCTACCCGAAAGCCGACGCTGGTCACAGACCGCTTCTGGCCGACTAAAGACATCGCTACCCCACGCCCATGCGTCGCATGAGCTGCGAGTCAACGCGTGGGATCCAACCGCGGTTGGTCGGTCTCCGGACACGGCCAGACGATTGCCTGGGAAACGACCACGTGCTCACTGTTGAAGGTAGCGGAAGGCGAACCGTACAGCCGGTACCCCAGCTCGAGCGCTTCGCTCACCCGTCGACAAAACGTAGCGTCGTCCTTGCCTGTCAGGAGACGATAGATGGGAAGGTCATGGGGTGGGCGATTGCTCATGGAGTTTCGTCGGCTGCGGCATTGAAGCATAGCGCGAGTGCGGATGAATCACGAGCAGGTGCGCCTTGCTTGCTTGTGCGGCCCGAGCGGGTCGCGCGACGGAGCAGCATAGCCGACGGTCGCGAATGGCAGCAGTTGGCCGACTGTCGACCACCATGGACGGTTCAGCCCACGGGTTCACCACCCCGTCTTAATGGGGCCACGTAGATACTTGCCACTCATCTCGTTCAGGTCGACGATGTATTGGAGCCAGCCGCCGCCTAGGCTGCGACCGCCCGCTTCGCCGACAGAAATCCGGGGCTGGAACTTTGCCAAGCCGAACCAAGCCTCGACCTTGAGACCGGCCGGAATCTCGAGGATGAACAGGTAGGTCATCGCGTTCCAGTCCTCACAGAGGGCAATGCCTTGCCGAATGGCCTCGCGCAGCGCTCGTCCGTGCGCATCGTCTCCCGACCCACGGATGGCCTGCGCGAGTGCAGAGCCTGCGAGAAAATACATCGGATCCGATTTCCCCGGCCTCTGCGAATCAGGCTTTGTCGGCCGATCCGCCCGACTGGAGAATGAGTAGAGCTCCACCGGGCCGTCCACTGTGCCGAAGCGGCTCGTGCGTCCCATGAATGATCCGACATGATTGTTCGACGGTTCCCAGTAGCTCATGGTTCCCCCGCTCGGCTCGTAGCTGACACGCGCGACACCAATTCGACTCTAGCGCCAGACCGCACGTCCGCGAAGGCGCACCATTGGGAAGGCAGACGCCATCAAACTGTGCTAACGCATTTGGCCTCTGCACGACGCCAGTGAGATGCCTTCAAGCAGCCGTTGGCCATCGGCCGCTTCTGGCCGAATGCTGGATTCGAGGCCGCCCTAAGCGCTTCGCTGCCTCTGCCATTCATGCACTGCGGCAACCGACCGCGCTGACCAACCCGATGGCAAGGGGGGAGCGTGCCACTCTCGCATGAGCCCTTTGTGACGCATCTCACCGGCGACACCGCTGACCGCGGACGCACCATCGCGCCGGAAAGCACTTGCAACCTCAGCGCTTAGCTCTGCGCTGACGGAGAACGAGATAGCGCCGTGCTCGACGAGGACGTCGAGGTACAGCCGCCCGTCTTCTTCAAACAGGAACCAGTCCCAAGGCTCCTCGGCCACAACTTTCATCTGCACCCCTTAAACAGTCGCATCCCAGAACCAGACGTCTTCCAAAGTCCGGTTGTGGCGGCGGATTCAACCGGTCGATGCAACACACTAACCACCGCGTAGGCGGCAGGAGTGTTGCAAATGAGGCGACGGCCACGAATCTACTATTCCGACAGCCAGAAGGCGCTGATGTGGGAGCGCTGGAA
>JABCYW010000181.1 GCA_013289985.1 Betaproteobacteria bacterium | reverse complement strand
TCGAGGTACTCGTCATCGACGCGACGCAGCAGTACGTGCACCGGCTCCAGGCCGTGCAGCGTCTTCAGGAACAGGCGCTCGCCGCGCACGGTGAGGTCGCCGCCCTCCACCAGCGTCACGCCGAGGTAGCGCGAGAGGAAGGCGTGCTCGAAATAGGTCTCGTTGTGCGGGCCGGGCGTCAGCAGCACCACGCGGGCGTTGTCGCCCTCGGGGCTGAGGCGCTGCAGGCCCTGCAGCAGGCCCAGGAAGCCGGCGGCCACGCGCTGCACGTGCAGGTCGCGGAAGGCGGCCGGAAACTGCTGCGAGATGATCAGGCGGTTCTGCAGCAGGTAGCCCAGCCCCGACGGCGCCTGCGTGCGCTGGCTGACCACGCGCCAGTCGCCGCCCGGGCCGCGCGCCAGGTCGAACGCGGCCACGTGCAGGTGCACGCCGCCGGCCGGCCGGCAGCCGTGCATCGCGCGCAGGTACTGCGGGTGGGCGAGCACCAGCGCGGCGGGCAGCAGGCCTTCGTCGAGCAGGCCGCGGCCGCCGTAGACGTCGGCCAGCACGGCGTCGAGCAGGCGTGCCCGCTGGGTCACGCCCTTCTCGATGGCCGACCACGCCGCGGCATCGATGAGGAAGGGCAGCGGCTCCAGCGGCCAGGCGTTGGCGGCGGCGGCGCCCTCGGCGTAGACGTTGTAGGTGACGCCGTCGTCCTGCACGCGGCGCTGGATGCGCGCCTTGGTCTGCGCCAGGTCGACCCATCCCTCCGAGCCGGCGGCGTCGAAGAAGGCCCGCCAGGCGGGCGCCAGCTCGTGGCCGGCCGCGGCCTCCTCCGCGATCAGCCCGTGCAGTTCGTCGAAGCTGCCCGGCGTGCCACGCAATGCCGCGGCCCGCGCGAGGGCGGCGGCCTCGGGGGCGTCGTCTGGCAGGAAGCTGGTCTGGACGGAGGTGGGCATCGGGGACAAGGAAAAGGCGGCCGGAGCCGCCTTTCGACTGGGACTAGCGGCTTCTCCGCAGGTCCAGGGTGAAGGGGAATTCCTGGCTTCGCCGGGGTCGCGAAACCGTCATTTTCCCAGGTGTGTGGCCCAGCGCGAAGAAACGGGCCAGGCGGCGGCTCTCCGCCTCGTACGCATTGACGGGAAGCGTTGCATAGTTGCGACCGCCCGGATGCGCCACATGGTACTGGCAGCCGCCCAGCGAGCGCTGCGACCACAGGTCGACCAGATCGACCGTGAGCGGCGCCTGCACGGGAATGGTGGGATGCAGGCCCGACGGCGGCAGCCACGCGCGGTAGCGCACGCCGCCCACGAACTCGCCGACGCGGCCCGTGGGCTGCAGCGGCACCGGCTGGCCGTTGACCGTGAGCACGTGGCGCGAGTCGATGAGGCCGGTGACCTTCAGCTCGATGCGTTCCAGCGACGAATCGACGTAGCGCACCGTGCCGCCGGCGCTGCCCTCCTCGCCCATCACGTGCCACGGCTCCAGCGCGTTGCGCAGCGTCACGTGCACGCCGCTGGACGCGAACTCGCCCACCTTGGGGAAGCGGAACTCCAGGTGCGGCGCGAACCAGGCCGCGTCGAAGGCCATGCCGGCCTCGTTCATCTCTTCGAGCACGTCGTCGAAGTCCTGCTGGATGAAGTGCGGCAGCAGGAAGCGGTCGTGCAGCTCGGTGCCCCAGCGCACCAGCGGCTGGTCGTAGGGCGCGGCCCAGAAGCGCGCCACGAGCGCGCGCAGAAGCAGCTGCTGCACGACGCTCATGCGGGCGTGCGGCGGCATCTCGAACGCGCGCAGCTCCAGCAGGCCCAGGCGGCCGGTGGACGAGTCGGGCGAGTAGAGCTTGTCGATGCAGAACTCGCTGCGGTGCGTGTTGCCGGTGGCGTCCACCAGGATGTTGCGCAGGCTGCGGTCCACGAGCCACGGCGGCACGGTGCCGCCCCGCTCGCGCGTGGCGCGCACGATCTCGGCCAGCGCGATCTCCAGTTCATAGAGCTGGTCGTTGCGCGCCTCGTCGATGCGCGGTGCCTGGCTGGTGGGGCCGATGAACAGGCCCGAGAACAGGTAGCTCAGCGACGGATGGTTGTGCCAGTAGGCGAGCAGGCTGCCCAGCACGTCGGGCCGGCGCAGGAACGGCGAGTCGGACGGCGTGGCGCCGCCCAGCACGAAGTGGTTGCCGCCGCCGGTGCCGGTGTGCTTGCCGTCGATCAGGAACTTCTCGCTCGACAGGCGCGACAGGCGCGCGGCCTCGTACAGGAACTCGGTGTGCTCGACCAGCTCGTGCCAGTTGAACGCGGGATGGATGTTGACCTCGATGACGCCCGGGTCGGGCGTGACCTGCAGCATCTTCAGGCGCGGGTCACGCGGCGGCGGGTAGCCCTCCAGCACGATCTTCGTGCCCAGTTCCTTGCAGGTGGCCTCGATGGCGGCCAGCAGCTCGAGGTAGTCCTCCAGGCGCTCCAGCGGCGGCATGAACACGTACATCACGCCGCTGGGCGAGCCGACGCGCTCGGCCTTCGGGCCGTTGGCACGGCGCGGATCGCGCACCTCGACGCACAGCGCCGACCGGGTGACCCAGGTGGCCGACTCGAACTTGCCCGGGATGCGGTCGTCCACCGGCGCCGGCGATGTGCTCGCGGCGGCCGCGGCCGCCCGGTTGGCGGCCAGGGTGGCGGCGACGCCCGAGCCACCGCCGCCGCCGGCCACGCCGGGCGTGACGCCGCCGACGATTCGCGTGGGTAGCGCCTTCGCGTCGGCCGCCGTCTGCGGCGCGATCGGGAAGCTCGTGGGCAGGGCCCCGCGCGCCTCCATCGGATCGCGCTCGATCATGAACGGGTACTCGTTGTCGCGCACCCAGGCGAGCGAGTCGAGCGGGAGGCGATAACCCATCGGGGAGTCGCCCGGGATCAGGTACATGCGCTCGCCGCGGAAGTGCCACGGACCGGTGACCCAGCGCCCGCCGACGAGGCCCGGGCCGGGCTCGCGCCGCAGCGGCAGCACATAGCCGACGGGCGCCTCGAGGCCCTGCGAATAGACGCGGCGCAGGCGATTGCGCTCCAGCTCGTCGGACAGCCGCGCGTCGAACGGATCGACGTTGATCGGGAGCTGGCGCTCGCGCCAGAGGTAGTAGAAGGTGTCCTCGAAGCCGGCCTGCACCGTGGTGTCGACGAGACCCAGCTTGCGCGCCAGCGTCGTGCCGAAGCGCTGCGCATCGGCGGACGTGTACTGCTGCGGCAGGCGCTCGTCGGCGAACAGCGCCGGATCGGACCAGCACGGCTGGCCGTCGGCGCGCCAGCAGATGGACAACGCCCAGCGCGGCAGTTGCTCGCCCGGGTACCACTTGCCCTGGCCGTAGTGCAGGAAGCCGCCGGCGCCGTAGTGCTCGCGCAGCCGCAGCACCAGCTCCTGCGCGCGCATGCGCTTGGTGGGGCCCAGCGCGTCGGTGTTCCACTCGAGGCCGTCGCGGTCGTCGATGCTCACGAACGTGGGCTCGCCGCCCATCGTCAGGCGCACGTCGCCGGCCACCAGTTGCGCATCGACCTGGTCGCCGAGCGCGAGCACCGCCTGCCACTGCTCCTCGGAGTACGGCAGCGTGACGCGCGGCGATTCCCAGATGCGGGTGACGCCCATGGTGTGGCTGAACTCCACCTCGGACTCGTCGACGCCGCCGCTGATGGGCGCGGCGCTGGAGGGCTGCGGCGTGCAGGCCAGCGGGATGTGGCCCTCGCCGGCGAGCAGGCCCGAGGTCGGGTCGAAGCCGATCCAGCCGGCGCCGGGCAGGTAGACCTCGCACCAGGCGTGCAGGTCGGTGAAGTCGATCTCGGTGCCGCTGGGGCCGTCCAGCGCCTTCTGGTCGGGCGCGAGCTGGATCAGGTAGCCCGAGACGAAGCGCGCGGCCAGGCCCAGCTTGCGCAGCACCTGCACCATCAGCCAGCCGGAGTCGCGGCACGAGCCGGAGGCCAGCGTGAGCGTCTCCTCGGGCGTCTGCACGCCGGGCTCCATGCGGATCAGGTAGCGGATGTCGCCCTGCAGCCGCTGGTTGAGGTAGACCATGAAATCCATGGTCGCCTTGGGCTCGAGCGGGATGCTGGCGACGAACGCGTCGAAGGCCGGCCCCTGTTCCTCGACGACCGTGTACGGCGCGAGCTCGGTGGCCAGCGCCTCGTCGTACTTGAACGGGAACTTCTCGGCGCTCTCCTCCAGGAAGAAGTCGAACGGGTTGTAGACGGCCATCTCGGCGACGAGATCGACCGTCACCTTGAACTCGCGCGTCTTCTCCGGGAACACCAGCCGGGCAAGGTAGTTGGAGAACGGATCCTGCTGCCAGTTGATGAAGTGGTCGGCCGGCTCGATCTTGAGCGAGTACGACAGGATGGGCGTGCGGCAATGCGGCGCGGGCCGCAGCCGGACGATCTGCGCGCCTAGCGAGACGAGCCGGTCGTACTTGTAGTGCGTGACGTGGCTCAGTGCGACATGGATGGCCAAGGAGGGCTCCCGGAAAAGGCATGCCCGCGCGCCAGGAGCGGCGGCGGGATCAAAAACTGAAGGCGGCGCGACGGTTGAGGCGTCGCGCCACGCGGGTCACTGCGTGACGAGGAAGTCCTTGCTGATGCCCGCGCCCAGCTCGCCCACATTGGCGAGGAACTGTGTCAGGAATGCGTGCAGGCCGGTCGACAGGATCTCGTCGATCCGGCCGTAGCGCAGGTCGGCCTCGAGGCGGCCGGCGCGCCGCAGCGTGTCGCCGGAATTGGCGTTGGCCACGCTGCGCAGGTTGCTGCTCATGCGGTTCATGCAGTGCGCCAGCGAGCGCGGCATGTCGGCGCGCAGGATCAGCAGCTCGACGACCTTCTCGGGCTGGATGACGTTGCGGTAGACCTTGCGATAGACCTCGAAGCCGGAGACCGAGCGCAGGATGGCCGACCAATGGTAGAACTCGTACTCGTTGTCGCGGTCGTCGGCCTGGCCGTAGAAATCGCTGTCCACGTCGTGGAACTTCACGTCCAGCATGCGGGCCGTGTTGTCGGCGCGCTCCAGGAACGAGCCGATGCGCACGAAGTGGAAGGCCTCGTCCTGCAGCATGGTGCCCACCACCACGCCGCGCGACAGGTGCGAGCGGAACTTCACCCACTCGAACACGTTGGCCGGGTCGCGCCTGAGCTCGCCGCTGGCCAGCAGCTTGTTGAACTCGAGCCAGGTCTGGTTGGTGGTCTCCCACACCTCGGTGGTGAGCGTCCCGCGCACGGCGCGCGCGTTCTCGCGGGCGGCGCGCAGGCAGCTGACGATGGACGACGGGTTCTCCTCGTCGGCCACCATGAACTCCATCAGCCGGGCCGGCTTGATCGCGCCGTAGCGCTTGACGTAGTCGCCCGTGAGCTCGCTGATGGCCAGCAGGCCGCGCCAGCCCAGCTCGGCGACGGCGTCGGATTGCGGCAGCAGCGCGGTCTGGTAGTTGACGTCGAGCATGCGCGCGGTGTTCTCGGCGCGCTCCATGTAGCGCGACATCCAGAACAGGTGATCGGCGGTGCGGGAAAGCATGTTTGCAAGTCTCCTCAGGCCGATTTCGTTTGCGACTGCGATTGCGACTGGGACGGCGCCGGGGACGCCGGCGCGCCGTTCGACTTCGGCCCGGCCTCCAGCACCCAGGTGTCCTTGGTGCCGCCGCCCTGGCTGCTGTTGACGACCAGCGAGCCGGCCTTCAGCGCGACGCGCGTGAGTCCGCCGGGCACCATCTGCACCTCCTTGCCGGACAGCACGTAGGGGCGCAGGTCGATGTGGCGCGGCGCGACGCCCGACTCCACGTAGGTGGGACAGGTGGACAGGCTCAGCGTGGGCTGGGCGATGTAGTTGCCGGGATTGGCGACGAGCACCTGGCGGAACGCCTCGACCTCGGCCTTGGTGGCCGCCGGGCCCACCAGCATGCCGTAGCCGCCGGCGCCGTGCACCTCCTTGACCACCAGCTCGGGCAGGTTGGCCAGCACGTACGACAGCTCCTTCTGGTCGCGGCACTGGTAGGTGGGCACGTTGTTGAGGATGGGTTTCTCGCCGAGGTAGAACTCGATCATCTTCGGCACGTACGGATAGATCGACTTGTCGTCGCCCACGCCGGTGCCTATGGCGTTGGACAGCGTGACGTTGCCGGCCTTGTAGGCCCGCAGCAGGCCCGCGCAGCCCAGCGTGGAGTCCTTGCGGAACACCTCGGGATCCATGAAGTCGTCGTCGAGGCGGCGGTAGATGACGTCCACGCGCTTGGGGCCCTGCGTGGTGCGCATGTAGACGAAGTCGTCCTTGACGAACAGATCCTGCCCCTCGACCAGCTCGACGCCCATCTGCTGCGCCAGGAACGCGTGCTCGAAGTAGGCCGAGTTGTACATGCCGGGCGTGAGCACGACCACCGTCGGGTCGTTGCTGCCGCCCGGCGCGACGCTGCGCAGCGTCTCCAGCAGCAGGTCGGGGTAGTGCGCCACCGGCGCGACGGCATGCAGGGAGAACAGCTCCGGGAACAGCCGCATCATCATCTTGCGGTTCTCGAGCATGTACGACACGCCGCTGGGCACGCGCAGGTTGTCCTCGAGCACGTAGTAGCTGCCGGTGCCGTCGGCGTTGCCGGCGCGCACGATGTCGACGCCCGCGATGTGCGAGTACACGTCGCCCGGCACGTTCACGCCGATCATCTCGGGACGGAACTGCGCGTTGTTGACCACCTGGTCGCGCGGCACGATGCCGGCCTTCAGGATCTC
>JABCYW010000180.1 GCA_013289985.1 Betaproteobacteria bacterium | reverse complement strand
CGCGTCGCGCTGGATCCTCTCGCAGGGCCGTCTCGCGCGGAAGGAGACCTACTTCGACATCAAGTCGTTCGAGGACGTCCCGCCGCTCGGCGAACCGGAGTTCCACGACCGCCTGCGCGAGCTCTTCCCGCGGGTGGTGCGCCGCTACTTCAAGGGCAGCGCCGCCATCGGCATGTCGCTCACGGGCGGCCTGGACGGCCGCATGATCATGGCCTGCAGCGGCCACGACGCCGGCACCCTGCCCTGCTACACCTTCGGCGGCAGCTACCGCGACTGCACCGACGTCTCGCTCGCGCGCCGGGTCGCCCAGGCCTGCGGGCAGCCGCACCAGGTGATCACCGTCGACGACCAGTTCCTGCGCCAGTTCAGCACGCTCGCCGACAAGGCGGTGTACGTGTCGGACGGGGCCATGGACGTCACCGGGTCGGTCGAACTCTTCGCGAACGCCCGCGCGCGCGAGATCGCGCCCGTCCGCATGACCGGCAACTACGGCTCGGAGATCCTGCGCAGCAACGTCGCGTTCAAGGCCGAGCCCATGGAGGCGGGCCTGTTCAGCGCCGATTTCCTGCGCTCCGGGGGCACCGCCTGCGCCACCTATGCGCAGGAAGCCGAGGTTAGTCGGCTGTCGCTGATCACGATGAAGCAGGTGCCGTGGCATCACCATTCGCGGCTCTCCGTGGAGCAATCGCAGCTGACCATGCGTTCGCCCTACCTCGACAACGACCTGGTGCGCCTCGCCTACCAGGCGCCCAGGGGCCAGGAATTCTCCAAGACGCCCGCGCTGCGCTTCGTGGCCGACAACAGCGCGACGCTGGCGGAGATCCCCACCGACCGCGGCCTGCTGCACCGGCCGACGCCGGGGCTGACGGCGCTGGGCAACCTGTACCAGGAGTTCATGTTCAAGGCGGAATATGCCTACGACTACGGCATGCCCCAGTGGCTCGCGCCGATCGACAACGCGCTCAAGCCGCTGCGCCCCGAACGCCTGTTCCTGGGCCGCCACAAGTTCTATCACTTCAGGGTCTGGTACCGCGACAAGCTCGCGGCCTACCTGCAGGACGTGCTGCTCGACCCGCGAACCTCCACTCGGCCGCATCTCGCCGAAGGCCGCCTGAAGACGCTGGTAGGCGAACACCTCGCGGGGACGCACAATCACACGACGGCGCTGCACCAGGCGCTGTCGATCGAGCTGATCCACAGGCAACTTGTCGAGAGGAAGTGGTAGCGAGCATTTCCCGTTCCTGTGAAGCATCGGAGAGGTGGCCGAGTGGTCCATGGCAGCAACCGGCAACGGTCGCTATGTGGCGCAAGCCGCATCGGAGGTTCGAATCCTTTCCCTCTCCGCCAAGTGCTTCCAGCGACGGCAGCGCCGCGACACATCGGGGAGCGCCCACATGAAACTCTGCGTCTGCATCTGCACGTTCAGGCGGCCCCACATGATCAAGGCGCTGCTGCTCAAGCTCGGCGAACAGGAGACGGCGGGAGAATTCACGATCTCGGTCGTCGTCACCGACAACGACAGCACGCGGTCGGCCGAGGCCGCCGTGCAGGAGGCGGCCGCAGCGCTGAGCATTCCTGTGCTCTATACCGTGGAGCCCGACCAGAACATCGCCAAGGCGCGCAATCGCGCGGTCCTCGCCAGCACCGGCGACTACATCGCCTTCATCGACGACGACGAGTTGCCGGAGCGCGACTGGCTGCTCACCGCCCTGCATGCCTGCCAGGCGCACGGCGCCGACGGCGTGCTGGCACCCGTGCGGCCCGTGTTCGAGCACGAGCCGCCGTCGTGGCTGGTGAAGGGCCGCTTCTGCGAACGGCCGGAGCATCCGACGGGCCATGTCCTCGACTGGCGCGAGACCCGGACCGGCAACGTGCTCTTCCACCGGGCGCTGATCGCCGGGATGGCCGAACCCTTCGCGCCGGCCTACGGCAACGGCGGCGAGGACACCGACTTCTTCAAGCGCCTGATGGCGGCCGGAGCGACCTTCGTGTGGTGCAACGAAGCGCCGGTCCATGAAGTCGTTCCCTCCGCTCGATGCGAGCGGCGCTACTTCCTCAAGCGCGCCCTGCTGCGCGGCCAGAACGAAAGAAAGCTGGCGAACCTCGCGTCCATCGGCAAGTCGCTGGTCGCCGTTCCGGTCTACCTGTTCATGCTGCCCTTCATGTTCCTGGCCGGGCAGCACCGGGTGATGCACTACGCCATCCGCCTGTGCGACCACGCCGGCAAGCTCGCCGGCGTACTGGGTTTCCGGCCGCTCGGGAAGAAATACATCGCGCAGCCATGAGCGAGACGGCCCGCCCCGCCACCGGCGCGAAGCATCGGGACCTCGGCCTCGACTTCGTCAAGGGCTTCCTCGTCGTCGTGATGGCGCTCTATCACGGCATGAACTACTTCTCGAACGTGCCGGCCGAGGCCTACGGCTACCTGCGCTTCGTCAACGGATCGTTCGTCTTCATCTCGGGCTACGTCGTGGCCGCGTTCTACACCGACCCGTCCCGCGGCGACCGGTTCGCGGCGTTCCGGCGGCTGGCCTCGCGGGGACTCAAGCTGCTGTGCATCTTCACCGTGCTGAACCTCGCCGTCAGCGCACTGGGCATGACCAACTACCGGGCCGTCACCTTCGGGCTGTCCGACTACCTCGACAGCGCGGCCGACATCTACGGCAGCGGCCAGGCGCACCAGATCGCCTTCAGGATCCTGGTGCCCATCTCGTACGTCCTGATGCTGTCGGGCCTCTACCTCGTCTCGAGGCGCTCGCAGGCGATCCTCGTCGCGCTCACGATCGCCGCTGCCCTGCTGTGGAACTTCTTCGCTCCGCTGGTGGCCAACGTCTTCTTCGTGCTCACCGGGCTGGTCGGCCTGTCGTTCGGCCTCCTGCTGCTGAAGCACGATCTGCCGGGCCGCCGCGTCCGGAGCTGGCTGCTGATCGTGCTCGGGTTCGTCGCGCTCGCGAGCGTGATGAACCGGCTCAGCGGCAACGTGCTCGCGTACGGCGTGGGCGTGGGACTGCTGCTCAAGCTGGTCTACGACGGCGCCGCGCTTCTCGCCCCCGAAGGACGGGTCCATCGATGGCTGGTGCTGCTCGGCCGGTACTCGCTCGTCAGCTACATCGCCCAGATCGGCTTCCTGTTCGTGCTGCACCGGGCCCTGCGCGGCCACGAGTTCGCGCCGCCGCTCGAACTGGCGCTGGCCTTCCTGGCCACGTGCGCCTTCCTGCTCGTCGCCTGCATGGCCATCGACCGGCTGCGCCGCCGGTTCCGGCTGGTCGAGGGCACCTACCGACTGGTGTTCGCCTGAGGCGCGCACCCCACGAACCATGTCTCTTGCGGTCGGCGCCCTCTTCGCTTGCTACATCCTGTGGCTCTTCCTCAACGATGCGAGGCGCCGGCAGGGCATCTCCCCGGCCGTCTGGAGCGTGGTCGCCTGGATCACGCTGCTCGGCTCGCGGCCGGTGTCCACCTGGTTCTCCGTCGGCGGCGGCGAGGGCAGCGCGGAGTCCTACGACGAAGGCAATCCCTTCGAACGATCGGTGTACTTCGTCCTGATCTTCCACGGGCTCGTGGTGCTGGCGCGGCGCGGCGTGCGGCTTCGCGAGGTGATCGCGTCCAACGCCTGGCTCTTCACCTTCTTCCTCTTCTGGGGGCTCAGCATCCTCTGGGCCGATGCGTCGTTCGTCGCGTTCAAGCGCTGGATCAAGGATCTCGGCAACGTCGTGATGGTGCTGGTGGTGCTGACCGACGGCAGGCCGGTGGAGGCGATGAAGGCCGTGTTCGTGAGAAGCGCGTCGCTGCTGCTGCCGGTCTCGCTGCTGTTCATCCGCTTCTATCCCGAGCTCGGTCGCACGTACCACATCTGGACGGGCGAGATGATGTACACGGGCGTCACGACCCACAAGAACAGCCTGGGCGTGCTGGTGCTGGTGAGCCTGATGTTCCTGGTGTGGAACTTCACGAGCCGGCAGCCCGCGCCGGCGCCCGCGCCCTCGCGGCTGTCCCGGATCAGCGACCTGTCGCTGATCCTGATGGGCGGATGGCTCCTGATGAAGGCCGGCAGCGCCACCGCCACCGGTTGCGCCGTCGTCGGCCTCTCGCTGATGTTCCTCCTGAGCTGGAAGGCGCTGCGCGACCGCGTCGCGACCATCGAGTTCCTCGCGGTCACCGGGACGCTCCTGCTCTGGCCGACGGGCATCGCGGAGAACGTGCTCCAGTTCTTCATCGTCGACATCCTCGGCCGCGACCTGACCCTGACGTCGCGCACGGACGTCTGGCCCATGCTCCTGAGCAAGGCGGACAACGCGCTGATCGGTTCCGGCTTCAACAGCTTCTGGACCGGCGACCGCCTGGCCGACATCTACGGCCAGCTCGGGATCATCCAGGCGCACAACGGCTACCTCGAGACCTATCTCAACGGTGGCGCGATCGGCCTGGGCCTGCTCGTGCTGCTGCTGCTTTCGGCGATCAGGAAGGCCAACGTGCAGTTGGCCGAGGGCAGCAGCGTCGCGAAGCTGGGGTTCGCGCTGATCCTCATCAACGTGGTGTACAACTTCACCGAGGCGTCGTTCGACAAGACCAGCCCGCTCTGGTTCGCGTTCCTCATGGTGATGACGCAGTACCGCGACCACCGGCAGCCAGCCCGGTCGGAGTCGAATCTCGCGGCGGCGACGGACGACGCGCCGCCAGCCACGACTCACAGGCAATTCGGCATCTTGCCCTGATCGAAGCAGGCCTTGGCCGGGATGTCGCCCACGAGCGCGGTGGTCGACGCGCCGGGCGACGGGCCGAAGGCAGGCCAGGCAAGGCTTCCGAACCACGCGGGTTTCGTCGCGCGGTAGAACGAGTTGGGCAGGTCATGGCTCGCGATGGCCGGGCTCCAGCGGAAGGACCCCGTCACGACGTCATAGTCGCCATGCACGATCGCCGTCGTGTACGCCTTGTCGGTATCCCCCGGATCGCCCCCGCCGTCGCTGGGGTTGGCATAGCCGAAGGCGTAGCCGTAGGAATTGTTGGTGCTGTAGTAGGAACGCGGCTGCCTGGCCACGGTCATCGGCGTCCACTTTCCCAGCGCCTTCTGGCGATCCGATCCGATCACGTTGCCCACCAGGCTGTAGAAGCGCGTCGTCTGCGACAGGTCGACGGCCGCCAATGCCTGCGAGGCCCAGAAGCCGCCGGCGGCCTGCTCCGGATCGCGTCCGGCGAGCGGTCCGTAGACCATGGCCGCGCCCTTGAACCAGTTGCGGAACGCGGTGTTGTGGCTGGACGACCCCCAGAAGTAGTCGGCGTCCAGCTTCGGCGCGACGTTGCCCTCCCAGAGGTTGAACATCGGATGCGCGCCGTGCACGTTCAGGCCGCCGAACAAGGTGTTGTGGCCGACCGAGTCGAAGTTGTTGTCGATGTAGTTGTAGGCGATCACGTTGCCCGCCGCGCCCCAATTGAGCATCACGGACTGGTGCAGGCGGCGCAGCACGTTGTTCTCGACCAGCGTGCCGGTGCTCTTGTCGGCGATGAAGATGTCGGCGTCCGTCCGTCCCGCGCTGTGCGTGAAGGCGTCGTGGAACCAGCTGTCGCGGATCTCGTTGCGGTAGCTCCAGTGCAACTGCGCATGGTCGCCGTCGGTGTAGTTGCTCTCCACGTTGCGGATCCACGAGTTCGACGCCCCCTCCATCAGGAAATTCGCCGTGAAGCCGGTATCGTTCATCAAGACCTGCAGGTCCTCCACGCCGGCGTTGGTCGCACCCATGTCGACCTCCGTCGCCAGCGGCTTGCGTGCGTAGGCCACGTACAGTGCCGGCGAAATGGTGACGACCTTGCCGTCGACCGCCGTCACCTCCACGATCTGGCCCTGCGCGCGGGTCCCGTTCCAGCCGATGCCGCCGTCGCACCAGGTGCAGTTGCCGTTGCTGGTGGTGACGCTCACATAGCTCGGGTCGTTGAGCTGCGTCACCATCAGGTGCGATCCGACTTCGATGTCCGAGGCATCCGCCAGGGTGATGCGTGTCGACTGCGCCGTGGCGCCGGCCGTGATGGCGATCGAGTCCTCCGCCGATGGCGTCGTACCCGATCCGAAGCGGATGAAGCCCTCTCCGGCACCGCGCGCGCTCAGGATCGTCCGCCTGGGCCCGGCACCGCGCAGCACGACGTTGCTCGGAATCGTCAGCCCGCCGTCGATTTCATACGTGCCCGCGGCAAGCAGCACGACCTGGTCCGGCTTGCACGAATCCAGCGCGGCCTGGATCGCCGACCGCGTCGCCCCCGGCGCGATCGACGCGCACACCACCGTGCGGTTCGGGATGCCGCCAGGGATCCCCGACTGGCTCCAGTCGATCACCCGCGCTGCGGGAAGGATGGTGTCGGCGACCCGCGCCGTTCCAGCGTGCGCGCAGCACGCCGTCGCCGCCCAGGCGAGCACGCGAACGTGCGAGAAGAGTGCGAGTCTGGGCATGAAGAGCCATCTCCGGGCTGAATCCGACCAAGGCGGTCATCCGGGCATGTTCGACGTTCCTCCAGCACCCGACGTAGCGCGCAGGGTAGAGCCTGACGTCGATTCGGGCAACCCGCCGCATGCGGGATCGACGGCGTCGCCATCGCGGGAAGGACGAAGCCCGCGGCACGGGGGGCTTCCATGGCCGGGCGGCCGCCGTGGAAACGGTCGACCGCGGCGCCAGCTCAACTGCCGAGGCAGGTCGGCATCTTGCCCTGGTCGTAGCAGGCCTTGGCGGGAATGTTGCCGACGAGGGCCGTGGTGGGCGCGGTGGGCGCCGGGCCGAAGGCCGGCCAGGCCAGGGTGCCGAACCAGGTGGGCTTGGCCGACTTGTAGAACGAGCT
>JABCYW010000179.1 GCA_013289985.1 Betaproteobacteria bacterium | reverse complement strand
CGACCTCAAACGGAAGTTGATGCGCTACATCCGTCATTACAACAAGCAGCCCAAGCCGGTGAAGTGGAAGTACTTCGACATCGCCCGACGCATCACTCCCGAATCAATCGTTACAGCCCACTAGTCGCTCCACCGGGCGGGATCTTCGCCGTATCGGCCGATTGGCCGTAGGCTCCCTGGCGCTTTCGCTCCTGTGGGCATGCGCAGTCAATCACAGCGAGAACTTCGTCTCGGTCGTGATGAAGCAGGACGCCGCCGCGAACACCTCCCCGCTGGCCAACGTAGACGTCGTCGTCGTAGACAGCCTCTTCGGGGCCACCACGAGCAAGGGGAAGTTCGACCCTGGCATGGAACAAGCGGCCAACCGTCAAGTCCTGTCCTTGCTGCCTGCGCTGCGCCGCCAACTGCCCGTCGTCCTGGGGCGAAACGGTATTGCCGCCCGGGCAGTGCAGGCCGGTCAACGCCCGTCAGCGGATAACGTGCTTACCATCGAGCCCAAGATGGCGCAGAACCTTCAGGATGCGGGCGGAGCTCCCGTCATCGGAATCAAGCTCACGGTGGAGATCCGGGACCGCGCCGGCGCCCTGGTCTGGAGCGGTTTCGCCCTCGAGCGCGAGAATTCGTCCCGTACCGGCGCCATGGGCTGGAGCGACGCGATGGCCGAGGACATGGCTCGCACGCTGTTGATTCGACTACGCAGGGACGGCCTCGCCAAGTTCGGCGCGGGATCGGATGCTGAGCCCCTCTGACACCCGGCGCATGCAGTATCTCCCCGGCGTCGATATGTTGTTGATGGCCCCCGCTTTCGCTGGCATGGCGGTCCATCGCACCAGCGCAAGCGAGTGGATCAGTCGCCCCGCCCGCCGCCGCCGGCCGCGCCATCCCGGAACGATCGGCGCGCGAGAGCTGGCCGCCGGCAGGGCCCGGCGCCCCCTTACTTCGAGAACCACCCCGAGATGCGCTGCCCGATGCGCTGGAAGAAGCCGGCGCGTTCCACGGCGGCCAGCGCGACGATGGGCGCCTCGCCCACCGGCTTGCCGTCGGCGGTGGCCACGACCTTGCCGATGACGGCGCCCTTGGCGATCGGCGCCGTCAGGCCCGGGTTGAACGTGACCGCGGTCTGGATCGCGGCGGCCTTGCCCTTCGGCGCCAGCAGCGTCCACGTCTGTCCGACGCCGGCGGCGACGGTCGGCACCACGCCGTACAGCACCTTGGCGGTGCCCAGCGTCGCGCCCGCCTTGGCCGGGGTCGCCTGCTCGAAGTTGGCATAGCCCCAGTTGAACAGGACGCGGGTCTGGTCGGCCCGGGCCTGGGCGCTGTTCGCGTTCATGATGACCGAGATCAGGCGCATCCCGTTGCGCTTGGCGGACGCCGTCAGGCAGAAGCCGGCCTCGTCGGTGTGCCCCGTCTTGAGTCCGTCGACGGTCGGGTCGGTGTACAGCAGCGCGTTGCGATTGCCCTGCTTGATGCCGTTGTAGGTGAACTCGCGCTCCGAGTAGATCGGGTAGTACTCGGCGCTGTTGCGGATGATGGCCTGCGCGAGCACGGCGAGGTCGCGTGCCGATGCCTTGTGGTTGGGGTCGGGCAATCCGGCCGAATTCTCGAAGTGGGTATGCGTCATGCCCAGCTTCGCGGCCTCGGCGTTCATCATGGCAGCGAACCCGGACTCCGAGCCGCCGATGTGCTCGGCCAGGGCCTTGGAGGCGTCGTTGCCGCTGTCGATGACGACCCCGCGCAGCATGTCCATCAGGGACGCCTGGGCGTTGAGCGGGACGAACATGCAGCTGTCGCCGTCCTTGCCGCCGCGGCACCAGGCGCTCAGCGACATGGTGACGGGCTCCGTCGGCTTCAGCTTGCCGCTCTTGAGGCCCTGCTCCACGAGGTAGCTGGTCATCATCTTGGTGAGCGATGCCGGCGGAAGCGGTTCGTCGCCGTTCGAGGACGCGAGGACCTGCCCGCTGTCGAAGTCCATGAGCACCCACGCCTTGTTGGCGAGCAGGGGCACGGATCTGCCGTTCGCGTCCGTGGTGGTGGCGGGTTCGGCGGGAGCCGCCGGCTTGCGGGCCGTGGCGTGGGGCTTGTGTTTCGGAGCGGCGTGGGCGGCTCCCGCCATGCCGGCAAGGGCGGCCGCGGCGATGAGGGAAGGAAGCAGGCGTGCGGTGAAAAGGCGAGAGGTCATCGTGAGGTGCTTCGTGAAGAAGCCGGTAGGTCGCCCGCGGAGGGTCCGGAGCGTCGGTGAATCTGGGGTTGCGCCATGGCCGTGCTCGACAGGAGATCGGGCATGGGGCGGGGCCAATTGTGACGGATCGGCCGCATCGCGCGGCGCGCGCGCCAATACCGCGCCGACATGGCCGTTCGGTGACAACGCGGGGTGGCCGACGAGACGCCGGTGCATTGCTTCCCGCCGTCCCCGGCGACAAGCAGAATGCCGCGATGATCTGGTCAACGACCGCGCATCGGCGCCGGCTTCGCGCAGGCCGGTTCGTCGTCCTGGCCGGCCTGCTCGCGCCCGGGCTGGCGAGCCGGGCGGGCACCGAATTCGTGCCGGGAAGAGCCGACCTCTGCGTCACGCCGCCCGTCAAGGCGGCCGCCGTCGGCGCGGTGTCGGCGCAGGGCGATCCGTGCGAGCGGCCCGAGCCCGGCAGCCTGGTCGGCGAACCGCGCGACCTGCGCAGCGTCCACGGCGTGCTGAAGGTCGAGCTCAGCTTTCGCAACGCGCGCGCGCCCGACGGGACGATCCGCTACTGCTATGTGACGCCCGACGGCGCGCAGTCGCCGACGCTGCGCGTGCATCCGGGCGATCTCGTGGTGCTGGGCCTGAGGAACGAGCTGAGCCCGCGCATCGGCGCGGCCGCGTCCGCGCCCCGGATGGCGATGCCCGGGATGCCGGAGGCCCGCCCGCGCCGGGGCGGCCGCGGCGATCCGTGCGCGAGCGGGCCGATGTCCGAGCTGTCGACCAACCTGCATTTCCACGGCATGACCATGCCGCCGCTCTGCCACCAGGACGAGGTGCTGCGGACCGCCATCCAGCCGGGCGACGCGCGCTTCGAGTACCGCTTCCGCGTGCCCGCGAACGAGCCGCCGGGCATGTACTGGTACCACCCGCACATCCACGGCTTCAGTTCGAAACAGGTGCTGGGCGGCGCATCGGGCGCGATCCTCGTGGAGGGCCTCGAGCGCGCGAACGCGGCCACCGCGGGCCTGCCCGAGCGGGTGCTGGTCATCCGCGACCAGGACCTGCTGCATCCGGACGCGCCGCCGTCGCCTTCCGAGCCCGTCGTGCCGAAGATGATGATCGACCGCGACGGCGACTCCGCCAACAACGGCACGGGCTTCGGCAAGCCGGCCAAGGACCTGTCGGTGAACTACGTGCCGGTGCCGTATCCCGACTATCCGCCCGCGCGCCTCGAGATGCGTCCCGGCGAGCGCCAGCTGTGGCGCGTGCTCAATGCATCCTCGGTGACCTACCTCAACCTCGCCTTGCTGTTCGGCCGCGCGCCGCAGCGGCTGGGCATCGTCGCGATCGACGGCGTGCCGCTGAACCACGACGGCCGCGCGGAGGACGCGATCCTCTGGCGCGACCGCATCGGCGTGCCGCCGGGCTCGCGCGTGGAGTTCATCGTCGACGGGCCGCCCGCGGGCGTGCCGGGCCTGCTGGTCACGCGCACGGTGGACACGGGGCAGGGCGGCGAGAACGACCCGAACCGCGCGCTCGCCACGGTCGTCGCCAGCGCCGATGCCGTCGAGCCGGCGTCGCGCCTGCCGGCGTCTCGGATACCCCTGGCTGTATCCGACCTGCCGTGGCTCGGCGACGTCGCGCCGGTGCGCACGCGCAGGCTCTTCTTCTCCGAGAAGCTCACGGACCCCCAGGATCCGAACAGCGCGACCGAGTTCTACATCACGGTCGACGGCCAGGAGACCAAGCTGTTCGACCCTCGCTCCGGCGTCGCCGACATCGTCACGCACCAGGGCGACGTGGAGGACTGGGTCATCGAGAACCGCACGACCGAGCTGCACGCGTTCCACATCCACCAGATCCACTTCCTCCTGCTCGACTGGTCGGGCGTCGCGGTGGACGAGCCCTTCCTGCGCGACACGGTCAACGTGCCGTACCACGCCGATCGCATGCTCGGCTATCCGAGCGTGCGGCTGCGCATGGACTTCCGCGATCCGAATTCGGTGGGCACCTTCGTCTACCACTGCCACCTGCTCGAGCACGAGGACGGCGGGATGATGGGCCTCGTCAAGGTCGAGCCCGCCGCGAAGTTGAAGGCGCGCTGAATGGCTCAATTCCGCTTTCCTGCAGGGTCACCGCACTGACATTTCGCGGGCATAGAAACGCTGCTGTCTCATCCGACGACAAACTTCAGGAGAGCCAGCAAATGAAATTCACGTCCCACAGCTTCCGACGCCTGGGCATGGTCGCGCTAGCGATCTCCCAGATGACCTACGGCATCGTGCCGGCCCTGGCCGCCACCGAAGCGGCCGCCACCGCGGACCACAGCCGCCACACCGCCTCGCCGATCAAGCACGTCATCGTCATCATCGGCGAGAACCGCAGCTTCGACCACGTCTTCGCCACCTACGAGCCGGTCCGTCGCGGCGAGTCGGTGTGGAACCTGCTCTCCGAGGGCATCGTCAAGCGCGACGGCTCGCCCGGCCCGAACTTCTACAAGGCGCAGCAGCAGGCCGCCGCCGACCCGGGCGGCGATACGTTCCTGCTGAGCCCGCCGAAGTCACCCTTTCCGCAGGGCGTGCTGCCCGCGCCGCTGACCGGCGGCCCGAAGGATTCCTACATCACGGGCGACAGCCTCGCGCTGGCCAAGTCCTCCGAGAACGGCCTGCCCGACGACTACTACCCCTACCTGGTCTCGGGCGGCACCGGCCAGGCGTCCAGGGTGCCCGACGTTCGCATCAAGAACGTCAGCGCGCTGCCGACCGGCCCGTTCCAGTTGACGAACGCGAGCACCTTCGACTACCACGCCTACGCGGCGAGCCCGGTGCATCGCTTCTACCAGATGTGGCAGCAGCTGGACTGCAGCCTGGAGCATGCGACGCCGCAACGCCCCTCGGGCTGCGACTCGGCGCTGTTCTCCTGGGTCGAGACGACGGTGGGCGCGGGCGCCAACGGCCTGGCGCAGCCGGCCAACTTCAGCACCGAGTACTCGCCCACCGCCAGGACGACCGGCGAAGGCTCGACCGCCCTGGGCTTCTACAACGTGCAGAACGGCGACGCGCCGTACTTCAAGAGCCTGGCCGACGACTTCGCGATGAGCGACAACTTCCACCAGTCGGTCAACGGCGGCACCGGCGCCAACCACATCATGCTGGGCCACGGCGACGCCATCTACTTCAGCGACGGCAAGGGCAAGGCCGCAACGCCTCCGCACAACGTGGCGGTGGCGGCCAGCTCGCCCAACGCGGGCATCGTCGACGAGATCGAGAATCCGGATCCGCGCGCCGGCACCAACAACTGGTACACGGAGGACGGCTACGGCGGCGGCTCCTACGGATCGGCCTCGTACGGCGGCGGCTCGTACAGCAACTGCGCCGATCCGAGCCAGCCCGGCGTCGGTCCGCTCCTGACGTACCTGAAGTCGCTGCCGCGCGCGGTCGACCCGCGCTGCGAGGCCGGCCACTACTACCTGCTCAACAACTACAACCCGGGCTACTTCGGCAACGGCAACAACGCCTACACCGACACCAGCGCCAACAACACGGTGTTCACGATCCCGCCGTCCACGGTGCCCAGCATCGGCGACACGATGCTCGCCAAGCGCGTCTCGTGGAAGTACTACGGCGACCAGTGGAACAACTACGTTCCCGATCCGTACCAGCTGAACTACGGCGTCGTCGGGGCCGCCAGCGACCTGTACTGCAACATCTGCAACCCGTTCCAGTACGACACGTCGATCATGGCCGACCCGGCCATCCGCGCGGCGCACATCCAGGACACCACCGACCTGTACGCCGACATCAGGAACGGCACGCTGCCCGCGGTCTCGTTCGTCAAGCCCAGCGGCCTGGTCGACGGCCACCCCGCGTCGTCCAAGCTGGACCTGTTCGAGGGCTTCTCGAAGAAGATCGTCGACGCGGTCAAGGCCAATCCGGAACTCTGGAAGGACACCGCCATCTTCATCACCTTCGACGAAGGCGGCGGCTACTACGACTCGGGCTACGTGCAGCCGGTGGACTTCTTCGGCGACGGCACGCGCATCCCGCTGATCGTCGTGTCGCCGTGGGCCAGGCACGGCCACATCTCGCACGACTACACGGACCACGTCTCGATCCTGAAGTTCATCGAGCGCAACTGGCGCATGGAGCCGGTGACCCACCGCAGTCGCGACAACTTCCCCAACCCGGTCGTCGCCCGCGGCAACCCGTACGTGCCGCTGAACTCGCCGGCCATCGGGGACCTGTTCGACCTCTTCGCGTTCGACGATCACGATCGCGACCACGATCACGATCACGATCACGATCACGGCCGGTAACTCGAGCGGCAGGCTCGTCGACGAAAAGCGCGGTCTCGCTCGAGGCCGTGGTCGGGACTCGGTGCCTCGGTGCCGAGTCCTTTTTTGGTTCGTCGCCGATCTGCGGGTGCATTGGTTTGCGGGGTGCGCTGGGTCAGGCACGACTCACCGGGGGAGCGTGTTTTGTTCGTGTCCCCCGTCGGCCTGCGGCCTCCTCCTCCTTAACCTCACAAAACAAGCTCCCCCGCCTCGCCGTGCCACGCATGGCGTGCCGGCAGACAACATTCGCGGGGGAGGAATCCGCGGTTTTTGAAGGGTGTTTGGCATCGTCGGGCCATCGAGGCCGCGACGATGCCCGCGGCCAACGTTGATGCGGGCCGCCGGGCCTGACGCGAATCGCGAATCGAGCGGCCAGCGCTACTTGTCGTGGTGGACGATCGGCGCCGCCTCGTCATTGCGTGCGCAGTCGCGGAATCAGCCCCTGAGACAGCGCATCCGCCCGTGTGGATTCTGCGACTGCGCGCAGGATGACATCGTTGGCGAAGGGACCCTCGTCGGTCACGAGAAGGAGCGCCGGCGTCGCGACGCGAGGTTCGCGTCAAGACCGATGGCGCGTGGAAACGCCGGCCGCGGGCATCGTCGCGGCCTCGATGGCCCGACGATGCCAAACACCCTCAA
>JABCYW010000178.1 GCA_013289985.1 Betaproteobacteria bacterium | reverse complement strand
AAGAAGGTCTTCATCCGCACGTTCGGCTGCCAGATGAACGAGTACGACTCCGACAAGATGGCCGACGTGCTGCACGCCGCCGACGGCTACGAGAAGACGGACGACGTGGAGCAGGCCGACCTCGTCCTCTACAACAGCTGCTCGGTGCGCGAGAAGGCCGCCGAGAAGATGTTCTCCGACCTCGGCCGCATCAAGCACCTGAAGGCCAAGGGCGTGCTGATCGGCGTGGGCGGCTGCGTGGCCAGCCAGGAAGGCGCGGCCATCGTCGAGCGCGCGCCCTACGTCGACCTCGTGTTCGGCCCGCAGACGCTGCACCGCCTGCCCAGGATGATCGCCGACCGGCGCGCGTTCTCGAAGCCGCAGGTGGACATCAGCTTCCCCGAGATCGAGAAGTTCGACCACCTGCCGCCGGCCCGCGTCGAAGGCGCGAGCGCGTTCGTCTCGGTGATGGAAGGCTGCTCCAAGTACTGCACCTACTGCGTGGTGCCGTACACCCGCGGCGAGGAGGTGTCGCGCCCGTTCGACGACGTGCTCACCGAGGTGGCCGGCCTCGCCGACCAGGGCCTGAAGGAGATCACGCTGCTGGGCCAGAACGTGAACGCCTACCGCGGCCGGATGGGCGACACGGCGGAGATCGCCGACTTCGCGCTGCTGCTGGAGACCATCGCCGAGTTCCCCAGCATCGAGCGCATCCGCTTCACCACCAGCCACCCGAAGGAGTTCGGCCAGCGCCTGGTCGACGCCTACGCGCGCGTGCCCAAGCTGGTCAACCACCTGCACCTGCCCGTGCAGCACGGCTCCGACCGCATCCTGTCGGCCATGAAGCGCGGCTACACGGCGCTCGAGTACAAGAGCACCATCCGCAAGCTGCGTGCCGTGCGTCCCGACATCCGCCTGTCGACCGACTTCATCGTCGGCTTCCCCGGCGAGGAGGACGAGGACTTCGACAAGCTCATGAAGCTGGTGGACGACGTGGGCTTCGACGCGTCGTTCAGCTTCATCTACAGCCCGCGCCCCGGCACGCCGGCCGCCAACCTCCTCGACCCGACCGCCTCCAGCGTGAAGTTGAAGCGCCTGCAGCATCTCCAGGCGGTGCTGGAGGCCAACGTGCTGCGCTTCTCCGAGGCCATGGTCGGCCAGACGCACAGGATCCTCGTGGAAGGCCGCAGCCGCAAGAGCGCCGACGACCTGATGGGCCGCACCGAGTGCAACCGCATCGTCAACTTCCCGGCCGGCCCGAACGGTGCGCGCCTGGTGGGGCAGCTCATCGACGTGAACATCACGGCGGCCTACCCGCACTCGCTGCGGGCCGAGGTCGCGACGACCGACTCGCTGGCCGCGGCCTGAGCCCGCGGGCCATCGCGCGCCCGGACGCCTAGGTACTTCCACCAGGACGCGTGACGAATCTCGCGGATGAAGCGCTGCTTGGCAGCGTTTCGATACGAGAGAAGGCTTGGATTCAAGCACCGCGCGGGCGATTGGCGATATCCTCTGGCCGCTGGTTGAAGAAGGAGGGCGCTGGCATGAATTCGATCGTCCGGATGCTCGCGGTGTACGCGGGGTTCTCGCTGCTCCTGTGCGGTTTCACCCACCTCGAGTGGTCGCCGCTGCAACCCAATGGCTTCGGACAATGGTTCGCGCTGTTCCTGCTGATCTTCCCCGCCGCCGCCGCGGCCGAACTGCTGGGCGAACGCCTGCTGGGGAAGAACTCGCGCATGGATTTCGAGGAAAGCCGGAGCCACGCGGATTGCTCCTGGGGCCGCATCGCCACCGGCGTCTTCGTGCTGGTGGCCACCATCAGCGTCGTGATGTGCGCGGCCTGGTGGTTGTCGCACCCCGCCGCGGCCTGATCTGGATCAAGCCCTGAAGCTCGCCTTCAGCAACGGGTAGAGCGCGCGGAAGCGCTCGTGGCGCCCCATCAGCGCGGCGCGACGTTCCGGCTGCGGCTGGAACGACTCCACCACCACCTGCTTCGCGCAGACCTCGGCCAGGCGGCCGCCATCGGCCAGCCACGCGAGCCGCGCGGCGCCGAGCGCGGCGCCGGCCTCGCCGCCGTCGCGCCTGGTCAGCGGGCGATCGAGCAGCGTGGCCAGCAGCCGGCCCCAGGTGGCGCTGCGCGCGCCGCCGCCCACGATGTCCAGCGATTTCGCGAGCGCGCGTGTCGGCTCGTCCAGCGTATGCCATCCGTCCAGCAGCCCGAACGACACGCCCTCGATGACCGCGTAGCCGATCGCGGCCGCGCCGTGCTCGTGCGTGAGGCCGAACAGCACGCCCTGGGCCTGCGCGTCGTTGTGCGGCGTACGTTCGCCGGCCAGGTAGGGCAGGAACAGCGGCGCCTGGGCCAAGGCGCGCTCGTCCAGCGCCTCGACCTCGGCCAGCAGTTCGGCCTCGTCGCGCCGGTCGGTGAGCTGCGTCGCCCAGCGCAGCGCGCTCGCGGCCGACAGCATCACGCTCATCTGGTGCCAGGCGCCGGGCAGCGCGTGGCAGAACGCGTGCACGGCCGACTCGGGCCGCGGCAGGAAGCGGTCGCTGCACAGGAAGATGACGCCCGAGGTGCCCAGCGAGACGAAGCCGTCGCCCGGCGCCGTGGCGCCCATGCCCACCGCGCTGGCGGCGTTGTCGCCTCCGCCGCCGGCGATGACGATGCCCGCGGGCAGGCCGAAGCGTTCGGCGACGGCGGGCTTCAGGCGGCCGGCCGGCGCGCTGCCCTCCACCAGCGCGGGCATCTGCGCGCGCGTGAGCTCGCAGGCGGCGAGCAGCTCGTCCGACCAGTCGCGCGCGGCCACGTCCAGCCACAGCGTGCCGGACGCGTCGGAGCAGTCGGTGAAGAACTCGCCGCTCAGCTTGAAGCGCAGCCAGTCCTTGGGCAGCAGCACCTTGGCCACCTTGGCGAAGACCTGCGGCTGGTGGTCGCGCACCCACAGCAGCTTGGGCGCGGTGAAGCCGGGCATCGCGAGGTTGCCGGCAATCTGCGCCAGCCGCGGAGCGCGTTCGGCAAGTTCGGCGCACTGCGGCTCGCTGCGGCCGTCGTTCCACAGGATCGCGGGGCGCAGCACCTCGCCGGCGGCGTCGAGCAGCACCGCGCCGTGCATCTGCCCCGACAGCCCGATCGCGCGCACCGCGCGCATCGCGCTCGCGTGCGTGCGCGCGAGCTCGCCCAGCGCGATGCCCAGCGCGCGCCACCAGTCGGCCGGCGACTGCTCGCTCCACTGCGGATGCGGTCGCGATACCTCCAGCGGCGCGCTCTGCTGCGCGACGATGCGGCCGTCCGCACCGAGCAGCACGGCCTTCAGTGCGGACGTGCCGAGGTCGATGCCGAGGTACATGTCAATGGGTCTCGACGAGGCCGAAGCGCGACGCCGACTGGCGCCGGAAATCGGTGGGCGTCATGCCCTTGATCTCGAGGAAGCGGCGGTTGAAGTTGGCCACGTTGTTGAAGCCGACCTCGTAGCAGATCGTCGTCACGTAGCGGTCGGTGTCCATCAGCAGCTGGCAGGCCTTGCTGATGCGCATGCGGTTGACGAAGTCGGTGAAGGTGTTGCCGGTGGCGCGCCGGAAGAAGCGCGAGAAGCGGCTCTCGGGCATGCGGAATCGCTCGCAGACCTCGGCCATGGACAGCGGCTCGCCGCAGTGCTCGCTGATGTAGCTGACCACCGCGTTGACCTGGGCCATGGCCTCGTCGTCGTCCGAGCACTGCAGCTGCACGCTGGACAGCAGGCGGAAGTCCTTGCAGCGCGCCAGCATGCCCATGAACTCGCAGAAGCCGGCGATGCGCGCCAGGCCGCGGCTGGAGGCCACGCGCTCGAAGTGCGCCTGCGCCATCTCGGAGACGCCGAAGAACTCGATGCCGTAGCGGGACTGCTCCAGCAGCGGCAGGATCTCCTTGAACTCCGGGAACAGCTCGCAGGCCTGCTCGATGGGCTCGTGCGCGAACTGGATCACGCGGTCGCGCAGGGGCACGCCGCCGGGCGGCGCGTCGGTGGTGATCCAGTTGTGCGGCACGCGCGGGCCCGTCAGCACGAGGTGGCCCGGCTGGAAGTGGCCGATGTAGTCGCCCACGAAGACCTTGCCCGAGGTCTCCATGATCAGGTGCAGCTCGTACTCGTCGTGGTGATGCCAGCGGATCAGCGGCGAGGGGATGCCGTGGGCCAGGCAGCGCAGGAAGCCGCAGCCTTCGGGCGGGTCGTAGCCCAGGATCGGATCGCGCAGGTGGTCGTGCTCGATCTCGGGCGCGCGGACACGGGGGGAGGTATGCATGGGGCGGCCTCGTCGACTCTGCTCAAGTGCCAGATTAACTCATCGCGGCATCGCCGAGCAGGCCATGGAGATCCATGCGCGCGGCGGCGATCGCGTCCTTGAGGGCCAGGCTGCCGGCGAGCTCGCCCCACAGCGAGGCGTCGGCGACGAACTCGGCCAGCGGGTCGACGGCGTCGCAGATCGCGTGGGCGCGCTCCGGCACCATCGCCTGGTCCTCGTACCTGAACGGCAGCCGGCCCTGGTGCCAGCGCTGCAGGAAGGTGAGGAACAGCGCGGGCAGCCGCGCCACCGAGGCGATGCCGCCGCCCTGCGCGAGGCGCTCGCGGATCGTGGGCAGGATGAAGCCCGGGATCTTGGCGAAGCCGTCGGCGGCCACGCGCTGGTTGGTGTCGGCGATGGCGTCGTTGCTGAAACGGTCGAGCACGACGTCGCGATAGGCCGGCAGGTCCACCGGGCTGGCCGCGCCGGGCCGCGCCAGGCACGGGATCACGTCGTTCGTGACGTAGTCGGCCGCGATGCCGCGGATCGCCGCGTCGCGCGTGCCTTCGTGGATGTAGGTCATGCCGCGCAGCGTGCCGGCCCAGGCGATGGCGCTGTGGGTGGCGTTGAGGATGCGGATCTTGGCCTCCTCGTAGGGCTGCACGTCGCCGGTCATCTCCACGCCCACGCGCTCCCACTCGGGGCGGCCGTTGGCGAAGCGATCCTCCACCACCCACTGGATGAAGGACTCGGCCATCAGCGGCGCCTGGTCGTCCCAGCCGGCCTGGGCGCGGATGCGGGCCATCACCTCGGGCGTGGGGCGCGGCGTGATGCGGTCCACCATCGCGTTGGGGCAGGTGGCGTGGGCGTCGAGCCAGGCGAGAAGCGGCGTGTCGCCCGCGGCACTCACGTAGGCGCGCAGGTTGACGCGGAACTTGTCGCCGTTGTGGCGCAGGTTGTCGCAGTTGAGCAGCGTCAACGCGCCCGCGTTCGCGGCACGCCGCCCGCGCAGGAGCGCCGCCACCACGCCGTAGATCGAGCGCGGCGGCTTGCCGGCCAGGTCGTTGACGACGTCGTCGTGGGCGAGGTCCAGCCGGCCCTCGTGGTCGAGCGCGTAGCCCGCCTCGGTGACGGTGAACGAGACGATGCGCGTGGCCGGATCGGCGCCGAGCTCTATCACGCGCGCGAGCGTCGGCTCGAACGGCACGACCTCGGTGATGGACGTGATCTTCTCGAGCTTTCGTTCGCCCTGCGGCGACACCGTCTCCAGCGTGTAGGCGCCGCCCTGGCGCTGCAGCGCGGCGATCGTGTCGGCCATGTCGGGGCGCAGGTTGGCGCCGGCGCATTGCCAGCGCGCGTCGCCTTGCTGCATCAGGCGATGCATGTACACGGCCTGGTGCGCGCGATGGAACGAGCCGAGGCCCAGGTGGAGCAGGCGCAGGCGCCCTGCAGGCGTCGAGGTCATGGAAATTCCCGGGTTCAGTGGGCGGCGGCGATGAGCTTTCCGCCCTCGTCGAACCAGTGCAGATGGCCCAGCTCGACATCGACGCCGACGCTGTCGCCCGCCACGAGGGTGGTGCGCGCGTTCTGGCGCAGCACGACCTGTGCGCCGCGCAGCGTGTGCAGGTACACGAGCGTCTCGGCGCCGAGGGCCTCGACCAACTCGACCTGCGCGACGATCTGCCCCTGGCCGGGCGCGGTCAGGCGCAGGTCCTCGGGGCGGATGCCGACGAAGGCGGCGCCCGCCACGGCGACGCTGGCCGGCGGCAGCTCGGCGCGGTCGACCACGTTCATCTGCGGCGTGCCGATGAACTGGGCGACGAAGCGGTTGGCCGGCCTGTCGTAGAGCGAGAGAGGGGAGCCCACCTGCTCGATGGCGCCGTCGCGCAGCACCACCACCTGGTCGGCCAGCGTCATCGCCTCGACCTGGTCGTGCGTGACGTAGATCGTGGTGGCCCCCAGCTCGCGGTGCAGCTTGGCGATCTCCACGCGCGTCTGGCCGCGCAGCGCGGCATCGAGGTTGGACAGCGGCTCGTCGAACAGGAACACCTTGGGCTCGCGCACGATCGCGCGCCCGATGGCCACGCGCTGGCGCTGGCCGCCCGACATCTCGCGCGGCAGGCGCTGCAGGTAGGGCCCGAGGTTGAGGATCTCGGCCGCGCGGTCGACCTTCTTCCTGATCACGGCCGGGTCGGCCTTGGCCAGCCGCAGCGAGAAGCTCATGTTCTCGGCCACGGTCATGTGCGGGTACAGCGCGTAGCTCTGGAAGACCATCGCGAGGTCGCGCTGCGCCGACGGCAGCCGCGTGATCTCGCGGCCGTCCAGCCAGATGCTGCCCGCGGTGAGCGTCTCCAGGCCCGCGATCAGGCGCAGCAGCGTGGACTTGCCGCAGCCCGAAGGCCCGACGAACACGGTGAACTGTCCGCGCTCGATCGCGAGATCGACCCCCTTGATCGTCTTGACTTCGCCGAACTGCTTCTCGACGCCCTTGAGTTCCAGGAATGGCATGTCTCTATCCTTCTTTCTTACTTGACGGCGCCGAAGGTGAGGCCCTGGACGAGCTGCTTCTGGCTGAACCAGCCGAACACGACGATGGGCGCGATGGCCAGCACCGAGGCCGCGGACAGCTTGGACCAGAACAGCCCCTCGGGACTGGAGTACGACGCGATCAGCGCGGCGAGCGTGCCGGCGTTGGCGGCCGTGAGGTTGAGCGACCAGAACGCCTCGTTCCACGCGAGCACCAGGCACAGCAGGCCGGTGGAGGCGATGCCGCCCATGGCCAGCGGCAGGATCACGTGGCGGAACTCGGTCAGCAGCGAGGCGCCGTCCATGCGCGCGGCCTCGAGGATCTCCGGCGGGATGTCCTTGAAGTGCGAGTACAGCATCCACACCATCAGCGGCAGGTTGCCGAGCATGAACACCACGATCAGCGCGAAGGTGGTGTCGAGCAGGTGCAGGCTCTGCGCGATCACGTACACGGGCACCAGCGCGCCGACCGCCGGCATCATCTTGGTGGACAGCATCCACATCAGGATCTGCTTGGTGCGCTTGCTGGGAAAGAAGGCCATCGAGTAGGCGGCGGGCGCCGCGATCAGCAGGCCCAC
>JABCYW010000177.1 GCA_013289985.1 Betaproteobacteria bacterium | reverse complement strand
AAGCGCGACATCAAGGAATTCGGCGACGGCTGGACCATCGTCACGAAGGATCGCTCGCTGTCCGCCCAGTGGGAGCACACGATCGTCGTCACCGAGACCGGCTACGAGGTGCTCACGGTGTCGGCCGGCAGCCCGCCGGTGCCCGCGTTCGTGAAGGCACCGGTGCTCAACCGGCTGCTGAGCGACGTCAGCGCCGCCTGATCCCGGCGTGACGTCGCCCGACACGACCCTGGCCGCCCCGCCCGCGACTGCGCCCCGCGCGTCCGTGGCCGAGTTGCGCGAGCGCTTCCGCTCCGGCAAGGCCGCGCTGCTGGACCATTTCCGCGAGTCGCGCGCCACCGCGCCGGCCGCCTCCGCCCTGCTGCGGGCGCTGGCCAGGCACGTCGACCAGACGCTCGCCGACCTCTGGTCGCACGCCGGCATGCCCGCCGCCGCCGCGCTGCTGGCCGTGGGCGGCTACGGGCGCGGCGAGCTGTTCCCCTACTCCGACGTCGACGTGCTGGTGCTGCTGCCCAACGCGCACAAGGACGACAGCCCGGGCGCCGCCGAGGCGCTGCGCGGCACCATCGAGGGCTTCATCACCGCCTGCTGGGACATCGGCCTGGAGATCGGCTCGTCGGTGCGCACCATCGACGAATGCCTGCTGGAGGCGCGCGCCGACGTCACGGTGCAGACCGCGCTGCTCGAGAGCCGCCTGCTCACGGGCTCGCGCCGCATGTTCAACGCGTTCCGCCGCGTGAACACCGAGGCGATGGATGCGCGGGCGTTCCTGCGCGCGAAGACCTTCGAGATGCGCCAGCGCCAGGTCAAGTACGAGGACACGCCCTATTCGCTGGAGCCCAACTGCAAGGAAAGCCCGGGCGGCCTGCGCGACCTGCAGGTGCTCACCTGGATCTCGCGTGCCGCGGGCCTGGGCCGCACCTGGAGCGAGATGGCCACCCACGGCCTGCTCACGCCCTTCGAGGTGAAGCAGCTGCAGCGCCAGGAGGGCACGCTCAAGCTGATCCGCGCGCGCCTGCACCTGGTCGCGGCGCGGCGCGAGGATCGCCTCGTGTTCGACCTGCAGACGGCCGTGGCCGAGTCGTTCGGCTACCACGGCAACACCACCATGCGCGCGTCGGAGATGCTGATGCAGCGCTACTACTGGGCGGCCAAGGCCGTGTCCCAGCTCAACGAGGTGCTGCTGCTGAACCTGGAGGAGCGCATCAACGGCTCGGAAGACCTGCCGATGCTGCCGCTCAACGAGCGCTTCCTCGATCGCGGCGGCCTGCTGGAGATCGTCTCCGACGACCTGTACAAGAACGAGCCGCACGCGATCCTCGAGACCTTCCACCTGTACCAGGTCACGGAGCAGCTGCGCGGCCTGTCGGCGCGCACCATCCGCGCGCTGTACAACGTGCGCAACCAGATGAACGGCGCGTTCCGCAAGGATCCCGTCAACCGCGCCCGCTTCCTGGCCATCCTGCAGGCACCGCAGCGCCAGACGCACGCGTTCCGGCTGATGAACGCCACCTCGGTGCTGGGCCGCTACCTGTGGGTGTTCCGCCGCATCGTCGGGCGCATGCAGCACGACCTGTTCCACGTCTACACGGTGGACCAGCACATCCTGATGGTGCTGCGCAACGTGCGCCGCTTCTTCATTCCCGAGCATGCCCACGAGTACCCGAAGTGCACCGCGCTGGCCGCGAGCTTCGACAAGCCGTGGCTGCTGTACGTGGCCGCGCTGTTCCACGACGTGGCCAAGGGCCGCGGCGGCGACCACTCCGAGCTGGGCGGCAGCGAGGTGCGGCGCTTCTGCAAGGACCACGGCATCGCCAAGGAAGACGCCGACTTCATCGAGTTCCTGGTGCGCCACCACCTCACGATGAGCCACGTGGCGCAGAAGGAAGACCTGTCCGACGCGCGCGTGATCGCCGACTTCGCCGCCAGGGTGGGCGACCCGCGCCGCCTCACCGCGCTGTACCTGCTCACCGTGGCCGACATCCGCGGCACCAGCCCCAAGGTCTGGAACGCGTGGAAGGGCAAGCTGCTGGAGGATCTCTACCGCCTGACCATGCGCAAGCTCGGCGGCGACGTGCTGGCGCTCGACGCCGAGATCGAGGCGCGCAAGAAGGAGGCGCGCCAGATCCTCGCGCTGCATTCGGCGCTGCCCGGCACCGAGCAGCCGCTGTGGAAGACGCTGGACCTCAGCTACTTCGCCCGCCACGACCCCAACGAGCTGGCCTGGCACGCGCGCTCGCTGTGGCGCCACATCGAGACCGCGGTGCCCGTCGTGCGCGCCCGCCCGTCGCCGCTGGGCGAAGGCCTGCAGGTGCTGATGTTCTCGCCCGACCGCCCCGACCTGTTCGCGCGCATCTGCGGCTACTTCGACGGCGCCGGCTTCTCCATCCAGGACGCCAAGATCCACACCACCAACGCCGGCTACGCGCTCGACACCTTCCAGGTGGTGAACCCGGCCTACGAGGACGACGGCCCGGCCGGCTACCGCGACCTGATCGCGCTGGTGGAGAACCAGGCCGCGCTGGCCGCCGCGTCCACCGGCCCGCTGCCCACGCCGCGCACGAGCCGCGTCTCGCGCCGCGTGAAGTCGTTCCCGGTGGTGCCGCGCGTGTCGCTGCGCCCCGACGAGCGCGCGCAGCGCTGGCTGCTGTCGATCAGCGCGTCCGACCGCTCCGGCCTGCTCTACGCCGTGGCCCGCGTGCTGGCGCAGTACCGCATCAACCTGCAGCTCGCCAAGGTGTCCACGCTGGGCGAGCGCGTGGAGGACACCTTTCTCGTCGACGGCGCCGCGCTGCAGAACAACCGGCTGCAGATCCAGGTGGAGACGGAGCTGCTGGACGCGATCAGCGCGACCTGAGCACGCCGAAATAGTCAGACGATAAATCGAGGTCGCGAGGCCTCGTCGGTGGCGATGGCCCCCTGTGATTTCCCGGATGCCCACCCGGATGGCCCGCAATATAGTCATACTATTATGCGAACCATCCTGCTCTCGGCGCTGCTCGCGGCCGCCGCGCCGGCTCATGCGGCGGCCGCGCGGCCCGTCATCGACACGGCCCGCGTCGCGCAGGCGGCGTTCGGCAACGACGCGCCCTGGTACCGCGCCAACATCCCGTTCCTCGACACGCCCGACGCGCGCCTGAACCGCGTCTATTTCTACCGCTGGCAGCTGTTCCGCTCGCACCTGCGCGACATCGGCGCGCAGGGCACCGTGTTCACGGAATTCCTGCCGGAGGTGGGCTGGGATCGCAAGCCGTACAGCACCCTGAACGATTCCGCCGCGTTCCCGCTGCTGGAGGGCCGCTGGCTGCGCGACCCGCGCCCGGTCGACAGCTTCATCGACTACCTGTACGCCGACGCCGGCAACGACCGCCACTTCAGCGAGGCGATCGCGGACGCCGCCTGGCAGCGCTACCGGGTCACCGGCGACGCCGCGCCGCTGCTGCGCAACCTGCGCGCGATGCGCTATGTCTACAACGCCTGGGACGACCATTTCGACCCGCGCCAGGGCCTGTACTGGATCGAGCCGCTGCTCGACGCCACCGAATACACGATCTCCTCCATCGATGCCAGCGGCGGCAAGGACGGCTTCACGGGCGGCATGGCGTTCCGGCCCACCATCAACGCGTTCATGTACGCCAACGCGCGCGCCATCGGCCACATCGCGGCACTGGCCGGCGACGCGCCCGCGGCCCGGGCCTACGCCGACCGCGCGCAGGCGCTCAAGACCCAGGTGCAGTCGCGGCTGTGGAACGACGGCCTGCAGCATTTCACCGACCGCCACCAGCAGGACAACGCCTTCGTCCACTACGGCGATTTCATCCGCGGCCGCGAGCTGGCCGGATACCTGCCATGGTATGCCGGGCTGCCGGACGACAAGCCCGGGTACGCGCAGGCCTGGGCGCACCTGCTGTCCACGCAGGAATTCCAGGGCCCGTTCGGGCTGCGCACCGTCGGGCCGGGCTACGCGCACTACCTGCAGCAGTACCGGTACTTCCCGGACTCGACCCGCCCCGAGTGCCAGTGGAACGGCCCGGTGTGGCCGTTCCAGGTCTCGCAGGTGCTCACCGGCCTGGCCAACCTGCTGGACGACTACCACCAGGACACCATCCACCGCGACGACTACGTGCGGCTGCTGCAGGACTACACCCGCCTGCACTTCCAGGGCGACACGCCGGACCTGCAGGAGGACTACGACCCCGAGACCGGCCACGTCATCGTCGGCGACGTGCGCAGCCACCACTACTTCCACTCGAGCTACGTCGACCTGGTGATCGGCGGCCTGCTGGGCATCCGGCCGGGCAACGACGACGGCAGCCTGCTGGTCGTCGATCCGATGCTGCCCGCCACGCCGGACGCGCCGGGCTGGTGGCCCTGGTTCGCCATCCAGGACGTGCCCTGGCACGGACACCTGCTGACGCTGGTCTTCGATGCGGACGGCACGCACTATCGGCGCGGCGCGGGCCTCACGCTGTTCGTCGACGGGAGCGCCGCCGCCCATGCCGACCACCTGTCGCGGCTGGAGACGCGCATCTCCAACCGCGCTCGGCCCACGCCGTCCGCGCCGATCGACCTGGCCACCAACATCCGCCGCTCCGGGTACCCGACGCCCTCGTCGTCGACGTCGGCCGATGCCGACGCCCTGTTCGGTGCCATCGACGGTCGCCTGTGGTTCTTCCCGGAACTGCCCAAGGGCTGGAGCACGCAAGGCGCCGCCAGCCGGGACAACTGGTTCGCGCTGGACCTGGGCAAGCCGACGCGCCTGGCACGCGCGGAACTGGCGTTCACCGACGACGGCAAGGCGTTTGCCGCGCCCGCGCGCTACGCGATCCAGGTGCAGGTCGACGACCAATGGCGCGACGTGGCCGCGGCGCCGTCGGCCGTCGCGGTCGGCAACGGCATCACGACGGTCGCGTGGCCCGCGCTGGAGGCCCGGCGCGTGCGCGTGCGCGTGGTCGACGCGCCCGGCCGTGCCACGCGCCTGGTCGAACTGCGACTGTACTGACCGCCCCGGGCGTCGAAGCGGCCTCTTCAGTGCCGGTTCGCGGCGTCCTCGATCGCCTTGTCGCGCAGGCGGTCGCGTTCGTCGGGATCCATGGGCTTGATGATGGGGCCGCCCAGCACCGAGGACGCGAGCGCGGAAGGCGCCGGCGCCGGCTTGGGGAACGACGTCACCGTCATCGTGCCGTGCGTGGCGGCCGCCTCGCTGGTGCCCGCCGGGCAGGGGCCATCGATGTAGCTCGTGCCGCCGCGACCGACACACTTGTGCACGCCCGCGGCCTGCAGCGGCGGCGGCTGCGAACCGTCGGCGGGCAGGACGGCCCGCGCCGCGCCGGCCAGCGGCGCCGATCCGCGGTAGTACCAGCCGGCCGCCGCCAGGCCGGCGGCGACCACCGGGACGACGACCCAGGTGAGTTTCATGCGGGAAGCTCCTTGCCGAACGCGGTCGAGGGCGACGTGCCCCTGCGCGTGAAGCGCCGCTCGAGCGGCTGGGAGACGAAGCGCGCGACCAGCCAGCCCAGCGCCCACGCGCCCGCCAGCACCGGCGCGTACCAGGCCACGCCCAGGCGCGGATCGCCACCGGCGGCCTTGAACGCGTCGACCACGGCCCAGACGACGAACATGTGCGTGAGGTAGATCTCGTAGCTGAGGCGGCCGAATGAGCGCAGCCACGCGAGCGCCTTCGCACCCGCGCGCGCGGGCGCCCCGGCGTGTTCGACCGCGCGCCAGTGCGACGCGACGACCAGCGCCGCCGCCGAGAAGGTCAGCACCAGCATGTAGCCGTAGTGCAGCGCGTGCCAGAGCGGCGTGCCGGCGAAGTACACCGCCAGCAGTCCGACGACGCCCAGCGCCGTCGTCCAGCGCAGCGTCGACCGGGGCACCCGCGGCCAGCGCCGCACCAGCAGCGCGGCCAGCACGCCGGTGGCGATCGCCGCCATGCCCTGCAGGGTGTTCTTCTCGGCCCAGATCTCGTCGTGGTGGATGTGCGAACGCACCAGGGGTATGGACAGCGCCAGCGCCAGCAACGCCGGCACCAGCAGGCGCGTGCGGCCGAGCACCAGGCAGACGACGGGGAACGCGAGGTAGAACACCTCCTCGATGGACAGCGACCACAGCACGTCCCAGCCCGCGGGCAGGTAGCCGGTGTTCGCCTCGTAGACGTTGATGTGCAGGCCGATCGCGGCGAACGCGGCGCGCGGCAGCGTCTGGCCCGGCTGCTCCAGCGTGTAGTGCGGCACGCCCGCGAGCGCCAGCCCGCACAGCACGGCCACGAGCAGCAGCAGGCACGGCACGATGCGCGCCGCGCGACGGCGCCAGAACGCCTTGGCGTCGATCGTCGCCAGCGCGCCCCAGCGCGCGAGCGAGTTCGAGGTGATCAGGAAGCCCGAGATCACGAAGAACAGGAACACCGACTCGAAGCCGTCGTACTGGATGCCGTAGAGGAACCAGTCGGGCAAGCGGCCGGACAGCACCCCCTTGTCGAGCGGGATGCGCAGCGCGGTGTGGTGCATCACCACCAGGACGATGGACAGGCCGCGCAGCAGGTCGATGCCCGGGTCGCGGGTCATCGCGGACGCGCTGGTCATCAACGCTTGCGCAGCTTGTGATACTCGAAGGTACCCGCCACGCCCATCGCGTAGAAGTAGAGGAAGGCGATGCCCATGAACAGGCCGCCGGCCTGGCCGGTCTGGCTGATCAGCAGGATCTTGGACACGAGGAAGTAGCCGAACATGATCACCGCGCAGGTGCGGCTCTTGCGGCTGATGCCGAAGGCCAGCGCGAGGATGAACACCACGTCCACCAGTTCGCCGCCCGTGAACGGCCCGACGTGATTGCCGGCGAGCGCCAGCAGCGCCACGACCAGCGTGACGCCGGCGGAGACCAGCGCGGCGATCCACGCGTTGCGGATCTTCCTGAGCACGGCGTCGGGAACGACGATGTCATCGCCTTCCGCGGCCATGTCGTCCACCGCCGCCTTGGGCGGCGTGAAGCGCGTTTCGTCCATGTGATCTCCTCCCTGGAGACGGTCCTCGTTGTGCTGCGCATTATGGGCCGCTCCCGGACGGAAAAAGGCCCCGAACGCCTGCGCGCCGGGGCCCTGCGGGAAAACGACGAACGACGGGCTCAGCCCATGTGCAGCCCGCCGTTGACGGCGAACTCGGCGCCCGTCGTGAAGCCCGACTCGTCGCCGGCCAGCCAGCCGACGATGGAGGCGATCTCGCTGGGCGTGCCCAGGCGCTTGACGGGGATGGTGGCGACGATCTTCTCGAGCACCTCGGGCTTGATCGCGTTGACCATGTCGGTGCCGATGTAGCCGGGGCTGACCGTGTTGACCGTGACGCCCTTGTTGGCCATCTCGAGGGCCAGCGCCATCGAGAAACCGTGCATGCCGGCCTTGGCCGCCGAGTAGTTGGTCTGGCCGGCCTGGCCCTTGGCGCCGTTGACCGACGAGATCTGGATGATGCGTCCCCAGCCCT
>JABCYW010000176.1 GCA_013289985.1 Betaproteobacteria bacterium | reverse complement strand
GGCGTGCTCGGGCTCCAGGCGGCCGGTGGCCAGATCGATGCACCAGTCGTTGACGCACACGGCCAGGTCGTAGACGTGGTGGTCGACGCCCGCGAAGTAGAAGTCGAACACGCCCGACAGGCGCGGCGCGTCGGGCGGGCCGTCGAACAGCGCGTTGTCGCGGAACAGGTCGGCGTGCACCGGACCCCTGGGCAGCGACTGCGTGCTGGCGGCGGCGTGGAAGCGCTGCTGGAAGGCCAACTCCTCGTCCAGGCGTCGCGCGAGCGCGGGCCCCACGTGCGGGCCCACGACGGGCACGGTCCGCGCCCACCAGGCCAGGCCGCGCAGGTTGGGCTGCTGCGTGGGGAAGTCGAGCGCGGCGGTGTGCAGGTGCGCCAGCGTCACGCCCAGCAGCGAGCAGTGCGCCAGCATCGGCGCATCGATGCTCTGGCCGGGCAGCAGGTTCACCAGCGACGCCGGCTTGCCACCGATCGAGTG
This sequence comes from Betaproteobacteria bacterium, assembly GCA_013289985.1. GTDB lineage: Bacteria > Pseudomonadota > Gammaproteobacteria > Burkholderiales > Burkholderiaceae_C > Scleromatobacter. The sequence goes on along the minus strand of JABCYW010000176.1, from coordinate 7,023 downwards.
CAGGAAGTTGCCCGCCGCGTCGGTGCGCGGCTCGGGCACCGGCAGGCCCTTGCGCGCCAGGTGCTGCATGAGGCCGAGATAGAAGGGCAGCTGCTCGAAGCCGAGGCGCTCGAACACGGTGAGCACCCAGTCGCCCTTGTCGGAATGGACGAAGTAGTTGGTGTTCTCGATGCCGCCGGCACAGCCGCGCATGGAGGTGAGCGTGCCGGCGTCCAGCGTGCGCAGCAGCGCGGCCGCCGTGTCGACGTCGACTTCCGTGTAGACAGCCATCAGCAGGTCCGGGTGGGGGCGGCGCCGCGCGCGGCGCCGGCCGGTGCGGCCGCGGTCAGCGCGCCGGGCACGGCGTCAGAAGGGGAAGTTGAACGTGCGCATGCCCGCGCCGTGGTCGTTCTCGGGCGCGACGCTGGGATCCTTGGGCTGGATCTCGTAGCTGCCCATGCCCGGGATCTTGGAATGCACGACGATCTTCCTGGTGACGCCGCGCACGCGGGTCTCCTCGATCTTGACCTGCGAATCCTCGACGACCAGATGCTCGATCTTCGCGTCCTTGCTCGGCGCGGCGGCCGTTTCCACCAGCTCGCCGGTGGCCGGGTCGACCGCGGACGCGGCGACCGCCGGGGCGGGCGCCGCATGCGCCGGCGTGGCCGGGGCGTGCTGCGCGAAGGCGGTGGTGCCGGCCAGCGCCAGCAGGGCGGCGCAGCAAAGGGACGAAGCGGTACGGGCGATCATGCGACGATTCTAAGCGCTCGGCGCCGCGCGCGGGTTTCCGCGGTTTGCTGTCGAGCGCGGGCGGCGCGCGCCCCCGGCACAATGGCGGGATGACCGAGAAAACCTTGCTCCTGGTGGATGGCTCCAGCTATCTTTACCGTGCTTATCACGCGATGCCCGACCTGCGCGGGCCCGAGGGCGAGCCCACCGGGGCGATCCGCGGCATGGTCGCGATGATGAAGCTCCTGCGCGACCAGATCGGCGCCGACTACGCCGCCTGCGTCTTCGACGCCAAGGGCAAGACCTTCCGCGACGACTGGTATCCCGAGTACAAGGCCAACCGCGCGTCGATGCCGGACGACCTGGCGCTGCAGATCGAGCCCATCCACGCGGTGGTGGAGATGCTGGGCTGGCCCATCGTCATGGTGCCGGGCATCGAGGCCGACGACGCCATCGGCACCCTGGCCCGCGCGGCCACCGCGGCGGGCTGGAAGACGGTGATCTCCACCGGCGACAAGGACCTGGCCCAGCTCGTGAACGACCACGTCACGCTGATCAACACGATGAGCAACGAGACGCTGGACGTGGCCGGCGTGCTGGCCAAGTTCGGCGTGCCGCCCGATCGCATCGTCGACTACCTCTCGCTGATCGGCGACACCGTGGACAACGTGCCCGGCGTCAACAAGGTGGGGCCCAAGACGGCCGTCAAGTGGCTGCAGGAGCACGGCTCGCTCGACGGCGTGATCGCCGCGGCGCCCGCGATGAAGGGCGCGGTGGGCGAGCACCTGCGCGCCGCGCTCGATTGGCTGCCGATGGGGCGCAAGCTGGTCACGGTGGTCACCGATCACGACATGTCGCCCTACGTCGAGAAGTGGCCGGCGCTCGACGCGCTGGCACTGCGTCCGGCGGACCACGCGCGCCTGCTGGAGTTCTACAGGCGCTACGGCTTCCGCGGCTGGCGCGAGGAGATCGAGAAGCAGCTGGGCGCGACCGCGGCGCGCGCGCCCGCGGCGGCCGGCGGCAACCTGGGACTGTTCGACGACGCGCCGGAGGCCGCGGCGCCCTCGCCCGCGCCGGCCCCGGCGGGCCAGTACGACACCATCTTCACCTTCGAGCAGCTCGACGCCTGGATCGCGAAGCTGCAGGCCGCCGAGCTCTCGGCGCTCGACACCGAGACCGATTCGCTGGACGCGATGCGCGCCCGCATCGTGGGCATCTCCTTCGCGGTGGAGCCCGGCAAGGCGGCCTACGTGCCGCTGCGCCACGACTACCCCGGCGCGCCCGACCAGCTGCCCTTCGACGAGGTCATCTCGCGGCTGCGCCCGTGGCTGGAGAACCCGGCGGCGAAGAAGGTGGGCCAGCACATCAAGTACGACTCGCACGTGTTCGCCAACATCGGCATCGCGGTGCAGGGCTGGGCGCACGACACGCTGCTGGAAAGCTACGTGCTGGAGGCGCATCGCCCGCACTCGCTGTCCAGCCTGGCCGAGCGCCACCTGGGCCGCAAGGGCCTCGACTACGAGGACCTGTGCGGCAAGGGCGCCAAGCAGATCCCGTTCTCGCAGGTGGACATCGAGCGTGCGGCGCTGTACTCCGGCGAGGACAGCGAGATGACGCTGCAGGTGCACCAGACGCTGTACCCGCGCCTGGCTGCCGTGCCGGGCCTGAAGTTCGTCTACGAGTCCATCGAGATGCCCACCAGCGCCGCGCTGGGCCGCGTCGAACGCCACGGCGTGCTGATCGACAGCCTACGCCTGGCCGAGCAGTCGCGCATGCTGGCCGAGCGCATGCTGGCGCTGGAGAACGAGGCCTACGAGATCGCCGGCCAGCCGTTCAACCTCGGCTCGCCCAAGCAGATCGGCGAGATCCTGTTCGGCAAGCTGGGCCTGCCCGTCACCAAGAAGACGGCGTCGGGCGCGCCGTCCACCGACGAGAGCGTGCTGGAGAAGCTGGCGCTGGACTACCCGCTGCCGGCCAGGCTGCTGGAGCACCGCGGCCTGTCGAAGCTGAAGGGCACGTACACCGACAAGCTGCCGCAGATGATCAATCCCGAAACCGGCCGCGTGCACACCCACTACGCGCAGGCGGTGGCGATCACCGGGCGGCTGTCCAGCAACGACCCGAACCTGCAGAACATCCCCATCCGCACGGCGGAAGGCCGGCGCGTGCGCGAGGCCTTCGTGGCGCCGCCGGGGCACGTGATCGTGTCGGCCGACTACTCGCAGATCGAGCTGCGGCTGATGGCCCACATCAGCCAGGATCCGGGCCTGCTGCGGGCGTTCAACGACGGCATGGACGTGCACCGCGCCACGGCGGCCGAGGTGTTCAGCCTGGCCACCGAGGAGGTCACCAGCGAGCAGCGCCGCTACGCCAAGACGATCAACTTCGGGCTGATCTACGGCATGGGCGCGTACGGACTGTCGCAGTCGCTGGGCATCGAGCAGAAGGCGGCCAAGGACTACATCGACCGCTACTTCGCGCGCTTCGCCGGCGTCCGCCGCTACATGGACGAGACCAAGGCCAGCGCCGCGGAGAAGGGCTACGTCGAGACGCTGTTCGGCCGCCGCATCTCCCTGCCCGAGATCAACGGGGGCAGCGGCCCGCTGCGCGCCGGCGCCGAGCGCCAGGCCATCAACGCGCCGATGCAGGGCACCGCCGCCGACCTGATCAAGCTGGCGATGCTGGCCGTCCAGAAGGCGCTGGACGACGAGGGCAAGGCCACGCGCATGGTGATGCAGGTGCACGACGAACTGGTGTTCGAGGTGCCCGAGGCCGAGGTCGAGTGGGTGAAGACCGAGGTGCCGAGGCTGATGGCGGGCGTCGCGCAGCTGTCGGTGCCGTTGATCGCCGAGGTGGGCATCGGGCAGAACTGGGACGAGGCGCATTGATGGCGTTCGTGCCCAGTGGCCGGGCGCTGGCCGGTGCGTTTGCCGCCGCCCTGGCGTGGAGCGCCTGGAGCCTGGTGCGCCATCCGGGCTTCCAGCCGGCGCCGCTGCTGCGTATCGCGGCGCCGCTCGTCGCGCTCTTCTTCGGCACCGGCTTCACGAGGCTCGTCGCGCGGGCGCGCGCGGACGCGGACGCGCAACGCGAGGTCGACCGCGGTGGCAAGGCGCTGTTCATGGGGTTCGTGATGGTCGGGGCCACCTTCGCGGCGTGGCTGCTGATCTCGCAGGCCGTTCCGGCGACCCTCAACCGCCTTGTGGGCGCCGACGACGCCGAGGCCGGCGTGGTTGCACGCCGCGTGCCGCCCACGTCCGACGCCGGCTGCCGGTTCCGGCTGGAGGTGGCCAGCGCCGCCTCGGCCAACGCCGGGGTGCCGCGCCCGCTGGACGAGTGCGTGGACGAGTCCGTCTGGAAGGGCGCGCCCGAGGGCCGGCCGGTCACGTTGCAGCTGGTGCGCAGCGTGTTCGGGGCCGAACTGGTGGACGTCGCCGCCGCTCGCTGACGCTTCCGCGGGTGCTGCGGATGAGCGGCCAGACGGCTTGCCGACAGCATTCGTGCGGGTAAGTCCGGCCCCTTGTCTCGAAATTGTCATCAAAGCTTCATAAACTGGGGCGATGACCGACGCCCCCATGGCAGTGCCCGCCTTGCGACTGCCGCTGCTCAATCGCGAGCGTTCCATCCTCGAATTCAACCGGCGCGTGCTGGCCCAGGCGCTCCGGGCCGACGTTCCGCTGCTGGAGCGGCTGCGCTACGTCACCATCGTGTCGTCCAATCTCGACGAGTTCTTCGAGGTGCGCTTCGCCGGGGCGCTTGAGGCGGCCCGGGCCCCCGGCGCGGGCGACGCCTGGCGCGAGCTGGTGGGCATCGCCGGCGAGGCGCACGCGCTGATCGACGAGCAGTACGGCGTGTTCAACGAGCAGGTGATGCCGTCGCTGGCGCTGCACGGCATCCGCATCGTCAACCACGCCGAACGCAGCGTGAGCCAGCGCGACTGGGTGGCGCGCTTCTTCGAGCGCGAGGTGCGGCCGCTGCTGGTGCCGATCGGGCTGGATCCGGCGCACCCGTTCCCGCAGGTCGCCAACAAGTCGCTGAACTTCATCGTGCAGCTGGGCGGACGCAACGCCTTCGGGCGCGAGAACACCATCGCCATCGTGAAGGTGCCGCGCGTGCTGCCGCGCGTGATCCGGATGCCGGACAACTGCGGCCCGAAGGGTGAACAGCATTTCGTGCTGCTCTCCAGCGTGATCCGCGCGCACCTGGCCGAGCTGTTCCCGGGGCGCGTCGTCGAATCGTTCTCGCAGTTCCGCGTCACGCGCGACTCCGAGCTGGAAGTGGACGAGGACGACATCCGCAACCTGCGCCAGGCGCTGCGCCGCGGACTCACCACCCGCCACTACGGCCGCGCGATCCGCCTGGAGGTGGTCAACACCTGTCCCGAGGCGTTGTGGCGCCTGCTGCTCGCGCAGTTCGACCTGCCCGAGGCGGCGCTGCACCGCGTCAACGGCCCGGTGAACCTGGTGCGCCTGAACGAGCTGATCGACCAGGCCGGCGACCCGCTGCACGGGCCCGAGCTGCGCTTCTCGCCCTACGAGGCGTCGTGGCCGCGCGGCCGCCTGCCGCGCACCGGCTCGATGTTCGACCGGCTGCGCGAGAACGACGTGCTGCTGCACCACCCGTTCGAGAGCTTCGAGCCGGTGGTGGAGTTCCTGCGCGAGGCCGTGCTCGATCCGCAGGTGCTGGCCATCAAGCAGACGATCTACCGCACCGGCGAGAAGTCGGTGCTGATGGACCTGCTGATCGAGGCGGCGCGGCGCGGCAAGGAAGTGATGGTGGTCGTGGAGCTGAAGGCGCGCTTCGACGAGGAGGCCAACATCAACTGGGCCGAGCGCCTGGAGGCGGTGGGCGCGCAGGTGGTCTACGGCATCGTCGGCCTGAAGACGCACGCCAAGCTGCTGCTGGTGACTCGGCGCGAGGCGTCGCCGCGCGGGCCGCAGCTGCGCCGCTACGTGCACCTGTCCACCGGCAACTACAACCCGAAGACGGCCCGCCTGTACACCGACATCGGCTACCTGAGCGCCGACGACGGCATCACGGCCGACGCCGACCAGATCTTCCAGCAGATCGCCAGCCTCACGCGCATGAAGCCGCCGCGCCACCTGCTCACCGCGCCCTTCGTGCTGCACAAGCGGCTGCTGGCGCACATCGCGCAGGTGGGCGAGGCCGCGCGCGCGGGCAAGCCGGCGCGCATCGTGGTCAAGGTCAACGCGCTCACCGACACGACGCTCATCGACGCGCTGGTGGCCGCCGGCCAGGCCGGTGCCAGCATCGACCTCATCGTGCGCGGCGCGTGCTCGCTGCCCCCGGGCATCGAGGGACTCACGAACAACATCCGGGTGCGCTCCGTGGTCGGCCGCTTCCTGGAGCACTCGCGCATCATCTACATGCGCTGGGGCGACTCCGACGACGAGGAGGCGCTGTACCTGTCGAGCGCCGACTGGATGCTGCGCAACATGCTCCGCCGCATCGAGCTCGCCTGGCCGATCCGCGATCGCGCGATGCGCCAGCGCGTGATCGACGAATGCCTGGTTCCCTACCTGCGTGACACACGGGATGCATGGTTGCTGCAGTCCAATGGCAGGTACGAGCGCGTCAGCAGCGACGGCGTGAGTGCGCAGCAGGCCCTGATGGCCCGCTTCCGCCAGTAGTCTCAACACCCTCCCCCATTCGCGGAGCGAAGGACATGGACCTGATCCTGTGGCGACACGCCGAAGCCGGCGACCATCTCGATGACCCGATCGCCGATCTCGAGCGACCGCTGAGCCCCAAGGGAGAGCGCCAGGCGCGCCGGGTGGCCGACTGGCTCAACCAGTTCCTGCCCGACTCGGCGCGCGTGCTCACCAGCCCGGCGCTGCGGTGCCAGCAGACGGTGGCGGCCCTCGGGCGGCGCGTGAAGAAGACGCCGGCGCTGGGGCCGGACGGCGATGTGGAGAGCCTGCTGGCCGCGACGCGCTGGCCCGACGCGCGCGAGGCGGTGCTGGTGGTGGGGCACCAGCCCACGCTGGGCCGCGTGGCCGCCTACCTGATGGCGGGCGAGTCGGCGCGATTCGGCGACCCGTGGACGATCAAGAAGGGCAGCGTGTGGTGGCTGCGGCACCGGCCGCGCGAAGGGCGGGCCGAAGTGCAGAGCATCGCGGTACGGACGGCCGAAGGACTCTAGGCTTCCTTGGGTGTTGAAAGTTTTTCTCGCAGACCCCTTGCGCATCTGCAAATTGCTGACATAGAATCGTGGGCTTCGCTGATCACAAGTCAGCTTTGACCGCGACGCAGCGGGGTGAGCCGGAAGGTTCCTCAAGAGCGGCGCGGTTGGTGACC
>JABCYW010000175.1 GCA_013289985.1 Betaproteobacteria bacterium | reverse complement strand
TCGTCGTCGACGAGCAGCACCGTCGGGCGACGGTCGGTCGCTTCCAGGCTCACGCCGTGGTGCAGCGTCATGAGGCCGCCGCCTCGAGGTGCTGCAGGGTCTGGCCGACGGCCGCGTCGACGCGGCGCACCTCGGCATGGAACGGCTCGATGAGCTCGCCGGCGCCGGCGTTGTCGCCGGCCCGCAGCAGGCGCTCGATGTCGGCGCACAGGGCCGACAGCGCCAGCGCGCCGATGCTGGCCGAGGACGACTTCAGGGTATGGGCCACCCGGGAGACCTGGTCCCACGCCTCGTCGGCACGCGCCACGCGCAACTGCTCGACGAGCTTGGCGAGCGAGGCCCGGTACGTGGCCAGCACGCGCTTGACCAACTGGGCCTTGCCATCCGGATCCAGGGCGCGCAACTCGGCCATGCAGGCGGCGTCCAGCACCGGCTTGGCTGCCATGTCCTCGACTCCGGAGTTATTCAAATCGACCATCGCACCCTGATTCAAGAATACTCGAGCATTCTCGCCCTGTAATGTAAGCATGTCCGCGCCGCCAGGAGGCGTCAATGGCGAAATACTCCGCACGGCACGGGCCTTTGACCGCGTTGCGCCTCGCCTGCCCGAGGATGCGCAATCGGGCGGCCCGGCGCAATCGATTGCGCGTGCGAACGCAAAAAGTGTCACGACCTCCCGACGGCGAGGTGGATTGACAACACATTGCCGTCCTTCGTGCGCCTTCGGCACGCCCGGCTTTGCTCCTTACAATCGGCCGCATGTGGCTTGCTGAGAAACGATGACCCCGACGCTGGCCGTGCTCGCGATCCTGGCCCTGGCCGCCTTCGGTGCGATCGGCGCCGTGGCGGGCGCGCTGTGGATGAGGGCGCGCAGCGCGGGCGCCGTGCGCCAGGCCACCGAGGATCGCGCCCGGATGCTGGCCCTTTCCGACGCCTGGATCTGGGAGACCGACGCCACCCACCGCCTCACCACGTGGCGCCCGCCGGCGCGCCGCCCCGCGGGCTGGAAGATCAACCCGCCGCTGGGCACGGCCCTCACCGGCCTGGCCGCGCCGCTGCCGGGCGCCGAGGGCGTGTCGCCTGGGACGGGCGGTTCGGCCGCCAGCTGGCCGCTGTCGCGCCAGCTCGCCGCCCACGCCCCCATCACCGAGCAGCGCGCGCTGCTGCAGATGGGCGACACGACCGAGCTGTGGACGCTGCGCGGCGAGCCGCGCCACGACGGCGAAGGCTTCTTCCTGGGCCATGTCGGCACCGCGCGCCCGGTGGGCGAGAGCGACGCCGCGGAGTTCGGCCAGGCGACGCTGGCCGCCCTGCTGGCGCAGCCCGACGCCGGCGTGCTGGTGTTCCGCCGCCTGGAAGAGGGCACGCCCTGGCGCCTGCAGGCCCAGGGCGTGGGCACGCGCGCGCTGTTCGGCATGTCGCTGTCGCCCGAGGACGGCTTCACGGGCGCGCCCGACTGGGCCGCCGTGTGCGCCCGGCTGCCCGCCGACATCGAGCGCGCGCTGGCGCAGATGCCCGCGGGCGAGACGCGCGCGGTGGGCGAATGGCGCGTGGGCTGGGGCTACGTGCCCAGCGGCGACGACCCGCAGGCCGGCCGGCTGGTGCTGCTGCAGGCCGCCGCGCCGCAACCCGCCGCAGCGGCCGCGGCCGCCCTGCCCGACCCGGAGATCGCGGCGACGCCCTCGGCCGACAGCGCCGACCACGAGTCCTTCATCTATTCGGTGTCGCACGACCTGCGCGCCCCCATCCGCGTGGTGGAAGGCTTCGCGCGCATCCTCAAGGAAGACTACGGCCGCTTCCTCGACCGCATCGGCAACGACCACACCGACCGCATCCTGGCCGCCGCCGCGCGCATGAACAGCATGATCGACTCGCTGCTCGCGCTGTCGCGCCTGCAGTCGCAGCCGATCAAGCGCCAGCCGGTCGATCTCTCGCAGCTCACGCGCTACGTGCTGGAGGACCTGCGCAGCAACGAGCCCGAGCGCGAGGCCGACATCCACATCGAGCCGGGCCTGGTGATCCAGGGCGACCCGACGCTGATGCGCATCGCCATCGAGAACCTCGTGGGCAACGCGTGGAAGTACAGCGGCCAGAGCCCGACCACGCGCATCGAGCTGCGCCGCGAGACCCAGGCCGGCCTGCCCACCTTCGTGATCGCCGACGCCGGCGCCGGCTTCGACATGCGCTTCGCCGACCGCCTGTTCGGCGTGTTCCAGCGCCTGCACAGCGCGAAGGATTTCCAGGGCACGGGCATCGGCCTGGCCTCGGTGCGGCGCATCATCCGGCGCCACGGCGGCGACATCTGGGCCGAGTCGGAAGTGGGCAAGGGCGCGCGCTTCTACTTCACATTGCCTTGATGGCCTGGCGAGCGCCGGCCACGGCCCGCAGCCGTTCGCGGAGGTAATCGGCCACCGCCGGCGCCTGGCACATCGCCACGTTGAAGCGGATGTGCGGGTCGGCCGCGCCGTCGGCCATGAACGCGGCGCCGCGCACCAGCAGGATCTTGTTGCGGATCGCGTCCTGCACCAGCAGGTCGACGTCGACGCCCTCGGGCACCTCGCCCCACAGGAACAGGCCGCCCTCGCCGGGATGGTCGAAGCGGATGCCGGCGCCCGCCAGCTGCTTCTCGCTCGCGTGACGCGCGCTCGCGAGGCGGCGCTGCAGGCGGTCGAGGTGCTTGCGCCAGCGGCCGGCGGCCAGCACCTCCAGCATCACCAGCTCGTTGAGCGCCGGCGTGGTGAGCACCGAGTAGATCTTCTGGCGCAGCAGCACCTTCAGCAGCGCCGGATCGGCCGCGATGTAGCCCATGCGCAGCGCCGGGCTCAGCGCCTTGCAGAAGCTCGAGTAGTAGATGACGCGATCCAGCCCCGACAGCGCCGCGAGCCGCGTGGGCTGGCCCGGGTGGAAGTGGCCCTGCACGTCGTCCTCGGCGATCAGGAAGCCGTACTGCTGCGCCAGCACCAGCAGCTTGTGCAGGTTGGCCGGGCTGCTGCCCCAGCCGGTGGGGTTGTGCAGCGTGGTCTGCAGGAACGCCAGGCGCGGCTTGTGCTCGCGGCACGCGGCCTCCATCTGCGCGAGGTCGACGCCGTCGTGGCGGCGCGCGATGGGCAGCACGCGGATGCCCTCCTGCTGCAGCCGGCCGAACATCAGGAAGTAGCCGGGATCCTCCACCAGCACCGCGTCGCCGGGCTTGAGGAAGCTGCGGCAGATCATGTCGATGGCATGCGTGCCGCCATAGGTGGTGAGGATGCGGCCGGCGTCCACCGGGATGCCCACGCCGCGCAGCATCATCGCGATGCGCTCGCGCAGCTCGGGCATGCCTTGCGGCGGGCAGCGCGAGGCCATGCCGGCGACGCTGCGCGAGAGCGCGCGCTGCACCGCCGCGGCGGGCACCGCGTCCTCCAGCCAGGCCGGCGGCAACGCGCCGCTGCTGGCCAGCAGCACGCCGGCGCGCTGGTCGTTGGCCTGTTGCGCGAGCCACACCGGCTCCTGCTCCTCGCCGGCCTCGAGCGCCACTTCCTCGGGCATCGCGCCCTGGCGCGCGTTGACGAAGTAGCCGGCGGTGCCGCGCGCATCGATCACGCCGGCGGCCACCAGGCGGTCGTAGGCGGTGACGACGGTGTTGGGGCTCACGGCCAGCTCCGCGGCCAGCTGGCGGATGGACATCAGGCGCGCGCCCGCGGGCAGCTGCCCGCGCGCGACGAGCTCGCGCAACCGCGCCTCGATCTGGTCGGACAGCGCGATGGGGGAGCTGCGGTCCAGCGTGAACATCGGTTCAGCGGAGGATGTCGACGGCCAGGACGACCAGCGCCACGGCCATCACGAGGTTGAACACGCGCTGCCTGCGCGGATCGGTGAGCACGCTGCGCATCGCCACGCCGAACAGCGCCCACATCGAGATGCACGGGAAGCCGATCAGGGCGCCGATGCCGCTGATGGCCAGTCCCGCCGTCAACGGGTTGGCGCCGGCCGGCATGAACACGGACGCCAGCGTGATCGCGCGGATCCAGCTCTTCGGGTTGAAGGCCTGGAACATCACGCCCTCGAGGAAGGTGAGCGGCCGCAGCGCCTGCGCGTCGCCCAGCCGCGACTGCGCCAGCTTCCACGCCAGCCACACGAGATACAGCGCGCCGCCGGTGCGCAGGGCCACCTGCGCGACGGGGAACGCGGCGAACAGCTGGCCGAGGCCGTTGCAGGCGATGAGCGTCAGGGCGACGTTGCCCATCACGCAGCCCATCACCTGCGGCAGCGTCAGGCGGTAGCCGAAGTTGGCGCCCGAGGCCGTCAGCATCAGGTTGTTCGGGCCGGGGGTGATCGACATCACGAAACAATACATCATCATCGGCAGCAGCTGGGTCATCGTCTCGGGCTCCATGGACACGGATCCGAGCGTACGGACGGCGCCCGCGGCGGCCAAGGCACAGGCCGACGCACGGCCCGGTGCGCTGTATCAGCGCCGCGACCCCTACAGCGGCGTCAGGCGTTGCCCGGCCGGGCCAGCAGTTCGACCGCGTCGAGCAGGCGTTCGGCCTCCGCCTTCACCAGCAGGCCGTCGGAAGCCGCCATGCGATGCAGCCGCTCCAGCGCCTCGCGGCGCGGCAGCGAGTAGCGGTGCATCAGCACGCCCACAGCGATGGCGACGGCGTCGGCCAGCGGATCGGGCGTGTTGTTGGGCGCCGTGACCGGCGAGGCCGCCGGGTCGTGCAGCGCGCCGAAGCCCGAGGTTGGCGCGAACGGATCGGGGCGCACGTGCTCGTGCGGCACGGGCGCAGGCGCCACCGGCGCGGCCGCCTTGCGCGCGCGGGCGGTGACCAGCGCGGCCTCCACCGTGGGCACGATCTGGGCGATGTCCAGCGGCTTGACCAGGTAGGCGACGGCGCCCAGCGCCTTGACCTGCGCCACGGTGTCGTCGTCGGCGAACGCGGACAGGAACATGAACGGCGTCTGCAGCGACTCGCGCAGGTAGGCGGCGACGTCGAAACCGCTCATGCCCTCCATGCGGATGTCCAGCAGCGCCAGGTCGGGCCGGTGCTGGCGCGCCAGCAGGATGGCGTCGTCGCCGTTGTCGGCATCGATGATGTCGTAGCCGGCCTTGGCCAGGCCGTGCGTGACCGTGGCCAGCACCAGCCGGTCGTCGTCGACGACGAGGATCTTGCCCTTGCTCATCGCACGCGGCTCCGCGCCGGCGGGCGGCCGGACAGGGCTGTACGGGGGGAGCTGGTGGAGGTCATTGGGAGCCATTTTGACTTAATCGGCCAGTTGGCGGGTGGCTGTAGGTAATGCGACCCAGGTTCCCGTCATCCTGCGACTGCGCGCAGGATGACCTGGCAGCGCTGCCGGCAGTACCTGAAAGCGGTTCAGGCCGGATCGATCAACGCCACCGCCGGCGGCGCCAGCTCCAGCCGCGCGACCACCGAATCGCCCTCCGCCTCGATCGCCATCTTCGCGCCCTTGCGCGGCAACAGCGAGCGCACCAGCCCCAGCCCCGACACGCCCGCCGGGATGCCCGCCAGCGAGAACCCCGGCGCGAGCCGGCCCTGGTTGGCGATGGCGATCAGCACCGTCGAATCGCCGCAGGCAATGCGGCAGCGGATGTCGGTGGCCGGTTCGCCCGTTGCCGGCGCGCTGTGCTTGATGGCGTTGGTGAACAGCTCGTTGACGGTGAGCGCGATCGGGATCGAGTCGGCCTCCGTCAACGCGAAGCGCTGCGGCGCGTGGCCGTGCACCTCCACGTGGATGGTGCGCCCGAACATGCGCTGCACCGAGGCGGCGATGGCCTCGACGACGCCGCGCACGCGCATCGGCCCGGTCACGCCAACCTGCAGCCCGTGCACCTGCGCGATGGCGTGCACCTGGCTGACGGCCTCGGCGATGGCGCCCGCGGCCTCGGGGTGGCGCGACGCGCTCTGCTGCAGCAGCCCGGCCACGCCCTGCAGGTTGTTCTTGATGCGGTGGTGCACTTCCTTGATCAGCATCTCGCGCTGCGCGATGGCCGCGGCCAGGCGAGCCTCGTCGGCGGCGCGCTGCGCGGTGACGTCGCTGGCCACCATCAGCAGCTGATCCGGCGCGTCGGCGGCCGAGCGCAGCGACACGATGCGGATGTCCCACACCAGCTGCACGCCGTCGCCCTCCTCGCCGCCCTTCGCGGAGCGGCGCAGCTCGCGCTGCACGATGCCGGGCGTGGCCAGCGCGCGGTGCAGGTCGGCGGCCAGCTTCGCGCCCTCGGGGCCGGGCAGCCATTGCGAGGGCAACCGGCCCAGGATCTCCTTCATCGGCCGGCCCGCGAAGGTGGCGGCCATCTGGTTCAGCTGCACCACCTGCTGGCTGGCGGCGTCGAACAGGGCGATGGCCAGCGGCGCGGTCTCGATGATGCGCTGCAGGCTGGCCCGCGCCTGCACGATGCTCACCTCGGCCTGGCGGCGGCGCTCGATGTCCAGCAGCGCGTAGGTGAGCTGGCGGTTGGCGGTGTCCTGGCCGGTGACGACCACGTTGCCCACCACCCAGAAATGGCGCCCGTCGCGCGCGCGCAGCCGGCATTCGAAGGTCTCGGCCTGGCCCTCCTCCAGCGTCTCGCCGTAGTCGGTCCGGCGCAGCGGGTGATCCAGCTCTTCCCCGGCCACCACCGAGATCGGCGCGCCGACGAAATCGGCCAGCTCGCCGCCGAACATGCGGCGCGCGGAACGGTTCATCCAGTCGATGCCGGCGTCGCCCACGGTGACGATGCCCACCAGCACGGAGTCGAGGATGGCGCGCGTGCGGTCGGCCTGCTGCACCAGCGACTCGCGCGCCCGCTGGCGATCGTCGATGTTGACGAAGGACATGATGGTGCCCGCCGACGGCCTGGCGATGTCCACCGGCCGCTGGCTCACCTGGGCCCAGAGCAGGTTGCCGTCGCGCCGGCGCACCTGGCGTTCGCCGTGCGAGCGGCCGAGGGTGGTCATGTCGCGCCGCTCCAGGTGCTCGTAGTGCTGCCACACGCCCTCGCTCTCGTACAGGCGCGAGATCGGCGAGCCCGTGAGCGCCTCGGGCGCGTAGCCCACGAGGTCGGCCATGGCCTGGTTGGCGCGTTCTATCTGGCCGTCGCGCTGGTAGACGATGCCCACGTCCGACAGGTTGAACATGAGCTCGCGCTCGCGCGCCAGCGCCTCCAGCTCGCTCTGCTGCGACTTCATGCGCGTGGCGTCGGCCAGCACCACCACCATGCCCACCGCGCCGGGGCCCGCCTCGTTGGTGCGGCGCAGCGCCAGCGTGCACCAGATCGCCGAGCGGCGGTGGGTGCCGGCAGGCAGCAGCAGCTCGGTCTCCAGCGTGCCGACGTCGCGCACCGCGTCGATGAGCGCGGCCACGGTCTCGGCCGGCACGCCGGCGCTGGCCAGGATCGCGTCGAAGGGCTTGCCAGGCGGGTAGTCGCTCCCGCCCAGCAGCGTCTCGAACCGGTGGTTGCAGCGGACGAGCTCCTCGCCGCGCAGGTAGGCGATGCCGGCAGGGCTCACGTCGAGGATGGTGGTGAGCTCGGTGAGGAGATCCTGGTTGCGGCGGCGGGCGGT
>JABCYW010000174.1 GCA_013289985.1 Betaproteobacteria bacterium | reverse complement strand
CCTGAAGCTCTCGGTGCTCGAGGAGGCGCTGCTGGGCTTCATGCACACGTTCGATCCGGGCACCGGCGCGCCCGAACCCATCAAGGAGAACGCGCGATGAACAAGTCCTGGATCCGCACGAGCAACGACGACTGGATCGCCAACATCGCCTGGGGCCTGGGCATCGTCGTCATGGCGATCGCGGCCACGCTGGCGCGCAAGCTGGGTTGGATGGACGGCGAAGCGGTCGAGCGGATGGTGATCGGTGCCAACGGCCTGATGATCGCGTGGAACGGCAACCGGATGCCCAAGCAGTGGGTGCCGTCCGAGTGCGCCCGACGGTTCCGGCGCGTCGGCGGCTGGTCGATGACGCTCAGCGGACTCGTCTATGCCGGCCTGTGGGCCTTCGCGCCGCTGCCGGTGGCGTTCACCTGGGGAACCGTGGCGGTGGTGGCGGGGATCGGGATCACGATCGGCTACTGCGTCACGGTTCGCCGCACGACGAAGGCGGGCTGAGCAGGCGCGGCGTGGGGCTCAGCACGCGCGCCGACGCAGTGCGATGCCCAGCGTGCCGAGGCCGGCGAGCATCAGCGCCAAGTTGCCGGGCTCCGGCACGGGCGCGGAGGCGATGCTCTCGAAGCCGACGGTCAGGCCGTGCCAGTACTCGGCAACCGAGTCCGAGAACGTGATCGAGCTGTAGGTGCCCTGCAGTTCGATCACGCCGTGCAGTTCGCCGTTGCCGGTGAACGACGTCGAGGTCGGGCTTCCGAACGAGCCGCAGCCCCAATAGCCGCAGCCGGAGCTGAGGTACTGGATGTCGTAGGCCTGCTGGTCGGCGCCGCCGCCGAAGGTCACGTTGGCGCCGTTCCAGCTCACGAGGGCGATCAGTGGATTCACGACCGGCTGCGAGAACGTGATCGTGAAGGTGCCCGCGGCGCTGAGGCCGACGATGTTGGGGCTGGCGGGCGCGTTGGAGACCGCGCTGCTGATGTACGGCACCGCCGGCAGCCAGTAGTCGACGCCGGTGTTGTTGATTTGGGCGAAGGCGTAGTCGCCACTGAACGTGACGCCCACGGTCGAGCCGCCATCGACGGCGCTGCCCGCCACGGTCTGCGTGCCGGCCGATGTCCAGTTCGTCCAGTCGACAGTGGCCGCGATGGACGGCAGGCTGGCGCTCGCGACCGCGGCGAGAGCCAGTGAACGGGAAAGGTTTTTGATCATG
This sequence comes from Betaproteobacteria bacterium, assembly GCA_013289985.1. Taxonomy (GTDB): domain Bacteria; phylum Pseudomonadota; class Gammaproteobacteria; order Burkholderiales; family Burkholderiaceae_C; genus Scleromatobacter. The sequence goes on along the minus strand of JABCYW010000174.1, from coordinate 6,437 downwards.
CGGAACTCTCCTTGGTTGCGCGCTTGTCGCGGCGCCTGATGCCCCCAAGTGACCGACTCTACGACCGTGCCCGCGGGCATCGCCATCCCTGAATCTAGGCAACGAGCTGTCATCGCGCTGACATGACTCACCGCGGCTTCACGGCGATCGCATACACGACATTGGCCTGCACCGCGCCCACGCCGCGCTCGCGGATGAACGCCAGGTTCTCGGCCCGTACGTGCTCGCGGGCCGCGGCATCGAGCTTCTCCAGCGTCCCCCTGTAGCCCGACCCGAGCACCGCCGACCACCAGGCCTCCGGCGCGGCGATCGGGTGCTCCCCGGCCTCTGCGATCACCTCGCAGGAGGCGATCCCCGCCTCCGCCAGCAACTGGCGCAGCGCGTCCGGATCGCAGATTCGATCCCACGGGTTGAAGCTCCGGTGTAGTTCCGGCGCGACGTCTCGCACCGCATTCCAGAAGGCCGTGCTCCCGGGCTCGAAGAACCGCGGCCCCCAGGTGGTGATCGCGAGCCGGCCGCCCGGCCGCACGAGTTTCCAGAGTTCGCGGACCGCCACGGCCATGTCGGGCACGAAGAAGATGCCGAAGACGCAGATCACCGCGTCGAAATTGCAGGACGAGCACGGGGCGCAGCGCCGGGGCCGTCAATCACGAGGACCGCAACCCCTGTGATTTCATACAGAATGGCGGGATGAGCCACCCGCTGCCCCGCGTGATCGCGCACCTCGACATGGACGCGTTCTATGCGTCCGTCGAACTCCTGCGCTATCCCATGCTGCGGGGCCAGGCCGCGGTGGTGGGCGGCGGCCGGCGCCACACGCCGGTGATGCAGGAAGACGGCACATGGAAGTTCGCCCGGCTGGAGGACTACGTGGGCCGCGGCGTGGTCACCACGTCCACCTACCAGGCGCGCGCGTTCGGCGTGTTCTCGGGCATGGGCATGATGAAGGCGGCCGCGCTGGCGCCGCACGCCGTCCTGCTGCCGATGGACTTCGACAGCTACCGCCTGTACTCGCGCAAGTTCAAGGCCGCGGTGGCCGAGCTCGCGCCGGTGATCGAGGACCGCGGCATCGACGAGATCTACATCGACCTCACCGACGTGCCCGGCATCCGCGACACGATCGGCCACGACCCGCTGGGCGGCGTGCGCGCGTTCGCGCTGGAGCTGAAGAACAACGTGCACCGCGCCACCGGCCTCACCTGCTCGGTGGGCGTGACGCCCAACAAGCTGCTGTCCAAGATCGCGTCGGAGCTCGACAAGCCCGACGGCCTCACGGTGCTGGCGATGGAAGACATTCCCACGCGCATCTGGCCGCTGCCGGTACGCCGCATCAACGGCATCGGCCCCAAGGCGGGCGCGCGCCTCGACTCGCTGGACATCCACACCATCGGCGAACTGGCGGCGCGCGACATGGACTGGCTCGTGCAGCACTTCACCGCCAACACCGCGCAGTGGCTGCACGACGTCTCGCACGGCGTCGACGAGCGGCCGGTGGTCACCAGCAGCGAGCCGGTGTCGATGAGCCGCGAGACCACCTTCGACCGCGACCTGCACGCCAGACGCGACCGCGCCGAGCTGGGCGACGTGTTCACGCAGCTGTGCACGCAGGTGGCCGCCGATCTCTCGCGCAAGGGCTACGTGGGCCGCACCATCGGCATCAAGCTGCGCTTCGACGACTTCAGGACGGTGACGCGCGACCAGTCGGTCAGCGTGCCCACGGCCGACCCCGCGGAGATCCGGCACCTGGCCGGGCAGTGCCTGAAGCGCGTCGACCTGACGCGGCGGCTGCGGCTGCTGGGGGTGCGCGTGGGCTCCCTCTCGCGCCCGGGCGTGGCCGCGCCGGCGCGTGCCGGCAAGCCCAGGGCGGGCACGGCCAGGCCGAAGAAGGCGGAGGACGAGCGGCCGGACGAGCCGACCCTGTTCTGAGTCAGAAGACGACTTCGGCCGCCGTCGCGGTCTTGGCCACGCGGCCCGGATAGTCGACCCAGTTCATCGCCACGCTGAGGTCGTCGACGATGCCTTGCGCGGGCAGCACCGTGCCGTTGCGCATGTCGAGGTTGGCGGTGGTGTGGGCGTCCTTCAGCAGCGTGAGGTCGTAGCCGCGCTCCAGCGCCGCGTAGGCGGTCGAGCGGATGCACCAGTTGGTCATCGCGCCGGCCAGCACGATGCGCGTGGCACCCAGGCGGGCGAGGCCGGCCTCCAGCGGCGTCTCCTCGAAGGCCGAGTTGTACTTCTTGTAGATGCGCGTCTCGCCGGCCGCGGGCACGAGCACGGGGGCGAACTGCCAGCCGGCGTTGCCGTGCACCAGGTCGTCGTCCTCGTGCTGCACCCACACCACGGGCGCGCCCTGCGTGCGGGCGCGCGCCACCGCGTGCGCGATGTTCGCGCCGACGCGCGACGCGTCCCATGCGTCCTTGACCACGTCGACCTGGAAGTCGACGACGAGAAGGACGGATCTGTTTCCGGTTCGAACGGTGGCCATGCGATGTCTCCCTGCGTCGAGGCCGCCAGCCTACCCCATCCCGGCGCCCGGTTCGCATGCTGCCCCGCGCTGACGAGGACCTGACGTCCGCGGCCGGGCACGGCGCGCTCGCCCGCGCTACCATCGCGCAGGCGCCGAAGGGCGTGGAGACAAGCCACCAATGACAGTGATCACCTGCATCGAAGACCTGCGCGTGCTGGCGCAAAAGCGCGTGCCGCGCATGTTCTACGACTACGCCGATTCGGGCTCGTGGACCGAGGGCACCTACCGTGCCAACGAGAGCGACTTCCACAAGATCAAGCTGCGCCAGCGCGTGGCCGTCAACATGGAGAACCGCACGCTGGCCACCACGATGATCGGCGTGCCCGCGAAGATGCCCGTGGCGCTGGCGCCCACCGGCCTCACCGGCATGCAGCACGCCGACGGCGAGATCCTGGCCGCGCGCGCCGCCGAGAAGTTCGGCGTGCCGTTCACGCTGTCGACGATGAGCATCTGCTCCATCGAGGACATCGCCGCCCACACGAGCGCGCCCTTCTGGTTCCAGCTCTACATGATGCGCGACCGCGGCTTCATCGAGCGCCTGATAGCGCGCGCCCAAGCCGCGAAGTGCGGCGCGCTGGTGCTGACGCTGGATCTCCAGATCCTCGGCCAGCGCCACAAGGACGTGCGCAACGGGCTGTCCGCGCCGCCCAAGCCGACGATCGCCAACCTGATCAACCTCGCGACGAAGCCGCGCTGGTGCCTGGGCATGCTGGGCACGAGGCGGCGCAGCTTCGGCAACATCGTGGGCCACGTCGAGGGCGTGGGCGACGTGAGCCGGCTGTCGGAATGGACGGCCACGCAGTTCGACCCGGCGCTCAGCTGGGCCGACGTCGAGTGGGTGAAGAAGCGCTGGGGCGGCAAGCTGATCCTCAAGGGCATCATGGACGCCGAGGACGCGTGCCTGGCCGCGCAGTCGGGCGCCGACGCGCTGGTCGTGTCCAACCACGGCGGCCGCCAGCTCGACGGCGCGCCCAGCACCATAGAGGCGCTGCCGGCCATCGCCGACGCCGTGGGCAAGGACATCGAGGTCTGGATGGACTCCGGCATCCGCTCGGGCCAGGACGTCCTCAAGGCCGTGGCCCTCGGCGCCAGGGGCACGATGATCGGCCGCCCGTTCCTGTACGGCCTGGGCGCGATGGGCGAGCAAGGCGTCACGAAGTGCCTGGAGATCCTGTACAAGGAGATGGACATCACGATGGCGTTCTGCGGGCATCGCGACGTGCGCGACGTGACGCGCGACATCCTGTTGCCCGGGACGTTTCCCACCTGAGCCGCGCCGAGGGAACTCGGCAAGGCACCGGCGCTCCAACGCCCACCCGCCCTGACCGGCCTCTCCCGCCCGCCGATGGAATTCTGGAAGCTGCTGCTTCAATGGACCGCGCCCGACCCGTCGCATGACGGCTGGAGCTGGCGCCATGCCGTGCATCGCCTCGTGGTCGGCGCCCAGGTCGTCTGGGACGCTTTGTTCGCCTTCGTCACCGAGGAGGCGCTGATCCGCGCGAGCTCGCTGGCGTTCACCTCGGTGCTGGCGCTGGTGCCGCTGATGACGGTGGGCCTGCGGGTGATGAACTTCTACGGCGTGTCGGAAGCCACGCGCGCGCAGTTCGAGGACGTGCTCGCGCAGTACCTGCTGCCCGCGCAGAGCCGCGACGTGGTCAACATGATGCTGCTGGCCGCCGCGCAGGTGACGCAGAACATCGGCGTGCTGGGGCTCGCCGGCTTCTGCGTGACGCTGGTGCTGATGGCGCGCGAGCTCGAAGGCCACATCCAGAAGATCTGCGGGGCCAAGGGCTCGCTCACGACCAGCCTGCTGCACTACGGCGCGTTCCTGGTGCTGGCGCCCACCCTCGCGCTGGTGGCCTTCGGGCTGCTGCATCCCCTGGCGGCGCTGCTGGCGCTCTTGCCCGGCGACTTCTCCCGCATCAACTACCCGTTCGTGCTCACCGGCGTGGTGCTGGTCGTGACGCTGCGCGCCTTCTCCGGCTACGCGCTCAGCTGGCGCGCGAGCGCCTTCGGGTCGCTGGCCGCGGGCATCGCCGCGTGGGGATCGTGGCAGGGCTGCGCGCTGTACTTCAGCCACTCGGTGTCGCTGTCGGCCTACGGCGCCCTCGCCTGCATCCCGGCCTTCCTGCTGTGGGTGTTCGTGGCCTGGTGCTGCGTGCTGTTCGGCGTGCAGGTGGCGGCCAAGGCACAGCCGCTGTGCCCCGGCGGGAAACGTCAGCCGGCGGCGGTGGGCAAGGCCGCGAAGTAGCGCTTGAAGTGCTCCACCGCGCCGCGCACCTTGGCCGCCTCGGCCTCGTCGCGGCGCGGCGTCACGACCCACACCGGCATCGTGGCGAAGCGCCACTGCGGCAGCAGGCGCACCAGGGCCCCGCGCGCGAGCGCCGGCGCGACGTCCGCGTAGCCCAGGTGTGCCAGCCCCAAGCCGTGCTCGCACATCTGCTGCAGCGAGATCTGGTTGTTGCTGGCGATGCGCGCCTGCACGTGGATGCGCTGGCGCTCGCCCTCGCCCGAGCGGGCGTCCAGCGCCATCGTCACGGGTTGCGATGTGGCCATGCCGGCCTTGCCCAGGCCGCGCGCCGGCGCCGCGGGCTCCGCGCCCGCGGCCCCCGTCAGGCCGTCGGGCGCACCGGTCGCGGACGCCTCGCGGCCGAAGGCCAGCCACTGGTGCGCGGGCAGCTGCTGCGGCGTCACGGGCGTGCCCGCGCGCGCGAGGTAGTCGGGCGACGCGCACAGGATGGTGTCGAAATCGCACAGCCGGCGCGCGATCCAGGTCGAATCGGCCAGGCGGCCGATCCGGATCGCCACGTCGATGCGCGCGTCGATGAGGTCGATCATCGCGTCGTCCACCAGCAGGCGCAGGCGCAGTTGCGGCGCCTCGGCCAGCAGCGGGGCCAGCGCTGGCGCGACATGGATCGCGAAGCCCACGGGCGCCGACACGCGCAGCTCGCCGGTGGGCGCGTCGTGCGCCTGCTGCAGCGACTGCGCGGCGGCGCGCGCGGCCTCCAGCATGCGCTGGCAATGCGGGTAGTAGCGCTCCCCGGCCTCGGTGAGCGCCAGCTTGCGCGTGGAGCGGTGCAGCAGCGTGACGCCGCCGTGCTGTTCCAGCGCGCGGATGGTCTGGCTCACGGCCGACGGACTCATGCCCAGGCGGCGCGCGGCCGCGCTCATCGAGCCGGCGTCCACCACCTCGGCGAACACGGCCAGCGGTTTCAGGTCATCCATGGATTGTGAAGCTGTACTTCAAGGTGATGGCAATCCTAGCCGACTACTGCACGCAGTGTGAAGTCGGTATCGTTGCGTCATTCCCTCAGACAACCTGGAACTCCCCATGAAGATCGCCCTCATCGGTGCCACCGGCTTCGTCGGCACAGCCGTCGCCGCCGAACTGCTGCAACGCGGCCACGACGTCACCGCCCTCGTGCGCAACCCGGCCAGGCTGGCCGCCGCCCCGAAGCTCACGGCCAAGGCACTGGACGCCAACGACGCCGACGCGGTCGCCGCGGCCGTTCGCGGCCACGACGCCGTCATCTCGGCGTTCAACCCCGGCTGGGATGTGCCCGACCTCTACGCGCAGTTCATGAAGGGCAGCGCGGCCATCGACGCCGGCGTCGAACAGTCGGGTGTCAAGCGCCTGCTGGTGGTCGGCGGCGCCGGCAGCCTGTTCGTGGCCCCGGGCGTGCAGATGGTGGACACGCCCGAGTTCGCGTCCCATGTCCCGCCCAACATCATCCCGGGCGCGAAGGCCGCGCGCGACGCGCTCACCGCGCTGCGCGGGAACACGACTCTGGATTGGACATTCCTGAGCCCGCCCGCGCTGCTGGCGCCGGGCGAGCGCACCGGCAAGTACCGCGTCGGTGGCGAACAGCTGCTGATGGCGGGCGCCGCCCCGGCCGGCATCTCGGTGGCCGAC
>JABCYW010000173.1 GCA_013289985.1 Betaproteobacteria bacterium | reverse complement strand
CTGTCCACGGGCCCGGACTTCTGGAAGCGCCCGGAGCTGCGCCTGTACGTGACCTACGCGGACTACAACAAGGCCGCTGCCGCCGACTCCAACAACAACTACGGCTTCGTGTCGAACAAGACCAGCGCCGTGTCCTACGGCGCGCAAGTCGAGATCTGGTTCTGATCCTCGTGTAATCCCAGCCGCGACCGCCCCTGGTCGCGGCGCACCATTGCAACCACGAATATCTGTACGGAGACAAACACATGTCCAAGAAATTCAGCCTGTCCGTCGTCGCGATCGCCGCGATCCTCGGCATGAGCGCCGCGCAAGCGGACGAACTCGAAGTCCTGCACTGGTGGACGTCCGGTGGCGAGGCCAAGGCCGCCGCCGAACTGAAGAAGCAGATGGAAGCCGAAGGCCACACGTGGAAGGACTTCGCGGTCGCCGGCGGCGGCGGCGATTCCGCCATGACCGTGCTGAAGTCGCGCGTGATCTCCGGCAACGCCCCGGCGGCCGCGCAGATCAAGGGCCCGGCCCTGCAGGAATGGGCGGCCGAAGGCGTGCTCGCCAACATCGACGACGTGGCCAAGGCCGAGAAGTGGGACGCCGTCCTGCCCCCGGTGGTCGCCAACGTGATGAAGTACAAGGGCCACTACATCGCCGCGCCGGTCAACGTGCACCGCGTGAACTGGCTGTGGGCCAACCCGGAAGCGTTCAAGAAGGCCGGCGCCAAGATCCCGACGACCTGGGACGAGTTCTTCGTCGCCGGTGACAAGCTCAAGGCCGCGGGCATCATCCCGCTGGCCCACGGCGGCCAGAACTGGCAGGACTTCACGGTGTTCGAAGACGTCGTCCTCGGCGTCGGCGGATCCGACTTCTACCGCAACGCGCTGGTCAAGCTCGACCCGGCCGCGATCAACAGCCCCACGATGATCAAGGTGCTGGAGACGTTCAAGAAGATCCACGGCTACACCGACAAGAACGCCCCGGGCCGCGACTGGAACCTGGCCACCGCGATGGTGATCAAGGGCGAGGCCGGCATGCAGCTGATGGGCGACTGGGCCAAGGGCGAGTTCCTGGCCGCGGGCAAGAAGCCGGGCACGGACTTCGTCTGCTCGCCGGCGCCGAGCACGGCCAAGGACTACACCTTCAACATCGACTCGTTCGCGATGTTCCAGCTGAAGAACACCGCCAACGTGCCGGCCCAGAAGGATCTGGCCAAGGCCATCATGTCGCCGTCGTTCCAGGAGCTGTTCAACCTGAACAAGGGCTCGATCCCGGTCCGCCTCGACGTCAAGCTCGACAAGTTCGACGACTGCGCCAAGGAATCGAACCGCGACTTCGTCGCCTCGTCCAAGGCCAACACGCTGCTGCCGTCGATCGCCCACGGCATGGCCGTCCCGCCGGCCGCCGAAGGCGCCATCAAGGACGCCGTCAGCAAGTTCTGGAACGACGACAAGGAAACGGCCAAGGATGCCCAGGCCGAGATCCTGAAGGCGTCCAAGACGAAGTAATCGTCCCCCGACGATCACTTTTTTCTCTCCCATGGGCATTCGCCACGCGCGGTCACGCGCGCGTGGCGCTTTTTGTGCTTAAGCTCCCGGGTTGCGGCCCTGGTGCAGCATCTGCCTTCTCGGGCCTGTCCTCTCGTGCATCGATGTCGTTGCACCTGTGCCGGCCCGATCGCGCCAAGAAAGCCCCGCCGCTTCCATGTCCCGCTACAAAGTCCCCAGCGCCTCCTGGCTCCCGAAGCTGGTCGTCGCCCCCAGCTTCCTGCTGTCGTTCTTCTTCATCTACGGCCTGATCGCGTGGAACGGCTACCTGTCGCTGTCCGCGTCGCACATGCTGCCGAACTACGACTACGTCGGGTTCTCCAACTACATCGACCTGTTCGACAACGACCGCTTCCACGTGGCGCTGAAGAACATGCTGATCTTTGGCGTGCTGTTCATCGGCGGCGCGATGGCGCTGGGCCTGCTGCTGGCGATCCTGCTCGACCAGAAGATCCGCGCCGAGGGCGTGCTGCGCACCGTCTACCTGTATCCGATGGCGATCTCCTTCATCGTCACCGGCACCGCCTGGAAGTGGATCCTCAACCCCGGGCTCGGCATCGAGCACCTGGTGCAGAGCTGGGGCTTTCCCAACTTCCAGTTCGACTGGCTGGTGGATGACCAGCACGCCATCTACTGCGTCGTCATCGCCGGCATCTGGCAGGCCTCGGGCTTCGTGATGGCCCTGTTCCTGGCCGGCCTGCGCGGCATCGACGAGTCCATCATCAAGGCCGCGCAGATCGACGGCGCCAGCCTGCCGCGCATCTACTGGCGCATCGTCGTGCCGTCGCTGCGGCCGGTGTTCTTCTCCACGCTGATGGTGGTGAGCCACCTGTCGATCAAGAGCTTCGACCTCGTGGTGGCGCTCACATCCGGCGGCCCCGGCTATTCCACCGACCTGCCCGCCACGTTCATGTACGCGATGTCGTTCTCGCGCGGACAGGTGGCCATGGGCGCCGCGAGCGCCACGATCATGCTGTGCATGGTGGCCGCGATCGTGGTGCCCTACCTTTATTCGGAACTGAGGACCAAGAAGTGAGTTCCATGTCGCCACGCGCCCTGACCTGGCATCGGGTCATTCTCTGGACGGCACTGATCCTGTTCGCTATCTGGTTCCTAACGCCGCTGTACGTGATGGTGGTCACCTCGCTGAAGGACATGGACCAGATCCGCGGCGGCAGCCTGCTGTCGCTGCCCTCCAGCATCAACTTCGGCTCCTGGGCCAAGGCCTGGGACCAGGCCTGCACCGGCACCGACTGCGGGGGCCTGAAGCCGTTCTTCATGAACAGCGTCGCGATGGTGGTTCCGGCCGTCGCGATCTCCACCACGATCGGCTGCATCAACGGCTACGTGCTGTCGAAATGGCGCTTCCGCGGCAGCGAGGTGATGTTCGCCATGCTGCTGTTCGGGGTGTTCATGCCGATGCAGGTGGTGCTGCTGCCGATGAGCCAGATCCTGGGCTATTTCGGCATCGCGAGCTCCATCGTGGGCCTGATCGTGATGCACGTGCTGGCGGGCATCCCGTCCACCACGCTGTTCTTCCGCAACTACTACGTGGGCCTGCCCGACGAGCTGGTCAAGGCGGCGATGCTGGACGGCGCCGGCTTCTGGCGCATCCTGTGGCGCGTGGTGCTGCCGCTGTCCACCCCGATCCTGGTGGTGACGCTGATCTGGCAGTTCACGAACATCTGGAACGACTTCCTGTACGGGGTGGTCTTCTCGGGCGCTGATTCCAAGCCGATCACCGTCGGCCTGAACAATCTCGCAAACACGACCAGTTCGGTCAAGGAATACAACGTGGACATGGCCGCGGCGCTGATCGCCGCGCTGCCGACGCTGTTCGTCTACGTTGTTGCTGGCAAGTATTTCGTGCGCGGCCTGACGGCCGGCGCGGTGAAGGGATGATGAGATGGGTGCGCTGACGATCGCCAACGTACGCAAGACTTTCGGCAATGTCGAGATCCTCAAGGGCATCGACATCGACGTTCAGGCGGGCGAATTCCTGATCCTTGTCGGGCCCTCGGGCTGCGGCAAGTCCACGTTGCTGAACATGATCGCCGGGCTGGACGCTCCGAGCGCCGGCACGATCTCCATCGGAGACCGCGACGTCACCTGGCTGCCGCCCAAGGATCGCGACATCGCGATGGTGTTCCAGAGCTACGCGCTCTACCCGAACATGAACGTGGCCCAGAACATCGCGTTCGGCCTCGAGATGCGCAAGGTGCCCAAGGACAAGCGCGACGAAGCCGTGCAACGCGTGGCCAAGATGCTGCAGATCGTGCCGCTGCTGGGCCGCAAGCCGGGCCAGCTCTCCGGCGGCCAGCGCCAGCGCGTGGCCATGGGCCGGGCGCTCGCGCGCGACCCGAAGCTGTTCCTGTTCGACGAGCCGCTGTCCAACCTCGACGCCAAGCTGCGCGTGGAGATGCGCGCCGAGATCAAGCTGCTGCACCAGCGCACCAAGACCACCACGGTCTACGTCACCCACGACCAGGTCGAGGCCATGACGCTGGGCGACCGCATCGCGGTGATGAAGGAAGGCGTCGTGCAGCAGTTCGGCACGCCCGAGGACATCTACGCCCGCCCGGCCACGCGCTTCGTCGCCGAGTTCATCGGCTCGCCCGCGATGAACATGATCCCCGCCGTCCGCAGCGCCGCCGGTGCCGCGGCCAACGGCATAGACCTGCCGCTCACCGCCGCGCAACGCGACGCGCTGCAGAAGAACTCGGCCGGCAAGCTCACCTACGGCCTGCGCCCCGAGGCGGCACAGCTCTCCGCCGACGGCGTGCCGGGCACGCTGCGCTTCACCGAACCCACCGGCCCCGAGACCTACGCCACCGTCGAGACCGCCGTGGGCCTGCTCACGCTGCGCGTGCCGGGCTACATGGTGGCGAAGGTGGGCGATGCCGTCCACGTGAAGTGGGCTGCCGAGGCCACGCACCTGTTCGACGGCGAGAGCGACAAGCGGATCGGCTGATTGCCGCGAGGCCTCGAAGGACGCCGGGGCGCGACGCGAGTCGCGCCCTTTCTCATTCCAGCACCGGTTCGCAGCGGATCTCGCAGCGCACCGAGTTCGCCAGGAAGCACTCCTCGTGCGCCTCGTGGTGCAGCGCCGCCAGCGCGGCCGCGTCGGGCATGCGCGCGCCCGCGAAACGCGTGCGCGGGCGCAGCGTGACCACGTCCACCACCAGCTTGCCCGCCGCGTTGCGGCCCATGCGGCCATCGGCCGCGTCCTCGTAGCTCCGTACCGCGTAGCCGGCGCGCGAGGCGATGTCCAGGAACCACAGCATGTGGCAGCTGGACAGCGACGCGACGAAGGCCTCCTCCGGATCGACCGCGCTCGCGTCGGACATCGGCAGCGGCACCACGTGCGGCGACGACGACGCAGGCACGACGACGCCGCCGTCGAACGTCCACGTGTGGGCGCGGCTGTAGCGCTTGCCGAGGAAGTCGTCTCCGCCGGCGTTCCAGCGGATCAGGGCGGTGTGCAGGTGCGCCATGGCCGCCTCAGCGCGAGGCCAGCGCCAGACGGGCGCCGAGCGCGACGAACGCCGCGCCCATCGTGCGGTTGAGCCAGAGCCCCACCGAGGGACCGACGTTCAGCCGGCTGCTGGCGAATGCCGTGAACAGCGCCAGCGAATGGCACCACAGCATGCCGTTGATGTCGAAGATCGTGCCCAGCACGATGAAGGCCAGCGGCTTGGACGGGGCGTCCGGCGCGATGAACTGCGGCACGAACGCGAGGAAGAACAGCGCCACCTTCGGGTTCAGCGCGTTGGTGAGGAAGCCCTGGCGGAAGATGTCGCGGTAGCGGATGACGCGCGGCCCGGCCTCCACGACCGCCGGCGACGCGCCGCCCGCGCGCTGGCGCAGCATGCCGATGCCGATCCACACGAGGTAGGCCGCGCCGATGACCTTGACCGCCGTGAACGCGGCGGCCGACGTGGCCAGCAGCGCCGACAGCCCCAGCGCCGCGGCGAACACGTGCACGAACACGCCGCTGCCGATGCCCCAGCACGCCACGAATCCAGCGCGCCAGCCCTGCGAGGCGCTGCGCGCCATGATGAACAGCGAGTCCGGCCCGGGGGTGATGTTGAGCAGCAGCCCCGAGACGATGAACAGCCACAGGTGTTGGGTTCCGGCCATGGGCCCTCCAAGGTGAGAGAACCCGCATCATCGCGTCTTCACCGAACGCAGTAAACAACGCCAGCTGCAGTTCTTTGCTGCGTCCAGTGGATTAATATTCCCGCATGGACAAGCTCCGCGCCATGAAGACCTTCGTGCAGATCGCCGACGACGGCAGCCTCACCGCGGCCGCCGCGGCGCTGGGCCTGTCGCTGCCGGCGGTGGTGCGCGGCCTCGCGGCGCTGGAGGCCGAGCTCGGCGCGCGCCTGTTCCAGCGCACCACGCGGCGCATCGCGCTCACGCAGGAAGGCCGGCAATATCTGGCGCGCAGCCGCGACATCCTCGCCGCCGTGGCCGAGGCCGACGCGAGCCTGGCCGACGAGGTGCAGGCGCCGCGCGGCCAGCTCGTCGTCACGGCGCCGGTGCTGCTGGGCCAGCGCGTGGTGGCCGGGTTCGTCACGCGCTTCGTGGCCGCCAACCCACGCATCCGCTGCAGCGTGCAGCTGCTCGACCGCTTCGTCGACCTGGTGGACGAAGGCGTGGACGTGGGCATCCGCATCGGCGCGCTGGAGGACTCGTCGCTGGTCGCGCTGCGTCTCGGCGAGGTGCGCCAGGTGGTCGTCGCCAGCCCGGCGTTCCTGCGCCGCACCGGCACGCCGCGGCAACCGTCCGAGCTGCGCGCGCGGCCCTGCATCCGCCTGGCGACGCCCGTGCGGCCCGGGTGGGCCTTCCAGGACGCGGGCCGCAGGCTGCACGTGCCCGTCGACGGGCCGCTGGACTTCAACCACGCAGGCGCGGCATTGCTCGCCTGCGAACAGGGCGTCGGCTTCGGCCAGTTCTTCTCGTACCAGGTGCAGGAGGCGGTGCACGCCAAGCGCCTGCGCATCGTGCTGGCCGGGTTCGAGCCACCGCGCCAGCCGGTGAGCATCGTCTACCCGCACGCGCGGCTGCTGCCGGCGCGCACGCGGGCGTTCATCGACGCGGCGAAACGCGAGCTCGCGCCGCTGGTTCAGGGCTGAAGCAAGGCGTTGCCGACGCCGGCGTTCATCGCGTTGAGGATGTCGCCGTTGTCCTGCGACAGCTCCCACGCGAACACGCCGGCCAGCCCGGCCTGGCGCACGAAGGCGCCCTTGGCGAGCACGGTGCGCGGGTCGTCGTAGCCCATGAACAGCTGGCTGTGCGCGTTGTACAGGTTCCAGGACTGCGTCCGCGGATCGAAGATCGCCTGGTAGCCGTGCAGGCCGCGGCCGTTGCGGTCGATGTAGCGCACGGCGAGCTCGCGGTAGTCGCTGGCGCCCTCGGGCGCCGGGTAGCTGCCGGTATGCGGCGCGCCGCTGAAGCCCGCGCCGGCCGCGGGCCTGGCCACGCCCGTGAAGCCGCGGCCGTACATCGCCACGCCGGCCACCAGCTTGCCGGCGGGCACGCCCGCGGCGGTCATCGTCTTCACGGCGGCGTCCAGGCCGTCGCCGGCGTCGGGGCCGCTCGCGCGCAGCGCCGCGTGGTTGCCGGTCGCCGGCGTCCAGCTGCCGTAGAAGTCGTAGGTCATCATGAAGATGTAGTCCAGCGACTTCGCCGCGTCGCGGTAGTTCACCTTGGCCACCAGCGCGCGGTCGGTGTTGATCGCCGACGTCACCAGGTACTTGTGGCCGTTCTCGGCGCTGAGCGTGGCGAGCGCCGAGCGCAGCGCCGCCATCAGGTCGGCGTAGCCCTGGCCGTCCGCGGGCGAGCCCAGCTGCACGCCGTTGGCCGCGCCGTTGTTGGTGGGATGCTCCCAGTCGATGTCGATGCCGTCGAAGGCCGGATGCGCGCGCAGGAAATCGGCCGCCGACTTCGCGAACGCGGCGCGCGGCACGGCGGCGTCGGCGATGTGGAAGAACGGATCGGAGCCGCCCCAGCCGCCCACCGAGGCCACCACCTTCACGTGCGGCGCGCGGGCCTTCAGGCGCGCGAAGGCGGCGTCGAACGTATCGTCGATGGCCGAGGTGGCCAGCTGGTAGTCGCCCTTGCCCGCGCACTTGGGCGCGTCCTCGGGCAGTTGGCCCGGCCCGCACACGTGCAGGAACGCATAGATGACATGCGTGACGCTGTCGCCGTGCAGCGCGTCCACCAGCGCCGCGGGCTGCCAGTTGGGC
>JABCYW010000172.1 GCA_013289985.1 Betaproteobacteria bacterium | reverse complement strand
TGTCCAGGGCAACGTGTGGCGCGTGGACGTGACCGGCACTGACCCCACGGTGGCCTACCCGACAGCCCTCAACTTCGCCCAATTCGGCAGCACCCAGCCGATCACTACCCGTCCGCTGATCGAGATCGCCCAGAATTCGACCGTGCGCTACGTGCTGGTCGGCACGGGCAAGCTGCTGGCTGACAGCGATATCGCCAGCAGCGCCCAGCAGTCGTTCTACGCGATGATTGACGGGTTCCTGCCGTTCGGCGCGTTCTACGGCACGGCGGCCAATCCGCTGCCCACTGGCGTCACCTTCCCGCTCACGCGCTCGGAGCTCAACGTCAACGCCAACCCGCTGACCAATGGCATCGGCAGTAGTCCGGCGTCGGCGATGGGCTGGTACATCGACCTGCCCGTGTCGACGAGCCCGGCCATCGCCCAACGCGTGAACGTCGACCCGACTGCCAACCAGGGCTACGTCGCATTCATTGGCAACACACCCAACGGGTCGGCATGCAACCCGAGCGGCATCGGTGCCGTCTACACCTTCCAGTTCGCGACTGGGCAAACCGTCCTCACCAACATCGACGGCACGGCAGCCTTGTCGGCGACGCTCGGCGGCCTGGGCACCGACGTGGCCATCCTGGGCGACAGCGGCACCATGCGCGTCTACACCGGCGACAACAAGGGCAACGCCTTCAAGGCGCCGACCAAGCTCACCAGCTCGACGGGCGTTGTGCAGATCAACTGGCGCGACGTTCCCAGCACGAACTAAGGGGAGTCGATGCGCCGGCGAGGCTTGCTCGTCTGCACCGTGGTTGCGGTGGCTGCCCATGCCGCGCTGATCGAGACGATGGCGGGACATGGACTGCAGCCGACATCGAGGCCAACGCCTGAAGCGGCCCAACGCGCTCCGGCGCGCCTGGTGCTGCTGGCTCGCGAGCAGGTCGCTTCGCTGACGCCACCCAAGGCGGAGGCTCCGGCAGAGCCACCGCCTCCGGCCGCGTCCGTGCCCGACAAGGCCGCGCAACAGACTGCGTCAGTGGACCCTGACGCCGGTTCGCAGGCGCTGCGTCCCACGACCACGATCTACCGGACTCCAGCGCAACTCGACGCGCCTCCCCGCGCGCGGTCGGCGCCGGACGTGTCGATCCTGAACGGCCTGGCGTGGTCCGGGACGCCGATCAGGCTGCGCCTGTTCATCGACGGCCAGGGCAGGGTCGTCGATACGCAGGTGCTGCAAAGCAGCGAAGCCGACGACGTGATCGCGCTGGTGCGCCAGGTGTTCCTCGCCACAGGCTTCACGCCCGGCATCGAGCACGGGCAGCCGGTGCCAAGCTACAAGGACCTCGAGATCACCGTCGGCACGCCGCCCTGAGCGGCAGCTCGGGGCGCGACGTTCGCGAACGTCAATGAACGCTCGGCGCGACGCCGGACTGGCTGGTGGGCGCCGCGAACAGCGCCCCGATATCGACCGCGTCGAAGCGGTACTGCGTGCCGCAGAAGTCGCAGCCGATCTCGACGTCCTCGCGCTCGGCGAGGATGGACTCCGCCTCGTCGCGGCCCAGGTTCTTCAGCATCGCCTTCACCCGGTCGGCCGAGCAGCTGCAGGCGAAGCTGGGCACCTGCGGCTCGAACACGCGCAGCGGCTCCTCCCAGAACAGGCGGTGCAGGATCGTGGCCGAATCCAGCGTCAGCAGCTCGGTGGCGGTGAGCGTGGAGGCGAAGTGGGCGATGCGCGTGAAGGCCTCGGCGTCGATCTCGGCCTTCTCGGCGCCCGCCAGGTTGCCCGCGCCCTCGATGGGCAGGCGCTGGATCAGCAGCCCGCAGGCCGCCTCGCCGTTGGCCGCCAGCACGATGCGGGTCTCCAGCTGCTCGGACTGGCGCATGTAGTGCTCCAGCATCGTCGCCACGTCGCCCACCGGGCCGCCATCGGGCGCCTCCAGCGGCACCACGCCCTGGTAGGGCTGCTGGCCGGGCTGGCGGTCGAGCGGATCGAGCGTGATGGCGCAGCGCCCCTCGCCGTACCGGTTGACGAGGTCGGCGAAGCGCGCGTCGGGCGCCACGTCGCCCTGCACCTTGGCGGTGACGCGGAAGCGCAGGTCGGACATGGCCTCGGCCACCGCCAGCTTCACCGGGCCGTCGCCGTGCACCTGCAGGATCAGCGCCCCGTTGAACTTGAGGTTGGCCTGCATCAGCGTGGCGGCCGCGGCCATCTGGCCGAGCATGTCGCGCACGGGCGGCGTCCACTCGCCGCTGGAGGCGCGGCGCCGCAGCACCTCCTGCCAGCTGTCGGTGAGGCGCACGATCATGCCGCGCACCGGCAGGCCGTCGAAGATGAATTTCTGGAGTTCGCTCATGGGATTCAGGCGCCTTTTCCGGTGTCGGCGGCGCTGCCTGCGGGTTCGTCGATGCGCACGACGGTCTCGCGGTGGCGCGCCGCGTTGGCCACGTAGTGCGCCGCGCTCATGCGAAGCTTCGCGGCCTGGTCGTCGGTGAGGACGCGAACCACCTTGGCGGGGCTGCCGACGATCAGCGAGTTGTCGGGGAACTCCTTGCCTTCGGTCACCAGCGCGCCCGCGCCGACGATGCAGTTGCGGCCGATCCGCGCGCCGTTCATGACCACGGCCTGGATGCCGATCAGCGAGTTGTCGCCCACCGTGCAGCCGTGCAGCATCACCTGGTGGCCCACGGTGACGTCGGCACCCAACGTGAGCGGCGAGCCCATGTCGGTGTGCAGCACGCTGCCGTCCTGGATGTTGGTGCGCTCGCCGATGGTGATCCACTCGTTGTCGCCGCGCAGCACCGCGCCGTACCAGACGTTGGCGCCGGCGGCCAGGGCCACGCGTCCGACGACGGTGGCGGACTCGGCCACCCAGGCGTCGGGCGCCACGCGCGGGGCATCGTCGCCGATTCGGTACAGGGCCATGCGGATCTCCGGGAATGAGGGCGTGATTTTACGGATAGTCGCGCGCCATCGCCCTGCTTCGGGGTCTTGTGCGCCGACTTGCCCACATGGGGACGATCAGCCCAGTCTCAACAGCTCTTCCTCGCTGAAGCCGGCGGCGCGCCGCGCCTCCAGGTTGAACGGGCCGCGCAGTCGCGGCGCGCCGTGTTCCAGCGCCAGCGCGGCGTAGGTGGCCACCGGGGCCAGCCCGCGCTCGGCGCACAGCACGCCGTACCAGCGGTTGCCGATGGCCACATGGCCGATCTCGTCGCGCAGGATGATGTCCAGGATTTCGGCACCGCGCCTGTCGCCCACGCTGACCAGCTTGTTGCGGATCGCCGGCGAGGCGTCCAGCCCGCGCGCCTCCAGCGTCCGCGGCACCAGCGCGATCCGCGCGAGGATGTCGTGCCGGGTCTTCTCGGCCATGCTCCACAACGCGTTGTGCGCCGGGAAGTCGCCATAGGCAAAGCCCAGCTCCACGAGCCGGTCGCTCAGCAGCCCGAAGTGATAGGCCTCCTCGCGCGCCACCTTCATCCAGTCGAGGTAGAACTCGTCGGGCATGCCCGGGAAGCGCCAGGTGAGGTCCGCGGCCAGGTTGATCGCGTTGAACTCGATGTGCGCCAGGGCATGCATCAGCGCGGCCAGGCCCTCCGGCGTGCTCACCGAGCGCTGCCTGACCTCGGTGTGCGGCACCAGCACGGGCTTTGCCGGCCGGCCCGGGATTCCTTCCGGTTCGGCGATGAGCTCGCCGGCGCCGATGCCGTCGAACCGATCCAGTTCCCTGGCGAGCGCGGCCTTCTGCCAGGGGTCTGCGGTCACGAGGACGGCGAGGGAAAGTTGTCTGAGGGTGCTCACGGAGTGGATGGTACGTTCTTGCCGTCTGCGCCATTCGGGTGCGTCCATGCACCACGGGCTTCACGCTTCAAGACAAAAATGGCGCGAAGGCCCATCAGCCATCGCGCCAGATCAAGAAGAACGAAGAAGCGTCAGAACTCGTAGTTGCCGCTCACGCCGATGGTGCGCGGACGCAGGTAGTAGGACTCGGTCACGTACTGCACCAGCGGGTGCTGGATGGCCACGTGGTTGTTCGCCAGGTTCTTGACGAACGCCGTGATCTCCCACTTGTCGAAGTTCACGCCGGTGCTGGCGTCGAACACGTAGTACGACGGGCGGTTGTGGTCCGGGTCGCTGCGCAGCAGCTGGCCGTGGCTCTTGCCCGTCCACTGGCCGTTGCCGCGCACGAAGGCGCCGACGCCGTCGTTGACCGCCCAGTGGTAGTCGAAGCCCAGGTTGGCGGTGGCCACGGGCACGCCCTGCAGCTGGTCGCCCTTGCGGACGTTGTACGGCTGGCTCAGGTCGGGCACCGTGCTGCCGTCGGGCAGCGTCTTCGACGGGCGGCCCAGGTCGGGCACGTCGGCGTCGAAGGTGGCGTGGGTGATGCCGGCGGCGGCCTTGATCGTCAGGCTCTCGGTGACGCGCGCCTGCAGGTCGGCCTCGAGGCCGTAGCTGGTGGCGTTGCCGGTGTTGGTCTCGAAGTCGAAGCCCGACGACTCCAGGCTCACGTCCTGCTGGATGTTCTTCCACTTGAGCACGAAGGCCGACACGTTCAGCGTCAGGCGGTGGTCCCACAGCGAGGACTTGCTGCCCACTTCGTAGTTCCAGAGGCTGTCCGGCGCAAACGACTTGGGCGGCAGGCCGGGCAGGCCCAGGTCGTTGATGGCCTTCTGCACCAGCGCGTTGTCGGGCACCGGGCGGTTCGCGCCGCCCAGGCGGAAGCCCTTGGACACGTTGCCGTACAGCGAGGTGGTGGGGTCCACCAGCCAGCTCACCTTGAAGCTGGGCGTGGTGGCCGTGTTGCTGGAGTCGATGACCGCCGAGTTCTTGGCCAGGTTGTAGAAGTAGTTGCCTTCGCGCGTGAAGTGCTGGCGGGCGTCGATGAAGCGCATGCCCATGGTTGCCGAGAGCGTCGTCGACGGGTGCCACGTGAGCTCGCCGAACACCGAACTCTGCTGGTCGTGGTAGTGGCGCGCGCTGTAGTACGAGTCGTCGTTGTCGAAGTCGCCCTGGAAGCCGTTGAGCATCTGGCTGCTGTCGGCCGGATTGAAGCCGTACTTCGCGAACACGGCGTCGATGCCGGGGATCGGCTCGTTGTCGTAGACCTGCGTGGTGGCGTCGGACACGTACATGCCGCCGATCCAGGTGAACGGGCTCGGGCTCTTCGGGTCGTAGTCCTTGGAGGCCAGGCGCACCTCGAGCGAGGTCTGGTCGATCTTGTTGTTCAGGTAGACCGTGGACGTGAGCGCGTTCAGCGCGTCGGTGAGGCCCGGGTACTGGCCGGGGTTGAGCACCGCGTAGCTCGGGTCGTTGATGTAGGTGCCGTCCTGGTGGCGGTTGAAGCGGCGCTCGTAGCCGCTCAGCACCGCGGTGAGCGTGCCGATGGGCATCTCGCCGTTGATCGTCACGCTGGGGATCACGAGGCGGTCGTGGCCCGGCTCGCGGATCAGCTTGGACGTCTGGTAGCGGCCGGCCAGGCCCGGGTAGGCGGCGTCGATGTCGCCGGTGTTGGTCTGCTGCGCGAACAGCGCCGGCTCGATTGTCCAGCCCGGCTCGATCACGGCCTTGGCCGACGCCTTCACCACCGTCCAGTCCTGGTGGTTGATGCCCTTGGACACCACGGCGTTGGTGGTCGGATCCACCTGGTCGATGTAGCCGCTGTCGTGGCCGCGCTGCACGCCGATGCGG
This sequence comes from Betaproteobacteria bacterium, assembly GCA_013289985.1. Classification (GTDB taxonomy): domain Bacteria; phylum Pseudomonadota; class Gammaproteobacteria; order Burkholderiales; family Burkholderiaceae_C; genus Scleromatobacter. Next base: position 2,383 of record JABCYW010000172.1, on the reverse strand, counting down.
ATCGCGAGCCTGTCCTTGACGACCGGCACGTTGATCACGCCCTCGGCCTCGTAGTTCGTGCCGCCGTGGTCGGTGTACGACGTGGTGGCGGTGGCGCTGGCGCCGAACGACTTCAGGTCGGGCTGCTTGCTGACGAACTTGATCGTGCCGCCCAGCGAGCTCGCGCCGTACAGCGTGCCCTGCGGGCCGCGCAGCACTTCCACGCTCTCGATGTCGAAGAAGTGCGGCTCGGCGGTGCCGGAGCTGTACAGGTTGCGGGTGGTGAGCGAGACGTCGTCGAGGTAGACGCTGACCGTGGCCGAGCCGGCCTGCGAGCTCACGCCGCGGATCTCGACGGTGCCCAGGCCGGGGCCGGCCTGCGTCGAGAACGAGATGTTGGGCACGTTGCGCGTCAGGTCCTCGACCGTGTTGATCTGCGAGGCCTTCAACTGCTCGGCCGACACCACCGACACGCTCACCGGCACGTCCTGGATGTCTTCCTTGCGCTTCTGCGCGGTGATGACCACGCGCGCGATCTCGAGGCTGGGCGCGGAGGCGGCGGACGCCGGGCTCGCCGCGGCCGCGGCGGCCTGGGCGAGCGCGGTCAGCGGGACCAGGCAGGCGAGTCCGGATGCGACTCCGGCGACGACGATCTTCTTGGACATGTTGTCCCTCCTCGGGGGCTTTTCGGTGGTGGTGGAAAGACTGGCTTCGCCGGCTCGTGTCCGGCGGTTCGCGGGGTCGTGATGGCTGGCGTTTCCGGGGCTCACTGCCGGGCGATCTGGCCGATGAACGCGCGCACGCGCTCGTCGTCCTGGTCGCCGAAGAACTTGTCGGGCGGCGCGTCCTGCGCGATGCAGCCCTTGTCGAAGAAGAGGATGCGGTCGCCGACTTCGCGCGCGAAGCCCATCTCGTGCGTCACGACGATCATCGTCATGCCGCTTTTCGCGAGCTGCTTCATCACGTCGAGCACCTCCTTGACCATCTCCGGGTCGAGCGCCGACGTGGGCTCGTCGAACAGCATCACGCGCGGCTGCATCGCCAGGCTGCGCGCGATGGCCACGCGCTGCTGCTGGCCGCCAGACAGCGCGAACGGATGCTTGTGCGCGTGCGCCTGCATGCCCACGCGCTCGAGCAGTTCCAGCGCGCGCGCCTCGGCCTCCCTGCGCGCGAGCTTGCGCACGCGGCGCGGGGCCAGCATCACGTTCTCCAGCGCCGTCAGGTGCGGGAACAGGTTGAACTGCTGGAACACCATGCCCACCTCGGCGCGCAACGCGTCGAGCGCCTTGTGGTCGTCGCCCACCTCGATGCCGTCGACCACGATGCGGCCGCTGTCGTGCTTCTCGAGGCGGTTGAGCGTGCGCAGCAGCGTGCTCTTGCCCGAGCCCGACGCGCCGATGATCACGGCCACCTCGCCGGCGTTGAAATAGGTGCTGACGCCCCTGAGCACCGGCACCGAGCCGAAGGCCTTGGTGACGTTGTCGACGGTGATCAGCGGTGCCTCGGGCATGGCACGACCGTTCGCAACTTCCATGCCATGGACGCCGGTCATGAGAGCTTGTCCTCGATGTCGAAGCGCCGCTCCAGGGCGCCCGAGAACTGCGTCATCACCGTGGTGAGCAGCAGGTAGATGACCGCGGAGGCGACCAGCGGCTGCGTGGCGATGTAGGTCTTGGCGCGCAGCTGGTCGGCCACGTTGGTGAGCTCGACCAGGCCGATGACGGAGGTCAGCGACGAGTCCTTCAGCAGCGAGACGATGTTGTTGACCAGCGCCGGCAGCGAGATCTTGAACGCCTGCGGCACCGTGACGTCGATGAAGGTGAACCAGCGGTTCATGCCCAGCGAGCGCGCGGCCTCGAGCTGGCCCTTGGGCACCGCGAGCAGGCCGGCGCGGATCGCCTCGGCGTTGTACGCGCCCACGTTGAGCGCGAGCGCCACGCTGCCCCAGCCGAACTCCTCCATCTTCACGAACGGAATCAGCTGCGGCAGCGCGAAGTACGCGAAGAACACCTGGATCAGCAGCGGCGTGCCGCGGATGACCCACACGTAGAAGTTGGCGATCCAGCGCAGCGGCGGGATGCGCGAGAGCTTGCCCAGCGCGGCCAGCGTGCCCAGCACCACGCCCGCGAGGCCCGAGACGATGGTGAGCTCCACCGTCATGCGCGCGCCGTCGGCGAAGGCCTGCGCGTTGCCGCCGATGGGCTCGGGCGCGAGCGCGACCAGGCGCGCGAGCAGCCACAGCACCAGTACCATGCCGACCACCGCCGCCGTCATCGTGGCGGTGCTGCGCTGCTTGCGGCCCCAATGCGCGGGCCAGGGACTGCGGAGGAAGGCCATCACTTGCAGCGGATGTCTTCGTTGAACCACTTCTTCGAGATCGCGGCGTAGCTGCCGTCGGCCATGA
>JABCYW010000171.1 GCA_013289985.1 Betaproteobacteria bacterium | reverse complement strand
GTCGGCGGCGGTGTCGTCGAACTACTGGACGATCGGCGGCCGCGGCTCGTATGGCATCACCAAGAACCTGAAGTGGCTGACGGAAATCGGCTTCTCCAGCCTGAAGCCGGACGGCTCCGCGGCGGAGAACGTCACCAAGATCACCGTCGGCCCGGCCCTGTCCACGGGCCCGGACTTCTGGAAGCGTCCGGAGCTGCGCCTGTACGTGACCTACGCGGACTACAACAAGGCCGCCGCCGCCGACTCCAACAACAACTACGGCTTCGTGTCGAACAAGACGAGCGCCGTGTCCTACGGCGCGCAAGTCGAGATCTGGTTCTGACCGTGCCGGCCGGCCTATCGCCGGTCGGGCGCGAGCGTCGCCGTGCCTGCCAGCATCCACTCGTGCGCAGGATCGTTGCGAAACACCCAGAACCGGTGCGGCCCCGCCATGACGTTCAGGTACCAGGACTCGTAGCCGTGCGGCACGACCACCGGGTGATACCCGCGCGGAACCATGACGAGGTCATTGTTTTCCACCGCGCAGGCTTCGTCGAGGCTGCGGTCGTCGGTGTAGACGCGCTGGAACGCGAAGCCCTGCGGCGGGTTCAGCCGGTGGAAGTAGGTCTCCTCGAGCTGGGTCTCCGACGGCGGCGCCTCGGTGTCGTGCTTGTGCGGCGGGTAGCTGGACGAATGGCCGGCCGGCGTGCGTACCTCCACCACGAGCAGGTGCGCGGCCGTCGGGTCGTCGTGTGGCAGCACGTCGCAGATGAAGCGCTGGTTGCTGCCCTGGCCGCGGACGCTGCGCCGCATCGCCGCGGAATCGAGCCGCTTGGTGACGCGCGGCGTCGGGCCGGCCGGCGCGGTGCACAGCGCGACCTCCGCGTCCGTGCGCGCGGTGATCGCCACTGCGCAGCCACCGGGCACGTAGATCGCCGCCGGGGCAACGTCGTCGAAGACGCTGCCCCGGGTCCCGAGCCCCGCGTGGGCAACACCATCGACCTGCACGTCCACCGTGCCGCTCAGCACCACCACGCACAGCTCGCGCGAGCCGGTCCCGATCGATTCCTTCTCGCCCGCGCCCAGGCGCACGGCGCGGAAGCCGACATGCTTCCAGCCGGCCTGCTCCGGCGTCACGGAGACGATGTCGCGGCCTTCGGCGCGGGCCTTGCGCAGCAACGGGCTGACCATCACGCGGCCTTTCGCGCGCTTCCGCCGTCCAGGCGGTCCACGATGGCGCGCAGCGTGTCGTAGCCCTTCTTCGCATACGCGTAGCTGGGCGCGACGGCCGGGTCCTGTTCGGCCTCGACGACCAGCCAGCCCTCGTAGCCGCCCTGGTACAGCATCGTGAGCACGGCATCGAAATCGATCACGCCATCGCCAGGCACGGTGAAGGTGCCGTTCATCACGCCGGTGAGAAAGCTCCAGCCGTCGTTGCGCGCGCTGCGCACGACCTGGCCCCGTACATCCTTGCAATGCACGTGCACGACACGGTGCAGGTGCCTGGCCAGCGGCACGGTGACGTCGGTGGCGCCACCGAACCAGGCATGGCCGGTGTCGAACAGCAGGCCGACGTCGGGGCCGGTGAGCGCCATCAGGCGATCGATGTCCTCGGGCGACTCGACGTAGGCGCCCATGTGGTGGTGGTAGGCCAGCGTGATGCCGTAGGTGGCCTTCAGGTGCGCGCCGAACGCGTCGAGGCGTTGCGCGTAGCCCTCCCAGGCGGCCGAGTCGGCGAAGCGCGGGCGCTTGGCGAGCGGCGTGTCGATGCGGCCCTGGATCGAGCCGGCGACCTCGCCGTAGACCACCACCTTGCAGCCGTTGAACCGCAGCTTGGCCATGTGGGCGCGGCAGTTGGCGATCTCGGCCTCCAGGCTCTCCTCGGCCAGGCGGCCGGAGTACCAGCCGCTCACGCAGGCCACGCCGTACTCGGCCAGCTTGGCCTTCAGCGCCTCGGGCTCGGAAGGAAACTTGTTGCCGAGCTCGAAACCTTCGTAGCCGATCTCGGCGCCTTCGCTCAGCGCGGTCTCGAGCGGGGTGTCGCCGCCGAGTTCGGGCAGGTCGTCGTTGCTCCAGGAAATCGGGTTGATGCCGATGCGGATGTTCCAGGTCATGGGAGGTCGCCGTTCGATGGGATTGGGTGGTTCAGGGACGTTGGGCTCGCTTGGCGTCGCGGGCGGCGGCGGCCGCCCGGGCGACCTCCGGCCGTGCGGAGACTTCGGGAATCCCGACCTCCCACCAGCAGCCCCCGTCGTCGGTGGTGCGGGTGTGGGTGGTATCGATGACGATCACCTGGGTCTTCTTCGCCGCGCGGGCGCGCACGAGCGCGTCACGCAAGGCCGCGACATCGGGGACGTGGACGCTGTCCGCCCCCATCGCGGCGGCGTGCGCGGCGAAGTCGATGCGCACGTCGGCGCCGTCCTCGGCGATGCAGTCGTCGATGAGGTTGTTGAAGCTGGCGCCACCGCACGCCTGCTGCAGGCGCTGGATGCAGCCGTAGCCGCGGTTGTCGAGCACGATCACGACGATCTTGCGGCCCAGCATCACCGAGGTGGCGATCTCGGAGTTCATCATCAGGTAGGAACCGTCGCCCACCATCACGATCACTTCGCGATCCGGCTGCGCGATCTTCGCGCCCAGCCCGCCGGCGATCTCGTAGCCCATGCAGGAATAGCCGTATTCGACGTGGTAGCCGCCCGGCCGGCTGGTACGCCACAGCTTGTGCAGCTCCGCCGGCAGCGTGCCCGCCGCGCAGACGACGATGTCGCCCGACGCCGAGTCCGCCGCGGCGTCGCGCACGGCGCCGATGACGTCGGCGTCGTAGGGCAGCACGCCGGGCTGCGCCTGGGTGGTCAGCGCCGTCACGCGCGTGTTCCAGGCAGCGGCCGCGCGCTCGGCCGAGCCCGTCCAGCCGGCGTCCGCCTGCCAGCCCGCCGCCGCGGCCGACAACGCCGCCAGGCCCACCCGCGCATCGCACACGAGGGCATCGCCATGCCACTTGTGCGCGTCGAACGATTGCACGTTCACGCTGAGCAGGCGGGCCTGCGTGAACAGCGTGTGCGAGCCGGTGGTGAAGTCCTGCAGGCGCGATCCGACCGCGAGAACCAGGTCCGCGTCGCGCGCGCAGCCGTTGGCCGCCGGCGACCCCGTGACGCCGATCGCGCCGACGTTCAGCGGATGATCCCAGGCGAGGCTGCCCTTGCCGGCCTGCGTCTCGGCAACCGGGACGCCGTGCCGCCGCGCGAACTCGGCGAGCGCCCGCGTGGCCTCGCTGTACAGCACGCCGCCGCCGGCGACGATCAGCGGCCGGCGCGCGGCGCGCAGCGCGGCGACGGCGCGCTCCAGTTCCACGGCGTCGGGCCCCGGTCGCCGGACCCGCAGTGTGGCCGGCGCCAGGAAGCTCTCCGGACAATCGAAGGCCTCGGCCTGCACGTCCTGCGGCAGCGCTAGGCACACGGGCCCGCACAGCGCCGGGTCGAGCATCGTGCGGATCGCGTGCGGCAACGCCGTGAGGATCTGCCCGGGCCGCACGATGCGGTCGAAGAAGCGCGTGACCGGCCGCAGGCTGTCGTTGGCGCTCAGGTCGCCGTGCTGGAAATCTTCCAGCTGCTGGAGCACCGGGTCGGGCGCGCGCGACGCGAAGGTGTCGCCGGGCAACAGCAGCACCGGCAGGCGGTTCACGTGGGCCAGCGCCGCGGCGGTGACGAGGTTGGTGGCGCCGGGACCGATGCTGGTCGTCACCGCCAGGATGCGGCGGCGGAAGTTCGCCTTCGCATAGGCGATCGCGGCGTGCGCCATCGCCTGTTCGTTGTGGGCGCGGAAGGTGGGCAGCACGTCGCGCGACGCGTGCAGGGCCTCGCCGAGCCCGGCCACGTTGCCGTGGCCGAAGATGGCGAACACGCCGCCGCAATACGGCAGCACCCGGCCGTCGTCGAGCTCGACGCGCAACGCGGCGAGGTGGCGCACGATCGCCTGCGCGAGGGTGAGTCGGAGAGTCTTCATCGTCGGCGTTCTCTCGAGATCGTTCAAAGGGCTCAGGCCGATTGGGCCGAAGCCGGAGCGGCACGCAAGCTGTGCGAAGGCGTGGGACGGGAGGCGCGCCAGGCGTCGACCAGGTTCTCGAAGTTGGCGGCGACCGCGGCGACGAAGGCGTCGTCCGCGATCTCGCCTCGCAACCAGGCACTGGCCGGCGCGACCCACAGCGAGCGGCCGACCATGAAGCCCTTGACGAGGGGATGCGTGGCGGCCGCGAAGCCGCGCGCGAGTTCGGCCAGCGGCTGGTTGAGGCCGAGGATCACCGCGCCGCGGCAGGTCGGATCGCGCGCCGCCACCAGCGCCGCGAGCGCCTGCCATCCCGCCGGCTGCATCGGCGCCAGCTTCCACCATTCGGGCTTCAGGCCGATCGTGTACAGCCGCTGCACCGCGCGCAGCACGGTGGCATCGGCCTCCTCCGAAAAGGGCGGCGTGCGGGGCGGGATCACCTCCAGCAGCAGCTCGTGACCCGAATCGCGCGTCGCGGCCCACACCTCCTGCAGCCGGGCCTCCTGCTCCAGGCGCAGGTCGACCGCGTCGTCCGGGTGATAGTGCACCAGGCACTTGACCACCTGCTCACGCGGCCATTGCAGCAGGCGCGTGCCCAGCGACGCACCGCCGTCGAAGCGCAGCGGCCGCGAGCCGGGCAGCTCCACCGGCCGGCCCACCCACCAGCCGCGCCCCGTGGCGGCATGCAGCGCATCCTGGCCGTAGACCTCGTCGACGAGCACGCCCAGGCGTCCGCGCAGTTCGCGCGACGCCTCCACCCGTTCGGTGGCCCGCACGAGCAGGCGCTTGAGCAGCGGCACGCGCGATTCCGGCGCGCCGGCATCGCGCGCCAGCTCGAAGAACTGGCTGCGATGGTCGAACGCCAGGACGTTGAGTTCGTCCCACGCCGCCCGCGCGGCGGTCGTGCGATGAAGATGGGCAAGCGTCGCGTCGGCCGCGACGTTGGCGTCGCGTCGGCCGCCGAACCAGTGCGCGAGTTCGGCGGGCGTGGGCATCGCGGGCGCGCACGCGTGACGCGACACGACGATCGCCCCGCACGCGTTCGCGATGCGGGCGGCGGCGGCGAAGTCCTCGCCGCGCAGCAGCCCGGTGAGCAGGCCGGCGGCGAACGCATCGCCCGCGCCCAGCACGTTGAGCACCTCGACGCGCTCGCCCGCGCTGGTCGGCGCGTCCTCGAGCCGTTCGGGCACCGCGCCGGCGACGAGGCAACAACCGAGCGGGCCCAGCTTGACGATCATCGCCGCGGAAGTGATTTCGCGCACCCGGCGCAGCGAGGCCAGCAGGTCGCCGGGCACGCCGCCGGCGATCAGGAACTCCTCCTCCGTGCCGATCAGCAGGTCGAACTGCGGCAGCAGTTCCTGGAGGCTGGCGGTGACGCGGGCGTCGGGCACGAAGCGCGTCTGGCCGTCGCCGCGCTTGGTGAGTCCCCACAGCACGGGCCGATAGTCGATGTCGAGGACGCGCCGGGTGCCGTGTCGCGCGGCGTGGGCGAGCGCGCGCGTGGACGCCGCGCGCACGACCGGTTGCGACAGGTGGGTGCCGGTGATCAGCAGCGCGCGGCAACTCGCGATGAAGTCCTCGGCGATGCCGTCCGCGGCCAGGGCCATGTCGGCGCAGTTCTCGCGGTAGAACAGCAGCGGGAAGGTGTCGCGGTCCTTCAGGCCGAGGATCGCGAGCGCGGTCAGCCGCTCCGGGTCGACCTGCACCATGGAGGTGTCGCAGCCTTCGCGCTGCAGCGACTCGACGAGGAAGCGGCCCATCTGTTCGTCGCCGACGCGCGAGACCATGGCCGAGCGCAGCCCCAGTCGCGCGGCGCCGAAGGCGATGTTGGCCGAACTGCCGCCGAGGTACTTCGCGAAGCTCGCCACATCCTCCAGGCGCGATCCGACCTGCTGCGCATACAGGTCGACCGCCAGCCGGCCGAGGCAGGCCAGGTCGAAGCGGCGGCCGGCGGGAAAGGTGAGAAAGCTCATCGTGGGGTCCGCTGTCAGATCGTCACGCCGTCGAGGTCGTGCATCAGGGTCTTCATCTCGGCGCCACCGGCCATCATGTCGAGCACGGCCTCCTTCGACACATCGGCCTTGGCATGCGTGCCCATGGACTTGCCGCGATTGAGCAGCGTGAAGCGATCGCCGATCGGATAGGCGTGGTTGACGTTGTGCGTGATGAAGATGACCGAGATCCCGCGCGCCCGGGCGCGGGCGATCAGCTTGAGCACGTTGACGCTCTGCTTGACGCCCAGCGCCGCCGTGGGCTCGTCGAGGATCAGCACGCGCGCGCCGAAATGGATCGCGCGGGCGATCGCCAGGCACTGCTTCTCGCCGCCCGACATGTTGCCCACCAGTTGGCCGGCATCGCGCACGCGGATGCCCATCTCGGCCAGCCGCTCGGCAGCCGTTCGCTCGGCGAGGGCGTGATCCATCACCGGCAGCGCGCCGAACAGGCGACGCACCGGCTCGCGGCCCATGAAGAAGTTGCGCGCGACGCTCATCAGGGGCACCAGCGCGAGATCCTGGTAGACCGTGGCGATGCCGGCGTCGAGCGCTTCGCGCGGCGAGCGGAAGCGCACCGGCTTGCCGTCGACGCGGTACTCGCCGTCGTCGGGGACGTAGACGCCGGCCAGCATCTTGATCAAGGTGCTCTTGCCGGCGCCGTTGTCGCCCAGCAGGCAATGCACCTCGCCGCGGCGCAGTTCCAGCGTGACGTCCGACAGCGCGATCACCGGGCCGAAGTACTTGCTGACGTTGTCCAGGTGCAGGATCAGGTCCGGCATGGGCTCTCCCGCTCTTCAGCGCCGGCCCAGCGCGACGCGCCGGCGGACATAGTTGTTGAACAGCACCGCCACCAGCAGCATGCCGCCGAGGAAGACGCGGTACCAGTTGTTGTCGATGCTCGTGTAGCCGATGCCGATCTGCACGACGCCGAAGATCAGGGCGCCGAGCGCTGCGCCGATCACCGAGCCGTAGCCCCCGGTGAGCAGGCAGCCGCCGATGACCGCGGCGATGATGGCCTCGAACTCCTTCTGCAGTCCGCGGTCGGCCGCCGCCGAGCCAGCGTCGGCCACCTGGAGGATGGCGAACAGCGCGGCGCACGCCGCCGTCAGCATGAACAGCGCGATCTTCACGCGGCCCACGGGGATGCCGACATTCTTGGCGGCGTTGGGATCGCCGCCGACGGCCAGGATCCAGTTGCCGACGCGCATCCTGGCCAGCACGAAGGCGCCGATCGCGGTGAGCGCCAGCCACCACACCACCACCTTGGGGATGCCCAGCGCCAGCGCCGTGCCGTCGTCGCGCGCGGCGATCAGGCCAGCGTGGGCCAGGGCGTTGAAGGCGCCGGTGAGCACATGGCCCTGGAACAGCGCGTGCGTGACCGGATCGGCCGCGATGAGCTCGGACAACACGGCCGGGCCATTGCTCGAGACGATCGTCTTGCCGGTCATCAGCACCGACAACGCGAGGCTGAGGCCGCGCAGCACGAAATAGAAGGCCAGCGTGACGATGAAGCTGGGCAGGCCCGTCTTGACGACGAGCCAGCCGTTCACCGCCCCGAGCGCGCAGGCGACGCCGATGGCGAAGAGCGCCGCCAACCACACCGGCCAGCCCCAATACAGGCACGGCACGGCCAGCAGCATGCCGGCGAAGCCGATCATCGAGCCGATGGACAGGTCGAACTCGCCGGCCACCATCAACAAGGCGGCACCTACGGCGATCACGCCGAGGAAGCCGGCGACGGTGCCCCAGTTGACGATGCCCTCGGCGCTGAACATGCCGGAGCCGCCGGCACTGAAGGCGAACACGATGAAGACGAGCACGGCGCCCGACAACGCCCCCGATTCGGGGCGGCCCAGCAGGCGGCGCCAGGCGCCGACGGCGCGCAGTCGTTCGTCGGCGGCCGCGGGAGCGGCCGTCGCGACGGCGGGCGCGACGATGGTCGAAGGAAGTGTCATGGCGCGGCCCGTCTCTTCGTCTCAGCGGTACTGCCCGGCGTACTTCTCGACCTTGGCGATGTTGTCCTTGGTGATGAAGCCGGGGCCTGACAGGATGTGGCGCGCGCCGTA
>JABCYW010000170.1 GCA_013289985.1 Betaproteobacteria bacterium | reverse complement strand
CTTCCAGCGCTCCCACATCAGCGCCTTCTGGCTGTCGGAATAGTAGATTCGTGGCCGTCGCCTCATTTGCAACACTCCTGCCGCCTACGCGGTGGTTAGTGTGTTGCATCGACCGGTTGAATCCGCCAGCGGTTGCTGCCCTGCGCACCGATGAAGCGATAGTCCGCTCTCGCTCGAATTGCGGACATCGCATGATTGGTCTCGAGCCAAACTTCATCCGCTCGGCAATGCTACGAGCGCGACTGCGCGCCTGACGCTCCCGATCGAGACGGAATGCAGACCGGATGCAGACGGCACGTCGCGACCGGCGTCTGAATACTGGCAGCCATGCCGGGTCAGCACGATCCGGCCAGTCCGACGAGCACCTGCCTGCAACGGCCCAATCCGCCGATCGCCGACGCCCGTCATTCATTTCGCCAGAGGAATATCGAATGAAGTTCTCAGTTGCCACCATGGTCGCCGCCATCGCCGCGATTACCATCTCCGCCCATGCCACCACGGGCTTGCCCTCCGAAGCTGCCAGGGAACACACCGCAGGCGCCTCTGCGGCCATCGACACTGGCGCCGGCACGGAACTGGGTTCCTACGGTCGGTACCTGATGCTCAACGGCAAGAGCCGCGAAGAAGCGATCGCAGAGGCGAGCAGCATCGACCATCCTGCGGCCCGCAGCGCTTCGCCGAGCCGCGACTCGTCTCATGCGATCGTGACCAAGGCCGCGTCGTCGCAGTCCGTTCAGCAGTAACTTGTCGGCAGCGGGCACGCACCGAGGAATCGAGAGGCGGAGAAGACGGCGCACGCGCCCCCTCCTCGGATCGCCTGATTTTCGCGAGGATGGAAAAGTCTCATGCCCGCGGTCTTGCAGCTTCGGCGGCGCGTCCAGGCTGGTTGCCCTCCGGGACTGAGATCCGTCAGAACCCGAATTGATAGCTCACCAGCAACAACTGCACGCGGCTCGTCAACGACGTCCCGGTGCTTGCGCCCGTCCCTTGAAGCGTCCTGCGCGGGTCGAATTCGTAACCGAAGCTCAGGTCCGCGCCGGTCCCCACGCGCCAGGACGCGCCCGCGGAAAGCGCCTGGTCGTTGATGGACGGCACCAGCAGGTTCTGCGCAGCAGAGGCACTGTCGATTTGGCTGTGGCTGCGGCTGTAGCCGCCGCGCACGGTCCACGTGTCGTCGATGGCCCATGCCGCCCCAAGACGCCAAACCGGCTGGTTGCGCCAGCGAAAGCCGTTTGGATCCTTCATCACGGACAGGTCGCCCCAGTCGATGCGCATCCAGTCGGCCGCCAGCGTGAGCCGCGTGAGCGGCTGCCACGCTACGCCAACGCCGTACTGGCTGGGAATGTCGAGGTGGCCATCGCTGAAGGCCAACAGGTCATCCTGGTAGCCAGACAGGCGGCTCATGTGCGTCTTCGATTTCAGGCTCGTGCCGATGGAGAACTCGGGCGTTGCCTTCCACAACACGCCAGCGCGCACGCCGACGCCCTCGGCGCTCTGTTTCCCGTGCGCCGGCAGCTGCAGCAGCCCACCGGCTACGGGAGCCGGCACGATGACGCCCTGCGCCTCGAACCGCTCTATCGCCGTGTTGAGGCCGACGCCGATTGCCAGGTCAGCCCGCGGCTTCCAGGCCACCGTCGGGATCAGTTCCGCGACCATCAGCGAGGCTTTCGCGTTCAACGCGCCAGGAACTGGGAGTGCGGATTGTCGGTAGTTAGCCCCCGCTCCGGCGAAGGCCAGGCTGAGTCCGACGTCCCAGGCAGGCGAGACCTGCCAGTTCGCGCCGCCTTCCGGAGCGGCATTGACCATGGAATTGCGAAGCTCGTTGCCGGGGATGACGTACTGCGACGACGAGTTGCCCTTGAAGACTTGGGCGCTCTGCACCACCGAGGTTGGAACGAAGGCCATCCCGGCCGGATTGTTTGCGGCCGCCTCGGCATCGAGCGGCAACGCGATCGACGTGCCGCCCATCGAGGCATTTCCGGTTCCATAGCCACCCGGTTGAGCCCCGTTCACGGCCCAGGCGCTAGGGATCAGCCCGAGAGCCACGAGCGCCAGCGCCGTCGCGAGCGACGCGCGACGATTTGCATCTGTCTCCATGATGCTTGAGCGCGTTGAGCGCCTGAAGTTTTGTTATCTCATCGTAGTCATATCGTCATTATGACATTATTGTCGTTTTCACTTATGGCGCCGTCGGAGCGAAGGATCCACCTGAACGATGGGACGGTACCGCGACCCTAGTAGCCGCGCGCGATGTAGCGGTCCGCCCTGGCTGCAGCGTGAACGGCAGCCGGGTCGTGGCTGATGATTTCTGCGGGTGCCAGGCCCTCGAGCCAGCTGTTGGACTGGGCAAACCAGAACGCCATCTCCCAGTCGTCGAACACGTCGGCGAGCTCGCGCACCACGTCAACGACCTCCTGGCGCGGGCTCATGTCATCGGGACGGAACTGGAACAGCGGCACGTGGGTATGCGATCGCCAGGGGAAGCTGACGATCGTTCTGTCGGCGATCCAGGCCATGAGCGTCGAAGGCAAGCGGGTGGAGCACCGGCCCAGCTGGCGTGCGGCAGCGACTTCGGTCGCGCAGCCGCCCGTACGCGCAAACGCGAGCCTCATCACTTCGTGCAGCCTGTCCTCCAGGCGACGGGACGTGTCGAACGTCTGCATGCGGGCCGCCGGCATTGGCGCGGTCGCGCCTGCGCGGACGCCGGCCGCCATGCGGTTGTCGATGAGGAGTGCGTTCATGTTGGTCTCCTGAGGTGGCAAAGCCGTGGGAGGGAATCGGAAGCGTCGTCGCGGTGGCCAGGTCGAGCCCTCCGTCGGCAGGTCGCCGAAGACCGGTCTCCATCGTCGCGAAGCGCCGTTCATGGGTTCCGGGTCGGCCACCAGTCGATGGCCAGGCGATGCGGCGCAGTCCACAGCGTCACTTGCGCGTCTCGTTTGGCGGCGACGTCGCGACTCGGCACGGTGGACTGGAAGGCGCCTGCCGGCCGCGGTCGCGGCTCCGAGGCGGATCCGGCTCGACGCGGGTCGCCGAAAGACATGTTTGGGAGCAGCAGGTAGAGCATGTCGAACTCCAAGACGCGGATAGCACAGGAACGCCGTGTCGCCAGGTCGAGGCAATGGGCGCATCGTTCGCAGCCCATCGCCTCGGTCGGCAGAGGCGCCGTTCAGCGGAACAGCTTCCCGAACTGATACGACGCCGTCAGCATCACGTTGTCGTTGTTCAGTCGCGAGCCATGCTCCTTCGCACGCGCGTCCGTGTACTCGACGCCGACGTTCATGTTCGGCGTGATCGCATAGGAGGCGCCGAGACCGTAGTGCATCGCGTTGTGCGTGAAGTCGCGCTCGCCTTCGACGCCCTTGACGTGCGCGCCGCCCAGCTTGCCGTACACGAAGGTCTTCGAGTCGAAGACCGTGCCGACCAGGAAGTCGGTACCGAAGACGTTGCTACCGTACTTCGCGCTGCCGCCGACGGCCGCGTCATGGCTCGCGCGGGCGTTGTAGTCGTAGAACACGTCCGCGCCGATCAGGACGTCGTGACCGATGTCCCAGCGGTAGCCCGACTCGAGACCAGTCGAGCCGACATTCTTCTTGTCCGCCTGGTAGGCGCCGGACGCCTTGGTGTGATCCATGCCGCCCTTGACGGTGAGGTAGGCGCCTTCGAAATCGTTCGCCCGAGCGGACGCGTTCAGCGACAGCGCGGCAACCGTGGCAAGGGTGGCGATGGTGGTGTTCTTCATTCAAATACTCCTCATATGCAAGATGGATGGCGGTCACCTGCGGCATGCCCGGATCGGGCAGGCCGGCGACCGGTGTGCCGCCGACAGCCGGCTCACTGACAAGCACGGCATGGAAGGCAGTGTCGAGACACGCGTCCCGACGTGCCGTCTCGAAGCCGTCTGGCTTCCGTCTCGTCGAGCCGGACAGTGACCGCCTCCGCGGCAGCAAGAATCCGTACGCATCAATTTTCATCGTGACGTTATTGTCATTTTGACGATAAAGACTCTATGATGTCTCTTCATGAGATGCCGGCGAACGTGAGCCGCGCGATGAACAACGAAGGAGACATCCATGTCGATCCACTCTCCGCCTTCGGCGAGTACCGCCGAGGGCACCGCCCTGCGGCAACCGGAGCCCGTGCCGGAATCCCGCCTGCCGGCCACCGTACAAAGGCTGCTGCGGCCGCCCGCCGCGCGGCGACTGGGCCGTGCGGTCGCACTGTCCTTCCTGCGCTGGGAACGCCGCGCGCTCGCGCCGACGGCGCGGTTCTGGCGTGACTTCGGCTTCCGGCTGGTGAGCGAGTCGCCCGAGCGAGTCGTGGCCCGCGGATGCCAGGACGCCCCCTGTCTTGCAGTCGCCGAGCGCGGCGATGCGGACCGCTTCGTCGGTCCAGCGTTCGAGATGTCTCCAGACACCGACCTCGACCGCTGCCTCGAAGCGCTGGGCGGTCGCCGACTGGCGCCGGCAGAACTGCCAGGCGGCGGACGCGGCATCGAGGTGCAAGATCCTTCGGGGCGTCCCGTCTGGCTCGTGCAAGGCCAGGAGCGCATCGCGCCGCTGCCCGTGCGCGACGCACTCACGATGTCGATGAACACCGGCCCGCACCGCACGCGCGTGAACCGCCCGCTGCGCCCGCCCATCGAGCCGGCCCACGTGCTGCGCCTCGGTCACGTGGTGTTGCAGACGGTCGACTTCGAGGCGATGTCGGACTGGTACCTGCGCGTCCTGGGACTCATCCCGACCGACGTCCAGTACCTCTCCGACGGCTCGCCGGCACTCGCATTCTGTCGCCTCGACCTGGGCGAAGAACCCGCCGACCACCATTCACTTGTGCTGGTGGGTGGCCTGGAAGACCGTTACGAGCACAGCGCCTACGAGGTGGTCGACCTCGATGCTCTCGGCCAGGGCCAGCAGGTGCTGCGCGCCGCCGGCCACACGCACGTCTGGGGCCTCGGACGCCACGTGCTCGGCAGCCAGCTCTTCGACTACTGGCGCGATCCCGCGGGCTTCGAGTTCGAGCACTACACGGACGGCGACCTCTTCACGGCGGATTCACCGACGACCTATTCGCCGCTCGAGTTCGGCGGCATCTGGGCCTGGGGCGACGACGCGCCGGCCTCCATGAAGCCGCGCAAGAACCTGCGCACCCTCTGGCGTATCGCCCGGCTGCTGAGCAGCGGCAAGTTGTCCTTCTCGCGGCTCAAAGCACTCGGCGACGCCCTCGATGCGCCGGCTCGCCCCTGGCTGTGACCCAACGATTCCAAGGAAAAGAGACATGACCATCACCATCCTGCGCTTCCAGGCGCCCGGCGACAACGCACCTCGTTGGGGAGTTCAGTTCGGAGAGCGTGTCGCTCCCCTCGACTCGATGGCCCGTACGACGGGCGAGCTGCTGGCGCGCGATTGGGAACGCCTGCACGCACTGACCCCAGAGGAGGCCACGCTGGCCCGCGACGGCCTCACGCTGCTTTCTCCGGTGACGGATCGCCAGCAGTTCATCTGCCAGGGCATCAACTACCGCAGCCACGTCGAAGAATCGGGACTGCGGCTCGAAGACATCGCCTTCAACACGATCTTCACGAAGGCACCGTCTTCCATCACGTCCGCGGACGCTCCGGTGGTCCGTCCCGCCGAGGTGAAGCTGCTGGACTACGAAGTCGAGCTCGGCCTGGTGCTGCGGCGTGATGTACCGGCCGGCACGCGCGTGAGCGAGGACAACCTCGACAAATGGCTGGCGGGCGTCGTGATCGTCGACGACCTGTCGGCGCGCGACATCCAGCTGCCGCAAGGCCAGTTCTACAAGGGCAAGAGCTTCCGCGGCTTCGGCCCGGTCGGACCCGTCCTCGTGCTGCTCACGCCGCGGGAGTGGCAGCGCTGGCCGGAACTTCGCCTGCAGCTGGCGGTGAACGGTCAGATCCGCCAGGACGCCTACGCGGGCGACATGATCCACCGGCCCGCCGCGACGCTCACCGAACTCGCCGCCTTGCACGACTTGCACGCGGGCGACCTCATCGCGACCGGGACGCCGGGCGGCTGCGCGGTGCGGCCGCCGGGCCGCCTCGCAATGTTCGTCGCGCGGCATTTCCTGGCCGATGCCGCGCGCTGGCGGATGTTCATCCGGCGCGGCTTGGCCGAGCCGAAGTACCTTCGACCGGGCGACGTGATCCACGCCTCGATCCGCACGGACGACGGCGCCATCGACCTCGGCGCGCAGTCCACCCGCATCGTCGCGGCGTGAAGGAGGCAGCATGCTCCAGACTGCGTCCAACCCGACCACTCCTCCGCCGCAAGGGACGCCGCGCGAAGTCTTGAGGACCGACGTGCTTGTCGTCGGTCTCGGGCCCGTCGGCGCCGCCATGGCCAACATGCTCGTTCGCCAAGGCGTGCATGTACTGGCCATCGACAAGGCGCTCGAGCCCTTCGACAAGCCGCGCGCGATTGCCCTCGACAACGAGGCCTTGCGCATCCTGCAATCGCTCGGCGTGCGGGACGGCGACTTCTCGACGCTGGCGATCCCGCAGCTGCAGTACCACTCGCCTTTGTTCGGCCGCTTCGCGCGCATCGCCACGGCGGGGTCGATCGACGGCCACCCGAAGCTCGTGACGTTCTACCAGCCCGAGCTCGAGGCGGTCCTTCGCGCCCGCTTGCGCAAGGCGAGCCTGGCCGACATCCGCCTCGGCGCGGAGCTGCTTGCATTCGCTGATGACGGGCGTGGCGTCGCCGCCACGGTGCGGGAGGCTTCCGGCCGCGAGCTGGCGATCCACGCGCGCTTCCTCGTCGCGGCCGACGGCGCCGGCTCCGTCGTGCGACACCAACTGGGCCTCGAATTCGACGGCACGACGTTCCAGCAGGACTGGCTCATCGTGGATGCGCGCGACGTGCCCAACCCCGTCGACCACTGCTCGTTCATCTGCGATCCGCGGCGGCCCACGCCGCGCATGGTCGCGCCGGGCGGTCGCCAGCGCTGGGAATTCATGCTTCGCCCCGGCGAGAGCCGCGAGGAGATGGAAAAGCCCGAGACGGTGAAACGCCTGCTCGCCCCCTGGTGCGACGCGGATCGCGTCACGATCGAGCGCACCGCCGTCTACCGCTTCCACGCGCGCGAGGCGCGCGCGTTCTCGCGTGGACGCTGCTTCCTCGTCGGCGACGCCGCGCACATCACGCCGCCCTTCGCAGGCCAAGGCCTGGTCGCCGGGCTGCGCGACGTCTCCAACCTGGCGTGGAAGCTCGCCTGGGTGACGAAGGGCCGGGCGTCGGAGTCGCTGCTGGAGAGCTACGACGCCGAACGACGCCCGCACGCCCGCAAGATCATCCGCCTCGCCCGCTTCCTCGGTGCGTTGGTGATGCCCAGCAACCGCCTGGCCGCATTCGCCATCCACGGCCTCATGCGCGGCGTGCAGGTGGTGCCCCGCATCCGCGCGCTCTTCGAAGACCTGAAGATCAAGCCGCAGAACTCGTTCGACCGCGGATGCTTCGAGGGCCAACGCGGCGACCGCCTGCGCGCCGGCTCGGCATTTCCGCAAGGGTGGGTCCGCTCGCCCACGATGCCCACGCCGCGGCTCTCCGACGACGCCCTGGGCGACGGCTGGTCCCTCGTGGGATTCGGCAGGGATCCGCACGAATTCGTCTCCAAGGACGACCTGGCCGCGTGGGAAGCCGCCGGTGGACGGATCTGGCAGTGGTGTCATCGCGGACAGGCGCAACACCTCGGCGCACCCGGCATCCAGCTGGAGGCACTCGACGACGTCGTCCTGCCGGGCCGGGTGCCCATCGGCTGGGCGGCGATCGTGCGCCCGGACCGCTGCGTCTTCATCGAAGGCCCCGTGGAGGAGTCCGCGGCGATGCTGCGCCGCGCCGTCGACGTGCTTGCCGGCACCCCGGAGGCTGGAACGCACGCGTCGTTGCGAGCAGCGGCCTGATGACGGGACGCCAGACGTCAGCGGTTCGCAACCGCGTGCGCGCTCGTCGGCCACCAGCCAAGGGATGGCCACGATGACCGCCTTCTCGTCGACCGTGGATGTCGAGCGAATGGAACGCAAGGAGGTCGCCGGGGTACCTTCCTACCCCGGCACTGACCAGCGCCTGTGCCAGGCATACGCGCGAATCGAGAAGGCGCTCGGTGGCCACCCCGACGTTGCGGCCGTTGCCGCTGTCCCGCGCCCCGACCCCGTGCAAGGAGAGGTGCCCGTGGCCTACGTGGCGATGCACGCCGGGGCTGCGGCAAACACCGAGACACTGCTGTCGCACTGCCGCCTCGCGTTGCGAGATGCGCGATGCCTGCCCGCGTTCATTC
>JABCYW010000169.1 GCA_013289985.1 Betaproteobacteria bacterium | reverse complement strand
GCGCACGGCGTCGCGCGCGCGGTCGGAGAAGGTGCCGATGCCCGTGCCGTTGAGCGACAGCTGCGAGGCCTGCACGAAGCGCGCGCCGTCGGCCACCTCGCCGAAGTTCCAGCCCTCGCCGATCAGCGGGATGTCGCGGCCCGTGGCGACCTTCAGGCGGCGCTGCAGCGCCTCCATCACCGCGCGCGGCTGGTGGCCCATCAGGTCGAAGCGGAACGAGTCGACGTGGTACTGCACGGCCCACTGCGTCACCGAGTCGACGAGCAGCTTGCCCATCATCAGGTTCTCGGTGGCGGTGTTGTCGCAGCAGGTGGAGTGCTCGACGCCGCCGTTGGCGTCCAGGCGCTGGTAGTAGCCCGGCACGATGCGATCGAGCACCGACTGCGCGGCCTGGCCGCTGGCGCTGGTGTGGTTGTAGACGACGTCCATGCCCACGCGCAGGCCGGCGCGGTGGAGGCCCTGCACCATCGCGCGGAACTCGCGCACGCGCACCGCGCCGTCGTTCGCGTTCGTCGCGTAGCTGCCTTCGGGGGCGTTGTAGTGGAACGGGTCGTAGCCCCAGTTGAAGCAGTCGGTGGCCGCGCCGGCAACCACGGCGGCCTGCTGCGTCTCGTCGGCCGGGCCGCCCGCGATGCGCGGCGAGGTGCAGCCGCGCTCGGGCACGCTGGCGATGTCGAAGACCGGCAGCAGGTGCACGTCGGTGAGGCCCGCCTGCGCAAGCGCGTGCAGGTGGCGCATGCCGAGACTGTCCGCGTCCGTGAACGCGAGGTACTTGCCGCGGTGGGCGGCCGGCACGCTGGCGTCGCCGGCCGAGAAGTCGCGCACATGCAGCTCGTAGATGGCCATGTCGACCGGGCGGCGCACGGTGGCCGGCGCGGCATCCTGCCGCCAGCCCTTGGGCATCAGCGCGGCGTCGTCCAACGCGCCGACGTAGCTGCGGCGCGAATCGGCGTTCAGGCTGATCGCGTACGGATCGGTGACGCGGTTTCGCACGAGGCCCGTGCCGGGCACGAACACGTCGACCAGGTAGGTGTAGGTCGTGCCGGGGCGGGCGGCGGGCACCAGGCCGCGCCAGGCACCGGTGGCGTCGTCGCGCGCGAGCGCCGCGACCGCCGTGGCCGGGCCCTCGGCGCTCGCATGCACGCACACGGCGACGGCCCGCGCCGTCGGCGCCCACAGCGCGAAGCGGGCGCCGCCGCGGGCGACGCTCACGCCGAGGTCGGCGAGGTTCGCCGCCGCGGCATACGCGTCATCGAGCGCACCGGCCGCCTGGACCGCCGCGACGTCGAGCACGCGGCCGTGGTCGTCCTCGCGCACGACCAGCGCCTGGCCGCGCAGCGCGCGCATCACGCGCGCGGGCTCGACCGCCTCGAGCACCGCGCCCGGCGCGACGACCCTGAATCGCTGGGCGAGCGCCGGCGGCACCGGATTGGTGGAGACCGCCAGCGCCAGCGCGTCGTCCGCGCCGGAAAGCGGCTCGCCGACCTTCGCCACCAGCGCGCCGGTCGCCGACGAGGCCAGCACGAAACGGCCTTGCGCGGGCACCGCGGGCCACTGGAACAGGGCGCGCGACAGCGCGATCACCCGCGCCGGAACCGGCGCGCCGCTCACGGCCGGCACCAGCGTGGCGGCGAACACCGGCGCGTCGCAGGCCTCGCGCAACGCCAGCGCCTCGACACGCCCGGCGGCGTGCGCGGAGGTGGCGGCCAGCACGGCCAGGATGCGGGCGCCAAGGCGGGCCGCCCACCTGACGTAGTTTTGCTTCACTATCGTGTTGTCTCGTTTTTATGAGGGAGGAATGCTACATGCTATTTCATCTTCCGCGGAACATCACGCATGGGTTTCCCTCATCGAATCGCGATTCGTGTTGGCTTTATGATGTACTTTGACTACATACAAGTGAAATCACGACTACAACATCCCGAGACGATGACCGCCCTCCCCAACCGCCTCGCGCGCGCCCTGCTCAAGATGCTTTCCTTCGTCTGCGCCGCGGTCGTCTGCGGCTGCGCCACGCCGCCCGATCCCGGCGTGGACGTGTCGCCCGTGCGCCAGGTGCCGCATGCCTCGACGCTGCCCGCGGGCTGGGAACACGGCGCCTTCATGGAGGTGTACGTGCGCGGCTTCCAGGACAGCGACGGCGACGGCATCGGCGACCTGCGCGGCCTGACCCGGCGGCTGGACTACCTGCAGGCGCTGGGCATCAAGGGCCTGTGGCTGATGCCCATCACCGCCAACGCCGACCACGCCCACGGCTACTGGGTGACCGACTTCCGCGCCGTCGACCCGGCCTACGGCACGCTGGCCGACTTCGAAGAACTGGCGCGCCAGGCCCACGCGCGCGGCATCGGCATCGTGGTCGACTACGTGATCAACCACAGCTCGAAGGAGAACCCGTTGTTCGCGCAATCGGCCAAGGGCAAGGCCAACCCGTGGCGCGACTGGTACGTGTGGGAGGACGCCAAGCCCTCCGGCTGGTCCATCTTAGACAAGGATCCGTGGACGACGACGCCCAACGGCGCCTACTTCGCCCAGTTCGGCGCGGAGATCCCGGACTTCAACCTGCGCAACCCCGCCGTCGTCGCCTACCACCTCGACAGCCTGCGCTTCTGGCTCAACCACGGCGCCGACGGCTTCCGCATCGACGCCGTGGGCCACCTGTTCGAGAACGGCCCCGGCGGCTGGAGCATGCAGCCCGAGAACTACCCGTTCATGGCGCGCGTGCGGCGCGAACTGGACGTCGACCATCCGCACGTGATGGTGTGCGAGTCGCCCGCCGACCCGATCGGCTTCGCCGCGCCCGGCGCCTGCGGCTCGGCGTTCGCGTTCGGCCACAGCGAGGCGCTGGTCAAGGCCGGACTCGGCGACGAGAAGGCGATCCGCGCGGTCGCCGACTACTTCCTCACCGCCCCCGACACCATGGCGACGATGGTGTCCAACCACGACAGCTTCGCCGGCCAGCGGCTGTGGGACGCGATGGGGGGCGACGCGGCGCGCGTGCGCGTGGCCGCCGCGGCCTACCTGCTGCAACCCGGCACGCCTTACGTGTACTACGGCGAGGAGCTGGGCATGTCGGCCGTCGACACGCCCGGCAAGGACGGCCGGCTGCGCGGGCCCATGAGCTGGACGCCCGCGGGCGGCTTCACGACGGGCGCCGCCTACAGTGCGCCTTCCATCAACGTGCCGACGAACAACGCGCAGGCCGAAGGCGCCGATCCGGGCTCGCTGCTGGCGTTCTACACGGCGATGCTCCGGCTGCGCAACACGCATCCGGCGATCGCCACGGGTCGCTACGTGGCGCCGCGCGTCGACGGGCGCACGATGAGTTTCCAGCGGGTGGATGCCGATGAACACATCGCCGTCGTCATCAACTACGCGACGGCGGCGGGCGCCGCCAGCCTCTCCGGCCTGCCGGCGAACGCCCATCTGCAGCGCCTCTACCCCGCCGCCGGCTCGAACGAACTCCGTTCGGCCGATGCCCAGGGGTCGCTTGCCGTGCCAGCCGCACCCCTGTCGGTGCAGGTGTTTCTCGTGTCGCGATGACACGCCGCGGACGCCCGCCAGCAACAAAGTCCGACCGTCACCAGCAGGCCCGTCACGCAGGCCGCCAGCTCGACAGGTAAAGTTTTCCAAAACCGTCTTCAGCCACCCGGAAACAGGTGCGCCGTTTGCTATGGTGTCGCGCGGTCAAGACGACGTGCAGGGAGATGGCTGCCCGTCCGGCATTGCAGAACAGATGGTGAACGCGCGCCCCTTCAGTGGCAGGCGCGAACAAGGATCGTGATGGAACAAGAACGACTGAACGCCGGCACGCCGGCCGCGGCCCCGAAGAAGAAGCGCCGCTGGCTCGGCACCGTGATCGCCGTGGCGCTGGTGGCCGGCCTGGGCGCGCTGGCCTGGAGCCTCACGCACAAGCCGGCGGCCGCCCAGGCCGGCGGCCCGCCGGGCCCCGGTGGCCCGGGCGGCCCGGGCGGCGGCGCTCGCCGCGGCGGCCAGAACACCACCACGGTGGGCGTGGCCACGGTCGTCCATGCCGACATCCCGATCTACGTCGACGCGCTGGGCACCGTCACGCCGTCGGCCGTCGTCACGGTCGTTCCGCAGGTTTCGGGCGTGCTCACCAAGGTGCCGTTCCAGGAAGGCCAGATGGTCAAGACGGGCCAGCTGCTGGCCACGATCGAGCCGCGGCCGTTCGAGCTCGCGCTGATGCAGGCGCAGGCCCAGTTGCAGAAGGACGAGGCCCAGCTGGACGCCGCCAACGTCACGCTCAAGCGCTACCAGACCCTGCTGCAGCAGGACTCGATCGCCCGCCAGGACGTCGACACCCAGGCCGCCACCGTCAAGCAGCTGCAGGGCGCCGTGCTGGGCGACCAGGCGAGCATCGGCACCGCCAGGCTGAACCTCGGGTGGACGCGCATCACCGCGCCCGTGGCCGGCCGCGTGGGCCTGCGCTCGGTGGACGTCGGCAACCTGGTGTCCTCCGGCACGACGACCGGCATCACCACCATCACCGAGCTCGCCCCGATCGACGTGGAGTTCGCGATCCCGCAGGACCGCATCCCGCAGCTGCAGGCCCGCATCGCGGCGGGCGCCGCGCTGGCCGTCTCGGCCATGGACCGCACCCGCACCGGCGTGCTGGACACGGGCGTGTTCCTGTCGCTGAACAACCAGTCCGACACGCAGACCGGCACCGTGCGCGCCAAGGCCCGGTTCGCCAACGCGAAGAACACGCTGTTCCCGAGCCAGTTCGTCAACGTGCGCATCCTGCTCGACACCCTCAAGGACGTCGTCGTCGTGCCGGTCACGGCGCTGCGCCATGGCCCCAACGGCGACTTCGCCTACGTGCTCAACGACGACCGCACGGTGTCGCAGGTGGCGGTGACACAAGGCACCGCCACGGCCGACACGGCGCAGATCACCAAGGGCCTCGAGGCGGGCGAACGCGTGATCACCGAAGGCGGCGACCGGCTGAAGGATGGCGCCAAGGTGTCGCTGCCGGGCGATGCGGCCTCCGGTCCGCGCCGCGGCGCGAGCGGCGCCGCGTCCGGCGCCTCGGGCGCGCGCCATCGCCGCGACGCGGCGTCCGAAGGCGGCGCATCGGCGCCGGCCGATGGCGCCAGCGGGCCACGCCGCCATCGCGCGAGCGAGGCGCAATCGTGATGGCTCGCGCCGTCCTGTCCGCAACGCCGAACGCCCAGCCGCGATGAGCCCGTCCAGACCCTTCATCCAGCGGCCGGTCGCCACGTCGCTGCTGATGCTGGCGATCGTCCTCGCGGGCATCGTCGGCTTCAGGTTCCTGCCGCTGTCGGCGCTACCGCAGGTGGACTACCCCACCATCCAGGTGCAGACGCTGTACCCGGGCGGCAGCCCCGAGGTGATGAGCCGCACCGTCACGGCGCCGCTCGAGAAGCAGTTCGGCAACATGTCGGGCCTCGCGCGCATGGGCTCCACCAGCGCCGCCGGCGTGTCCATCGTCACGCTGCAGTTCAACCTCGGCCTGTCGCTGGACGTGGCCGAACAGGAGGTGCAGGCCGCCATCAACGCCGGCAACTCGCTGCTGCCGGCCGACCTGCCCGCGCCGCCGGTCTACGCCAAGGTCAACCCGGCCGACGCGCCGGTGATGACGCTGGCGGTGAGCTCGAAGTCGATGCCGCTGCCCGACGTGCAGAACATCGTCAACACGCGGCTCGCGCAGAAGATCAGCCAGGTCGCGGGCGTGGGCCTCGTCACACTGGCCGGCGGGCAGCGCCCGGCCAAGCGCATCCAGGCGGACACGCGCGCGATGGCGTCCTACGGCCTCGACCTGGCGGCCGTGCGCACCGCCATCACCAACGCCAACGCCAACAGCGCCAAGGGCAGCTTCGACGGCGCGTCGCGGTCGTACGCCATCAACGCCAACGACCAGTTGGTCTCGGTGGACGACTACAGCAGCCTGATCGTCACCTACAAGAACGGCGCCCCGGTGCGCCTGAGCGACATCGCGCAGGTGGTGGACGGCGCGGAGAACCTGCGCCTGGCCGCCTGGGCCGACGACACGCCCGCCATCATCGTCAACGTGCAGCGCCAGCCCGGCGCCAACGTGATCCAGACGGTGGACGCGATCAAGAAGCAGCTGCCCGAGCTGCAGGCCGGGCTGCCCTCCTCGCTCGAGGTGCGCATCCTCAGCGACCGCACCGCGGGCATCCGCGCGTCGGTGGATCACGTCGAGCTCGAGCTGGTACTGGCCGTCGTGCTGGTCACGCTCGTGATCTTCGCGTTCCTGCACAGCTGGCGCGCCACGGTCATCGCCAGCCTGTCGGTGCCCATCTCGCTGATCGGCGCCTGCGGCGCGATGTACATGCTGGGGTACAGCCTCAACAACCTGAGCCTGATGTCGCTGACGATCGCCACCGGCTTCGTGGTGGACGACGCGATCGTGATGATCGAGAACATCTCGCGCTACATCGAGAAGGGCGAGAAGCCGATGGCCGCCGCGCTGAAGGGCGCGTCGCAGATCGGCTTCACCATCGTGTCGTTGACCGTGTCGCTGATCGCCGTGCTGATCCCGCTGCTGTTCATGGGCGACGTGGTCGGCCGCCTGTTCCGCGAGTTCGCGGTGACGCTGGCCATCACGATCCTGATCTCGGCCGTGGTGTCGCTGACGCTGGTGCCGATGATGACGGCGCGCATGCTCAAGGCCGAGGAGGAGCCGCGCGGCTACGCGCTGCGCTTCCAGCAGATGTTCGACTGGATCGTCGCGCGCTACGACCGCGGCCTCGTGTGGGTGCTGGACAACCAGACCACCACGCTGCTGGTGGCGCTGGGCACGTTCGCGCTCACGGTGCTGCTGTACGTGCTGATCCCCAAGGGCCTGTTCCCGACGCAGGACACCGGCCAGCTGCAGGTGCGCGTGCAGAGCGCCGAGACGGTGAGCTTCGCGCGCATGTCCGACCTGCAGCGCCAGGCGGCGCGCGCGATGCTGGCGGATCCGGCGGTGGACAACATCGCCTCCATCGTGGGCGTGGACGGCGCCAACAACACGATGCTCAGCGCGGGCACCATGCTCGTCGACCTGAAGAGCGGCGCGAGCGGCACGCAGGAAGAGATCATGAACCGGCTGCGCGATCGCGCGCAGCAGGTGGCCGGCGTGACGATCTACCTGCAGCCCACGCAGGACCTGACCATCGACTCCGACACCGGCCCCACGCAATACCGCGTGTCGCTGGAGGGCGCCGACGACACCACCGTGGCGCTGTGGGCCAACAAGCTCGTCGAGCGGCTGCGCTCGGACACCAACGTGCGCAACGTCGTCACGGACGTCGGCAGCACCGGCCTGGCCGTGGAGGTCGACCTGGACCGCGACACCGCCTCGCGCCTGGGCGTCAGCGCCGCCACCGTGGACGACGCGCTCTACAGCGCCTACGGCCAGCGCATCGTCTCCACGATCTTCACCGAGACCAACCAGTACCGCGTGATCCTCGAGGCGCGCCCTGACCAGGCGCGCACGCCCGCGGCCATCGGCGACCTGCGCGTGCTGACCACCAGCGGGCAGGCGACGCCGCTGTCGGCGTTCGCCACCATCCGCACGGTGCAGTCGCCGCTGCAGGTGACGCACGTGGCGCAGTATCCGGCGACTACCGTGGGCTTCGACACCGCCGACGGCGTGTCGCTGGGCACCGCGGTGGACTCGATCCGCGCGGCGGCCAAGGACATCGCGCTGCCGTCGTCGGTGACGATGACGCCGCTGGGCGCCGCGGGGGCCTACGAGAAGTCGCTGTCCAACCAGCTGTGGCTGATCCTGGCCGCGGTGATCTGCGTCTACATCGTGCTGGGCGTGCTCTACGAGAGCTACGTGCACCCGCTCACGATCCTGTCCACGCTGCCGTCGGCCGGCGTCGGCGCGCTGCTGGCGCTGCTGATCGGCGGACAGGATCTCGGCGTGATCGGCATCATCGGCATCATCCTGCTGATCGGCATCGTCAAGAAGAACGCGATCATGATGATCGACTTCGCCATCGACGCCGAGCGCGGCGAAGGCAAGTCGCCGCGCGAGGCGATCCACCAGGCGGCGCTGCTGCGGCTGCGCCCGATCCTGATGACCACGTTCGCCGCCCTGTTCGCCGCGCTGCCGCTGATGTTCGGCTGGGGCGAGGGCAAGGAGCTGCGCCATCCGCTGGGCCTGTCGATCTTCGGCGGACTGCTGGTGAGCCAGCTGCTGACGCTGTTCACGACGCCGGTGATCTACCTGTGGTTCGACCGCCTGGGCGAGAAGCTCAAGGCACGCTTCGGCGGTGACGACGCGGATGAGGACGAACCCGCGCCCCGACCCGCCCCGGAAGCCGGGCTATGAACCTGTCGTCGCCCTTCGTCAGGCGCCCGATCGCCACGGTGCTGCTCACCGCCGGCGTGGCGCTGGCGGGCATCGCCGCGTTCTTCGTGCTGCCGGTGTCGCCGCTGCCTCAGGTGGACTACCCGGCCATCTCCGTGTCGGCCAGCATCCCCGGC
>JABCYW010000168.1 GCA_013289985.1 Betaproteobacteria bacterium | reverse complement strand
CATGCAGGCGCCGAAGTCGCAGGCCCTCGCGGCGCGCGCGCAGGAGGAACGCGCCGACGGTGCTCTCCTCGGTGAACACCATGTCGTGGAAGCCGGCGTAGGGCGCGCTCAGCTCGGGAAAGCGGCCGCTGCGCTCCCAGTCGAAGCGGCCCGAATCGGCCAGCACGCCGCCCACCACGGTGCCGTGGCCGGACAGGAACTTGGTGGCCGAATGGAACACCAGGTCGGCGCCCAGCTTGAACGGCTGCTGCAGCCACGGCGTGGTGAACGTGGCGTCCACCAGCAGCGGCACGCCGGCGTCGTGCGCGATGGCCGACACGCGCGGGATGTCCAGCACGTCCAGCCCCGGATTGCCCAGCGATTCGCCGAACAGCAGCTTCGTGTTCGGCCGGATCGCGGCGCGCCAGCCGTCGATGTCGCGCGGCTTGACGAAGGTCGTCGCTATGCCGAAGCGCGACAGCGTGTAGGAGAGCAGGTTGTGCGAGCCGCCGTACAGCGCGGCGCTGGCCACGATGTGCGAGCCCGCCCCGGCGATGGTGGCCACGGCCAGGTGCAGCGCGGCCTGGCCGCTGGCGGTGGCGACGGCGCCCACGCCGCCTTCCAGCGCGGCCACGCGCTCCTCGAACACGGCCGTGGTCGGGTTCGAGATGCGGCTGTAGACGTGGCCGGCGCGCTCCATGTTGAACAGCGAGGCGGCGTGCTCGCTCGACTCGAACACGAACGAGGTCGTCAGGTGGATGGGCGTCGCGCGGGCGCCGGTGGCGGGGTCGGGCGCGGCGCCGGCGTGCAGCGCGAGGGTGTCGAAGGCGGGGTCGGACGGGCCGGGCATGGGCGCTCTCGAAGAGGTGTCGGGAATCGTTGACGCCGCGTGGACGCGGCGTTGACTCGGGGGCGAACCACGAGTCCAATGTCCTCATTGTGTGCTATGTTGAAACCCCCATTTCATTGATCCCCGAGGAGGCGTTGCCATGAAAGTCAGCGACATCCTGCGTGTCAAGGGCAACACCTTGTTCACCGTTTCGCCCGACCAGCCGCTCCACGAGGCCGTCGTCACGATGGCCGAGCACGACATCGGTTCGCTGGTCGTCATGGACCACGGCGAGCTGACGGGCATGCTCACGTTCCGCGAGGTCATCCGCGCCACCGTCCGCCAGGGCGGCACGCTGGGCACCGTCACCATCCGCTCGGTGATGGACGACGCGCCGCTCACCTGCACGCCCGAGACCGAGATCGACGAGGTGCGCCGCATGATGCTCGGCCGCCACGCGCGCTACATGCCGGTGCTCAACGGCCAGACGCTGATGGGCGTCATCTCGTTCTACGACGTCGCGCGCACGGTGGTGGAGGCCCAGGACTTCGAGAACCGCATGCTCAAGGCCTACATCCGCGACTGGCCGTCGGAAGAAGACGCCAAGGTCGGCCAATCGCTCTGAACGGAGGGGTCTGGCATCTCCTGCGTACCCGCAGGCAATGCCTGACCCCGATCCCGGCTCACGCTCGGCGTCAGGCCGCGATCATCGGCACCACGTTGGACGGCGGCACCGTCTCCCTCGTGGCGATCCACATCTCGAGCGCCGCGGCGTCCATCGGCCGGCAGAAGCGGTAGCCCTGCATCATGTCGCAGCCCTCGTGGCGCAGGAACTGGTGCTGGGCGTCGGTTTCCACGCCCTCGGCGATGGTCTGCAGGTTCAGGGCCCGGGCGAGCTGGATGATGGCGCGCACGATGGCGCGGTCGTCCGGGTCGGTGTCGATGTCGCGCACGAAGGTCTGGTCGATCTTGAGCGTGTGCAGCGGGAAGCGCTTGAGGTGGTTCAGCGACGAGAAACCGGTGCCGAAGTCGTCCAGCGACAGGCGCACGCCCAGCGCGTGCAGCGCGTTCATCATCGCGGTGGCCGCGGCCGGGTTGGCGGTGACGCTCTCGGTGAGCTCGAGCTCGAGGTACTGCGCGGGCAGGCCGGCATCGCTCAGCGCGCGCGTGACGACCGCGGGCAGGCCCGCGTGGCGGAACTGCACGGCCGACAGGTTGACGGCCACCACCATGGGCGCGACGCCCGCGTCGATCCAGGCCTTCAGCTGTGTCACGGCGGTGCGCAGCACCCATTCGCCGATGGACACGATCTGGCCGCTGGTCTCGGCCAGCGGGATGAACTCGGCCGGCGACACCATGCCGAACTCCGGATGGCGCCAGCGCAGCAGCGCCTCCACGCCCACCAGTTGCTCGCCGGCGGCGTCCAGCTGGGGCTGGTAGTGCAGCAGCAGCTCGTTGCGCTCGATGGCGCGGCGCAGGGCCGACTCCAGCTGCAGTTGCCGCGCCGAGCGCTGCTGCATGCCGGCCGCGAAGAAGCGCCAGGTGGCCTTGCCTTCGTGCTTGGCGCGGTACATGGCCGTGTCGGCGTTGCGCGACAGGATCTCGTAGTCGTCGCCGTCGGACGGGTACGTGGCGATGCCGATGGACATCGTCATGCTCAGCTCGTGGCCCTGCACCATGCAGGGTTCCGCCAGGCGTTCGAGCAGCTTGGAGGCCACCAGCTCGGCGCCCGCGGCGTCGGCGCCGGGCAGCAGCACCGCGAACTCGTCGCCGCCCAGGCGGGCGACGGTGTCCACCTCGCGCAGGCTGCCCTGCAGGCGGCGCGCCATCTCGCCGAGCAGCGCGTCGCCGACGCTGTGGCCGTGCGTGTCGTTGATGTTCTTGAACTGGTCGAGATCCATGAACATCAGCGCGAACGGGCGATGGTCGCGGCGCGACACGCTGGTGAGCTGGCCGACGCGGTCCGCCAGCAGGCTGCGGTTGGGCAGGTCGGTGAGCGTGTCCACGTGGGCCAGGCGGACCAGGTTGCGTTCCACCTCGCGCGCCTGCGTGATGTCGTCGAGGATGCCGATGTAGTGCGTCACGGCGCCGCCGGCGTCGCGCTGCTGCTTGATGGCGGCCCAGCAGGTGTAGAGGCTGCCGTCCTTGCGCGAGGTGCGGACCTCGCCCTGCCACTGGCCGGCGGTCTGCAGCGCGGCGCGCACCTGGCGCCGCATGTCGCGCCGGTCGATGCCGAAGCCGAGCGCGGCCGTATGCTGGCCCTGCAGTTCGTGGGCGCTGTAGCCGCTGATGTCGCAGAACGCCTGGTTGACCGTGACGACGCGGCCGTCGCGGTCGGCGATGACGAAGCCTTCGCGCGCCTGCTCGAACACGGCCGCAGCCAGGTGCAGCTTGTCCTCCACCGACTTCCGCTTGGTGACGTCGCGGCCCTCGACGAGCAGGTTGGGCTTGACTCCGCGTGTGCGCGGGATCGCGCGGACCGAGAGCTCCAGCGTCAGCGA
The DNA here is from genome assembly GCA_013289985.1 of Betaproteobacteria bacterium. GTDB lineage: Bacteria > Pseudomonadota > Gammaproteobacteria > Burkholderiales > Burkholderiaceae_C > Scleromatobacter. The sequence continues at coordinate 5,180 of JABCYW010000168.1, read as the reverse complement.
GGCGCCGTCCGGGCGCCTGATGGTGAGTTCGTGGGTGGCGATCGCGCCGTCCGCCGCCTGCGTGACGATGGCCTGCAGGGCCGTCGCCTGCGTCTCGGTCATGCCCAGCGCGGCGATCTCGTCCAGGCGCCGGCCGGCGATGTCGGGATGGGTGACGCGCAGCCACTGGCGGCCGGTGCCGTTCATGTGGCGCACGGCGCCTTGCGGGTCGAGCACGCAGACGAGGTTCGGGCTGCGGTCGATCAGCCGGTTGGCCAGGCGCTCGCGCTGCATCGAGCGGCGCATGCGAAGGGTCTGCCCGTACAGGGCCGCTCCCAGGCCCAGCAGGCCGACGATGACCAGCCAGAACATCCACAGGGGCAGCGCGATGGTCGTCTCGGGCGTGGCGGCGGGCTCGGCGAACGCGGGCGCGGCCCCGGCCATGCCCAGGAGCATGGCGGAGAGACGGGACACGGACAGCGCGCGGACGGATGCAGCGCCTCCCATGACGCGCGAGCGGGGGCCGAAAGACAGCATCCCGGCACTTTGCCCTGGATCGGCGCGCCGGGTCGCGGGAATAAAGCCCAAGGCCGTGGCCTTTTTCACACGGCCGGGCATGTCGAGCCTCCGAAGGCGGAAGTGGCCGTCGGAAACCGCGCGAAGCGGGTCGCGCCGCATCGCGAAGGCGGGTACCGCGCCGGCCCTTAGAATCGGGCGATGGCAGGCAGCACCTTCGGCGAACTCTTTCGCGTCACCAATTTCGGCGAATCGCACGGCGTGGCGATCGGTTGCGTCATCGACGGCTGCCCCCCGGGGCTGGCCCTGAGCGAGGCCGACATCCAGGTCGAGCTCGACCGCCGGCGCCCCGGCACCTCGCGCCACGTCACGCAGCGCAACGAGCCCGATGCCGTCGAGATACTGTCAGGGGTATATGAGGGGCTGACCACCGGCACGCCCATCGCGCTTCTCATCCGCAACACCGACCAGCGCAGCAAGGACTACGGGAACATCCTGGACACCTTCCGCCCGGGCCACGCCGACTACACCTACTGGCGCAAGTACGGCTTGCGCGACCCGCGCGGCGGCGGGCGCTCGTCCGCGCGCCTCACGGCGCCGATGGTGGCGGCCGGCGCCGTCGCCCGCAAGTGGCTGCAGGAGCACCGCGGGGTGTCGTTCCTGGGCTGGATGAGCCAACTGGGCGACATCGAGATCCCGTTCGTCGACGAGGCGCAGATCCCGCTGAACCCGTTCTTCGCGCCGAACGCCGGCATCGTGCCGGCGCTGGAGGCGCGCATGGACGAACTGCGCAAGGCCGGCGACTCCTGCGGCGCCCGCGTCGACGTCATCGCCCGCGGCATGCCCGTGGGCCTGGGCCAGCCCCTGTTCGACAAGCTCGACGCCGACATCGCCTACGCCATGATGGGCATCAACGCCGTCAAGGGCGTGGAGATCGGCGCCGGCTTCGACAGCGTCGCGCAACGTGGCACCGAGCACGGCGACGAACTCACCCCGCAGGGTTTCGTCGGCAACAACGCCGGCGGCGTGCTGGGCGGCATCTCCACGGGCCAGGACCTGCGGGTGTCCGTCGCGATCAAGCCCACCAGCTCCATCCGCACGGCGCGCCGCTCCATCGACCGCGCCGGCCAGCCGGCCGTGGTCGAGACCTTCGGCCGCCACGATCCCTGCGTGGGCATCCGCGCCACGCCCATCGTCGAGGCGATGCTGGCGCTGGTGGTGATGGACCACGTGCTGGCGCACCGCGCCCAGTGCGGCGACGTGGTGCTCGACATGCCGCCCATCGCGGCGGCGGCCCCCCGGGACTGAGTCCGTCCGTCGGCGTCCGCCGCGGTCCGTCCAGCGGCACTGCAACTGGTACCGGCCCAACGGCACTTCATCGCAATCCGGGCCCGCGCTCGGCAGCCTCGCTCCACACTCCGTCGAAATTCAGGATGAGCCTGGAGCAACGACGAAGGAAGAGACATGCGCAAGCGCTGGGTGGTCGGATTGGCCGTTGTCGCGGTGGCTATCGGAGCGGGCGTCGCGATCAAGGTGGGCAAGGGTGCGTCGGCCGTGCCGGCCAGCGACGCGATGGCGGCCAACGTGCCGGGCGCCAAGGCCGACGAGGCGGCGCTCGACTTCACGCCCGCCGAGGCCGCGCGGCCGGTGTCGCTGGCACTGCCGCAGGTGGTCGAGTTCTCGGGCGCGCTGGTGGCGCCCAACACGGCGATGGTGCGCGCCAAGGCCACCGGCACGCTGCTGACGCTCGCCGTCCAGGAAGGCCAGCGCGTCAAGGCCGGCGACCTGCTGGGCCGCATCGACGTGAGCGACCTCGCGAGCCACGTGGCGGAGCGCGGCGCCAACCTGGCCGCGGTGCGCACCACGCTCGCGCAGGCGCAGCGCACGCACGACTCCAACGTTGGACTGGCCGACGACAAGTTCATCTCGCCGCTCGCGCTCGACAACTCGAAGTCGCAGCTCGACAGCGCCAAGGCCCAGGTCGCCGCGGCCGAGGCGGCGCTGGCCTCCGCGCAGGTCGCCTTGCGCGACGCGTCGCTGGTGGCGCCCATCAGCGGCATCGTGTCCAAGCGCTACGTGGTCGCCGGCGAGAAGGTCACCGCGGAGCAGCAGGTCGTCACCATCGTCGACCTGCACCTGCTGGAGCTGGCCGGCACCGTGGGCACGCAGGACGTGGCGCGCCTCGCGGCCGGCATGCCGGTCACGCTGAGGATCGAGGGCGTCGACAAGCCGCTTGCGGGCAAGCTGGCGCGCATCGCCCCGGCGGCCGAGGCCGGCACGCGCTCGATCGGCGTGGCCGTGCAACTGCCCAATCCCGACGAGACGCTGCGCGCCGGCCAGTACGCCGTCGCCCAGGTGCAGATCGGCGACGCCACGCCGCGGCTGACCGTGCCCATCGGCGCGATCAGCTCCGCCTCGGGCCAGGAATACGTGTGGACGGTGGAGCAGGGCAAGCTGCTGCGCCGCACCGTCACCACGGGCCGCCGCGACCCGGTGCGCGACCGCGCGGAGGTGCTCGAGGGCCTGTCGGGCGACGTGCCGGTGCTGGGCGCGCGCTTCGACAACCTGCGCGAAGGGGCCAAGGCACGCATCGTCGCCGTCGCGACGGCCGCCACGCCCAAGCCGCTGCCGCCGGCGATCGCCACGACTTCCACGCATTGATCCGCGCCGTTCCCACGGCCTCACCCCGAGGAGAGTTCCCATGTGGATGACGCGCGTCTCCATCAACAACCCCGTGTTCGCGACCATGGTCATGGTGGCGCTTTGCGTGCTCGGGTTGTTCTCGTACCAGCGGCTGGGCGTCGAGCAGATGCCCGACATCTCGCCGCCGGTGGTCTTCATCTCCGTGCAGTACCCCGGCGCCTCGCCGGGCGCGGTCGAGACCGAGATCACCAAGCCGCTGGAGGATGCCCTCAACGGCATCGCCGGCGTCAAGATGATCCGCTCCAACAGCTTCGAGGGCCACAGCGAGACGGTGGTCGAGTTCAACCTGTCGGTGGACATGACGCGCGCCACGCAGGAGGTGCGCGACAAGGTCTCGGTGGTGCAGTCCGGCTTCAACCGCGACGTGAAGCCGCCGTTCGTGAGCCGCTTCGACGGCGACAACGCGCAGCCCACCGTGACGCTGGCGCTGATGGCCACCAACCGCAGCGACCGCGAGCTGTCGCTGATCGCCGACCAGACGGTGCAGAAGCGCCTGACCAGCGTCGAGGGCGTCGCGCGCGTGACGCCGCTGGGCCTGGTCACGCGGCAGGTGCGCATCGACCTCGACCCGCAGCGGCTGCGCGGCTTCGGCCTCACGCCGGCCGACGTCAGCGCGGCGCTGGCGCGCGCCAACACCGACCAGCCGGTGGGCATGCTGCAGAACCACAGCGAGGACTCGCTGGTGCGCGTCGAGGGCCGCCTCGCCGACCCGAAGCAGTTCAGGGACGTGGTGGTCTCGCGCAACGCCAGCGGCGGCGTGGTGCTGCTGGGCGACGTCGGCCGGCTGGTCGAGCGCGAGCAGGAACCCGATTCGCTGTCGCGCATCAACGGGCGCCCGGCGGTCACGTTCAACATCTACAAGCAGCAGGACGCCAACATCGTGCGCACCGGCGCCGCCATCAAGGCGGCCGTCGAGGAGATGCGCAAGTCGCTGCCGCCGGGCGTCGAGCTGAAGCTGATCTACGCCAGCAGCGACTGGGTGGAGGCGTCGCTCACCGGCGTGAAGAAGACGCTGGGCGAGGGCGCGCTGCTGACCATCGCCATCGTGTTCCTGTTCCTGCACAGCTGGCGCTCCACCATCATCACCGGCCTGACGCTGCCGATCTCGGTGATCGCCTCGTTCATCGCGATCAACGCGTTCGGCTTCACGCTGAACTTCATGACGATGATGGCGCTGAGCCTGTGCATCGGCCTGCTGATCGACGACGCGATCGTGGTACGCGAGAACATCGTGCGCCACGTGGGCATGGGCCAGGACCACCACACGGCGGCGCGCAAGGGCACCGACGAGATCGGCCTGGCCGTGATGGCCACCACCTTCGCGATCTGCGCCGTGTTCGTGCCGGTGGCGTTCATGAAGGGCATCGTCGGCAAGTTCTTCTTCCCGTTCGGCATCACCGTGGTGTCGGCCGTCGTCGTGTCGCTGTTCGTGAGCTTCACGCTCGACCCGATGCTGTCGTCGGTGTGGCGCGACCCGCCGGCGCTCACGCTGCAGCGCCTCTGGGGCATCGGCCACATGATGCGCGGCGTCGACCGGGCGATGGCCAGGCTGCACAACGTCTACGAGCGCCTGATCGGCTGGGCCTTCAGCGGCCGCCGCTACCGCGTGTTCGTGCCGCCGGTGCCCGCCTACGGCTTCGCGTTCGGCACCAACGGCCAGCGCCTGACGGGCGGCAGGCGCCAGCTGCGCTTCGCCACGCTCACGCCGCGCGGCATCGTGCTGTGGTCGGCGGTGGGCACCTTCCTCGCGGCCATCGCGCTGGCCACCACCATCGGCGCCGAGGCCGTGCCGCAGACCGACCAGGGCTACACGGGCCTGAGCATCACCATGCCGGTGGGCACCAGCCTGGCGCGCGCCGACGAGAAGATGAAGCAGGTCGAGGCCCTCATCGGCTCGATGCCCGAGATCGACTCGCTGTCCACGCAGGTCGGCGGCGACAACGGCCACAACACCGCCTACGTGGGCATCGGCCTGAAGCCGC
>JABCYW010000167.1 GCA_013289985.1 Betaproteobacteria bacterium | reverse complement strand
CTGCGCGCAGGATGACGCGCCTAGAACGTGGCGCCGCCGCTCGCCGCGTTGATCGCCCGCCGCGCCTCGGCCTGGAACCCCACCGGGTCGCCGATGCCGCGCAGGCGCAGGTCCTCGCTGCCCGTGCCGCGGATGGTGAGCGTGCCGTAGCCGGTCATGCGCTGCCACAGGCTCTGGTCGACGTCGAGGCTCTCGACGCGGTTGAGCATCACGGTGGACGTGTGGCGGCTCACCAGGCCCGTCTGCAGCGCGAGGTAGCGGTCGGTGAGCCGCACCCGCATCGCGCCGCGGCGCACCAGCGCTCCGCCGACGAACCACAGGGCCATCAGGCCGCCGAACACGGCGACGCCGTTGCCCAGGTGATCCTGGCGCAGCAGGCCCCAGCCGACGAGCAGCAGCCCCGCGACGCCGAGAGCGACGCGCGGAAACAGCGCCCACCACGACATTCGCGCCTCGCGAAGGATGCGTTCGCCGCTGGAGGGATCGTTGGATTGAGGGCTCATGTCAGTTGGTCTTTTGCGGCGCGTCGCCGGGCAGCGCGTCGGAGTACAGGAAGCACTGCAGCGTCTCCGCGCCGTGCGTGAACGTCATCGTGCGTTCCTTGGTCACCACTTCGACGCCGTCCTTCTTGCTGACGTAGCGCGCCTCCTGGACTCCGCCCTGCACGCGCGGGACCGGCACGCGCGAGACCGTCCAGTCCTGGCCCTCGAAATGCAGCTGCCCCTGGCGCGGCGTGAGCTCCGCGGTGAGCAGCCGGCGGCCGGTGCACTGGTAGCTGACGGTCATGGCCTGCGCGCCGGCGGCGACGAGGCCCAGCGCGGCCAACATCGCCATCCGAATGGCGCGAGGCGAGCAGACGGGGCGATGGGTCATGGTGGTTCCTTGCTTCCGTCAGACGTCGATGCCGTAGCGGGCACGATAGGCGGCGACCGCATCCTTGCTGGCGGCCAGCGCCGGGTCGCCCGTGGTGGCGAGCAGCTGCATCAGGTCGGCCAGCGTCGCGATCGCGACCACCTTCAACCCGAGCGTCTGCTCCACGTACTGCACCCCCGAGCGGCGATCCTCGCCCTCGTCGCGTGCACGTTCCTGGCGATCCATCGTGATGGCCACGCCCACCGGCTCCGCGCCGACGGCGCGGATCAGGTCGGCCGCCGCGCGCTTGGAGGCGCCGTCGGTGATCACGTCGTCGATGATCATCACGCGGCCCTTCACCGGCGCGCCGACCAGGATGCCGCCCTCGCCGTGATCCTTGGCTTCCTTGCGGTCGTGGGCGTAGGTGACGTTCCTGCCGTGCTTCGCCAGCCCGATGGCCACCGCCGCGGCCAGCGTGATGCCCTTGTAGGCGGGGCCGAACAACATGTCGAACTCCACGCCGGACGCGAGCAGCCGGCGTGCATAGAATTCGCCCAGGCGCATGAGCTTCACGCCATCGTCGAAGAACCCGGTGTTGAAGAAGTAGGGCGACTGCCGCCCGGCCTTCGTCTTGAAATCACCGAACCGAAGAACACCGGCCTCCACCGAGAACTGGACGAATTCCTGCGCGAGCAGGTCGTTGGTGGGAGCAGTCATGGAGTGAATACCTTGGGATTTCGCCTGGTGACATTGAACCTGAACGGGATCCGTTCAGCCCACAACAAGGGCTTCCTTGCATGGGCGGAGTCCATGAAGGCCGATTGTATGGGCGTGCAGGAGGTCAAGGCGCAGCACGAACACGTGCACGAGACCTTCGACACCCTCGACGGCATGCCCGGCCGCTTCCACTACGCCGTCAAGAAGGGCTACTCGGGCGTGGGCCTGTACAGCCGCGTCGCGCCCACCGAGGTGGTGACCGGCTTCGGCGACACGCAGTTCGACGACGAGGGCCGCTACGTCGAGTTCCGCTTCGACAAGCCCGCGCCCGGCCTGAAGCACCCGTTCGAGAAGCTGAGCATCATCAGCTGCTACTTCCCCAGCGGATCGTCGGGCGAAGAGCGCCAGGCCGCCAAGTTCCGCTTCCTGGACCTGATCTACCCGCACCTGATGGCGCTCAAGGGCCAGCGCGAGTTCATCCTGGTGGGCGACATCAACATCGCCCACAAGAACATCGACCTGAAGAACTGGAAGGGCAACCAGAAGAACTCCGGCTTCCTGCCCGAGGAGCGCGAGTGGATGACGAAGCTGCTCACCGACGGCGGCCTGGTGGACGTGTTCCGCACCCTCAACGGGAAGGAGGAGCAGTACACGTGGTGGAGCAACCGCGGCCAGGCCTGGGCGAAGAACGTGGGCTGGCGCCTGGACTACCACCTGGCCACGCCCGGCGTGGCGGCGCTGGCGCGCAAGGAGCACATCCACATCGAATCGCGGTTCAGCGATCACGCGCCGTTGACGATCGACTACGACTTCACGCTTTGATCGACGCGCGCGACGTCATTGCGCGCGCTCGATCCGCTGGATGACAAAGCGTTTCGAGCTTCAACAGTTTGAACCGCGGCACCCCGCTGTGGGTCCGGGGCCCCAGTGCCTCCGGGTCCGGGTATTTCATGCCGTCGGTGTAGCGAAGGTCGGGAAGCACCATGGCGGGGGTTGCCGTCCCGCCGCGCCGTAAACTGGGCCGCTCCAGGAGGTTCCGATGAACGTGTCGCTTGGCCAGGCCCTCGACCTCGAGGCCTATCGCCGCCGCATCGACCACGGCGCCACGCTGGCGCCCACGCGCGAGTGCCTCGACCGCCTGATCCTCGCGCATGCCACGGCAATCCCGTTCGAGAACATCGAGGTGCTCGCGCGGCGGGTGCCGAAGCTCGATCTCGCCGGCCTGCAGGACAAGCTGGTGCGCCAGCGCCGCGGCGGCTACTGCTTCGAGCAGAACTCCTTGTTCCGCGGCGTGCTGCAGGCCGTCGGCTTCGACGCGCGGCCGATGGAGGCGCGCATCCGCGCGGGCGTGCCCGCCGACGTCGTCACCGGCCGCACGCACCTCGCCACGCGCGTCGTCGTCGACGGTGTCGCCCTGCTCGTGGACGTGGGCTGCGGCACCATCGCACCGACCGCGCCGCTCGTGCTCGCATCCCGCGACGAACAGGCCGCGGGCACCGGCTTCTACCGCTTCGTCGATGCCGGAAACGAGCTGCTGCTGCAGTCGCGCGACGCCGAAGGCTGGAAGGACGGCTACCAGCTGCAGCCCGGCGCCCCGCACGCCATCGACTGTGAACTGGGCAACTGGTTCGTCGCGACGCACCCGAAGTCGATGCTGGCCCACAACCTGCTGGTGGGCCGCGCGATCGCGGGCGGCCGGCTGCGCCTGTTCAACCGCACCCTGGCCACCTTCCGCCCGGAATGCGCGGCGCCCACGGAACAGGTGCTGCGGACGCGCGCGGAATTCGCCGACGTGCTGGCCGACGGCTTCGGCCTGGACGTGGCGCCGGCCGATCTCGACGCCGTGATGGCGGCACTGGATCGCCTTCCGGCCGCCTGACGCCATGGCCCTGGTCGAACGCGAAGCCGCCCTGCTGGCGTTCGACCGGCACCTGGAGGCCGCGCGGGCGGGCACCGGCCACGTGCTGCTGGTGAGCGGCGAGGCCGGCATCGGCAAGACGACGCTGCTGAAGGCGCTGGCCGCCCGCCGCGACGAGGCGGCGCTGTGGTGGGGCGCCTGCGACTGCCTCGAGACGCCGCATCCGCTGGCGCCGCTGCACGACATCGCGCGCGGCGCCGAGGTGGGCTTCGGCGCACTGCTGCAGCCGGGCGGCGCGCGCGCGGCCTTGTTCGAAGCCGTCCTGGACGAACTGCAGCGCAGCCGGCGCCCGGTGGTGGCGGTGGTCGAGGACGTGCACTGGGCCGACGATGCGACGCTCGACCTGCTGAAGTTCCTGGGCCGGCGCATCGACCGCGTGCCGGCGCTGCTGGTGCTGTCGTGGCGCGACGACGAGGTGTCGGCCGCGCACCCGCTGCGCCGCCTGCTGGGCGAGCTGCCGCCCAGCCTCGTCACGCGGCTCGCCCTGGAGCCCCTGTCCGCGCCGGCCGTCAACCAGCTGGCGCGCGCCGCGATGCGCTCGGCCACCGGCCTGCACGCGCTCACGCGCGGCAATCCGCTGTTTGTCAGCGAGGTGCTGCGACATGGTGCCGAGGGCGTGCCGCACGGCGTGCAGGACCTCGTGCTGGCGCGCTTCGCCCGGCTCGGCGCGGCGGCGCAGGACGTCGTGCGCCTGGCCTCCACCGTGCCCACGCGCATCGAGGCCGCGCTGGTGGAGGCCTTGCTGCATCCGTCCGCGACCGTGATCGAGGAGTGCCTGAACTCGGGCCTGCTCAACGCGGCAGCCGGCGCCTACGCGTTTCGCCATGAGCTGGCACGCATCGCGGTCGAGGCGTCGCTGTCTCCGCCCACAGCGCGGGCGCTGCACGCCGACGTGCTGCGCGCGCTGGAACGCGACGCCGCGCAGGCGGTTCCGCTCGCGCGCCGCGTGCATCACGCCGTGCGCGCCGGCGACGCGCGGGCGGTGGCCGCACTGGCGCCCGAGGCGGCGCGCCAGGCGCAACAGCGCGGCGCGCACGTCGAGGCGGCCGCCCACTACCGCACGGCGCTGGCGCATGGCGAGCCCGGGCCCGCCGTCGGCCCGTGGCTCGCCGCCTACGCCCGCGAATGCCGCCTCACCGGGCAGCTCGAAGAGGCGGTCGCGGCCCACGAGCGGCTGTCCGCGTGGCACGCCGAGCATCCCGATCCGCTGCGCGAGGCCGCCAACCTGAGCCAGCTCGCGCTGGCCCTGGTGCTGGAATTGCGCAACGCCGAGGCCGACGCGGCGAGCCGGCGCGCCATCACGCTGCTGGAATCGCTGCCGCCGGACCCCGAGCTCGCGCGCGCCTACCGTGTCGAGGCCCAACTGCGCATGCTCAATCGCGACTGCGCGGAGTCGGTCGCCTGGGCCGGCAAGGCCATCGCGCTGGCGGAACGCTTCGGCGAGCGCGAGATCCTCGCCGAGGCCGTCGGCACGCTGGGCACCGCCACGCTGTTCCTCGACTACACCGCCGGCTGCGCCCATCTCGATCGCGCCCTCGCGCTGGCGCTGGCCGACGGACTGCACGGCCTGGCCGCGAACACCTGGAGCAACCTGGGCTCGGGCTCCGGCGAGGTGTGGCGCCTGCGCGAGGCCCGGGAGTACCTGAAGACGGCGATCGCCTTCGCGCAGCGCAACGAGATCGACTTCTTCCGCCACTACTCCGTGGCCTGGCTCGCGCTGTGCGAGCTGCACCTGGGCGAGTGGGACGACGCGAGCGAGCACGCGCTCGACGTCGTCCAGCAGACCACCTCGCCGACGACCAGCCGCGTGATGGCGCTGGCCGCGCTGGGCCGGCTGCAGGCGCATCGCGGCGACCCGCAGGCCACGCGGACACTGGACGAGGCGCTCGCGCTGGCGTCGGCCAGCGGCACGTTGCAGCGCCTCGCGCCCGTGCGCTGCGCGCGCGCGGAGGCCGCCTGGCTGCGCGGCGACCTGGCCGCGACCGCGGCCGAGGCTCGGGCCGGGCTGGCGCAGGCCGCGTCGCACCGGCACGCCTGGTTCGCCGGCGAGCTGGCGCAATGGCTGCGCCGCGCCGGCGAGTCAGTGCCGGTGCCCGCCGACTGCGCCGAGCCGCACGCGCTGCTGCTGCGCGGCCGCTGGCAGGAAGCGGCCGCGGCCTGGGCCGCGATCGGTGCGCCCTTCGAGCAGGCGCTCGCCCTGGCCGAGGGCGACGCGGGGGCGCGCCTGGCCGCGCTCGCGCTGTTCGACGAGCTCGGCGCCCAGGCCGCCGCCGATCGACTGCGCAAGGCCATGCGCGCCGCCGGCGTCGCCGGCATCCCGCGCGGCGTCCGTGCCTCGACGCAGGCCAACCCGCACCATCTCACCGAACGGGAACGCGAAGTGCTGGCGCTGCTGTGCGCAGGCCTGCGCAACTCCGAGATCGCCGAACGCCTGTGCCGCTCGGTGCGCACCGTCGATCACCACGTGGCCGCGGCCTTCGCGAAGCTGGGCGTCAACAACCGCGCCGAGGCCACGGCCGCGGCCGCCCGCGCCGGCATCGCCGCGCCGAAATAGGCAGCCGCGGCGCGCAATCTGGGCAGCGTTGCCGTCGCCACGCGAGCCTGCGCGGCCTACGCTGGGTTCCACGGCCAATGTCGGCCGGTCAACGAACCCAGGAGTCCGCCATGCCCCGCTTCCTCGTCGAGCGCACGTTCCCCGAAGGCCTGCACATCCCCGTCGACAACCAGGGCGCCGACACCTGCATGTCGGTCGTCGCGACCAACGCGAAGAGCGGCGTCACCTGGGTGCATTCGTACGTGAGCGACGACCTGCGCAAGACCTACTGCATCTACGACGCGCCCACGCCCGAGGCCATCCGCGAGACGGCGCGCAACAACAACCTGCCGATCGACTCGATCACGGCGGTGAGCGTGCTCGATCCGTACTTCTATCGCGGCTGAACGCGGCGGCGCGGGTCGGGGGAGCTTCAGCCCGGCGTCCCGAAATCGCGCAGGCGCACCGCGTGAACGCTGTTGCGCTGGCCGCCCACCTTGGCCGCCATCGCCTTCTCGGCGGCCGCGCTGAGCAGCTGCCTCAGCGTGGAGCCGGGCGGCCCGCTGGCCACGCCGATGGTCACGGTGACCACGTCGGCCACCGACGAGGCGGCGTGCGACAGCGCGAGGTCCTGCACCGCGGCGCGCACGCGCTCGGCGGCCGCCACGGCGGCGTCGTTGTCGGCATCGGGCAGCACGACCACGAACTCCTCGCCGCCCTTGCGAAAGACGAAATCGGCCTCGCGCGAGCAGGCCTGGACGGCGTGGGCCACCGCCGCCAGCGCCAGGTCGCCGGCGGCATCGCCGTGGACGTGGTTGTAGTTGCCGAAGTGGTCGACGTCGATGAAGGCGACGGCCGCGCGCTGCACGCGCTGGTCGCCGTCGCCGGACGCGCCGTGCAGCAGCTCGTCCAGCGCGAGGCGGTTGCGCAGGCCGGTGAGCGCGTCGGTGCGCGCCTCCTCCCGCAGCGCGCGATGGCGCTGCTGCAGCTCGGCGACGGTGGCCATCGCGTCGCGCCCCGGGGCGACGACCTGGCGCGTGTCGCCGTCGAACGCGACCACGCGGTCGCGCCCGCGCGCCCTGGCCGCGTGCAACGCCATCTCGCAGGCGCGCAGGACGGCGTCCACCGTGCGGCGGCCCGGGCCGTCCAGCGTCGCCACGCCGACCGACACCGTGACGATCTCCGTGCCGCCCGCCAGCGCCAACGGCGCGCGCATCGCCTCGAGGCAGCGCTGGGCCAGCCGCATCGCGTCGTCCAGCGCCAGCCCGGGCAGGAAGGCGGCGAACTCGTCGCCGCCGGCGCGCGCCACGCAATCGGCCGTCGGGAACACCTCCACCAGGCGCGCCGCGATCGCGCGCAACAACGCGTCGCCGACGGCGTGGCCGTGGCGGTCGTTGAAATACTTGAAGTTGTCCACGTCGAGCAGCACGACGACGCCCGTCGCGCCGGCCTGCAGCGAAGCGGCCAGGCGCTGCTGCATCACCGCGCGGGCCGGCAGGCCCGTCACCTCGTCGGTGGACGAGGGCGGTGTCCCGGCAGTCGGCGCCGGCGCGGCGAACCCGAGCCAGCGCTTCACGCGCTCGATCGGTGTCATCGGGTCGCCCCGGGCGTCGAAGCGCGCGCGTCGGCGCCAGGCGCGATCGAGGCGATGCGAAAGTCGTGCTGTGCCGCCATTACCCTCTCCCCAAGGCGGGCCACGGGTGCGGTTCGGGGTCGCCGCCCTGGCGGGTCGTCCGTACTCCGACGGATTGCGACTCCCCAAGCGTGCGCGCGCCATGAGACGCGCCTGACGGCAGCCCCGCTGCCCTCCTGGCTGGAGGAGGGCCGGTGGCATTGCGACCCCGGCTCTCGCACGGGTGTGCCCTTTCACTGGATCCGATGGTACAGGCCGCGCGATCGCAAAGCTTGCGGATCGTCCACACTCAGGGTATTTCCGCCCATTCCGACCAGGAGCCACCCATGACCCATGCCATCCGCCTTCTCGCCGCCATCCTCGTCGCCTGCGCCGCCGCCGCCGGCACCGCGCGCGCCGCCGATGCGGCGGCCTCCACGCCGGTCCGCGAGCAGGCGATCTTCGCGGTCAGCGACGCAGATCCGGCGAAGTGGAACCTCACGCTGGGCAACATCGCCAACGCGCTCGACGGGATCGGCGGGGACAAGGCCGACATCGAGCTGGTGGTCTACGGGCCGGGCATCGCGATGCTGAAGAAGGATTCGGCCGTGGCCGACCGCGTCGCCGCGGTGCTGGGGCGCGGCGTGCGCATCGCGGCCTGCCAGAACTCCATGCACGGCTTCAAGCTGGAGGCGGCCGACCTCGTGCCCGGCGTGGGCGTCGTGCCCTCCGGCGTGGTCGAGCTGATCCGGCGCGAGCACGCGGGCTACGCCTACGTGCGCTCCTAGTGGACTGTAACGTTTAAAACGGAAGTATCATTGAGGCCTCGGAGGTCGCCATGAAGCTTACCGAAACCGAAGCTGTGGAATTGCA
>JABCYW010000166.1 GCA_013289985.1 Betaproteobacteria bacterium | reverse complement strand
ACCTCAAACGGAAGTTGATGCGCTACATCCGTCATTACAACAAGCAGCCCAAGCCGGTGAAGTGGAAGTACTTCGACATCGCCCGACGCATCACTCCCGAATCAATCGTTACAGCCCACTAGTACGACGACCTGGGGCGCGTGATGCGGGTCATCGACAACGCCAACCAGACGGAAGTGCAGACCAGCTACGACGCGGTGGGCAACACGACGCGCATCGTGGCGACCACGTTGACCAGCGGCACGACGCTGCAGGATCTCCGGTTCAACTACGACAAGATGAACCAGGAGACCGAGGCCGATGGCATGTTCCTGGCCAACCCGGGCAACACCGGGGCGCTGAACTCCACGTAGGGCCATTTTCTGACCTACGACCTGGACGGCAACCGCATCAGCGACACGTCGATGGGCCGGGTGGTGAGCTCCAACGTGCAGGCGACTCGGTGCTCACGGGCTACAACAACGTGCCCATCGCCTACGACGAGAGCGGCAACGTGCCGTAGTCGAAGGAAGTGACGGGGCTCTTTGACATGGTGCCAATGTACGACGGGCGTGTTCCAGTCAGCGTGACCTTGTCGGTCTGGCGCGCGGCACCCGAAACCTCCGCCCCTCCGGAGCGGGCGTCGCGCGGAGGGTCACTTCGCGTACCAGCACCTCCAGCGCCTCGCGCTTCTCCCGCATGTAGTCGTGACCGTCATAGTGCCGTGCCTGCACGCCGGTCAGTCCATGGGACTGCACGTGACCGCGGATCTCGCGGTTGATGCGATTGGCAGCGAGGAGGGTCTCGACGCCCGAGCGGACGCGTTTGAGCTGGAATCCTTCGATGGCACTGCCGACGACTTGTCTGGCCCAACTGGACAAGGTCGTGCCCGCGATCGGTCGGACGCCTTCGGTCGTCGAGAAGACGTAATCGCCGGTTCGTTGGAATGCCTCCAGATCGCGCGCGGCGGCGTCGACGAGGGGAAGCGTGTGCGTGCGTGGGCCACCTTGGCCGGGGCGGCCCTTGATGTCGTAGATGGTGATCTGTTCCGGGCGGACGTCGGTCCAGCGCAGGCGCACGAGTTGTTCGATGCGCTGGCCCCCGGTGAGCAGGTGAAGCCGCAGGCAACGGCCGGGCAGGTCAGGGAGCTTCTCGATGAGCCGCCAGTAGACGCGCAATTCGTCGGCGGTGAGCGGGTGCTTGTCCGAGCGGTCGAAGCTGGCGTCGCGGCGTGTGTTCGCCACGGGGTTGGCTCGGACATTGTACTTCTTGAACGAAAGCGGGATCGCGGCGGTCACCCAGACGTCGACCGCGCACTGGTAGGCGGCGCGCAGGTAGGTGCGCAGCTTGTTGGACGTGCGGCCCTTGCTTTGCTCGACGACCAGCCGCAGCATGTCGACCACCTGCTCCTGGGTCAGGTCCGCTGCGGGGGGCCTGGGCGATCTCGGGCCACGCGGCGACGACGTGGCGCTGGAAGACCGAATCCGCCTCGCGCACGGTGATGCGACCCTTGCTGGTCTGCAACGCCACGTAGTCGTCGAGCAGCGCCGCGAGCGTGTGCCTGGCGCGCTCCTCGGCTTCCGTGGCGGCTTTCGCTGCCGCGAGCCTGCGTTCCTCGGTGGCGCGCAGCTTGGCTTCGCGCGCGAGGGCCCTGGCGCCGCGCAGGCCGCCGTCTTCGCCGTGCAGCGCGTGCTCGCGTGCGAACTCGCGGCAGCGCTCGCGTGCCGCGGCGACGCTGAACCCGCGCGCCGACGGTTCCAGCTTCTTCGGAGGCGACGTGGGATCGTACGGGCCGATCGGCTCGCGAAAGGTTCGCTCGCCCTGCGAATAGCGCCAATAGAACTGCACCGCGTCGGTCGACAAGAGGCGCGCTTGCAGCGAACCGCCGTTTGCAATCTTCTCGATCGTGACGTACGTGCCCACGGGCGCGTATTTGAGAAGCGGCGGGACGTTGCGTGCTTTGCTTGGGGCCTGCTCCAGTGATCGCATGGGCGCTCTCCGATGAGGCAATCTGCGGGCTGGAATAAGTCCCTGCAGTGCCTGAAATTGCCGTTCGGCCGGTGCCAGTCTGGTGCCAGTCTGGTGCCAGTTTTCGACCGGATGCTAGGAGCTTTTCTGGCACCTAACAAGACATCGGATCGCACTAAATCATTGATCTTTTACCTATGAAAATCCCGGGAGATCCCACTATGTCCCCAATTTCATTCTCATAATCCTTTGGTCGTTGGTTCAAGTCCAACACGGCCTACCATGTAAATAAAATACTTGGGCCAGTCCTGGAGGGCTGGCCTTTTCGTATTCTGGCGCCGTGTAGGCACCATGGCCCCTGTGAACTTGGCACCCAAGAGTCGCCGTTCGTCCTGGCATGGAGCCGGGCCTCTTGAGTCGCTCAGTGCCGAACAAGCGCAGGAAGCGACGGCTCAGACTTCACAGCCTGGTACCGGTTTCGCTTTGGGCCTCCCAAAGGGGGCCTGAGTCGGCCTTTGCATGACCTCAGCCACGCTGGCGGCTGAAGAAGCCCTCGATCTCCTCGAGCGTCTTGCCCTTGGTCTCGGGCAGCAGGAACGCCGCGGTCAAGAAGTAGATCAGCGTACAACCGGCCCAGAAATAGAACATCGCGGCGTAGCCATGCTGGCCTACCGTCGGCAAGAAGACGGCGGCAATGGACGTCGAGACGAACTGGTTGACCAGAAGTGCGATGCTCATGCCGTTGGAACGGATTCGCGTGGGCATCAGTTCGGACAGCGCCAGCCACACGCACACGCCCGGACCGACGGCGAAGAAGGCGACGAAGGCCAGGATGCACACCGCGACCCAGCCGCCGTGCGCCACGCTGGGCACCGCGCCCAGGCGTGCCGAGTCGATGTGCAGCGGAGCGTTCGCCGAGGCCGCGGGGTCGGCGAAGGGGTTGAGGTGCAGGCGGCGAAAGAAGGCGCCGATCACGTTGTCGGGCTGCACGCTGTCGGCACGGCGGATCTGCAGCGTGGCGCCGCTCGCGACGTCGCTGCGCAGGGTCTGCACGTTGCTGAACTCGCCGTAGGACCAGGCCACCGTCAGCAGCTGCGCGCTGCGCGCGGGGTCGGCGCCCAGTTGCTGCCACTGCGACGCATCCAGGCGCAGCGTGAGCTCGTCGCCCTGCTGGCGGGCCGTCAGTGCCGGGCGCACATCGCGCTGATCGCGCTCCGTGGACTGGAACAGCAGCGCAGCGGCCAGCAGTGATAACACGATTCCAGCGCTGCCCAGCTTGAGCAGGAACTTGCGGCCCTTGCGGTCAACCAGGCCTACCGCGAGGACGGTGGCGGCTGCGTTGAGCAACTTGATCGCCACGTCCGCCCAATTGGCCATCGAGCCCGGCAGACCGGCGGCATTGAGGATGTTCACTGCATAAGACAAGATGGAGTTCATGCCGGTGGCCTGGGTACAGGCCAGCACCAGGCAGGCGAGCAGGAAGGGCAGCACGTAGCGGCGGCTCAGCAACGGGTCGCGCACGCCAGTGCGGCCCTCGCCGTATGTGACGGCGCTCAGCTCAATGGCCCTCAGTTCCTCGCGTGCCTGCGTCTCGGAGCTGCTGCGGCGCAGGGCCGCCAGTGCGGCGTCGACGCGGCCGCGGCGTAGCAACCAGCGCGGCGATTCGGAGAGCAGCACTCCGCCCAGCGTGAACACCAGCCCCGGAGCAAGGCACATCCAGAAGATGCTGCGCCAAGCGTGATCGCGCGCCGCGAACACGGCCTGTTCGATGTTTCCGCCGGCCTGTTGGGCCGCAGCGCTGGCTGCATCCACCGACTGGGCCTGCACCAGGCCAATCAGCGCAGCCACTACCAAACCGAGGGTCAGCAGCAGCTGGAACATCGCCGTGCCGCGCCCGCGCCGCTCGGCGCTAAGGCATTCAGCCAGGTAGAGCGGGACCACGACGCCGATCAGTCCGGCGCTGATCCCCTGCAGCAATCGGCCCAGCAGCAGCGGGGTGTAGCCGTCCGCCAGAGCGATCACCGGGATGCTCAGCGTGAACAGCGCGCCCGCCAGCAGCATCGCCTTCTTGCGGCCGATCGCGTCGGCCAAGGCGCCGGCGAACAACGACGACAAGACGCTGCCCAGCAGCACCGCCGCCACGATGAAGCTCAATTGCTGGGCGCTGAGCTTCCAGGCCGTCACGGCAGTCGATTCCAGATACGGCAGGGCCCCCGAGATGATGCCTATGTCGATGCCGTACAACACCCCGCCCATGCCTGCGATGAAGAGCTGGTAGCGCGAGTAGCGCACGCCGTCGAGCGCTGTCGCGCCGCGCGCATTGCCGAGGGTAATGTGGGATGTCATCGGTGATCCTAGTCTCCGGGGCTGGGGTGTCGTCGTGGGTCTACGGGGCCAGCGCACTCGCTGGCACGAGAGATGTCGTCGGGATGGGCTGGCCTTCCGCGAAGACCTGCTGCGGCAGGAGGGCCTCGTCCAGCACGACCAGGTCGGCCCAGGTGCCGGTAGCGAGCCGGCCGCGGTCGGGCAGATCCAGGTAATCGGCCGGAAATCGCGAGCACCGGTTCGAGGCGTCGGACAGCTCCAGGCCTTGCGCCACCAGGTTGCGCAGCGCCTGATCCATGGTCAGGGCGCTTCCGGCCAGCGAACCGGTAGCCAGACGCACGCAGCCGGCGCACTTGTAGACGCGCAGCGGACCCAGGGCGTATTCGCCGTCGGACATGCCCGTCGCCGCGGTCGCGTCCGTGACTGCGTAGAGCCGGGGAATCGCACGGATCGCCGCGAGCAGCGCGCCGGGCTGCACATGTTGCATGTCGGGGATGATCTCGGCGTACTCGGCATGCGCCATCGCTGCCCCCACCATGCCGGGGTCGCGATGATGCAACGGGCTCATGCCATTGAACAGATGCGTGAAGCCAGCGGCGCCAGCGCGCAGCGCGGCCACGCCATCGTCGTACGTGCCTGCGCTGTGGCCCAATTGCACGCGTATGCCCATCGCCGCGAGCTGCGGGATCAGCGCCAGGTGCCCGGGCATCTCCGGCGCCAGGGTCAGCACGCGGATGGGCGCGATCGCATGCAGGAGCTGCACCGCCTCCAGCGTGGCCGGCACGGTCAGCGGCGGCTGGGCGCCAAGCCGGTGTGGATTCAGGAAGGGGCCTTCCAGGTGCACGCCCAGCACCCGCGCGCCATCGGGGGCGCGTTCGGCGATCGCGCCGGCCAGGCCCCGCAGTGCGCGCAGGATGTCGTCCTGGTGCGCGGTCATCGTCGTTCCCAGCATCAGCGTTGTGCCGTGGCGCGCATGGGCCCGGGCGACAGTGGTGGCCGCGTTGCCACCCTGCATGATGTCCACGCCGGCGGCGCCATGCACGTGAAGATCGACGAAACCGGGCAGCACGATCCGCCCAGGGGGGGGGGCGGCCATAGCCTCGATATGGCGTACGTGGGTGTCGAAGTGCAAGCGACCAGCGATCCATCCCTGAGGTGTCAGGATGCGACCCTCGACGATCTGCAACGGTACGGTCGGTGTCATCGCCTACTCCGCCACCAGCAGTTCGACGCCCAGGCGCTGCAGCCCGTTGCGGTACTCCGGGCTGATTCCCGCGTCGGAGATCACCATGTCCACCCTCTCCAGCAGCGCGATGCGGTGCAGACTGACCCGGCCGAACTTGGAGGAGTCGCTGAGGACGATGACGCGTCGCGAGTGTTCGACCATCTTTCGGTTGAGGCTGGCTTCCGCCTCGTTGTGGGTGGTCAGGCCAAACTGCAGATCGAGCCCGTCCACGCCGAGGAACAGGGTGTCGAAGCTGTAGGCGTTCAGGCAGGCCTCGGCCTGCGCGCCCTGGAAGGACATCGACTGTTTGCGCAGCAGCCCACCGGTGAGCGTCACCTCCACCCCCTGTGCGTTGGCCAGCTCCCAGACGATGTTCAGGCCATTGGTCATCGCCGTGACGTCGCGGTGCTCTCGCAGGTGCTTTGCCAGCGTCAGCGTGGTCGTGCCGGAGTCGATGATGATGTTGTCGCCCGGCCGCACCTGACGGGCGGCGCAGGCACCGATGGCTTCCTTCAGTGCACTGTTGAGGCTGTCGCGCTGGTGCAGGCTCTGCTCCTGCGGGGGGGTACGTATCAACGTCGCTCCCCCGTGATTTCGCGTGGCCAGCCCCTGTGCTTCGAGCTGGGCCAGGTCGGTTCGTATCGTGACCGAGGACACACCCGTCAGCGTGACCAAGTCCGAGACCTGTACGCTGCCCTGCTTGACCAGCAGCTGAAGGATTTGTTCGCGACGCTGACCGGTGTTTCGCATGATTTTCGCTTCAACGTTGAATAAACGACGAAGCTTAATGGTTCGAAAGAAGTTCTGCCGTCGAACTTTCGTTGCCATCGCGAGCCGGTGCTTCGTTGGCCTCGCAGGCGCGCGCATAGCGAGCCAGGACCTGCTTGACCTTGTCGCGCACCAGATGCTCGGCCCGGGCCGCCAGCCGCCCCTCCTGTACTGCCTGGGCCTGTTCTGGCAGGAACTGGCTCAACAGGGCGAGCGGCAGCGGCTGCGCGTCCAGGCGCGCGACCAGGCGCTGCTGCGCGGCCTGCACGGCGGGCTCGCCCCAGTAGTAGCGGCAGCGGTCGCTCAACGCATAGGCGCGCAACAGGCGCTGGGTCGCCGGCGCGCCGGCATAGTGCCGTTGCCAGTGATGCGGCTGGGCGCACATGGCCTCGTCCAGCGTCTCGATCAGGCGCGAGGGCCCGTCCGTCGGCAGCAGCTCGCGCTCGAGCATGGCCAGCGCGAACCAGGCCTCGCGCAGCGCGAAGGTGGCGGCCGGCCCCACCTTCAGGATCGCGAAATGGTCGCGCACCATGGCGTGCAGCGAGGCCTCGGTCTGGTAGTCGGTCGAGTGCGCCTCGAACACCAATCCGGGCTGATTGGCGATGAATCGCGAAAGCGGCGCCGCGGCGGTTCGGTCGTAGTGCTGCACCGCGCTGTGGTCGAAATCAACGCCAGGCTGCACGACCATCGCGACCACGCGCCGCCAAGCCCCGCGCAATGCGTGCGTGGCGAAGGCCCGACGGTGCACCTCGAGAGTCAGGGCGGCGGCCTCGGGCCGGGTCACCGCGACCCCAGCACCGAGGGCGGATTCGCCGCCAGGCACCGGCACCTCGGTGCCGATCACGTAGACCGGCAGCGGCAGGCCCGCCGCTTGTGCGGTGGCCTCCGCCACCTCGGCGAGTTCGGCAGACCGCCGTGCGACCACCTCGTCGGGGAGCGGGGACGGATCGTCAGCGCAAGGCATGCTGCAGTCCAGATGGATCTTGTGGAAGCCAGAGGCGACGTAGGCGCGGATCAACTCGCGCGCACGGGCCATGGCCACCGAGGCCGGCAGATGCTGCCAGGCGTTGGGGCCCAGGTGGTCGCCACCAAGCACAAGGCGCTCCGGCGCCAATCCGCGCGCCTGCGCCATTGCCTGAACCGCGGCGTGGAATTGCGGCGGCGTCATGCCGGTGTAGCCGCCGAACTGGTCCACCTGATTGGAGGTGGCCTCGATCAGCAACAGCGTGCCCGTCTCCTTCGAAAGTTGCATCGCGGCTTCGAGCACCAGGGGATGGCTGCAGCAGACGCTGTAGAGCCCGACCGGCTCGCGGCGGCGGTGTGCGGCGATGCGCTCGAGGACGGGAGAGGTGAAAGCCATGGCGGGTTCTCGATCAGACAAAGTGGGCTGAAGCCGGACGAACCGGACTCAACCGGCGTGGCGCTGGCGCGCGAGCAGCGCGGCGCCGCGCGCGCCCCCGGCATCCCCGAAGCGTGGGGGCAGCACCGGGGGAACCCGTGTGCCGCGAAACAGGTGGCGGGCGATTGCCGCGGGCAGCTCGTCGTAGAGCCGTCGCAACTTGGACAGTCCGCCGCCCAGCACGATGGCGTGCGGGTCCAGCGCCAGCACCAGGCCGGCGAGCCCCTGCGCCAGCAGGTCCAGATGCATGGCGAGTGCTTCGCGAGCCTGCCCGTCGCCCGCGGCGGCAAGGGAGTGGACCGCTACGGCATCCGCGACGGCGGCGCCCTGGTTGCCCGCGAGGTGCCGGTAAATCGTGACCAAGCCGCTGCCGGAGACATAGCGCTCCAGGCAGCCGCGTAATCCGCACGGACAGTCCAGAAGCGGCAGGCCGTGGCGTTGCAGCAGTTCGGCGGACACCGGCCAATGGCCCCATTCGCCGGCCAGCCCGTTGTAGCCGGCCTGCAGCCGGCCAGCTATGCAGAAACCTCCGCCCGCGCCCGTGCCGAGGATGGCGCCGAACATGCTGGGCAGCCCGTCCGCCGCGCCGCCCTGCGCTTCGGACAGCGCAAAGCAGTGGCAGTCGTTGCCCACGTACACCGCGCGGCCCAGGCGGTGTGCCAAGGCGGGTGCGACGCAGCGCCCGTTCAGGGCGGGAACGTTGGAGCTGAGCTGGTAGCCACTCGCCGGATCGACGATGCCGGGCATGCCGAGCCCCACCGCGGTGGCGGGGCGCGCCAGATGCGCCTCGGCCTCCTGCACCAGCAGGCCGATCTGCTCGACGAAGACCTCGAAATTCTCGGTGGGAGTGGCGGTGCGCTGGCTGTGCACCACG
>JABCYW010000165.1 GCA_013289985.1 Betaproteobacteria bacterium | reverse complement strand
GGGCGGCAGCAGCATGCGCGACTTGATCTCGATCAGCATCGCGGCCATCAGCAGGTACTCGCTGGCCAGCTCGAGGTTGTGCGCGCGGATCTGGTCGACGTAATCGAGGTACTGGCGCGTGACCTGTGCCAGCGGGATGTCGAAGATGTTGAAGTTCTGGCGCCGGATCAGGTACAGCAGCAGGTCCAGCGGGCCTTCGAAGGTCTCGAGGAAGACCTCCAGCGCGTCCGGCGGGATGTACAGGTCCGTCGGCATCCGGAACAGCGGCTCGCCATACAGGCGGGCGAGCGCGACGCCGTCGATCGGCGGCGTGGCTGTCGCGGTGTCGGTGGCGCCTGGAGCGGCGTCGCCGCTCTCCGGCGCCTCAGGCTTCACTTCGTGTGCGTCTGGTAGACGTAGGGCTGCTGGGCGACCTTGGCTTCCTGGTACTCGGACTGCAGCTCGCGGTCGACCTGCTTGTCCCACAGGAGCGCGCGGCCGGCGCGCTGCTCGGCCTCCAGCGTCGGCTTCTTGGCCTTCAGGTCATCGATGAAGGCGCTGGTTTCGGACTTGTAGGGCTTCCAGAACAACGGCATGGTGGCTTTTCGTGGGGAGAGATCGGGGCGCGTGGATCCTGCGCGCAGTCGCAGGATCCAGCATTTTAGTGCAAGCGCATGCCGGGCAGGGCGCCCGCGCCGGGCTCCAGCAGGTACAGCCCGCCGTCCACCTTGTCGTCGCCGTGGCTGGCCGCCAGCACCATGCCCTCGGACAGGCCGAACTTCATCTTGCGCGGCGCCAGGTTGGCCACCAGCACCGTGAGCTTGCCCACCAGCGTGGCCGGGTCGAAATGCGCCGAGATGCCCGAGAACACGTTGCGATGGCGGCCTTCGCCCACGTCCAGCGTCAGGCGCAGCAGCTTGTCGGAGCCGTCCACCCTCTCGGCGTTGACGATCTTCGCGATGCGCAGGTCGACCTTGGCGAAGTCGTCGATCTTGATCTCAGCGGCGATATCCTCGCCGCCCGGCACCACCACCGCGGCCGGCGGCGGCTCGAACAGGGCGTCCAGCAGCTTGGTGTCGACGCGCTGCATCAGGTGGGTGTAGGTGCCGATCCGGTGGGCGCCGAGCGCCGACGAGGCATCGCCGAACGTGAGGGCGGGCACCTGCAGGAAGGCCTCGACCTGGGCGGCCAGCGCCGGCAGCACCGGCTTGAGGTAGATGGTGAGCAGGCGGAAGGCCTCGATGCAGGTGCTGCAGACGTCCTGCAGCGCGGCGTCGGCGCCTTCCTTCTTGGCCAGGTCCCAGGGCTTGTGCTGGTCGACGTACTCGTTGACCTTGTCGGCCAGCGCCATGATGTCGCGCAGCGCCTTGCCGAACTCGCGTTCCTCGTAGAGCTCGGAGATGGCCGCGCGTTGCGCGCGCAGCGTCTCCAGCAGCGCCGAGCCTTCCACGCCCAGGTCGCCCGACAGCGTGCCGCCGAAGCGCTTGGCCAGGAAGCCCGCGGCGCGGCTGGCGATGTTGATGTACTTGCCCACCAGGTCGGAGTTGACGCGGGCGACGAAGTCTTCCGGGTTGAACTCGACGTCTTCCACGTGCGAGTTCAGCTTGGCCGCGATGTAGTAGCGCAGCCACTCGGGGTGCAGGCCGAGGTCGAGGTACTTCAGCGGCGAGATGCCCGTGCCGCGGCTCTTGCTCATCTTGTCGCCGCCCAGCGTGATGAAGCCGTGCACGAACACGTGGTCGGGCGTCTTGCGGCCCGAGAAGTGCAGCATCGCGGGCCAGAACAGCGTGTGGAAGTACGTGATGTCCTTGCCGATGAAGTGCACCTGCTGCACGTCGGGGTCTGCGAAGAACGCGTCGTAGTCGTTGCCGATTCGGCCGAAGTAGTTCTTCAGCGAGGCCAGGTAGCCGATCGGGGCGTCCAGCCAGACGTAGAAGTACTTGCCCGGCGCGTCGGGGATCTCGATGCCGAAGTAGGGCGCGTCGCGGCTGATGTCCCAGTCGCCCAGGCCGCCGGCGCCGGTCTCCGGATCCTTCTGGAACCACTCCTTGATCTTGTTGAGCACCTCGGGCTGCAGGCGGCCGGTGTCGGTCGTCCACTTCTGCAGGAAATCGAGGCAGCGCGGGTCGGACAGGCGGAAGAAGTAGTGCTCGCTCGACTTCATCACCGGCGTCGCGCCGCTGAGCGCCGAGTACGGGTTCTTCAGCTCGGTGGGGTTGTAGACGGCGCCGCAGTTCTCGCAGGAGTCGCCGTACTGGTCCTTCGTGCCGCACTTGGGGCACTCGCCCTTGATGAAGCGGTCCGGCAGGAACATGGACTTCACCGGATCGAAGAACTGGTCGATCGTCTTCACGTCGATCAGCTCGTTCTTGCGCAGCGCCAGGTAGATCTCCTTGGACAGCGCGTGGTTCTCCGGCGAGTCGGTGGAGCTCCAGTTGTCGA
Organism: Betaproteobacteria bacterium; assembly: GCA_013289985.1. Lineage (GTDB taxonomy): Bacteria > Pseudomonadota > Gammaproteobacteria > Burkholderiales > Burkholderiaceae_C > Scleromatobacter. The sequence goes on along the minus strand of JABCYW010000165.1, from coordinate 6,149 downwards.
ACGCGATGTGGAAGCCTTCGAGGTACTTGGCGCGGCCGGCGGCCACCTCGGCCACGAAGGCCTGGGGCGTCTTGCCCTGCTTCTCGGCGGCGATCATGATGGGCGCGCCGTGGGCGTCGTCGGCGCCCACGAAATGCACCTCGGCGCCGTTCATGCGCTGGAACCGCACCCAGATGTCGGCCTGGATGTACTCCATCATGTGCCCGATGTGGAAGGGCGCATTGGCGTAGGGCAGGGCGGTGGTGACGAAGAGTTTGCGGGTCATGGTGGGCAGTGTCGCCGTGGTGGCGGCTCGAACCGGGACGTCCGGCCAGGCAGCGCGGGGGGAACCCTCGATTCTAAAGGCGCGACGCCGATCCGGCAGGACGGCGTCAAACCCGGCCGCCGTGCCGGTTCGCGGATCCCCCCACGGTCGGAGTGCGCGAAAAGTCGCATCGCGGGACTGTCCCCAAGCTGAGCTCGTGAGTCCATGACGTAAAGTTCACGAGGTCCGCCGTCGGCCGTTCTTTTGCAAGGATTCCCATTGAACCAGCTCAGGAAACTCGCCGCGCGCCACCTCCGCCCCGGCCTTCTGGCGGCGCTGGCGGTGCTGGCCCTCGCGCCCGCGGCCAGTCGCGCGACCGACATCGCCCACGCCAACATTCCGTCCCCCATCCCTGACAACGAGCTGCGCATCGGCTCGCACGTCTTCAAGCTGCCCCCGGGCGACTGGACGCTGGTGCAGGGGCAGACCTTCACGGTGTCCAACGCGGGCAACCGCGACGCGGAGATCTTCCGCGGCGTGGTGGTGCTGGTGGACAAGGAACAGTTCCGCGTGGCCATCGACCTGTCGCTGCCGGTGCAGGACGCGCCGGGCCTGGCCACCTGGGGCGACGACAGCTGCGCGTCCAACAGCGGCGCGCTGCACGCCACGCCCATGACCAAGTTCGGCGGACAGCAGTGCCTGGCCGTGTTCGGCCATCCCGACCTGCTCAAGACCTTCCAGCACACCAGCCCGTACGCCGCGCGCTGGATGCTGGCCCAGCACGTGGTGGGCCTCGGCAGCGCCATCGAGATCGTCTACACGAGCCGCCAGGACGCCACCTTCGGCCGGCTGCACGCCTTCTTCACCGCGCCGTACTTCGACAGCGACGAGGCGATGACCCGGTGGGCCGCGGCGCTGGAGGATTCGCTCAAGCGCGTGTTCGCCAGCAAGGCGTTCTCGGCCACGCTGCCCGCGCTGCCGGTGCTGCCCGCATCGATCCAGGCCAACGACTCGGCCTCGGGCATGGTGCGCCCCGGCGCGGCCATGGCCACCGATGCCGCCGCCGCGGCGCGCGACGCGTGGATGGCCTGCCTGCGCAAGGAAGCCGCCCGCCTCGACGATCGCAAGACGCCGGCCAACGAGGTGGGCTCGGCGATCTACTTCAACTGCCGCGAGCTCGAGTTGAAGGGCGTCACCGCCACCATCGCGCCGTCGCGCCTGGCCGTGATGTCCAGCTCCGAGATCAACGAGCTGTTCGAGGGCGCGCACCGCCAGGTGGTGGATTCGGGCGTCGCCACCAACCTCGTGCTGGAGCACCGGGCCGGACGCGCGCCCGACAAGACGGCCGACAAGTCGGACAAGGCCAGGAACGGCAAGCGCTGACTCGCGCGGTCGCGCGGGCAAAGGCCCGTCTCGCCGCTCCGACATCCGCGTGGTGGTGAAATGCGAGGGAGTCCTCATCTTCCAAGCCTCGACCCACCGATGTCCTCCGTTCCCGCCGCCGCCGGCATGCCCGTCGCCGACGGCCTGACCGGCCGGCGCCACGTGCTGGCGCTGGCCGCGATCCTGCTCTCGGTGGCGATGGCCACGCTGGACACCGCGATCGCCAACACCGCGTTGCCCACCATCGCCGACAGCCTGCGCGTGAACGAGGCCCAGGTGATCTGGGTGGTCAACGCCTACCAGCTGGCCGTGATCGCCGTGCTGCTGCCGTTCGCCGCCTCGGGCGAGATCCTCGGGCACGGGCGCGTGTTCGCGGCCGGCACCTTGCTGTTCACCGCCGCCTCGCTGGTGTGCGGCCTGGCCGACTCGCTCACCACGCTGGTGGCCGCCCGCATCCTGCAGGGCATCGGCGGCGCGGCCATCATGAGCGTCAACATCGCGCTGATCCGCTTCGTCTTCCCGGCGCACCGGCTGGGGCGGGGCGTGGGCATGAACTCGATGGTGGTGGCGCTCGCGTTCACGGTCGGCCCGACGGTGGCGTCGGGCGTCCTGGCCGTCGCCTCGTGGCATTGGCTGTTCCTGATCAACGTGCCGATCGGCGTCGTGGCCGTGTTGTTCGCCAACCGCGCGCTGCCGCCCACCGAACGCCAGCCGCACGGCTTCGATCGCGTGGCCGCGTTGCTGTGCGCGGGCCTGTTCGGCTGCGCGGTGCTGGGCTTCGAATCGCTGTCGCACGGCGGCGCCTGGGCGCCGGCGACCGTCGAATGGGGGGTGGCCGCGACCTGCGGCGTGTTGCTGTGGCGGCGCCAGGCCGGCCATCCGGCGCCGATGCTGGCGGTCGACCTGTTCCGCGCGCCCAGCTTCGCGCTGTCGGCGGCCACGTCCATCTGCGCCTTCTCCACGCAGGGCCTGGGCTTCGTCTCGCTGCCGTTCCTGTTGCAGGGCACGCTTGGCCACAGCGCGGTGGCCACGGGCCTGCTGATGACGCCGTGGCCGGCGATCGTCGCGGTGATGGCGCTGATCGCGGGCCGGCTGGCCGACCGCTATCCGCCGGGGCTGCTGGGCGGGCTCGGTCTGGTGACCCTGTCGGGCGGCATGGCGGCGCTGGCGCTGCTGCCGGCCGATGCCTCGACGGGCGACATCGTGTGGCGCACCGCGCTGTGCGGCGCCGGCTTCGGCTTCTTCCAGGCGCCCAACCTCAAGGCCTTGATGAGCAGCGTGCCGCAGCGGCGCAGCGGCGGCGCGAGCGGCGTGGTGGCCACCGCGCGGCTGCTGGGGCAGACGCTGGGCGCGGGCCTGGTGGCGCTGTGCTTCCACCTCGCGCCGGCGCACGCGCCGCAGGTGGCGCTGGGCCTGGGCGCGGCGTTCGCGCTGGCCGGCAGCGTCGCGAGCGTGCTGCGCCTGCTGCCGGCGGCTCACTGAGCCTGGCGCGCGTCCTGCGCATACAGGCGCTCGGGACTGATGCGGACGCGCAGCCGGCGGCCCTCGGCCGGCCCGGCGATCCCGCGGTCGCGTCCGCTGGCCTCCAGCAGCAGCGGCTCGTCCAGCGGCTCGCCGCGGCGCCCCAGCAGCACGGCCACCTGGGGCGCGTCGGTGTCGGCGGTGCGCCGCACGACCACTGCCACCTCGCCGCCGTGCAGGCGCACCAGGCTGCCGGGCGGATGCACGCCGAACTCGGTGATCAACGCCAGGGCGAACGGGTTGCCGCGCTCCACCACCAGCAGGTCGCGCGCGGCGCGTGGCGGCGACAGGCTGTCGCGGCCGCTGCGGCCGGCCAGCTTGGCGGTGTAGACGTCCACCGTGCGCAGCGCGTTGGCCATCTCGCCCACCTCGACGACGCCGGCCGGATAGCCACCGCCGCCCGGGCGCTCGTGGTGCTGTTCGACGGCCTGCAGCCATTCCCGCTCGGTGACGCCGCTGGCCTCGAGCATCGCCAGGCTGGTGGCCGGATGCACCTGCAGCGCGTGGCGCTGCTTCGGGCTGGGCAGCCGGGCCAGGTTGGCCATGCGGTCCTGCAGCTCCAGCATGCCCACGTTCATCGTGAACGCGGCCTTCACCAGCGTGAGGCAGCGCGGCACGGGCCAGCCCAGGCGCGTCGCGATCAGCCAGCCCGCGGCGGCGGCGTGCAGGCTGCGCACGACGCCGTAGGGCGCCTCCGCGTCCGGCTCCGGCCGCACCAGCAGGAAGATGGCCAGGTCGGGGGCGAGCGCGGTCAGCGCCGCCAGGTCGCGCGCCGTGCCGTCGAGCGCGGCGGGGGCGTCGGCCGCGGGCATGCGCGCGAGCACGCGTGCGAGGGTGGCGGCCAGCTCGTGCCAGCGCGCGAGGAGTTGCGCGGGCGAGGCCGCGTCGGGGCCGGCGGGCGCGTCGGCCAGCTCCTCCACGTCGACGCAGGCGCCGCCCATCACCAGCGCCTCCAGCTGGCCGGCGTCGCTGACGACCTGGTCCTTGGCGAGCAGCAGGCGGCTGTCCGCATCGCGGATGCTGAAGGGCAGCGGCGTGCCGACGCGGATGCGGTGCTGCACTCGGGTGAGCGGGCAGAGTTGCATGGGCTGCTCCGGTAGGTGTGCAGGGGGCCGGGCAGCCCCGTGCCCGACGTTGCCAAGGTGGGCACGGTAGACTTCCCTGAAAGCGCGCACCAACCCGGCACGCCCCCGATTCTGCGCCCGGCCGGCGTTTGCCGCTGGCCCCCGCGCATCCCCTTCCTTTTCCGCGCCCCCAGTGCGCCGCCTCCATGTCCGTCTCCGAAGCCGCGCTCACCGCAGCGCTCGCCACCGTCATCGATCCGCACACCGAACAGCCCTACACGGCGGGTCGCCAGCTGAAGAACCTGCGCGTGGGCGCCGGCGGCGCGGTGGCGTTCGACATCGAGCTGGCCTACCCCGCGCGCAGCCAGTTCGGCGCGGTGCGCGACGCGCTGGCCGCGGCCGCCAGGTCGGTGGAGGGCGTGGCCAGCGTGGCCGTCGAGGTCTCCAGCAAGGTCATCGCGCACCAGGTGCAGCGCGGCGTGGCGCTGCTGCCCGGCGTGGCCAACGTGATCGCGGTGTCGTCCGGCAAGGGCGGCGTCGGCAAGAGCACCACGGCCGTCAACCTCGCGCTCGCGCTCGCGGCCGAGGGCGCGCGAGTGGGCCTGCTCGACGCGGACATCTACGGGCCCAGCCTGCCGCTGATGATGGGCATCGAAGGCCGGCCCGAATCGGAAGACGGCAAGACGATGAAGCCGCTGGAGAACCACGGCGTCAAGGTGATGTCCATCGGCTTCCTGGTCGACGCCGAGCAGGCCGTCGTCTGGCGCGGCCCGATGGCCACGCAGGCGCTGGACCAGCTGCTGCGCCAGACCACCTGGGGCGAGCTCGACTACCTCGTGATCGACATGCCCCCGGGCACCGGCGACATCCAGCTGACCCTGAGCCAGCGCGTGCCGCTCACGGGTGCGGTGATCGTCACGACGCCGCAGGACATCGCCCTGCTGGACGCGAAGAAGGGCCTGAACATGTTCGAGAAGGTGGGCGTGCCCATCCTGGGCATCGTCGAGAACATGGCCGTGCACGTATGCACGAACTGCGGCCACGTGGAGCACATCTTCGGCGCCGATGGCGGCAAGCGGATGTCCGCACAGTACGGCGTGCACTACCTGGGCGCGTTGCCGCTCACGATGCGCATCCGCGAGCAGACCGACTCCGGCACGCCCACCGTGGCCGCCGAGCCTGACGGCGAGATCGCGGCGCTCTACAAGGCGGTGGCGCGGCAGGTGGCGGTGGTCGTCGCGGGGAAGGCCAAGGATTTCTCTGCGAAGTTTCCGACGATCAGCATCTCGAAGACGACCTGATTGAGGCGCCCTGGGTCAGGCACGACTCACCGGGGGAGCTTGTTTTGTTCGTGTCCCCCGTCGGCCTGCGGCCTCCTCCTCCTTTACCTCACAAAACAAGCTCCCCCGCCTCGCCGTGCCACGCATGGCGTGCCGGCAGACAACATTCGCGGGGGAGGAATCCGCGGGTTTTTTGAAGGGTGTTTGGCATCGTCGGGCCATCGAGGCCGCGACGATGCCCGCGACCAGCGTCGATGCGGGTCGCCGGGCCTGACGCGAATCGCGAATCGAGCTGCCAGCGCTACTTGTCGTGATGGACGATCGGCACCGCCTCGTCATTGCGCGCGCAGTCGCGGAATCCACCCCTGAGACAGCGCATCCGCCCGCGAGGATCCTGCGACTGCGCGCAGGAGGACACCGTTGGCGAAGGGGCGTCACCCTCGTCGGTCACGAGAAGGAGCGCCGGCGTCGCGACGCGAGGTTCGCGTCAAGTCCGATGGCGCGTGCAAACGCCGGCCGCGGGCATCGTCGCGGCCTCGATGGCCCGACGATGCCAAACACCTTCAAAAAAAACCGCGGACTCTTCCCCCGCGAATGTTGTCTGCCGGCACGCCATGCGTGGCACGGCGAGGCGGGGGAGCTTGTTTTGTGAGGTAA
>JABCYW010000164.1 GCA_013289985.1 Betaproteobacteria bacterium | reverse complement strand
CGCGGCCGTGACCGGCTCCCCGCGTGCGAACTTCGCATGCCCTGTCTCGGTGAGGCAGTCGCCGTACATCAGGTTCAGCTGGTTGTTGTAGTCCTGCTTGTTGCGTTCATCCAGTCCGGCCGCGAGGTGCTGGCCCGCCGTGATCACCAACGAGGCGACGGTCTGGGCGATCGGGCCCGTGATCCCCGAACCGCTCTTGCCGAGAAGGCTGAACAAGCCTGCGGCGGGACTGCGGATCGTCCGCGGGATCGCCTGCCAGCTGTTGCCCTTCAATTGCCGCTCGTGAGCGCCTTGCGTCATCAGGAAATCGCGCTGGGTCACGTGCAGTTGCTCCTCGGCCGCGAGCAGCCTCTGTCCTTGCCGGCGCAGCGCCGCTAAAGCCTCGGCGGGAAGGTCCGCCAGCGCCGTCGGCAACCGCCCGTCGCCGCCCTGTTCTCGTTGCGCCGCCATCTCCTCATGCAGTGCCGGCAGATCGAGGCCATGAGCCTGGGCGAGCTGCGCCGCCGCTTCGTGGTGGCTGCTGAAGTCTTGCACGCGCTGCTCCAGTTGCCGCGCCAGTTCGGGCAGGAAGTGCCTGTCGTTGATGTTCTTCTTGTCGGGCACCACCACCGGTCCGCCGTGGTCACGGATCGACTCGCCCACGGTGACGACTGCCGACTGCTGGAGCGCGTTCAGGGGCGCGCTCGCAAACGCAGTGGCAAGCCCCAGCGCCGTCCCGTTCCACGGCTTGTGCGTCGCCGAGCTCAGCCAGGGCGACGCGATGAACTGCAGCGCGTTGGTCAGGAACGTGCCCGAAGGATTGGGAAGACCGGAAAGAAAGGCCGCATGGCGCATGGCCGAAGCCTGTTCGGCGTTGACGCCCTGCGCCTCGAACCAGGCCTGCACATGCTCCTCGCTGATGTGGCCCATCAGCTCGTCGTTCGTCGCGGCGGGCGCCACGCCCGGTTCGGCGTGGGCGCGCGGGCCGTGCCGGCGCACCTCGTTGATCAGGGCCGCGGCCTGCCCGGGATTCACGGCGCGCTCGTCGGCCACCTTGAATTCGTCCGCGAGGCGCGCGAGCAAAGCGTGATGGGGCGAGACGATGGCAGAAGACGACGCGGCTTGCGCCGACGCCGAGGCGGCGCCAGCGGCATGCGCGGGCGTGATCTCCCGGCTCCCGGCGAGCGGCGAACCCGTCGGCAGCGCGCGGGTGTCGCCCGGCGACTGCGGGGCGATCGCCAGGGTCGATTGGCGTTGGCGCATGCGGTCGATGGACATGGCGGACTCCTGCCGTCCGGGCTGCCGCGGGCCCGGAATGTCGGCCAGCGCGCCGGCCGGCTCCCTTACGGTCGTCGACAAACGGGTGCTCTCGACCTGTGGCGTGCCTTCCTGTTCGGACACCGACGGCACACGGGGCACTGCCATCGCGGAAGCGTTGCTCAGCTTTTCCAAAGGGGTCTCCTGTCTGATTGGATGTTGTACCCCATGGTGTATCCGCGCTCTCCGCGCGGCGGCAGTCGACGCGAACCGGAGCGCAGGATCGCGAAACACAGCGCCAGGCGACGTCAGTGCGGGGCACCGCCCTCGATGCGCTGACTCGCCGATGAGGGCGTGTTGCTGCCAGCGGCGTACGGGTGGGCGAGATGCCGGCATCCCATGGCCGCTGGCGGCCTCGCCGGATCGGCGCAGTCGTCGATGCCCGGATGGTCTGCGAGATCCAGCACCGCTTGCGGCATGGTGTCTGCGAAGTCGTACAAGAGCTGCTCCTCGATGGAGGTGTCCGTCACGGGACGCGGCAGTGAGACGCAACCGACTCTGGGCCGGACGACCCGCGCAGCGATGCCCACTTGCGAACGGCGAACCAGCGTCGCGAACGACGAGCCCTCGCATCGAACCCCGCCGCGGTGCCGTCGAGCGGCCACCCGGCTCGATGCGCTCGCAGTCTTTCGCGGCGCACGGCAGCGCTTCGCATCGCAGCGACGGCGCAATTGGGCTCTTGCCCAGAATTGACCACACGCTCATTTCGAGCGGGAGCGGATCCAATGAACGAAGCATTCAACGTCGTGCATGCGCGCATCGTCGGCGCCATGGAGGCGCTCGCGAGCGCAAGATCGTCAGGCATGGGACAGGGTCTCGATGACAGCGTCGCGATCGCCAGCGCAGAGACGCTGCTGCGCCGGGCGCTGCGCGGCTTGTCCGACCGCTTCGGCTCGTACGAGAAGCGCCCGGCGACGGGATTGCTGATGGACAGCCTGCTGCTCGAGTGTCGCAAGGGCGATGAGAAACGCCTGTCGCCATTCAGGCTGCTTCTTCCGGATCTCGGGTCCGACGAACGCAGCAGGCCTTGATGATTCCGCATCGCCGAACTCTGACAGCTGCGCGGGCGAGACGGTCCGCACGCATGGCAAGGCACGGTCGGCGGATCATCTAGCGCAAGACCAGCCGCGTCGTCGCGAAAGCGTTGGCGCCCGTCACACGCAACGGCGATGCTCCCAGCCAGGCGGAGACGAAATCGGCAGGAGCTCGTCATGAGACGGTCATTTGTTCCGGTGCAGTCGATGTTCGAATGAGGTGCAGCGTTCTGCGGAACGTTCCCGGAGTCGCTCCGCGGAGATCCTTTACACCACCCTGGAGAATCCTGTGAACGTTTCGAGTCCCAGTGGCAGCCGCAAGCCTTCGCATCGGGCCGCGACCTGCATGCACGCCGCAGCCTGCCTGCTGCTACCCATCGCTGCCACTGCTCAGACCATTGCTACGGGCGACACCCGCACGGTGGCCGAACCGGCCTATCCCGCCGTATGTGTCACAGTGCCGGCCCGGTTCAAGTCGTCGTCGCGCGCCACGCCACCGTCCAGCGACGACACCGCGCGGCTGCAATCCTTCATCGACCAATGCGCCAATAGCGGCAAGGGCGTCGTGCTCGCCGCCTCCGGCGCCAATGATGCGTTCTATGCGGGCCAGCTGCAGCTGCCAGGCGTGGCGCTGGTGATCCAGTCCGGCGTCACGCTCTTCGGTGCAAACAGCTACTCCAGCGCCGAGGACCTGCTGCACTTCTCGGGCAAGAACGCCTCGCTGATGGGCCCCGGCGTCATCGATGGCCGGCAGGACCTCATCAGCGGCACGCCCCGCCTGGTGCAGGCACGTCACATCACCAATTTCACGGTCTACAACGTGACGTTGAAGGACGCGGCCAAGATGAACCTCTATGTCGAAGGCGACAACGGCTTCACGGCGTGGGGAGTCTCCATCCGCACGCCCGTCTCGGTGGTCAACAGCGACGGCATCGACATCGACAGCCTCACCAATGCGACCGTAACGCAGTCCTCGATCCAGACGGGCGACGATGGCGTCGCGATCAAGACCAACCTGTCCGGCGTCTCGAACGTGACCGTCTCTGACAACAAGTTGTACGGCACGCACGGCCTGAGCGTGGGCAGCCAGACGATGTACGGCGTCAGCAACGTCCTGTTCAGGAACAACACCGTGGATGGCAACGACCTGTCGGGCACCTACTCGCCCGGAAACTTCGCCGTACGGATCAAGACCGATCCGACTTGCGGCGGCATGGTGCAGAACGTCACCTACCTCAACACGTGCATCGCGCACTCGAGCCATCCGATCCTGCTGACCACGCACTACGGCAAGTGCGCAGGAAAGGCCGGGACGCCGAAGATGAAGAACATCCTCATCAACGGTCTCCTGGCCACGGACTCGTACAAGCACGCGACGTCGACGTTTTCCGGCTACGACGCATCGACGCCGCTGGATGTCGCCCTCGCCTACGTGAACCTGGACAACGCCGCGCAATCGGGCAGCGAGTATGCGAGCCTGAAGCTGCACCAGACCAACTTCACGCCAACGGGCGCCGGCGTGAGCACCTCGAGCTTCATTGCCAGCGGCAGCATCCCCAGCTGCTCGTTCTGAGAGGTCGATGTCGACGCCATCGACGGCGTCCCCGCGTGTCGTTCGCCTCGCCAAAGGGGGAGACGAAAAGGCCACCCGAGCGAAGCGGGTGGCGCTTCCCCTGAAAGCCCGCCACCGGCCTCGCTCACTCATCGAGGTGCGTCGGCTGGTTGTCGCGCTCGCGCTGGCGCAGGTTCGCCCAGCCGATGGTGTCGAAGATGAACTCGCGCTCGCCTTCGACCGCCGTCGTGCGCATCGCGCGCAAGCCCACCGCGTTGACGCCGGCGCCGTCCTGCTTGACTTCGCGCTGGTACGCGATCAGCGATGCGGCGTTCCATGAGCGGTCGTCGCTGGCCAGACGCTCGCGCTTGCCTGCGATCTCGGCCCGCAGGCCGGCAAAAGCCGGGTCGTCGCGCGGGATTTGGTGCTCGATGCCGGCCAGCTCGTCCAGGCGCAGGGCGACGTCGGGATGCATCCGCTCGCGGGCGTAGTAGAGGTGATTCGCGTCGTGGACCTGGTCCGCCTTGTAGAAGAACGCGTCGACGTCGGCCTCGCCGCGCCGGCGCGATTGCTCCACGCCTTCATGGCGGTACTTGTAGGCGAACAGGTCGATCCACTTCTGCTTGTCGGCGAGCACGACGTCCTTGAAGAACTCCTTGTCGGGCGTCTCCGTATCGCTGAAAGTCTTCTCGGGCACGATGTTGCCGTCGCGCGTAGGCACGCGCACGCGGACGCTGCCGCCGCCGTCCGGAAGGCTCGCCGAGGCGCTCGCGAGGCTGGTCGCCGGGAGGCCATACGCGGTCTCGATGGTCGGATTGAGGCCTGCGACGTTGACGTTCGCCTTGGTGCGGGTGAACCAGCCGGTGCGCACGTTGTTGATGCGATAGGTGCCGGTGCGGTCCTTCTCGGTCAACCCGAAGCTCCAGCCCTTCTCGACGCCGATGCTGCCGCTGCTGCCGACGCGCGCACCGAAGCCGTTCTTCTTCGTCAGCGGTGTGGAGATCGATCCGCCGATGGCCGCCGTGAGGTCGGATCGGTGGGTCGTCGAATCCTGTTGCATCAGCGTCAGCGACAGGTCACGATCCATGAAGCGATGGACGAAGTCCTGGAAATACTGCTCGCGCTCACGCGGGGCGGCATGGTACGGCCCGTTCCCGAAGAGCTCTCGCGCCATCTCGGCCATCGTCCTGCGGACGTCCGCATCGCTCTGGGCGAACTGCGGGGCGACGTCGTCGGGGACGTCGGCCGTGATGCGCCGGTCGACGCGGAACATCGCGCCTTCATAGCGGCTGCTGTCCCGAGCGTAGAGGGTCGCGTCGGCGCCGGCCATCGCGCGCGCGTGCACGCTGTGCTTCCCGCCCCACTGCCGGCCGGCCTGCCCACCCGCGCCGACGTGGGCGTGCGTGCGCGCATCGCGGCCGAGGATGAATTCGCCGCCGTGGGTCGCCGCTCCTGCGCGGATGAAGCTCTCGACCGCTTGCTCCGCGGCCAGCTCTCCGCGCACGACCACCGGGCTGTGGGCGGCGTGCGCATCGCCAGGGTGCTGAACCGCGGTGAGGTTCGCCCCGGTGCCGCGCGTCGAATAGCCCTTCGTGTCAATGGACGAGAGCCGGCTGTGGTTGCCGAATTGCACGTTGTCGAGGAAGCGTGCCATCGCCTCGCCGGTCGCCTCGGCGGTGGGAGCGTCCGGGCGAATGGATTCGGCCTGGATGATGCCGAGCCCCCGCTGCAGTTCGGCAGAGGCCTCCGGGGCCAGCTGCACGCCGGCGCGGCGAGCGAAATCGAGAAGGCCGTGCAGGCCCATGGGCTCGGATTGGACGTACTCCGCAGCCATGCCGCCGAGGGCGCGCGCCAGGCGCAAGCCGCGTGGGTCGGTCTCCAGCTGCGCCGTGCGGTCGGCAGCGTCGAGGTCGTCGAGCGAGCGCAACGGACTGTCGCCGACCATCAGCCGGTTGCAGGTCGCGACGATGGCCGCCGCCTCAGGACTGTTGGGCAGGACCGGCAGCGCCGGGCCGTGCACCACGTCCGCCGGCGACAGGTGCGCGACGGCGTCGCCCGACCATCGCTTGAGCGCGATCGCCACGGCAACGAGTTCCACGATCTCGTCGAGTTCGCCATCGTCCGGCTCGGACGCCCCCCGTCGCAATCGCGCCTGGGCCGCATTCAGGCCCTCGACGACGCGACTGGACAGCGCGTCGGTCAGGGCCCGCAGTTCGGGCGTCGCCGATTGCTCCGGTGAGCGAAGCAAGGCCATCAGCTTGGCCTGTTCGTCGGCGAGCAGGTGGAGGTTGGCGCCGCCGAGGCCGAAGGTCGCGGCGGCCTTGACCGGCCCCGCGCGGTCCGCCGGCTTGGCAAGCTCCTCCAGTCCGGCGAAGAAGTGCTGCTTGAGCTCGCTCAGCGCGGACTTCGGGTCATCGTCATGGAAGCCGTTGTCCCAGAGGAAACCCTCGACGCGCTGCGTTGGCGTCAGCGGCGCCGCGCCGTCGGCCAGTTCGGCCGAGGCCGCCTCATGGACGCGGGCCGCGAGGCTGTCGGCCACGGGGGTGGTGGCATGCGCCTTTCCGGCCTGCAACATGCGGCGCAGCACCGGTACGGCAGCGGCATCGAGCGCGGGCGCCAGCGCGTGGACCATGGCCGCGAAGCGGTTGTTGTCGCAGCAGGACTCCAGGATCTTGCGTGCAAGCTGCAGCGCGGGAGGCTCACCGTCTGCGGGCCCTTGCGCAAGCAGCGTCCGCAAGTGGGTATCGTCGGTGCCCTGAAGCAGGTCGAGCGCCTGCTCCAGCGAGCCCTCGTGCTCCGGATTCGCCGCCCCGGCGCTGCGACAGGCGCAGGACACCGCGAGCGCGAGCTCGGGCGTGTGCGCCGCGGCCAGCCCGTCCATGCGAGCCAGGACGGCGTCGGCCTCGGCGCCGAAATGATGGCCCGCAGCCAGCGTGGGGCTGCGCCAGACCGCCGAGACCGGCTGGTCGGCGCGCAGCAGGCGGAGCGCGTTCGTCGGCTGGGCCGCTCCGCCGGGCGCCTTCGCCTCGAACGCCTCGGCTCGGACGGCGCGCATCTTCGTCGCCATCCAGGTCGTGTCGTCCTGCAAGCCCACGGCGCGCTTGACGGCGGACGTGACCGCGTTGAGCCGCGACGACTGCGGCCCGTGCGGCGGTTGACCGCCGCGCACCGCCAGGTCGCTCGAAGCGCGGGCGAATGCCTGCAGGCCGGTCACGCCGGGGGTTCGCGCATGGTTGCTGAAGGCAGTGGAGTAGTCGCGCCGGTTGGTCGCATCGGGATTCTCCGGCGCCTGTGCGTCGCTGCGCGGCGCGAGATGCAACGGGCGATGCACCGGCCCGGCGGTCGCGGTGTCGACGATGTCCAACCGGATCTCGTCCGCGCCCGTGAGGCGCGGCGTCGTCGACATGGAGTCATCGCGCGCGATCTCCGGCGTACCGGGTACGACCAGGCGTGCGTCGTCCCCGCCCTCATGCAACGATGCGCGCAAGGGATGCGACGTCTCGCTGCCGAAGCGCGCGGAGCGGGCGAGGTCGCCGATCTGCAGCCGAACCTCGTCGCCGGAGAGGCGAGGTGCCTGCGAGCCCGCGCTGCGCCGTGACGACCCACCGGGGGTGCCCTCGGGCAGGCGCGCCAGCTCAACGCTGCGGCGCGCGGGCGGCACACGCGAGTCTTCGCGAACCGTCGGCCCGCCCGCGGGTGCGGACGACGTGCCGGCCTCGTCATGAGGCGCACTCGCATGGGTGGATCGGACGCCGGTGGACGGCGTGCTGCGCTCGACTGGGGGCATGGCTCGGCCTCTCATTGATGAACGGACGCGCCGTGGCTGACGCCAAGCGGCCCTTCGTCAGCGGCCTGCAGGCCGCCGCGCGAAACGGTCAGGCGGGAAAGGAGGCGACGAGCTCGGCTACCGCCAGCGCCGTCGCGATCGCTTCGTCGAGTTGCTCCAGCAGGCCGGCTTCGGCCATCGGCTCGGGCGACCACAGCAGCGCGAAATCGCCGTCGAGGACGACGAAGCGCAGCGTCGCGCCTCGCACGCCCCAGGCCGCGGCTTCCGACAGCGCGCTCACCATGACCTTGCGCGACACCCGATCGGCTTCTGCGAGCTTGAAGAAGGCGGCGACGCGACCCTGGCGCGTCGGCGCGATGGTGGCCGGCACGTTGTCGATCACGAGCGAGAGCGCGGCATCGGCCTGCGGCGCGAGCTCCACGCGCAGCGCGCGCGCGATCGATTCCATGTTGACGCGCAGCGTCGGCTTGACGGCGCGGGATTCTTGAAGGACTGCGGAAGCATTCATCGGGGACTCCGTGGTGGTTGGCAAGGCAGGGACGATGGACAAGAGGGTCACGCGGGAGCGAGCTCACCCGCATCAAGGGGGCCTTCCTCGTGCGCGCGGGTGTGGCAGGCAGTCAAGAGCTGGCCGACCTGGTGCAGCAATCCGGGCGTCGCGGGGATCGGCTCCTTGGCGCGCTCGATGCACATGCGTGCCTGCGCCTCCAGCGTGTCGACCATCGGGATCGGCTCGCCGCGGTCGTCCATGACGTTCACGTGCTCGAGCGCGATCGGGATCTCGGTGCAGGCGAGCAGCATCGCGTCCACGCCCTTGTCCTTCATGTGCCGAGCGGCCTCCTCCAGCAGCTTGGTGCCGAGCGCGTTGTCGCCGGCCTTGACGCCCTTGTAGATGCCGTCCATCACTTTCTCCTGCACGGCCGGATCGGGAACGACCCACTCCAGTTG
>JABCYW010000163.1 GCA_013289985.1 Betaproteobacteria bacterium | reverse complement strand
GGACGGCCATCAACTGGTGGTTCGACGGCAATCCCACCAACACCTGGGGCGACGGCCAGCAGTTCGCGATGTTCCCCTACGGCGGCGAGACCAGCGTCAACGGGCAGACGGCCGCGGTCGACGCGCAGTACGGCATGGCGATGACCTGGGACTTCTACCAGAACGTCTTCGGCCGCAACGGCATCGACAACCAGGGCACCTCGCCCATGTCCGTGGTGCACGTCGCCGACAGCAACGGCTTCTACTACGACAACGCCTTCTGGCTCGACGCCGCGTTCGGCATGTTCTATTCGGACGGCACGAAGAATCCGGGCGTCGACCCGAACACGGGCCTGCCCACCACCCCCGACCCGAACGGCTTCGACACGCTCACGGAGATCGACATCATCGGCCACGAGATGACGCACGGCGTCACGGCGAACTCCGACGCGCTGGAGTACGACGGAGAATCCGGCGGCCTCAACGAGTCGACGTCGGACTTCATGGGCTCCATGGTCGAGGCCTACGCCACCCGGCTGCCGGGCAACGACTCCGTCATCCCCAACACCGGCACCGACTGGCTGATGGGCGCGAAGATCTCCGACAGGCCCCTGCGCTCGATGATGCATCCCAGCGTCGACGGCGTCAGCGCCGACCATTGGTACGCCGGCATCCAGTACCTGGACGTGCATTTCTCCAGCGGCCCGCTGAACCGCTTCTTCTATTTCCTGGCCCAGGGCGCGTCGTCCGACCCGAACTCCGACACGTACAGCCCGTACCTGCCCGGCGGCATGAAGGGCATCGGCAACGACCACGCCGCGCGCATCTGGTACACGGCGATGACCGAGTGGCTGACGCCGCTGTCCAAGTACGCCGACGCGCGCAATGCCGCGCTCAACGCCGCGCAGGAGGACTTCGGCCCGGGCACCCCGGAAGTCGATGCGGTGAAGAAGGCGTTCGCCGCCATCAACGTGGGCAGCGCCACCGACACGCCGCGCGTGCTGATCGACTTCCCCGTGGTGCACCCGGGCGGCGGCGCGCTCAACGCCCGCGGCAACAGCATGTTCGCGCGCATGCCCATCGTCGCCATGGGCACCACCGTGCACCTGGGGGCCGAGGTGCACAACACCACCGACACGGGCGTCACCTGGCAGACCGGCGGCGGCGCCGGCGCCTTCAGCAACCCGGGCTTCCGCGACGCCGGCGGCACGGTCACCGCCGACGGCAACTGGTCGCCCGACAACGTCTGGGGCTACCACGCGATGACGGTGGTGAGCAAGGCGGATCCGCTGGAATACGCCGAGGGCTGCGTGTGGGTGATCGACGCCGATGCCGATGCCGACACCGAGTTCGACGCGATCGACCTCGGCGCGGTGGCGCTGTCGTGGGGCCTGGACGGCTGGGTCAACGCCAGCCACAGCATGGTGGGCGACGGCTTCGTCGACAGCATGGATGTCCAGGCCATCGGGGAGGCGTTCCGCAACGCGTACGGCGGCGTCTAGGAGCTGAAGCTGATGAACCCGAGCGTCCGCGCCCGGGTCACGGCGTGCTTGCGCGAGCCGGCGCCCAGCTTGTTGAACAGGTTCTTCAGGTGCCACTTGACGGTCTCGTCGCTGGTGGCGATGGCCTTCGCGATCTCCTTGTTGGAGTAGTTGCGCGCCAGCAGCAGCAGGATGCTGCGCTCCTTGGGCGTCAGCGTGGCGCCGGCCTGGCGGCGCGGGCGCTCGTCGCCGGCGGCCGCCGCGGGCGAGGCGTCGACGTCGCTGGGCCGCGTGCCGCGCCGGCGCAGGCGGGCCAGCGCCAGCGGGTAGTTCATCTTCTGTGTCGACTCCTGCTCCTTGGCCTGCAGCGCCTGGCGCGCGTGCTCGTAGGCGCGCGCGTGGTCGCCGGCCTCGGCCCAGCGCTCGGCCAGGAAGGCATGCAGGCGCGCCGGTGCCTTCCAGCCCTCGATGGCGCGGCCGCGCGCCAGCGTGTCCTCGCCGAAATGCAGCGCCGCGGTGGGCAGCGCCATGCCGGGCGGGGCGGGCAGCTCGAAGCGGTGGTGCAGGTCGGCGAGCACGTCGCTGACGCCGGCGTGCAGCGTGTCGAGCTGCAGCTGGTCGATCATGGCCTGGGCCTCGTCGAGCACCGCCAGGGCTTCGGACGGAAGCCCCGCGGCGGCGAGCCCGCGCGCCTGGAAGATGAGGTTGAGCGCGAGGGTGTGGCTGAAGCCGGTCTCGCGGTACATGGCGATGGCCTCGCGCATCGGCTCCAGCGCCTCCACCGGGCGGTCCATGGCCAGGAGCGTCTGCGCGAGGGCGCTGCAGGCGATGGCCAGGTTCAGGCAGCGAGGCACCGTCGACAGCTGCAGGATGGCCTCGCTGAGCAGCGCGCGGCTTTCCTCGAACGCGCCGAGGGTCTGCAGCAGCTCGCCCACGCGCGTGTTGGTCGCGCCGACCAGCATCGGCCAGCCGGTGGCCCGCGCGCGCGTGGCGGCGATGTCGAAGCAGTCGCTGGCCATGTCGTAGTCGCCGGTGCCCTGGCGGGCCGCGCCGGCGTTGATCATCGCCACGATCTCCAGGCGCACCATGCCCACCTGGCGCGCCTGGTCGGCAGCGTGCTGGAACACGGCGGCCGAGGCGGCGGGGTTGCGATAGGACAGCCCCAGCGCGCGCGCGGCGCTCCACAGCGCGTCCCAGGCGATGCCGGCCTGCGGCCAGGCCTGCCCGGGCGGCTCCAGGCCCAGAGAGGATTCCAGCTCGGGCTGCGTGAACGAGCGCTCGTAGCTGGCCCACATGCGCGCGATGGACAGGCGCTCCGGCGCGCCGCTGGCGGCGTAGAACTCGATGGCGCGTTCGACGGCCGCCAGCTCGCGTTCGCGCTGGCCGCGCGTCTTGGCGAGCAGGCTCTCCACGAGGAAGGCGTCGCCCTCGATCTGGGCATCGGTGTCGGGATCGACGTGGGCCCGGGCCTCGCCCAGCCAGCGTTCCGACGCCTCGAACTCGCACAGCAGGGCCTGCGCCTCGGCGGCGGCGAGCGCGGCGCGCGCGCGGTGTGGCACCGGCGTGCGCGCCTGCCCGGGAGGCGCCTGCGGCGCGTCGCCCAGCAGGGGCAGCACCGTGTTGACCAGGCGCAGCGCCCGCATGCTGTCGCGCTGGCGCAGGTGCCAGCCCAGCGCCACGGTGGCGGCGATCTTGGGTTCGCCGCGCAACTCCGAAAGCGAATTCTCGAGGGCGGCGACGTCGTCGTCTGACACGAACAGCTGCATGCCCGGATTCTAGGTTCCGGGGGCGCGGCCGGAGAGGCACTCGACCGCCGCCGCACCGAAATTCCCGAGGGTGGGCTCAGAACACCGCGTGACCCGTGATCGCCGCCGGCAGCCAGGTGGAGAACGCAGGCACGTAGGTGACGAGATTGATGGCCACCCAGATCGCCAGGTAGTACGGCCAGGCGGTGCGGGTGGCCTGTCCCATGGAGATCTCGCCGATCGCGCAGCCCACGAACTGCACCGTGCCCACCGGCGGATGCACGAGGCCCAGCGCGCAGTTGAGCAGCAGCATCATGCCGAACTGCACCGGGCCCACGCCCATCTGGATGGCCAGCGGCAGGAACAGCGGCGTCGTGATGAGGATGTGCGCGGCCATGTCCAGGAACATGCCCAGCACGATCTGGATGATGTTGATGTACAGGAGCATCAGCCACGGATGGTGGGTGGCGCCCAGCAGCAGCGATTCGATGCTCTCGGGAATCTCGAGGTAGGCCATCTGCCAGCGCAGCATGTTGGACACGCCGATCAGCAGCAGGATCACGCCGGTGGTGCGCGCCGCCTTGCCCAGCGCATGCCACAGCTTCTGGCGTGTGAGCGAGCGGTAGACCGCGGCGGTGAGGAACAGCGACCACGTCACCGCGATGGCCGCGGCCTCGGTGGCGGTGGTGACGCCGCCCATCACGCAGCCCAGGATGATCACGATGATCGCCAGGCCCGGCAGCGACGCGATGCCGGTGCGCGCCACCGTGCCCCAGCCGGGGAACATGCGGATCATCGAGCTGCCGTCCTCGCGCTTGGGGTAGCCGCAGCGCACCGCCTGCCAGTACGCGGCCACCAGCATGCACACCATGATCCAGAACACGGGCACCAGGCCGGCGAACATCAGGTCGCCGATGGACACGCCCTTGATCGTCTGCCCCGCGATCTCGCCCGCGGCCGCCTGCGCGGCGAACGCGTAGATGATCATGTTGTGCGAGGTGGGCATCAGCGCGCCGGTGAGCGAGGCGTGCGTGGTGACGTTGACCGCGTAGTCGGCGCCGTAGCCCTCGCGCTTCATCAGCGGGATCATCACGCCGCCCATGGCCGAGGTGTCGGCCACCGGCGAGCCCGAGACGCCGCCGAACAGCGTCGACGCCAGCACGTTGGCCAGGCCCAGCCCGCCGCGCACGTGGCCGGTGAGGCTGCGCGCGAAGTTCATGATGCGGTCGGCCACGCCGCCGTGCTGCATCAGCTCGCCCGAGAAGATGAAGAACGGGATCGCGAGGAACGAGAACACGTTCATGCCCGACACCATCATCTGCACGGCGGTGGCGATGGGCAGGCCTTCGGAGAAGAAGGCGGCGAGGCACGCGAGGCCGATGGCGAAGGCCACCGGCACGCCCAGCAGGAGCAGGACGACGAACGTGGAGCAGAGCAGGGTCAGGGCCATGGCGGACGGTTCACTCTTCTTCAGGCGCCGGCATGCGGCGCAGCATGCGGTCGATCGAGAACAGCGCGATCAGCGCGCCGGAGATGATCAGCGGCAGGTAGCGCCAGGCTTCCGAGATCCCCAGGGTGGGGATCAGGTTGTCGTGCGTGGACTTGGCCATCTCCCAGGCGCCGTACA
Source organism: Betaproteobacteria bacterium (assembly GCA_013289985.1). Taxonomy (GTDB): domain Bacteria; phylum Pseudomonadota; class Gammaproteobacteria; order Burkholderiales; family Burkholderiaceae_C; genus Scleromatobacter. The sequence continues at coordinate 3,862 of JABCYW010000163.1, read as the reverse complement.
GGATCACCAGGGAGAAGGCCAGGGTGGACAGCGCGACGATCCGCGCGATCCAGTGCCGCACCGTCGGCGGCAGGCGGTTGACGACGGAATCGAGGCCGATGTGGCCGGCGTCGTGCGCCACCGCGGCGGCGCCGAACATCGACACCGAGATCACCAGCAGCAGCGCCAGCTGCTCCACGTAGGGCGGCTCGTTGTTGAAGGCGTAGCGCATCACCACGCCGTACAGCACGATCATGCCCAGGCCCGCCAGGCACAGGCGCGCGAGCACGAGCACGATGGCGGTGAGGCGGGCGTTCAGATGGGCGAGCCAGGTCATTGCGGTTCCGATTCGGCCGGCACTGTGCGGCCTACTTCGTGTTGACGATCTCGGTCACGACGCTGCGGATCTCCGGCGTGGACATGTACTTGTCCCACACCGGCTTCTCGGCGTCGACGAAGCTCTTGCGGTCGATCTCGGAGGCCGGGATGATCTTCGCGCCGGCCTTGAGCACCGAGGCGCGGGCCGAGGTCTCCTTGGCTTCCCACAGCTTCTGGTAGTAGGGCACCGAGGCCTTGGCGGCCTTGCGCAGCGAGGCCTGCTCGTTGGGCGTCAGCGTGTCCCACACCTTCTTGGAGAACACCAGCACCTCGGGCGACATCACGTGCTGCGTCTCCGAGAACACCGGCGCCGACTCGTAGTGCTTCATCTCGTCGTACGAGGGGATGTTGTTCTCGGCGGCGTCCAGCAGGCCCGTCTTCAGGCCCGTGTAGACCTCGGCGAAGGGCATGGGCGTGGGCGACCCGCCCACCGCGGTGATGAGGCTCACCCACAGGTCGGACGGCTGCACGCGCACCTTCAGGCCCTTCATGTCGGCCGCGCTGCGGATCGGCTTCTTCGCGTAGAACGAGCGCGCGCCGCTCTCGTACAGCGCCAGGCCGATGAAGCCGGCCTTCTCGAACGCGGCCAGCACCTTGTCGCCCTGCGGGCCGTACATGGTCTTGCGGAAGTGGTCCATGTCGCGGAACAGGAAGGGTAGCGACGGGATCATCGACTCCGGCACGATGCCGTGGAAGGCCGCGCTGTTGACGCGCACCATGTCCAGCGCGCCGATCTTGACCTGTTCGACGGTGTCCTTCTCGGAGCCCAGCGCGCCGTCGGCGAACACCTTGATCTTGTCCTTGCCGCCGGTGTCGCGGATCAGCTCGTCGCCCATGTACTTCACGGCCAGCGTGGTCGGGTATTCCTTGACGTGGATGTCGGCGGAGCGGAACTCGCGCGCGTGCGCGGCGGCGCAGGCGAGGGCGACCGCGGCGGCCAGCGCCAGCGAACGGAACGGGGTGGTCTTGCGTGAGGTCATGGCTTGTCTCCGGTTGTCGTCTTGTGTCGTGTGGAAGCGGGCGTGCCGTCAGCGGGGTGGCCTGAACGGCGTCTCGGCGATGCCTTGCGTGCCGGGACGCAGCGCGAACACCTCGCCGGCCAGCAGGAGGTCGTCGCCCTGCGGGTTCGCGGGCTGGATGGAGGTGACGTACAGCGTGTCGAGCGCGTCGCCGCCGAAGCTGCACATCGAGGGCTTGCTCACCGGCACGTCGAGGATGCGGTCGACGCAGCCGTCGGGCGTGAGGCGCAGCACGCGGCCGCCGTCGTTGGCGCAGATCCAGTAGCCGCCGTCCACGTCCATCGCCGCGCCGTCGGGGCGGCCGGGCTGGTCGTGCATGTCGGCCACCAGGCGGCGCCTGCCCACCGTGCCGTCCTCGGCCAGCGGCGCGTGCCAGATGCATTGCGACAGCGGGTGGCTGTCGCTCCACCAGATGCCCAGGCCGTCGGGGTCGAACGCAAGGCCGTTGGGCGTGTAGAGGTTGTCGATGTGCACCGAGGGGAAGCCGTGGGTGTCGAGCCGGTACATGCGGCCGGCGGCCACGTTGGCGCCCATGTCGCGCACCATGCTGCCGACCCAGAAGCGGCCGGCGCGGTCGCAGCGGCCGTCGTTGAAGCGCATGTCGGCGCGCTCGTGGCGCGCGGGGGCGAGCGTGGCGAGCGTGAACGTGCCGTCGGCGGCCAGGGCCACGTGCACGACGCGCGTCTCCAGCGCGGCCACGAGCCCGCCGTCGGCGTGCGGCGCGACGCAGGCCACGCGCTCGGGCAGCGTCCACGACTGCAGCTCGCCGTCGGCCAGGCGGCGGATGGCGCAGGCCTCGATGTCCACCCAGTACAGCGCGCGCTCGCCCGCGTGCCACAGCGGGCTCTCGCCCACGCGGTCGCGGTGGCCGGGGCGCACGCGTTCCGCGCGCGAAGCGGTCATCGCGACGGCCCCATCTTCACGAAGGCGCCGCCCTGGTAGATGACGGCCGGGTCGGCCGGATCGCCGGGCGGCGTGTCGCGCTCGACCTGCGCGGCGAACGGGGCGGAGCTGTCGCGCGGCACGTAGCCGATGTGGGCGGCGCTCGCGTTGTCCCACCACACGTGCGGGTTCGCGCTGACGCCGCAGATCATGGTGTGGCCCACGTCCTTCGCGGACAGGGCGGCCAGCACGAGGCGCTCCATGTCGTCGAAGCTCATCCAGGTGTGCAGCATGCGGCGGTCGCGCGGCGCCGCGAACGACGAGCCGATGCGCAGGCTCACGGTCTCGATGCCGTGGCGGTCGAAGTACAGCTGGGCCAGGTCCTCGCCGAAGGCCTTGGACAGCCCGTACAGGCCGTCCGGCTTCGGCGGCGCGTTGGCGGGGATCACCTCGTCCTGGCGGTAGAAGCCGGCGACGTGGTTGGAGCTGGCGAACACGACGCGCCTGACGCCCCGCCTGCGCGCGGCCTCGTACAGGTTGTAGGTGCCGACGATGTTGGCCGGCAGGATCGCCTCCCACGGCTGCTCGGTGGACACGCCGCCCAGGTGGACGACCGCGTCGACGCCGTCCAGCAGCGCCAGTACCGCGTCGGCGTCGGCCAGGTCGGCGGGCCGCACTTCCTCGCGCGCGGCGGCGTCGCCGAGCGCCGCGATGTCGGACACGCGCAGCACGTCGCAATGGGCCGGCAGGCGGCGGCGCAGCTCGCGCCCGAGGCCGCCGGCGGCGCCGGTGAGCAGCAGGCGATGGAACGGGGCGGCGGGGGCGGTCGAGGCCATGGCGGTCGTCTTGTCTCGGTTGCAAGCACTTCGGCTTGTCATAAGTTGTCGTACAACTTAGGCCACTGTAGGGGGTGACGGCCGGACCGGATACAGGGATAACACCAACACCCCGATTTCCCTGTGGGGTAACTGCCTCGGGGACGTTGTTCGGTTCGGGCTTTCCCGGAGTTCTCGGCAATGTCATTGTTATACGATGACTGACAACAAAGGATCAACTGTTGATCCAGAGCGAGCGCCTCGCGGCGTTCGCCGACCTCCCTGGAGACAAGCGCAATGACCCCTGAAGAGCTCAAGTCCGTGCTGCAGGCCGGCTTGCTGTCGTTCCCCCTGACCGACTTCGACGCCGACCTGCGCTTCGCGCCGGCCGCCTATGCCGCGCGCCTGGAATGGCTGCAACCCTACGGTGCCTCGGTGCTGTTCGCCGCCGGCGGCACCGGCGAGTTCTTCTCGCTGGAGCCGCGCGAGTTCGCCGACGTGATCCGCGTGGCGCTGGACAGCTGCCGCGGCCGCACGCCCATCGTGGCGGGCGCCGGCGGCGGCACCACGCTGGCGATCCAGTATGCGCAGGAGGCCGAGCGCCTGGGCGCGCAAGGCATCCTGCTGCTGCCGCACTACCTCACAGAGGCCAGCCAGGCCGGCCTCGTGGCGCATGTCGAGGCGGTGTGCCGCAGCGTGAAGATCGGCGTGATCGTCTACAACCGCGGCGCCTGCCGCCTCACGCCCGCGTCGCTGCAGGTGCTCGCGCAGCGCTGCCACAACCTGGTG
>JABCYW010000162.1 GCA_013289985.1 Betaproteobacteria bacterium | reverse complement strand
AACTTCGTCACGCTGCCGTCGGGGTTGGCGGGGTACCACTCCTCGGGGTTGGTGTCGCGCCGCACGTAGAAGCCGATGGCGTCGACGAGCGTCGTGAAGCGGCCGTTGTGGAAGTAGGGCGCGGTCAACGCGACGTTGCGCAGCGTGGGCACCTTGAACTTGCCGCAGATGCTGAAGAAGTTCAGCGTCTGCTCGCGGAACGGGCCGCACACGCCCAGGTCGTAGTAGCTCTGCACGCCGTCGCTGCTGTTGACCGGGGTGTAGCCGGGTGCGGACGGGCCGTTCGCGGGGATCAGGCCGTTGCGCGGGACGCCCAGGTTGTCGTAGCTGTAGTCGGTGAACATCGGCGGCGTCCTGCCGTCGGCCGACGTGCTGGGATGGCACGCGCCGCAGTTGCCCTTGGTGGCGTTGTTGAACAGGCCCAGGCCGCGCTGCTCCTGCGCGGTGAGCGTGGCCTGGCCCTTCAGGAAATAGTCGTACTTGCTCGAGAACGGCGCGAAGGCGGCGTCCTCGGTCTCGAACGCGGCCAACGCGCTGCCCATGCGGGCGAGCGCCGTCGCCGGGTCGGCTAGCACGGCGCTGCCGTACAGCGCCGTGAAGTCGGCCAGGTAAGGGCGCGTCTTCAGCCGGGCGATGACGGCGCCGGCGTCGGTGTTGGCCATCTCGAAGGAGGTGGTGAACGGCAGCACCGCCTGGTCGGCCAGCGTCCTGGCGCGGCCGTCGCGGAAGAAGCCGCCGACGGGGCCGCCGTCCGAGCCGACCGAGAAGGCCGGGGTCAGGGCGCCGTACATCAGCGAGGGCGTGTTGCGGAAGCCGGTCTTGTCCATCGCGAGGCCGCCGAGCGGCACCGGCGAGCCGTGGTCGACGCCGCCGGCCGAAGCGTCCTCCGCGAAGGCCGAGGCGGCCACGTGGCAGCTCGAGCACGACTGCTGGCCGGATGCCGACAGCGCCTTGTCGGCGAAGATCTTCTGGCCCAGCAGGGCGGCGGCCGACAGGGTGCCGCTGTCCGGCGGCGCCGCGCCGCTGCCGCCACCGCCACATGCGGCGAGCAGCAGGGGCAGGGCGGCCATCGCGGCCAGCGTCCATGTCCTGCGGCCGGCGCCTGATCTGAAGCCTGGGAAATTCATCGTTGTTTCTGTTGTGGCGCCGAGCAGAGGCCTGATTGTTTGATTGATAGTGCAATTGCGATTGATTCGCACTCGCGGTCGAACTGTATAGAAATGGCGACTCAGCAACAAGCTTGACCCTAGGAATGTTCGGCTTTGGCTCAGGTTCAGGGCCGCTTGTGTTGCTGCGGCGCGGCGCAAGGACGTGCGCAGACCCTCGTCAACGACGCATCGGCGCGTCGACGTCCCGGTTCGCCGGCGTCAATCCAGCAATGCCACCGACTTCACCATCGCCCAAACCGCCATTCCCGGCGCCAGCGCGAGCGCCTGCGCGGAGCGCCGCGTCACGCGCGCGAGCAGCGCGCTGCCGCCCGCGTGCGTGCGCAGGCGCACGAGCACCTGCGAGGGATGCGTGTCGTCGGCGATGGCCTCCACGGTGGCGGGGATCTGGTTGACGATGCTGCTGTCCGGCTGCGCGGCCAGGCTCAGCGACACGTCGCGCGCCAGCACGCGCAGCCGGATGCGGTGGCCCACGGGGAGCGCCGGGTCGCGGGTCCAGAACGCGGCGCCTGGCACGTCCAGCCGGGCCATGTGGAACGGCGCGTCGAGCGCGCCCACCTCGCCCTGCAGCACCACGCCGGCGTCCTCGCCGGGCGGCAGCGGCAGGTCCAGCCGGCTCAGCAGTTCGCCCACCGGGCCCGCCGCGACCGCGCGGCCGGCGTCCATCAGCACCACGTGGTCGGCCAGCCGCGCGACCTCGGCGATGGCGTGGCTCACATAGACGATCGCGATACCCGACAGGGCATGCAGCCGCTCGATGGCCGGCAGGATCTCGGCCTTGCGCGCCGCGTCGAGCGCGGCCAGCGGCTCGTCCATCAGCAGCAGGCGCGGGCTCACGGCCAGCGCGCGGGCGATCGCCACGCGCTGGCGTTCGCCGCCGGACAGGCCGTGGGTCGAACGCGCGAGCAGGGGCTCGATGCCGGTCCACGCGATCGCGTCGTCCAGCGAGATGCGGCGCTGGTCCGGCGCGAGCCGCTTCCAGCCGAACGCCACGTTGGCGCGCACGTCCAGGTGCTCGAACAGGCTGGCCTCCTGGAACACCACGCCCACCGCGCGGCGATGCGTGGGCACGAACGCGGCGCCGTCCTGCCAGGCCTGGCCGTCGACCACCACGCGTCCGCCCGGCGCGCGCTCCAGGCCGGCGAGGCAGCGCAGCAGCGTGGTCTTGCCGCAGCCCGACGGGCCGAACAGCGCGCTGACGCCGTCGGTGGGCAGGCTGAGCGCCACGTCCAGCGTGAACGCGCCGCGCGACAGGGCGAGCGTGGCCTCGATCACGGCGTGGTCGCCCCGGTGGCCAGGAGCGAGCCGCGCGTGCGCAGCCGGTAGACCCACAGCAGCACTGCGAAGGAGAACGCTAGCAGCATCGCGGCGAGCCGGTGCGCGGCCGGGTATTCGAGCGCCTCGACGTGGCTGTACAGCTGCGTGGAGATCACGCGCGTGGCGCCGGGGATGTTGCCGCCGATCATCAGCACCACGCCGAACTCGCCCACGGTGTGCGCGAAGCCCAGCACCGCCGCCGTGAGCACGCCGCGCCGCGCCAGCGGCAGCGCCACGTGCACGAAGCGCTCCCACGGGCCGGCGCGCAGCGTGGCCGCGGCCTCCAGCGGGCGCGCGCCGATGGCCTCGAAGGCCGTCTGGATCGGCTGCACCACGAACGGCATCGAGTACAGCATCGACGCCACCACCAGGCCCGCGAAGGTGAACGGCAGCAGGCCGATGCCCAGCGCCTGCGTGGCCTGGCCGACGAGGCCGTGCGGCCCCATCAGCATCAGCAGGTAGAAGCCCAGCACGGTGGGCGGCAGCACCAGCGGCAGCGCCACCAGCGCCGACAGCGGTGCCTTCCAGCGCGAGCGCGTGTGCGCGAGCCACCAGGCGAGCGGCGTGCCCAGCACCAGCAGCGCCAGCGTGACGACTCCCGCCAGCTTCAGCGTCAGCGCCACCGCCTGCAGGTCGGCGGCCCAGTCGGCGTCCACGCGCGCGCCGCCTTACCAGCTGTAGCCGTAGGCCTTGATGACCGTGCGCGCCTTGTCGCTCGCGAGGTAGTCCACGAACTCGGTGGCGGCCTTGGCCGACTTGCTCGCCGCGATCACGACGGCATCCTGCCTGATGGGGGCGTACAGGTTGTCGGGCACCAGCCACATCGAGCCGGGCACCTTGGCGCCGTCGGGCGGCTGCACCTGGCCCAGCGCGACGAACGCGAGCTCCGCGTTGCCGGTCTGCGCGAACTGCAGGGCCTGGGCGATGTTCTCGCCCGTGACCACGCGCGCCTGCACGGCATCGGCGAGCTTCAGCGCGGCGAGCGTCTCCTTGGCCGCCTGGCCGTAGGGCGCCAGCTTGGCGTCGGCCACCGACAGGTGCTTCCACTTGTCGGACTTCAGCACCTCGCCCCGGGCGTCCACCAGCGCGGGATCGGCCGACCAAAGCACCAGCCTGCCGATCGCATACGTGTGCAGCGTGGCGGGCACGGCCTTGCCTTCGCCCACCAGCCTGGCCGGCGTCGCCTGGTCGGCGGCCAGCAGCACGTCGAAGGGCGCGCCGGCCTCGATCTGCGCGTAGAACTTGCCCGTGGCGCCGACCGACACCTTCACCACGTGGCCGGTGTCACGCTCGAACTGCGCGGCGATCTTCTGGGCCGCCGGCGCGAAGTTGGCGGCGACCGCCACCTGGAGTTCGTCGGCCCGGGCCGACAGGGCGAGGGCGGCGAGCGAGAGGGCGAACAGGCCGCGGGGCAGGGTGAACTTCATTCAATGGTCCTCGGGTTCATGGCACACGGCCTCGATGTTGTGGCCGTCGGGGCAGTGCACGAAGGCCCCATAGTAGTTCGGGTGGTAGTGGGCACGGATGCCGGGCGGGCCGTTGCAGGTGCCGCCGGCGGCCAGGGCCGCGGCGTGGAACGCCCTCACCAGCGCGCGCGAGGGCACGCGGAACGCGACGTGGATCGCCGGCCGGTTGGGCGTGCCCTCCGCGATCCAGAAGTCGGGCTTGGGCGGCTCGCCGAAGCCGGCCACCGAGACCGACTGCGTGATCTCGGGGCCGAATTCGAGCAGCTTCTGGTAGCCGATGGCGCCGAGCGCCGCCGCGTAGAACGCCTTGCTCCGTGCGAAGTCGCTCACGGTCACGCCGGTGTGATCGATCATCGTGGGGTCTCCAGGGAATGCAGGGAGCCCGATTCTGCGACATGCCGCGCGACACACCCCCCAAGCTGGCGGGTGCGCGCCGCGTCCCGCGATCGTAGACTGCCCGCCACCACTCCGGGAGACCGCCATGCCCCTTCGCCCGCTCGCCGCGATCACCGCGCTCCTGCTGGGTGGCTGCGCCGCGCAGATGCAGCCGGTGGCCGACTTCGGCGCGGCCGCCAGCCACCTGGCCACGGCCTACGAGCCCTTCGCCTCGGGCATGGGCAGCAGCTGCGAACAGCGCGAGCGCTACGTCGCCATCGGCAACCCGGGCCCGTTCGACGCCGCCGCCGCGCAGCGCGGCGCCGAGGACCGCTGCAGGCCGTTGAAGGAGGCCGGCGCCACCGCGGCGCTGTTCGGCCAGGCGCTGGGCGACTACGCCACCGCGCTGGCCAGGGTCTCGCGCGCGAAGGCCACCGCGTTCGACAGCGACCTGCGCGAGCTCTCCGGCGCCGCCGGCAGGCTCGCCACGCGCGACGGCACGGCCCTGTTCGACAGCAGCAAGCTGAGCGCCGCCGGCAAGATCGCGCGCGCCGCCGCGGCGATGGTCACCGAGGAAAAGCTGCAGGTGCTCACGCGCGCCACGCTGGAAGACAACCAGGAGGCGCTCAGGGTGGTGGTCGAGGCGATGAAGACCTACGCCGACAAGGTCTACGCGGGCCAGCTCGCCGACACCCACGACATCATGGCCGGCGAACTGGGCCGCCTGGTGCTCGCCTCCAGCGCGCCCACGCAGGCCGACGTGGAGAGCCGCCTGCCCTGGCGCTTCGCGCAGACCGTCACGCGCGCCGACATCGCCGCCAACGAGCTCGAGGCCCGCCGCGTGCGCGCGTTCGGCAGGAGCGCCGACGCGCTGGTGGCGGCGCACGCCGGCCTGGTCGCCAACTTCGACAAGATCGGCGGCGCCCGCCGCCTCGAACTCGTCTCCGCCTTCGTCGCCCAGGTGCAGGCGATCAACGACGACGCCGCGGCGCTCTGAACGAAAGGACCGTCATGACCACACCCCGCACCGCCGCCGCCGCCCCCAGCGCATCCGACACCGCCGACGCGCTGGCCGACCTGGCCGACGTCGCCGGCCACACGTCCACCTTGCTGTTCAACTACCGGCGCGACAACCCCGCGGCGTCCGACATCGACCAGGCGCTGAACCTGGAGATGACGCTGGACCAGCGCGCCATAGCCCTGCGGGTGGAGGCCGTCAGGCTGCTGGGCGCCAACGCCGCCGCCGCGCTCGCGCAGCTGAAGGATGCATCGCAGAAGGTGGACGACTTCCTGGCCGCCGAGAAGAAGATCGCGGGCCGGCTGGAGATCGCCAGCTCGGTGGTGGGCCTGGCCGGCGCCGCGCTGGTGGGCGACGCGGGCGGGATCCTGGCGGCCGTCGTGGCGGTGCACTCGGCGCTGAACGATGCCTAGGGATTCAGCGTCGGCTGCGTGTTGGGTACCGGCGCCGGTTCCGCGTCTACGTCCTCCGCCAGGTGCTCGGGCCCGACGATCTCCAGCATCTCGCCCATCCACAACGCGTGCACCAGGTGGTCGCGGCGCTCGTTGCGCGTGTTCGGATGCACGAGCACCACGAGGCCCCGGCGGTTGAGCATCAGCCACGGGACGAAGTTGCCGAAGATCGCGGCATCGAACGCCACCTGGTACATCGGCCGCGCGTGCGGCCCCACGAGGCGCTCGTGCACGCGCCCCAGCGTCACCGGGAAGCGTTCGGCGATCCGATCGCGCAAGGCCAGCGCGGCCTCGCGCTGCGCCGCGCCGTCGAAGTAGATGTGCGCGTGGAAGCTGCCGATGGTCGAGAGCGGCTGGAGCGGGGGCGTGGTCATGCGCCCACTCTACACAACAAGGCCCCGGAGCATCGCTGCCGCCGAGGCCAGAAGATCCTTCGCGAGGGCGGGCGTCAGACTCCTCGCCCGCTGATGAGGCGGAACAACACCGCGATGATCGCGATGACGAGAAGGATGTGGATCAGGCCGCCCAGCGTCACCGAAGCGAGCATGCCGATGAGCCAGAGGATGACGAGGACGACGGCGATGGTGTAGAGCATGGTTTTCTCCTGAAAGGTGTCCGACTACTTCTTGATGCTGGTGTCGTTGACGACGCTCCGGACGCCTTCGACGTTGCGAGCGACGGATGTCGCGCGTGCCTGCTCATCGGCGCTGTCGACGAAGCCGCTCAGCTGAACGATGCCCTTGTTGGTGGTGACCGCGATCTGGGCGCCGCGGGTGGATTCGTCGGCCATCAGGGCCGACTTCACCTTGACGGTCATGACGGAGTCGTCCAGTACCGCGCCGGCGCTGGACTTGCCGTCCTTGAGCATCAGCTTGTTCTGCACCGAGGTGACGCCGGCCACGCCCTTGGCGAGCTGCACCTCGCGGTCGGCCTGCCCCTGGTTGTCGACGAAGCCGCTCAGCAGCACCTCGCCCTTGCGGGTCTCGACGCTGGTGTCGCTGCCCTTGCCGACGTTGTCGGCCAGCAGCGCCGACTTCACCTTCGTGGTGATGACGGAATCGTCGAGCTCGGTGCCGGCCGACACCTGCTTGTCGACGGGCGTGTCGGGCCGGTTGCAGCCCGCCAGCGCCAGGCCGGCGAGCGCCGCCGCGACGACGAGCCCGAGTTGTGATGGTCTTGCGTTCGTGGTCATGAATGGATCTCCTGCTTGGCCTCGCGGCCCGTGGCACCCATTCGGCAAGCACCGTGCCCGACAGTGGCGCGCCCGTGCCCGTGCTTCGCCCGGCGTCGACCCGGCCACGTCATTGGAACCAGCAGCTGGCGGCGCTCGCGAAGCCGTTGCGAGCGCGGGTCGTAGACTGCGAGTCCCTGCGCGACCGCGCGGCCATCGTCCTGTCGGAGACCCGTCTTGCCCCTGAACATCGCTGCGCGCGGCATCCTGCTCGCCGCCGTGCCGCTCGCCGCGCTGGCGGCCTGCTCGAGACACGCGGCCGAGCCGCTGCCGCCCGTGGCCGCCGGCACGCCGGCGGCGCCGCCGGCCGGCGTTCCGCCCGAGCTCGCGGGCGTGTGGACGTCCACGCGCGGCCCCGTGATGCGCTGCATCGAGATGCACCCCGACGGGCTCTACCTGATGGTGCCCAACACCGAGGCCGGCGACCGCACCGAGTACCACGGCACCTGGCGCGTGGCCGGCGACCGGATCACCTGGCGCGACGCATCGCAAGGCGACGCCCCCGACACCAACCGCATGGTCGACGTCTCCGACGGCCGCTTCTCCACCGTCGAGGCCGACCAGTCGCTGACGCAGTTCCAGCGCATCGCCGGCACCGACGCCACCTGCCCACGCTGACCATGACCGGACCCCATTCCCCGCTGCAGGTGCTCGCGCTGTGCGGCAGCCTGCGCAAGGCCTCGCTCAACGCGGCGTTGCTGCGCGCGGCCGCGCGCATCGCGGCGCCGGACGCCGACATCGAGGTGGCCGACTGGCTCGGCCGCCTGCCGCTGTTCAACCCCGACCTCGAGGCCGAATCGCCGCTGGCCGTCCAGGCGCTGCACCTGGCCGTGGCCCATGCCGACGCGATCCTCGTCGCCACGCCCGAGTACGCCCACGGCGTCAGCGGCAGCATCAAGAACGCGCTCGACTGGCTGGTGAGCTTCGAGCCCTTCATCCACAAGCCGGTGGCCGTCATCAACGCCTCCCCGCGCGCGCATCACGCCGACGACGCGCTGCGCGAGACGCTGCGCACGATGTCGGCCGGGCTGGTGGGCGAGCGCTCGTTCGCGTTGCCGCTGCTGGGCGCGCAGCTCGACGAGGACGCGATGGCGGCCTCGCCGGCCGTCGCGGCGGTCGTGGCCGAGGCGCTGGCCGCGCTGCGGGCCGAGATCGCGCGCCAGGGCGACGCCGGGATACCGGTGTTTCCCCTGCGCTGATTGCGGTCGGCGCGACGGAGTCGGATACTCGGCCCATGGCCATCCAGCACGCACGCCCCGGACAGATCGTCGACATCCTGCCCGCCGACGGCACGCTGCCTTCGGCCAGCTCGTTCGCCCTCTTCAAGAGCGGCCAGCTCGAGGTGATGCGGGTCGTCCTTCCGGCCGGCAAGGCCTTCCCGCCGCACCGCGTGGCCGGCGAGATCACCGTGCAATGCCTGGAAGGGTGCATCGACCTCTCGGTGGACGGCGTGTCGCAGGAGCTGCGCCCCGGCCAGTTGCTGCACCTGGAAGGCGGGGTGCTGCACGGGCTCGTCGGGCTCGAGGACTCGTCGGCGCTCGTCACCATCGTGCTCGGCAGGCCCTGAAAACCTGGGCGACCCCTTCTTCTCCTTGTCGCACCGGGCGCGTATAACATCGCGGTCGAGCGGACGTTGGATGCCACCGACCCCCGAGAAACGTGAAGAGGAGCGAAACATGAAGCAATACGGCGCCGAATTCATCGGCACTTTCTGGCTGGTGCTGGGCGGCTGCGGCAGCGCGGTGCTCGCGGCGGCGTTCCCCGGCGTGGGCATCGGCCTGCTGGGTGTCTCGCTGGCGTTCGGCCTCACGGTGCTCACCATGGCCTACGCCATCGGCCCGATCTCTGGCTGCCACCTGAACCCCGCGGTGTCGGTGGGCCTGTGGGCCGCGGGCCGCTTCCCGGCCGGCAAGCTGCTGCCCTACATCGTGGCGCAGGTGCTCGGCGCGATCGTCGCCGGCGGCGTTCTGTACGTCATCGCCAGCGGTGCGCCGGGCTTCGACGTGGCCAAGGGCTTCGCG
>JABCYW010000161.1 GCA_013289985.1 Betaproteobacteria bacterium | reverse complement strand
GCGCATGCGCACGCGCCTCGCCGAGGTGGTGGGCCAGGTGCGCCTGTCCAGCGACTCGATCGCGACGGGCTCCACCGAGATCGCCAGCGGCAACGCCGACCTGAGCCAGCGCACCGAGGCGCAGGCCGGCAGCCTGCAGCAGACCGCCGCGTCGATGGAGCAGCTCACGGGCAGCGTGCGCTCCAACGCCGAGACGGCCGGCGTGGCCAACCAGCTCGCCACCGAGGCCTCGGCCGCGGCCAGCCGCGGCGGCGTCGCGGTCAACCGCGTCGTGGAGACCATGAACGAGATCGCCACGTCGTCGCGCAAGATCGGCGACATCATCGGCGTGATCGACGGCATCGCGTTCCAGACCAACATCCTGGCGCTCAATGCCGCCGTCGAGGCGGCGCGCGCCGGCGAGCAGGGCCGCGGCTTCGCCGTGGTGGCCAGCGAGGTGCGCTCGCTCGCCCAGCGCTCGGCCGGCGCCGCCAAGGAGATCAAGACCCTGATCGGCGCCAGCGTCGAGAAGGTGGACATCGGTGCGCGCCAGGTGGACGAGGCCGGCGCGTCGATGAGCGACATCGTCGCGCAGGTGCAGCGCGTGGGCCAGCTGATCGGCGAGATCTCGAGCGCCACGGTCCAGCAGTCCGGCGGCATCGGCCAGATCGGCGACGCCGTGGGCGCGCTCGACCGGACCACGCAGCAGAACGCGGCGCTGGTGGAACAGAGCGCGGCCGCGGCGGAAAGCCTGAGCCAGCAGGCGGCGCGCCTGACCCAGATCGTCAGCGTCTTCCAGCTCTGAGGAAGCCGCGGACGGACTTGTTTCAGGCCCGGACACAGTTCTTCGCTACCATCGCCGGCTGAAATCGACGTTCCCGCGTCGGCGCCACGATCCATCTGCGAAAGAACCACCATGTCCTCAGGATTCCACGTCCACGGCCCCCACGACCACGAGGTGGAGCACGCCGCCGAGCACGGCGGCGGCGGCATGTCGGGCCAGATCGCGGTGATCACCGCGGTGCTGGCCACGATCGGCGCGATCTGCTCCTACATGGGCGGCGCCACGCAGGCCGACGCCGCGCTGGCGAAGAACAACGCCGCCATCCGCAAGACGGAGGCGTCCGACCAGTGGAACTTCTACCAGGCCAAGAACGCGCGCCAGGCCAGTGCCGAGGTGGCGCTGGACCTGGTGCCCGCCGACCGCCGCGACGCATACACGAAGAACATCGAGAAGTACAAGGCCGACAAGGAGCCCATCATGGCCAAGGCCAAGGAGCTCGAGGAACAGGCCGCGCAGTTCGACGAGCAGAGCGATCACCTGATGCACCAGCACCATCGCTGGGCCGAGGCGACGACGGTGCTCCAGGTGTCCATCGCGCTGGCCGCCATCGCGCTGCTGACGCGCCGCCGCTGGCTCGAATGGGGCACGCTGGGCGTGGCCGGCGTGGGCATCGCCGTCGGCATCGCCGCCTTCCTCAAGGTATGAAAGTCTGCGTCTACGGCGCCGGCGCCATCGGCCTGCTCGTGGGCGCGCGCCTGGCCGCCACCGGCGCGCACGAGGTGAGCGCGGTCGCGCGCGGCGCGACGCTGGCCGCGCTGCAGGCGCACGGGCTGCGGGTGGACGGCCACGCCGGCCCGATCTCGGGGCCCGTCGCGGCGCACGCGGATCCCGCGGCGCTGGGCGCGCAGGACGTCGTGGTGATCGCGGTGAAGGCGCCGGCGCTCGCCGACGTCGCGCGCCGCATCGCGCCGCTGCTGGGTCCGCACACGCTGGTGGTGCCGGCCATGAACGGCGTGCCCTGGTGGTTCTGCCAGGGCCTGCAGGGGCCGGCCGCCGGCCTGGCGCTCACGAGCGTCGACCCGGACGGCAGCATCGCCGCGCACCTGCCCGTCGAACAGGTGATCGGCTGCGTGGTGCATGCCGCGGCATCGGTGCCCGAGCCCGGCGTGGCCTACAACCAGATGGGCCGCGGGCTGGTGATCGGCGAGCCGCTGGGCGGGGTGTCGGAGCGCGTGCTGGCGCTGAAGGCTGCGTTCGACGAGGCCGGCTTCGAGACCACCGCCAGCGAGATGATCCAGCGCGACATCTGGTACAAGCTGTGGGGCAACATGACCACCAACCCGATCAGCGCCATCACCGGCGCCACCACCGACCGGATCATCGGCGACGAGCTGGTGCGCAAGCTCACCGGCGACGCGATGCTGGAATCCGGCCGCATCGGCGAACGCCTGGGCTTCGCCATCACGCAGACCCCGGCCGAGCGCCACGCCATCACGCGCAGGCTGGGCGCGTTCAAGACCTCGATGCTGCAGGACGCCGAGGCCGGCCGGGCGATCGAGCTCGACAGCCTGGTGGGCGCGGTGCGCGAACTGGGCCGCCACGTGGGCGTGGAGACGCCGCTGATCGACGCGATCTACGGCCTGGCGCGGGTATTCGGTCAGGTGCACGGCCTGTATCCCAGGGTGCCCGACCTGGTGTAAGGTCCGGCCATGCCGTGCGACCAACAGGCATGAGCCACGCCCTTCCCTCCATGACCACCGCCAGGATGCCTTCGCGCTCGTTTCGCCGCGGCCCTCGCGCGGGCGGGCGCGTGCTCGTGCCGCGCCACTCCGCGCTCGTGCGCGTGACGCACTGGGTCAACGTCTTCTGCTTCTCGCTGCTGCTGATGACCGGCGCGCAGATCTTCAACGCGCATCCCCGCCTGTACTGGGGCCAGTACGGCGCCGACAACGACCACGCCTGGCTGTCGGTGGACTCGCTGAGCAGCGCGGGCCAGTGGCGCGGCGTCGTCCGGCTGGGCTCGCTCACGATCGAATCCACCGGGCTGCTGGGCGCATCGCGCGAGAACGGCGCGCTCGCGCCGCGCGGCTTCCCGGCCTGGCTCACGATCCCGTCGTACCAGGATCTCGCCGCGGGCCGGCGCTGGCACTTCTTCTTCGCCTGGCTGTTCGCCATCAACGGCGCCGTCTACCTCCTGGGCGGCCTCGTGCAGCGCCACTTCCGGCGCGATCTCCTGCCCACGCGCGCGGAACTGGCGCCGTCCCACCTGGCGCAGGAGGTGGTGGATCACGCGCGGCTGCGCTTCCCCAAGGGCGAGGCCGCGCGCCGCTACAACGTGCTGCAGAAGCTCGCCTACCTGGGCGTGGCCTTCGTGCTGCTGCCGATGATGGTGCTCACGGGGCTGACGATGTCGCCCGGCCTCGATTCGGCGTTCCACGTGCTGCTGGACGTCTTCGGCGGCCGCCCGTCCGCGCGTTCGTTGCACTTCATCTGCGCCTCGCTGCTGGTGGCGTTCGTCGTGGTGCACCTGGTGATGGTGCTGGTCTCGGGCGTGTGGAACAACCTGCGCTCCATGGTCACCGGCCGCTACGCCATCGAGTCCGACGGAGAGGCGCAATGAACCCGAACGTCAAGTTCAGGAACGGCCGCACGACGCCGTTCCAGGCCCGCCGCCGCTGGCTCGCGACGCTCGCGGCCGGCGCCGGAACCATGGCGCTGGCCGGTTGCGACCGGGCCGTCAACAACGCCCGCATCGACGCCACGCTGCGCAGCGCCGAGAAGCTCACGTACGCGAGCCAGCGCCTGATCCTGGCGCACCAGCCGCTCGCGAAGGAATACGGCGAGCGCGACCTGTCGCCGGTGTTCCGCCCCAACGGGTCGATGATGCCTGCCAGCCCGGAGTACGCCCGGCTGCTGCAGGGCGGCTTCGCCGATTTCCGCCTGCAGGTGCACGGGCTCGTGCAGCGGCCGCAATCGCTGTCGCTGGCCCAGCTGAAGGCGATGCGCCCGCGCACGCAGATCACGCGCCACGACTGCGTGGAGGGCTGGAGCGCCATCGGCAAGTGGCAGGGCGTGCCGTTGTCGCAGTTGCTGGACCTGGCCGGCCTGAAGCCGGGCGCGCGCTACGTGATCTTCCATTGCGCCGACAACCTCGGCGGCGACGGCGATGCCGGCCTGTACTACGAGAGCATCGACCTGCTCGACGCCTACCACCCGCAGACGCTGCTCGCCTACGGCATGAACGGCAGGGACCTGCCCGTGGCGCACGGCGCGCCGTTGCGCCTGCGCGTGGAGCGCCAACTGGGCTACAAGCAGGCCAAGTACGTGACCCGCATCGAGGTGGCCGATTCGTTCTCGCAGCTCAACGGCGGGCACGGCGGATTCTGGGAAGACCGCGGCTACGAGTGGTACGCGGGGATCTGAGAAACTGCGCCCACCTCGTCGCAGGAGCCACCCGTGTCCGACACCGACCAGCCCATCCGCCAGTTGCTCGCCGGCTACCAGGCCGCCGTCCACGCGAAGGACGTCGACGCCTTCGTGGCGCTGTACGCCGACGACGCGCTCATCTACGAGCTGTGGGGCACGTGGACGCACGACATCGCGTCGTGGCGCGCGATGGCCAAGGGCTGGTTCGAGTTCCTCGGCGACCAGCGCTCCGTCGTCGAGGCATCCGACGTGAAGACCACCGTGTCGGGCGACATGGCGCTGCTCACCGCCTTCCTCACCTATCGCGCGGTCGATGCCGACGGCACCGAGCTGCGCTCGCTGGACAACCGTCTCAGCTGGGTCGCGCGCCAACGCGGCGGCCGCTGGCAGGTGGTGCACGAGCACACCTCGGTGCCCATCGCGCACGCCGACGGCAAGGGCATGTTCAAGAAGCCGTGAGCCCGCGGGTGTAGGCCTCGGTGAACTCCGGCACCATGCGCCGCACCTTGCCGCTGGCGATCTCCACGCAGACGAAGTGCGTGGCGCCGCGGAACAGCGTGGCGCCGTCGGACTCGCGCACGAACTGGTAGCGCCGGTGCAGCGACAGCCGGTCCAGCGCCACGATCCACGTGGCCAGCAGCACGCGGTCGCCGAGCAGCGCCGGGGCCACGTAGTCGAGCTCGTGGCGGCGCACCACCATGCCGTGGCCCAGGCGCGTGTAGTCCTCCTGGCGCATGCCCAGCGCCACGGAGTGATCCCAGGCCACGTTCTCCAGCCATTGCAGGTAGTGCACGTTGTTGACGTGCTGCATCAGGTCGATGTGCGCGTCGGTGACGGCGACGGCCAGCACGTGCGGGGCCGGCGCGTCCCAGGCCGGCGGATCGAAAGGCTCGCTCATCCGGGCAGCTTATCAGCGCCGTGCCGGTAAGGCGGCCGAAAGCGAAGCGGCGCGACGATGGGCGCGAACCCTCCCGGCACGCATCATGTCCAACGTCCTGTTCCTCGCCGCGCCGTCGCACGGCCACGTCAATCCCACCCTGGGCCTCGTCGCCGAGCTCGTGCGACGCGGCGAGCGCGTCACCTACTTCGCGGCCGAGCCCTTCCGCGAGCGCGTCGAGGCCACGGGCGCCGCGTTCAAGGCCTACGCGCACGACCTCGACATGTTCAAGGGCCCGCCCACGCCCGGGCAGCGATCCGCCATGCTGGACATGTTCGCGCGCGGCGCCGACACGATCGCCGACATCTTCGCCCAGACCCAGTACCGGCGCTTCGACTATCTCGTCCACTCGGCGCCGTTCCCGTTCGCCAGGCCCATGGCGACGCTGCTGGAGCTGCCCACCGTGGCCTCGCACGCGGTGTTCGCCGGCCTCGAGGCGTTCTTCGAGCGCGACAGGCCGTCCACGCATCCGATGCTCAGGCCCGATCCCGAGCGCGACACCGTGATGCGGCAGGCCGCCGCGGACATCGGCCGGCGCTTCGGCATCCCGGTGTCGACGGACTTCCGCGACTGGATCCTGAACCCGGGCGACCTGAACCTCGTCTACACCTCGCGCCTGTTCGCCGGCGACCTGCCGTACTTCGACGAC
The DNA here is from genome assembly GCA_013289985.1 of Betaproteobacteria bacterium. Classification (GTDB taxonomy): domain Bacteria; phylum Pseudomonadota; class Gammaproteobacteria; order Burkholderiales; family Burkholderiaceae_C; genus Scleromatobacter. The sequence continues at coordinate 3,308 of JABCYW010000161.1, read as the reverse complement.
AGCGTCCGCTTCGTCGGCCCGCCGGTGCACGACCGCCGGGAGACGACCGACTTCCCGCTCGAGCGCCTCGCCGGCAAGCGGGTGCTCTACATCTCCCTGGGCACCGTGTTCGGCAACCGCAGCCCCGCGTTGTACGAGGCCTTCATGGCCGCGTTCGCGCGCTGGGACGGCGTGGTCGTGATGGCCGCGTACGGCGTCGACACGTCCGCCTGGCGTCCGCCCGCCAACTTCATCGTGCGGCCCTACGTGCCGCAAGGCGAGATCCTGAAGCACGCGACGGTGGCGATCACGCACGCCGGCATGAACAGCATCGGCGACCTGCTCGCCGCCGAGGTGCCGTTCGTGTGTCTGCCGATGGGCGCCGACCAGCCCGCGCTCGCGTCCCGCGCGCGCAAGCTGGGGGCGACGATCGTGCTGGACCACGCCAGCGCCACGGCGCAGCAGCTGGCGGATGCCGTCGAGAGCGTCACGACAGAGCCGTCGTACCGCGCGGCCCTCCGCGTGATCGCCGAGTCGTTCCGGGCGGCGGGCGGCTATGCGAAGGCAGTCGACGAGGTGTTCGCGTTGAAGAAGGCGCGCGGCGTCGCCTGAGCCGCGGGCAAGTCGCTGCGGATTCTGAAGTTGCAACAAAGTGCCAACAAAGGCATTGACGGGGCAAGCACCAAGGGATAACCTTGTTGCAACCGGAGAAGAGCATGCAAGTCACCATTCGAGCCATCGGCAACAGCAAGGGCGTCGTCCTCCCGAAGCCGCTCCTGGCGCAAGCCGGCCTGAGCGACGACGAGGCGGCTGAGATGACCGTCGAGGACGGCGCCATCGTGCTGCGCAAAGCGGCTCGCCCGGTGCGTGCTGGCTGGGCTGAAGCGGCAAAGGCGCTCGCGGCCAAAGGCGGCGATGAGCTGGTGATGGGCGAGTTCGGCAACGAAGTGGATGCGGAGCTCGCCTGGTGAAGCGCGGCGAAATCTGGCTGGTGAACCTCGACCCCACGGTCGGCAGCGAAATCAAGAAGTCACGCCCATGCGTCGTGGTGTCGCCGGTCGAGTTGAACGACCATTTGCGGACGGTCATCGTCGCGCCGATGACGTCCAAGGGCTTCGCGGCCCCGTTCCGGGTGGCGGTGACCCACGGCGGCACCAAGGGCCTGATCCTGCTCGACCAGGTGCGGACGGTCGACAAGGTGCGCCTGGCAAAGAAACTGGGCGCGGTGTCGACGAAGACGCTCTCGGCGGCTTTGAGCGCGCTGCAAGAAGTCTTCGCAGAATGACAGGAAGAGTCATGCCCGGTTTGCCCCGCGAAGTTCGCGGCAGCATGCGAACGCCAGGCGCGAGCGCTGCCTGGCGGCTTCCACGCGCTCGCCGGCTCGCAGCAGCCGCGTTGGCTTTGATGCATCTCTCGGTTGCCCGCGGCCAGCCGCCCTCTTCCGCGCCCGACCCTTCATTTTTCCGCCTGGGCGAAGTGTTTTCGGAGCAATCGATGGCAACTGCCGGCGACCTGTGCAGCCAGCGCGTCCCGGCATCCAGGGCGGATTGGACGGAGACACTTCGCCAATGGCGCGAGACTCATCGCGAAAAGCTGGACGCCTTGAAGGAGGCCAGCAAGGCGCTGGACGCTGCATTGAGAACCAGGCCCGCTCAAGGGGCGCCTCTCGACCTCGGTCAGTACGCCATGCTTGCCGCGCAAGGGCCGCAGTTGATCATGTACGGACTGGCGGCGGCGAACGATGCCCATGCGTACGAGCTCTGCGAGAAGCTGCGCCAAAGGATGCTCGACCGAGAGCAAGTCGAGAAATCGCTGGATCAAGCTCAGCTGGTCATCTCTGCAGCCTTGAAGGCCGTCTCTCAACAATGAGTCTGAGTCGAAGTTGCGAGGCAAGACCTGACCCCGAACGCCGGTTCCGGGCGGCGGGCGGCTACGCGAAGGCAGTCGACGAGGTGTTCGCGTTGAAGAAGGCGCGCGGCGTCGCCTGAGCCGCGGAATGCTCACCGCGGCGCTTCCAGCCCGCGTCCCTGCAGGACCGGCAACGCACGCAGCCGCTCGCCCGCGAAGCGCACGAACTCGCGCACCTTGGCCGCCGCCACGCGCCCGGCGGGATAGACCAGGTGCACGGGCACCGGCGCAGGCTCATGCGCCTTCAGCACGACGCGCAATCGGCCGTCGCGCACCTCGTCCGTCACCTGGTAGGCCAGCGCACGCGTCAACCCATGCCCGGCCACGGCCGCCGCGACCTTGACGTCGTTCGCGTTGACCACGAGGCGTTCGCTCGGCACGGAGAGGGTTCGCGTGCCCGGAAAGTTCCATGCGACACGTTCCTGGCCCTCGATCAGGAAGCCGATCGAGCGATGCGATTTCAGGTCGGCCGGATGACGCGGCACGCCATGGCGGCGCAGGTAGTCCGGCGACCCGACGACCACCGCGCGCATGTGCCCCACCGTCACGGCCGTCAACGACGAATCGGGCAGCACCGCGATGCGGAGCGCGACGTCGAAGCCTTCGTCCACGAGGTGCACGAGGCGATTCGTGAACAGGACGCGCGCCTGCATCTGCGGATGCCGGTCGAGGAACTCGAACAGCAACGGCGCCACATGCCGGCTGCCGAACAGCGCCGGTGCCGTCACCGCCAGCGTGCCCTGCGGTTCGCGGCGCGCGCCCGTGACCGCCGCTTCGGCCTGTTCGAGTTCCGCGAGGATGCGGCGACAGTCGGCCAGGAAGGCCTCGCCCTGCTCGGTCAGCCGCAGGCTGCGCGTCGTGCGCTGCAGCAGCAACGCGCCGAGGTGCTTCTCGAGGGCCGCCACGGCACGCGTGGCCGCCGACGCCGAGATTTCCCGCGCCACCGCGCCGCGAGCGAAGCTGCCCGCCTCGGCGACGGCGACGAAGGTGCGCAGTCGCTGCAGGTGATCCATGGTCATGGCCTTGCCTCGTATTCGTCCTTGTTTATTGCAGCTCGTGCAATTCTGAACTGCACTCGGGAGGTCTTCATTTCAATCCACGAACCTTCTACTCTATAGGAATCGACTACTCGGAGACCCCCATGTCCGCGCCACCCGCCCCGATCCGCCTGCACCGCTTCGCGCTGTCCGGCCACGCCCATCGCGCGCAACTGATGCTGTCGCTGCTCGGCCTGCCGCACGAACTCGTCGACGTGGACCTCGCGCGCGGCGCGCAGCGCACGCCGCAGTTCCTCGCGCTCAACAGCTTCGGGCAGGTGCCCGTGATCCAGGACGGCGACACCATCGTCGCCGACAGCAACGCGATCCTCGTGTACCTCGCCCTCACCCACGACCCGCGCCGGCAGTGGCTGCCCGACGACG
>JABCYW010000160.1 GCA_013289985.1 Betaproteobacteria bacterium | reverse complement strand
TTGAGGGTGTTTGGCATCGTCGGGCCATCGAGGCCGCGACGATGCCCGCGGCCGGCGTTTCCACGCGCCATCGGTCTTGACGCGAACCTCGCGTCGCGACGCCGGCGCTCCTTCTCGTGACCGACGAAGGTCCCTTCGCCAACGGTGTCATCCTGCGCGCAGTCGCAGGATCCACACGGGCGGATGCGCTGTCTCCTTGGTGGATTCCGCAACTGCGCGCGCAATGACGAGGCGGCGCCGATCGTCCATCACGACAGGTATCGCTGGCAGCTCGATTCGCGATTCGCGTCAGGCCCGGCGACCCGCATCAACGTTGGCCGCGGGCATCGTCGCGGCCTCGATGGCCCGACGATGCCAAACACTCTCAAACAAATTCGCGGACTCTTCCCTCGCGAATGTTGTCTGCCGGCACGCCATGCGTGGCACGGCGAGGCGGGGGAGCTTGTTTTGTGAGGTAAAGGAGGAGGAGGCCGCAGGCCGACGGGGGACACGAACAAAACAAGCTCCCCCGGTGAGTCGTGCCTGACCCAGCGCGCCCCGCAAACCAAGGTACCCCGCGGATCGGCGATGAACCTGAAAAAAGCCGTTGCACCCCTTCGGGCGGCAACGGCTGCATTACGGCGCGGCGCCCTCAGCTCGACACGCGCTCCCCGCTCTTGCGCGGCTTGATCGGGCCCGTGCGCACGCAGTTGCGGCCGGCCTCCTTGGCCGCCTCCAGCGCCTGCTCGGCCTCGTGCACCATGGTGTCGACGCTCAGCTGGCCCTGGTGCACCGTGGACACGCCGATGCTGACCGTGGCCACCACGTGGGTCTGCTGCCAGGTGTAGGGCGTGGACGCCACCTGCTGGCGGATGCGCTCGGCCGCGTCGAGCGCCCCCAGCGGATCGGTGTTGGGCAGGAACACGGCCAGTTCGGCGCCGCCGAAGCGGGCCAGCAGGTCGGGCTGGCGCAGCGTGGTGCCCACGCGCTTGGTCACTTCGAGCAGCAGCGCGTCGCCGCACAGCTGGCCCAGGTGTTCGTTGATGCGGCGCAGGTGGTCGGCATCGATGAGCAGCAGCGCGCCATCGTCGCCGTAGCGGCGGCAGCGGGCGAACTCGCGTTCCATCAGCTCGAGGAAATGGCGGCGGTTGGACAAGCCGGTGAGGTCGTCGTCGACCGCCTGCAGCACATGGCGGGCGCGGGCGTCGGCCACGACATGCGCCAGCCGGATGACGATGCCCGCCAGACCCAGGGCCGCCAGCGCGAAGAAGACGGCGACGCTCAGGGCGATGACCCCGCCGCGGCCGCCGGCCAGCATGCCCAGCGCGGTCGCGAGCGCGATGCCCGCCAGCGCCGCAAGGATGGCCGCGCCAGCCCAGAAACGCGTGCTGCGCCGCTCGAGCACGCGCACGAGCCCGCTCAACGTCGAAGAATCGATATCAGCCGTCACCATCACCTCGATCAAGACCCCGGCCCGTGCCGAATCGCTCGCGGGCAATTCCAGCGCCCGCCACGACAGTCGGCGCACGCGAGGCCGCCCCCCTTTGGGCAGGACGGTCTCCAGACTGTATCGGCCGACCGGCCGGTCAATGAAGGAATTCCTGGCCAATTGTGCGGCACTGGTCGAAAACCGCACAGCCTCGCGCGACTCAAAATTACGTAAATGGTGAATCCCCTCACCCGGTGGATCGGCGCGGACGCGACGGGCCCGGCCGGCGCCACTGTCGAGCACCATGCATGCCGTATGCTTGACCCCGAATGAACGATCCCGCCCGCGGCGCCCCGGCGCCCCTGCTCACCGTCTCCGGCCTGGCCAAGCGCTACGGCGACATCTTCGTCTTCAGCGACGTTTCGCTGGCCATGGCGCGTGGCGAACTGGTGGCGCTGCTGGGCGAGTCCGGCGTCGGCAAGTCGACGCTGCTGAACTGCGTGGCCGGCCTGGACACCGCCGACGCCGGCCAGGTGTGGCTGGCCGGCCACGACGTGCTGCGACTCACCGAACCCGAGGCGGCCCGCCTGCGCCGCGAGGACCTGGGCTTCGTGTTCCAGGCCTTCCATGTGCTGCCACACCTGAGCGTGGCCGACAACGTCGGCTTGCCGCTTCAGTTGCTGGGCCGACCGCGCGGCGACCGCGTGGCGCGCATCCTCGCCGCGGTCGGACTCGACGGCCTGGGCGAGCGGGCACCGCGCCAGCTGTCGGGCGGGCAGTTGCAGCGCGTGGCGATCGCGCGCGCGCTGGTGCACGAGCCGGCGCTGGTACTCGCCGACGAACCCACCGGCAACCTCGATCCGCGCAGCGCCGGACTGGTGATGGACGTGCTGGTGGACGTCGCCCGGCGCACCGGCGCCGGCGTGCTGATGGTCACGCATTCGCCGCCGGCCGCGGCCCGCTGCGACCGGGTGCTGGAGCTGACGGCGCAGGGCGTGCGGCTGCCCGTGGCGGCTTAGTCCCGCGCGCAGCGACTCAGCGTCACCGGCACCCCGTTCAGCACGGACGTGCCCGACAGCGGATCGCGCAGGCGATCGTCCAGCAGGTCGTTGAGGTTGGCGCCTGGCCGCTGCGCCGCGACGCCGAGCCGCGCGCCGGCCTGGTCGTGCCCCCAGCCGTGCGGCACGCTCACGACGCCGGGCATCATCTCGTCGGACAGCGTCACCGGCAGCTCGATGGCCCTGCCGCCGGTGCCCTGCAGCCGCACGCGGTCGCCCGCCTGCACGCCGTGGCGCGCCGCGTCCTGCGGATGCAGCAGCGCGGTGCAGCGCTCGGGGCCCTTGGCCAGCGTGGGCAGGTTGTGCATCCAGCTGTTGTTGGAGCGCACGTCGCGCCGGCCCACCACCACCAGCGCGGGCGGAGGCGCACGCAACGCGTCGTCCGCGGCCGCCAGCTCGGCGGCCACCGGGGCCGGCCACAGCTCGATCCTGCCGCTGGGCGTGCGCAGGATCTCGGGCAGCCGCGGCTGCAACGCGCCCAGGTCGATGCCGTGCGGCGCGGCCTTCAACGCGGCCAGGCTCAGGCCGCCGGGCTCCTGGCCGAAGCGGTCGCCATGCGGCCCGGCACGCAACGCCAGGTCGAGCAGGCGTTCGGGGCCGGGCGTGTCGCCCAGCGCGTCCCGCATGGCCGCCTGGAGCGGTTCCGGCACGCCGGCCGCCAGCCGGCGCAGGTCGTCGGCCAGGAGCTGCTGGTCGAAGGCAGCCAGATCGAAGCCTGCCGTGCCGGCGCCCGGCTCGCCGCGCAGCGTGGCCGCCATGTGCAGCAGTGACTGCCACTCGGCCTGCGCGCCGGGCCGCGGCGCGAACACCGGCGGGCTGTAGCGCGCATGGTTGCGGCACGACAGCTGCGGGAAGCTGACGTCGTAGTGTGGCTCCTCGAAGGTGGACAGGCCCGGCAGGATCACGTCGGCATGCTGCGTGGTCTCGTTGAGGTAGATGTCCACGCTCACCATGAAGTCGAGCCTGGCCAGCGCCTGGCCGATGCGCGCGCCGTTGGGCGCCGACAGCACCGGATTGCTGGCCACCGACACCAGCGCGCGGATCCGCCCCGGGCCGTCGGTCTCGATCTCCTCGGCCAGGCAACTGGTGGGGTACTCGCCCAGCACCTCGGGCGCGCCGGACACGCGACTGCGCGTGCGCCCCGTCACCATGCCGCGGCCGATGCCCGGCCTGCCCTGCGTGTTGGCCGCGAACGCCGCGGCGTGCGGGAACATGGCGCCGCCTTCGGCATCGAGGTGGCCCGTGAGGATGTTCAGGGCGTCGATCAGCACCGAGTTGAGCGTGCCGAAGCGCTGCGTACTCGAGCCGATGCGCGAATAGACGGCCGCGCGCCGCGCCGCGGCGAGCCGTCGCGCCAGCGCGCGCTGCACGTCGGCCGGCACGCCGCAATGCGCCGCCATGCGCTCCGGGGCGTACGGCGCGACGGCGGCCCGCAGCGCCTCGATGCCCGTCGCGCCCTCCGCCAGGAAGGCAGCCAGGCGGCCGGGCCGCGCCAGGCCTTCGTCGAACAGCGCGTGCAGCATTCCAAGCAGCAGGAACTGGTCGGTGCCCGGACGGATGAAGTGGTGTTCGTCGGCGATGGCGGCGGTCTCGGTGCGGCGCGGATCGACCACCACCAGTTGCCCGCCACGCGCGCGCATCGCCTTGGCGCGGCCGCGGAAATCGGGCACCGTCCACATGCTGCCGTTGCTGGCCATCGGGTTGGCGCCCAGCATCAGCAGGAAATCGCAGTGGTCGATGTCGGGCACGGGCACCGTCAGCGCATGGCCGTACATCCAGCCGCTGGCGAGCTGGCGCGGCATCTGGTCGAGCGTGGACGCGCTGAACACGTTGCGCGAGCCCGCCGCGCGCAGCAGTCGCTGCACGTAGAGCCCCAGGCCCAGGCGGTGCACGTTGGGATTGCCCAGCGTGAACGCGAGCGCGTCGCGGCCGTGCTCGGCCACCAGCGGCGGCAGGCGGCGCGCGATCTCGGCATGGGCCTCTTCCCACGTGGCCTCCACGAAGCGGCCGTCGCGCTTGACGAGCGGCTGGCGCAGGCGGTCGGGGTCGTCCTCCAGGTCCTTCAGGGCCACGGCCTTGGGACACAGGTAGCCGTGGCTGAACACATCGTGCTCGTCGCCGCGGATGGCGATGACGCGCGCCTGCGCGCCGGTGCCCGACACCGTGAGGCTCAGGCCGCAGCAGGCCTCGCACAGCGGGCAGATGCGCTGGACGACGCGCGTGGGTGCGGCGGCCTCCGCGGCCTGGGAGGCTGCGCCGGCGAAGGGCGTGGCAAGCGTCATGGGGCTGTCTCGGTTCTTGATTCGTCGTGGGGCAAGCATACGGCGGTGGTGGCGATGATGGTGCGCTTCGAATGCCGCGGCTGCCACTTCGGCGACAAATGCGGGTAGATGCGCAGGTCGCGACATTCGCGGACGAAACCGGCCGATCGGCGCCCGGCGGCTTCGCGGATTGATGGCAGGATGCATGTGTCCCGTCTTCACCGAGTGCCCTTGTCCACCGCCCTGTCCTCTCCGCCGTCTCGACCGCCCTGGCTGGCCATGGCCGCGCTCCATGCCCGCCTGCTGGCGGCGGAGTGGCGCCATCATCCCTGGCGCCAGGCGGCGGCGGTCATGGCCGTGACCCTGGGTGTGGCGCTGGCCTTCGCCGTGCAGTTGATCAACGCCTCGGCCCTGGCGGAATTCGACACGGCCGTGCACGCGGCCAGCGGTGCGCCCGACTTCAGCGTACGGCCGCGCGACGGCCTGCTGTCCGAAGACCTTTACCCGCGCGTCGCGCTCGCGCCGGGCGTCGCGCAGGCGAGCCCGGTGATCGAGCTCGCGATCACGCTGCGCGGCAGCGACGGGCAACCGCATGCCGCCCGGTTGCTGGGCCTCGACGCCTTCGTCGCGCCGTTCATCTCGCCGGGCTGGCTGGCGCAGCCCGAATCGCATGCCGCGCCCGATGCGGGCGGCGCCCCGCTGTCCGCGCTCGATCCGGACGTGGTCTTCGTCAACGCCGCCGCGCGCGCGCAACTCGGCACCGCCGACCACGTCACCGTGCAGGCCGACGGCCGCCGGCAGACCTTCGCCATCGCCGGCCGCATCGCCGCCGACGGACCGCCCCTGCTGGTGATGGACATCGCCGGCGTGCAGACGCATTTCGACCGCACCGGCTCGCTCTCGCGCGTCGACGTGCGGCTGGCGCCCGGCGCACGCCAGGAGGCCGTGATGGCGGCGCTGGCCGCGGGCCCCGGCGTGCGCGCCGCGGCACCCGACGAGGCGGCGCTGCGCATGGCGCGGCTGTCGCAGTCGTACCGCGTCAACCTGAGCGTGCTCTCGCTGGTGGCGCTGTTCACGGGCGGCTTTCTCGTGTTCTCGGTGCAGTCGCTGGCCGTGGCCAAGCGCATCCCGCAACTGGCGCTGCTGGGCGTGCTGGGCATGAACGGACGCCAGCGGCGCACGCTGGTGTGGGCCGACAGCCTGATGGTGGGTGCGGTCGGCGCCGTCCTCGGCCTGGCGCTGGGCACCGCGCTGGCAGCCGCGGCGCTGCGCGCGCTGGGCGGCGATCTCGGCAGCGGCACGCTCGGCGGCGCCGCCCCGCCGCTGCAATGGAGCGCGCTGGCCGCACTTGCGTACGGTTCACTGGGCCTCGCCTCGGCCCTCGCCGGCGGCTGGTGGCCGGCACGCGCGGCGCAAGGCATCGCCCCGGCCCAGAGCCTCAAGGGCCTCAGCACCGCCAGCGGCGGCAACTGGCCCGCCGCGGCCGGCCTCGGGCTCATCGCGCTGGCGGCCGCGCTGGCGTTCATGCCGCCCTGGCGCGCCATTCCCTGGGGCGCGTACGCCTGCGTGGGGGTGCTGCTGCTGGGCGGCATCAGCCTCGTGCCGCAGGTGGTCGCCGTGCTGTTGCGGGGCCTGCGCGGGGCCCGCAACCCGGTGGTCGCGCTGGCCGTCGCACGCGCCGTCGACCAGCGCCAGACGGCCACCGCCGCCGTGGCCGGCGTCGTCGCCAGCCTGAGCCTGGTCGTGGCGCTGACGGTGATGGTCACCAGTTTCCGCGACTCGCTGATCGTCTGGCTGGACGAGGTGCTGCCGGCCGACCTCTACGTGCGGCCGGCGCCGGGCGCCAACGAAGGCCCGGCCTTCCTCGCGCCCGCGATCATCGCCGCCGCCTCCGGCCCCGGCGTGAAGCAGGTGCGCGCGGAGCGGCTCGTGCCCGTCACGCTGGCGCCGGAGCAGCCGGACGCCATGCTGCTCGTGCGCGACCTGCCGCCGGACGGCGCCGCCCCGTCGCTGCCCTGGATCGTGGCCCCCGAAGCCGCGCCGCCCGCATCGTCGCCACCCGGCGTGCTGTCGGTCTACCCCAGCGAAGTGCTGGCCGCGCTGCAGCACCTGCACCGGGGCGACACGATCACCCTGCCCCTGCCGCCGCCACGCGCGAGCGCCGGCGCGAACCCCGAGGCCACGGTGGCCACCCGCGCCGTCGTGCGCGGCATCTGGCGCGACTACGCCCGCCAGCAGGGCGCGCTGCTCATGGCGCGCGCCGACTGGCTGCGCCTGACCGGCGACGAGCGCATCAGCGGCCTGGCCGTCTGGCTTGCCGACGGCGGCACCGACCGCGGCGCGGCGCTGGTCGCACGCATCAAGTCGGCCATCCCCGACGGGGCGCCGGTGGAGGTCTCGACGGCCGGCGAGCTGCGCGCGTTCTCGCTGCGCATCTTCGATCGAAGCTTCGCCGTCACGCATTGGCTGCAGGGCGTGGCGCTGGCCATCGGCCTGGCCGGCATCGCGGCCAGCTTTTCGGCGCAGGTGCTGGCGCGCCGGCGCGAGTTCGGCACCTTGCAGCACCTGGGCTTCACGCGCCGCCAGGTGCTGGCGCTGGTGGCCTGCGAAGGCGCGCTGTGGAGCGCCGTCGGCGCCGTGCTGGGGCTCGCGCTCGGGCTGGCCGTGAGCGTGGTGCTGGTGAAGGTGGTCAATCCGCAGAGCTTCCACTGGACGATGGCCATGACCGTGCCGCCACTCACCTTGCTGGGCCTGGCCATCGGCGTCGTCGTGGCGGGCGCGCTCACCGCCTGGGGCAGCGGCCACGCCGCGGCCGGTCGCGACATCGTGCGCTCGGTGAAGGAGGATTGGTGATGCGCCGCCGCCCCTTCATCGCCGGACTGCTGCCCGCCGTGCTCGCTGCCAGGCCAGGTGCAGCATCTGCGCTCGCCCCGCCCGCGCCGGCCGGCAACCCGCCGCTGGGTGTCAGCCGCCGCGCACTGCGCTTCCCCGCCGACCATGGCAGCCATCCCGACACGCACGTCGAATGGTGGTACGTCACCGGCTGGCTTCGCGGCGGCACGGAAATCGGCGCGGCTTCAGCGCAAATCGGCGCGGCTCCTGCGCAAATCGCCGCGGCATCGCCGCCCGAGTTCGGCTTCCAGGTGACCTTCTTCCGCAGCCGCACGGAGCTTGCCGAAGGCTCCGCCAGCCGCTTCGCCGCGCGCCAGCTGGTGTTCGCCCACGTCGCGCTCACCGATCTCGCGGCGGGCGCGAACGGCGGCGGCCTGATGCACGACCAGCGGGCCGCGCGCGAAGGCTTCGGAATCGTGCGGGTGCCGGCGGCGTCGGGCGCGCAGCTCGTGCAATTGCGCGACTGGTCGCTGCTTCGACAGGCGCCCACCTCGCCGGACGACACGCGCAGCCGGATGCACGCCGCGGTGCGCAGCGACCGTTTCGCGCTGGACCTCGATCTCTCGGGCACGCAACCCGTGCTGCTGCAAGGCGAGGCGGGCTACTCGCGCAAAGGCCCCGGCCCCCTCGACGCCAGCCACTACTACAGCGAACCGCAACTGGCGGTGCGCGGCCGCCTCGAGCTCGCCGGCGCGCCCGCGCGGAACGTGGTCGGGCGCGCGTGGCTCGATCACGAATGGAGCGACCACACCCTCGGCGCCCAGGCGGTCGGCTGGGACTGGGTGGGCTTCAACCTGGACGACGGCGCCGCGCTGATGGCGTTCCGATTGCGGCGCGCCGACGGGTCGGCCACGTGGGCCGGCGGTTCGTATCGCAGCCCGGCCGGCGAACTGCGCAACTTCGCGGCCGACGAGGTGCGCTTCGAGGCGCAGCGCCACTGGACCAGTCCGCACACACAGGCGAGCTACCCCGTCGAGTGGCTGCTGACGACGCCGTCCGGACGCTGGCGCATCGCGGCGCTCCGCGACGACCAGGAGCTCGACAGCCGCAACTCCACCGGCTCGGTCTACTGGGAAGGCCTGTCGGCGTTGAAGCGCGAGGACGGCCGCGTGGTCGGCCACGGCTACCTGGAGCTCACGGGCTACGCCGGCCGGCTGCGCCTGTCGGCCCGAAGGGCTATTCGCCCGCGTGCAAACTGCGCCCAGAGAGAACACTCACCCGCCGACGGGCACAGTCGTTGCCGCGACCGGGATTCGCATCTGGAATGGAGAGCCCATGAAAGCGCAGAACGACTCGACCGATCCGCAACACATCTATCGCCAGCTCAAGCTGGGCCTGGGACACGAACTGGTCAACGACGGCAACGTCTTCGAACTGATCGCGATGGCGCAAAAGGATGGCAACCAGTTGCTGGCGACCGAGTTGCGCGAATGGCAGGCGCCCTGCAGCGACTCCAACGACGGTCCGCGGCCGACGATGGTGCCCACGCGCGGCTTCAACAAGGACAACGCGAAGCATTGACGCGGGCGACGCATGCGCCACGGCGCTGGCGCGCGATCGCAATCCTTGCCATGGCCGTCGGCTCGACGCTCCGGCACGCCCCGTCGGTCGCTGCGCCGCCCCTGTCGGCCCCCGGCGCAGCCCGTCGCAAGCGGATGGCACGCGCGCCGGGGCGAGCGTAATCTTGCGTCATCGATTCAACGCACCCCAACCAGGAGCAGACCATGTCAGACAGCGACGAACTCGGCAAACTCGGTGACCTCCATCAACGCGGCATCCTCTCGGACGAGGAGTTCGCGCGCGCCAAGGCCCGCGTGCTCAGCGGCTCGGCGACGCGCACCAGCCCGCCGGCATCGGCCCTGAGCCAGTTCCGCCGCAGCCTCAGCGACCGCTGGCTCGGCGGCGTCTGCGGCGGCATCGCGCAGGTCACCGGCGTGCCCTCGTGGGTCTGGCGGCTCGTGTTCACGTTCGGCCTCGTGTTCGCCGGCTCGGGCCTC
>JABCYW010000159.1 GCA_013289985.1 Betaproteobacteria bacterium | reverse complement strand
TTTCCATGTCGCGCCACTCGTGCGACGGGATGATGCGCGGGATCTGGTCGAACGGGATCAGGCGCTCGGTGCCTTCGCCGGCGTCCTTGTCGCCATACACCGCGAACGTGATGCCGACCCGCCGGAAGATCAGTTCGGCCTCGTTCCGGCGATCATGCATCAGGTCGGCCGGCTGCTGGGCCAGCCACCGCGCGTAGTCCTGGTAGTGCTCGCGCACCGCGTTGCCCGCGGCGTGCATCTCATCGAAGGGCGAATTCATGGCGAGCTGGGGCTCCCTGGTGCGGCGCCGCGCCGCGCGGCGTTCCGAATGAATGCATAGCAACAACCGATCCAGCATCCGCCGGCCGCCGTTGTCTCCGCCAAAAGGCATCGACCAGCGTCCGGGAAGCCGTTTCGACAGCGTCCCTGCCGTACCAGTATCGACGACGCACCGCCGTCGTGCAATGACGGCGACCGAAGCCGCGCTGTCGTGCACCAGATTGAGCCGGCAGGCCAGGCAGTCGCACCAGGGCAAGGCCGCACGCCCCGGAAGCACGCGGGGCATCGACGAGCGCTCCGTCCGGCCGGGAGGGCCCACGCAGCCCGGCAGCCAGGCCTTCAAGGCTCGGGCGCCGGCCCGGCCCAGGCGGGCGTGAGCGGTTCCTCGACGCCCCGCCACTGCCAGTAGCGTCGCCGCAGCGTCCGCGTGCAACGCGCGGCGCCGCCGTTCCACAGCCAGGCGCCGCAATGGTCGCTGCGCACGACGGGAATGCCGTGCGCGGCATAGCGCGCGACCACGTCGGGCGCCGGGTGGCCGTAGCGGCTGCGGTAGCCGACCTGGATCACCGCCACCCGCGGCCGCACCGCGTCCAGGAAGACGTCGGTGGACGAGGTGCGGCTGCCGTGGTGGGGCACCACCAGCACGTCGCTGCGCAGCGTGGCCTTGGGCTCGGCCCTCGCGCGGGCCGCCAATGCGGCCTCGCCGGGCGCCTCGACGTCGCCGGTCAGCAGCGCGCCGGCGCCGCGCTCGTCGATGACCCGGAGCACGCAGCTGAGCGCGTTGGTCTTCGCGCCTGGGCGATAGTCGCTTGCGAAAGGATGAAGGATGTCGAAGCGCACGCCGTCCCAGGCCCAGCCCTGCCCGGCCTCGCACGCGGTGTGCGGCAACGCGTTGGCGCGCAGCGGGTTGTCGGCCGCCAGCGAGCTGCGCAGCGCGAGCACCGGCAGGCGATCGATGAGCGACTGCGCGCCGCCCACGTGGTCGGCGTCGGCATGGCTCAGCATCAGTACGTCCACGCGCGGCTCGCCGCGCGCCTGCAACAACGGCAGCAGCAGTCGCCGGCCGGCGTCGTTGTCGTCGCCGAAACTCGGGCCGGTGTCGAACAGCAGCAGGTGCGCATGGGTGCGCACGAGCACGGCCGTGCCCTGGCCGACGTCCGCCGCCACCAGCTCGAAGCGTCCGGGCGCGGGACGCGCGACGAAAGGCCACAGCAGGGGCAACAGCAGGGTCGTCGCCAGCAGCCGCACGCGCCAGGGCAAGGGCAGCATCAGCGCCGCGCCGCCGGCCAACCCGGCCACCAGCGCCCAGGCGGGAGGCGTGGCCACGTTCACGCTCGCGAGCGGCCAGCGCGCCAGCCAGCCCAACAGCCACAGCAAGGGCTTCAACGCGAACGCCGCCAGCTGCCAGAGCGGCGGCAACGCGATGCCCAGCAGGGTCAGCGGCGTCACGACCAGCGTCACCCAGGGCTCGGCCACCAGGTTGGCCAGCAGGCCCACCAGCGACACCTGCTGGAACGCGACCAGCGTCAGCGGCGCCAGGCCGATGCTCGCCACGACCTGGGCGCGGACGCCGCCGCGCAGTTCGACGGCCAGGCGGCGGGCGAGGCGGCGCGCGATGTGGAGGCCGCGCCTGGACAGGGTCGCGAGCGCCGACAAGGGGGCGGCCCCCGCGCCGATGCGCGACCCGGGCCCGGGATCGCCGGCCCGTGCATCGGAAGGCCCGTCCTCGGGTGAATCCGAGCGCCAGGGGCCGGGCGCGCCCGCCACCACGCGCACGGGCTCCGACACCATCAGCAAGCCCACCGCCGCGAACGACAGCCAGAACCCGGGCTGCAGCAAGGCCCAGGGGTCGAGCAGCGTGACGGGCACCATGGCCGCCAGGGCCACCAGCGAGGCCGGCCAGTCCAGCCCCGCGCCGCGCAGCGACGCCGTGGCCGCCAGCATCACCACCGTGCGCTGCGCCGGCACGCCCCAGCCGGCCAGCAAGGCGTAGAGCCAGGCCACGCCCACGCCGCCCCAGCGCGCCGCCGCCGGCGCGGGCAGCCACAGCGCGGCGCGCTCCGAGCGCCGCCACAGCGCGCCGATGGCGGCACCGCCCAGCCAGCCCAGCATCGTGATGTGCAGGCCCGAGATGCTCATGAGGTGGGCCACGCCAGTGTTGCGGAACACCTCCCAGCCCGGGCCGGCTATGGCCGCCTGGTCGCCCACGGCCAGCGCAGCGAGCGCACCGGTGGCCGCCGCATCCGGCGCGCCGGAGCCCTCGCCGCTGAGCATCAGGCGATCGCGCACCCACTGCCGTGTGTTCTCGATCGGCGCCCACGACTCGTCCAGCAACTGCCCGTTGCCGCGCACGGTGCCCGTGGCGCGCAACCCCTGGTCGAACAGCCACAGCTCGGCGTCGAAGCCGTCGGGGTTCATCGCGCCATGCGGCCGCTTCAGGCGCACCGGCAGGCGCCAGCGCTGGCCCGCGCGCAGCGGCGCGGGCGCCTGGGCGACGGCGCGGTCGTCGCGCTGGTTGCGGCTCCACGAGAGCCAGACACGCGACGGCACGACCGGCGCGCCCGCGCCGGGGGCCGGGGGCGCGCCGATGTCGTCGCGATCGTCGGCCGCCGCCCGGGCCCGGGCGGCGCCCTGCTCCGCGGCCACGACCGCCGGCGCCAGCGGCCGCCCCGCGGCGCTGTCCAGGGCCTGCACCCGCTTCAGCTCGCGCGGCGTCATGCCGGCCGCCCGGGCCGACTCGATCACGAAGGCGAAGTGCTCGCCGTCGTCGGCCAGTTGCGGCATCTCGTCGACGACGCCCACCACCTCGACGTCGCAGCCCTCCCACTCGGGCGCGAGCGCGTCCGCGAGACGCGCGTCCGCGCGCCAGCCCGCGAACGCGAAGCCGGCCGCCACCAGGGCCAGCGCGAAGCCGTACCGGGACGGCAAGCGCCCGCGCAGCCGTCCCGCCACGAGCAAGCCGCCCAGGGCCGCCGCGAGCAGCAGCGGATAGGCCTCGCCGGACCACAGCGCCGGCTGCTGCAACTGCAGCGCGACACCCGCGACCCAGGCCAGCACCGCGGCCGCACGCCACCAGGCGCCGGTGCCGGAAAGAGTCGAAGGGAACGCGTCGTCCATCGCCTCATGCTAGGACGGACGCGGCCGCGCCGCCCCGCGCGGAAGAGGCCATTTCATCGGCCGATGCCGCGCCGCGAACGCCGCACGCTTCGCCACGCGACGAAGCATCGAGCCGCGCCGCGCCGCCAGACTTCCCCATCGCCTGGCCACGCCCCTATCGGACTACAGTGATGCAACCGACGCCCCACACCTCCTCCATGACCCCGACGCGCCGCGCCGCGCCCCCACCCTCCGACGCCCCGCACGAGCCGCGCCTCGCGCGCGTGGCCGCGCTGGTGGCCGAGCCGTCGCGCGCCCGCATGCTGGCGTTCCTGCTGTCGGGCGAATATGCCAGCGCGGGCGAGCTCGCGCGCACGGCGTCGGTGGGCGCGGCCACGGCCAGCGCGCACCTGGTCAAGCTGGTGGACGCGGGACTGCTGGTGTGCGAGCCGCGCGGCCGGCACCGCTACTTCCGCATCGCCGACGCCGACGTGGCGCACGCGCTGGAGGCGCTGGCCATGGTGGCGGAACGCTCGTCGCACGACCGCACCTGGTCGGCGCCGGCACGGTTGCGGCTGCGCGAGGCGCGCTGCTGCTACGGCCACCTGGCGGGCCGCCACGGCGTGGCCCTGCTCGAGCGCCTGCTCGCGCAAGGCGGCCTGGTGGCGGCTGCCGACGGCTATGCACTGACCGCGGACGGCGTGGCCGCCCTCGCCCGGCTCGGCTTCGACGCCACGGCCCTGCGCGCGCGCCCTTCGCAACGCATCGCCTACCCGTGCCTGGACTGGTCGGAACGGCGCGACCACCTCGCAGGCAGGCTGGCCAGCGGGCTGCTGGCGCACTTCATCGAACGCGGCTGGCTGCGGCGCATCGCCGGCGAGCGCGCGCTGGAGCTGACGCCGCCGGGGCGCGCGGCACTGGCGCCCTGGCTGGCAGCCGGCTGACCGCGCGCCGCTCATCCCCGCCCGGCCGCCGTCCGCCACCCCGGCCGGGGGCGGGTGAAAGCCCACGCGTGTAGCATCCGTGCCCATCATCGGGCCACCCGCGCCACCGCATCCGGACGGTGGCGGACCGGCCCGCACGGAGAACCTCATGACGATCGCCGCCCGCCTCAAAGCCCTCGCAATCGAGCTCCCGCCGCTCGCGATTCCCGCCGCCGCCTACCTGCCCTTCGTGCAGACCGGCTCGCTCGTGTTCATCTCGGGCCACATCGCCAAGAAGGACGGCAAGCCCTGGGTGGGCCAGCTGGGCCTGACGATGACCACGGAGGAAGGCAAGGCCGCCGCGCGTGCCATCGCCATCGACCTGATGGGCACGCTGCAGGCCGCGGCCGGGGGCGACCTCGCGCGCGTCAAGCGCATCGTCAAGGTGATGAGCCTGGTCAACAGCACGTCCACGTTCACCGAGCAGCACCTGGTGACCAACGGCTGCTCCGAGCTGCTGGGCGAGGTCTTCGGCGACGCCGGCAAGCATGCCCGCAGCGCGTTCGGCGTGGCGCAGATCCCCATGGGCGCCTGCGTGGAGATCGAGCTGATCGCGGAGCTGGCGTGAGGATCCGCATCCGCCTTCCCCAGGTGCTGGTGGCCGTCGGCGTGCTGGCGCTCGGCTCGGTGGCCCTGGCCGCGCTCGCCCAGTACGCGTTCGACATGCAGCCCTGCCCATGGTGCGTGCTGCAGCGCTTCATCTACATCGTGGTGGGCGTGCTCGCGCTGCTGGCCGCGGCGCTGCCGGGCCTGGCGCGCCGCATCGCCATCGGGCTGGCCCTGCTGGGCGCGTTCAGCGGCATCGCGTCGGCGCTGTGGCAACAGCTGCGCGCCGTCAACGAGAGCTCGTGCGACCTGAGCCTGGCCGAGCGCATCACCACCGCGCTGCAGCTCGATCGCCTGCTGCCGCAGCTGTTCATCGCCTACGCGTCGTGCGCCGACGCGGCCGTGTCGGTGCTGCACATCCCGTTCGCGGTGTGGAGCTGCGCGATGTACGTGATCCTGGCCGTACTGCTGGCCTGGACGCTGCGCGTCGCGCTGAGGTCGGCTCGCTGAGCTTCCGACGCGCGTGAATCCCGGCACCTACTACGCCGCGAGCGCCGGCCCCGCGCCGGCGCGTCCCGCGCTGCGCGGGCGCGTGGACGCGCACGTGTGCGTGATCGGTGGCGGCTTCGCCGGCCTGGCCACGGCCATCGGCCTGATCGAGCGCGGCGTACGCGACGTGGTGATCCTCGAAGGCGAGACGGTGGGCCACGGCGCCTCGGGCCGCAACGGCGGTTTCGTCTTCGGCGGCTTCAGCCTCGACAACGCGCGGCTGCTGGCCGACCAGGGCCGCGACGGCGCGCGCGCGCTGTACGGCCTCACGCGCGACGCGGTCGACACCATCCGCCGCCGCATCGCGCAATACGCCATCGCCTGCGACGCCATCGAGGGCGGCGTGATGCTGGCCAACTGGTTCGACGACGACCGGATCCTGCGCCGGCGCCAGGAATTCATGGCCCGCGAATACGACGTGCACTGGCAACTGCTGTCGCACGACGAACTGGGCGCCTACACGCGCTCGCAGCGCTACGCGGGCGGGCTGCTGGAGCCCGACGCGTTCCACTTCCACCCGCTGAAGTACGCGCGCGGGCTGGCCGCGGCCATCGAGCACGAGGGCGGCCGCATCCACGAGCGGTCGCGCGTGACGCGGATCGTGCCGCCGCGCACCCCGGACGGCGGGCACGAGGTGCACGTCGAGGGCGGCAGCGTGCACGCGCGCCACGTCGTCATCGCCGGCGGCGGCTACCTGCGCGGGCTGTCGGCGCCGCTGGAACGCGCCATGCTGCCCATCGCCACCTACGTGATGGCCACCGAGCCGCTGGGCGACGCACTCGCCGGTTCGATTCCCGGCCAGGCCGCGATCTACGACACGCGCTTCTCGTTCGACTACTACCGCGCGCTGCCCGACACCCGCATCCTGTGGGGCGGCCGCATCTCCATCCTCGATCGCGGCGCCGAGCCGATCGCCCGCCTGCTCAAGCGCGACCTGCTCAAGGTCTATCCCGAGCTGCGCGACGTGAAGGTGGACTACGCGTGGGGCGGCATGATGAGCTATGCGCGGCACCAGATGGTGCAGATCGGCCGCCTGCCGGATGGCTGCTGGCACGCGCTGGGCTTCGGCGGCCATGGCGTGGGGCCGACGACGGCGGCCGGCGAACTGCTGGCCGACGCGATCGCGGCCGGCACGCCGATCCCGGCGGCCTTTGCCGACTACGGGCTCGATCGGGTCTGGGGCGCCGCGGGCCGGTTCGCGGCGCAGATGACCTACAACTGGGCCGAGTTCAAGGACTGGCTCCATGAGTGAGGCCCCGCGCGTGCTGCGTGTCGCGCGCCCCGGGTTGGCAGCCGCCCTCGCCGCGGCAGCCCTGCATGCCACGGCCGCGGCCGCGAGCCTGCCGTCGAGCGCCGCGTCGTCTCCGTCCGGCGAGGCCAATCCGATGCTCTGCCAGCCGCGGCCGGACTATCCGAAGGCCGCGGCGAACCGCGGTGTCCAGGGGACATCGATCATCGACCTGGATTTCGCGACGGACGGCACGCTCGCCATGGCCCGCATCGCCGTCCCCAGCGGCGCGTCGCCGGAGCACGCGCTGCTTGACGAGGCGGCGCTCGCCGCCGTGCAGCGCTGCCGGCTGGCCCGTGCCGAGTCCGCGCCGACCACACGCCGCCTCACCTACAACTGGAAGCTCGACGAGGGTGGCGCCACCGCCGACTACATGAAGGGGCTGGAGCGAGCCGAGCGCGACCGGCTCGCGATACAGGCCGCGGACGACGCGCGCTTGTCCATCGATGCCGAGCACGGCGTGGTCGCCGCCCAGCTGGCGCTGGCCCGGCAGTACGCCGATGGCGAACGGCGCGAGGGCAACGACAAGCTCGCCTCGACCTGGTTCCGCAAGGCCGCCGAAGCCGGCGACGTCGACGCGCAGGTGTACTACGGCCAGCGCCTGATGGCGGGCAAAGGCGTGTCGCAGGACGACGAGGCCGGCGTCGCGTGGCTTCGCAAGGCCGCGGCGCAGGGCAGCGGCGCGGCGGCCTATGGCCTGGGCATCTTCACGCGCGCTGGCCGCGGGACGCGCGCGTCGGACAGCGAGGCGTTCCGATGGTTCCTGCAAGGCGCCCGGGCCGGCACGCTCCTCGCCATTCTGGAGACCGCTGACGCCTACGCAAAGGGCACCGGCACGCAGCGCGACGACGCCCAGGCCGCGCATTGGTACCTGCTGGCGGCACCCCACAGCTACGTCGCGATCTACCGCCTCGGGCTCGCCTACCGTGACGGCCTGGGCGTGACTGCCGACTACGAGCGGGCCGCGTTCTGCATGGCCGTCATCGGACGCCATGGCGAACGCTCGCCGACTGCGGCGCTCGCCACGATCGTGCCCCGCCTGGACGCCGCCACGATGGCCCGCGTGCAGGCCCGGGCCGACGCCTGGAACATCGGCGACCCGCTGTTTCCCTGAGGGCGACGCGGGCGCCCCCGGTCCCTGAACAGGGCACCGTTCAGCGAACGGCTGCGCGCCCGAGCGTGGCGCCGGCGCCCGCGCGCAGGCCGCGGACTCACCCAAATCGGGGGGTTTCAGGCGCACGCGGCAGCGAATGTGCACTTTCACCCTTGCGGCGCCCGCTGGCGGGGCCTAGTATTTTCAGCATGAGCCCCCGCTCACATCGAGCAAGCGCCCCCGAGGATTCCATGTTCCGCCGCACTGCACCGTTGTTCCTGCCGGCACTCGCCGCCCTGGCGTTCTTCGCCGCGGCCGCCCACGCCGATCCGCTGACCGTCTCCAGCTACGACATGCCCAACGGCGATGGCCAGGCGGCAGGCGGCACCTACAACTACTGGGACGCCACCTACAACGGGTCGGGCCACCGCCACCATGACGGCAGCTTGCTGTCCGGCGGCACCGGCGCACTGACCGACGGCGTGATCGCGACGCAGCCGTGGGACGTGGTCTCCAACTCGCAAGGCACGGGCGAGTACGTGGGCTGGAAGGGCAGCCCGACGATCACCTTCCATTTCGGCAGCACGGTGACGATCGACAGCATCACGCTGTACGTCGACGACTCCAACGTCGGCGGCGTCACGTCGCCCAGCGCGGTCGTCGTCGGCGGCACGACCTACGACAACAGCAACTACGCCAACTACTTCGGCGGCGCCCAGGCCATCAAGCTGAGCGGCCTGGACATCGTCGGCAATTCGGTCACCGTGACCCTGGTGGACCCGACGTCCTGGGTCTTCATGAGCGAGATCACCTTCGACGGCTTCGTCACCAGCGTGCCCGAACCCGGCAACGTGGCGATGATGCTGGCCGGCCTGGGCCTGATGGGATGGATGGCGCGCCGCCGCCGCGCCTGATCGTCGCTCCATGAAGGAAAACGCCCGGCATGCCGGGCGTTTTTCATTGGCCAAGCAACCGGCGGGGTCAGGCGGCAATCACGCGCTGGCCCTTGATGGCCGAATCGATCGCCTTGCCCTTGCGCGCGCGCTTGCCCGCGTGCGACGCGAGCGCCGCGCCCTTGAGGTCTTCCTCCCTGGCCTTGCCGCCGCGGCCCGTGCCCAGCACCTTGACGGCGTTGGCGCAGGTGGCGACGGAGACCAGCGGATCCTTGGCGTCGACGTCCATCAGCGTGAGGCCCTTGCCGCCGTTGGACTGCAGCTTCAGCTCGTCGAGCGGGAAGACGAGCAGGCGCGAGCTGAGGCTGAGGCAGGCCACCTGCGTGTGCGCGGCCTGCACCGGCACCGGCGGCAACAGCCGATCCGCATCGGCGACGCTGAGAAAGCTCTTGCCGCCCTTCTGGCGGCTGGTCATGTCGCCCACCTTGGCCAGCAGGCCGAAGCCGCCGGTGTTGGCCAGCAGCAGCGTGGCGTCGGCCGACGCGGCGAAGTAGTGCAGCGGCTGCGTGCCGGACTCCAGCTCGATCAGCGTGGTGATGGGCGTGCCGTCGCCGCGCGCGCCCGGCAGCGCGCCCACGGCCACCGTGTAGACGCGCCCCGTGCCGCCCTGGTTGCTGCCGAACACGAGCAGCGTGTCGACCGTGCGGCACTCGAAGGTGCCATACAGGCCGTCGCCCGACTTGAACGCGAAGCCCGCGGCGTCGTGGCCGTGGCCCTTCATCGCGCGGACCCAGCCCTTGAGGCTCACCACCACCGTCACCGGCTCGTCGACGATCTTCACCTCGGCGACGGCGCGCTTCTCGGCCTGGATCAGCGTGCGGCGGTCGTCGCCGTGCGCCTTCGCGTCGGCCTCGATCTCCTTGATGACCGTGCGCTTGAGCGCGGTGGGGCTGGACAGGATGTCCTCGAGCTTGCGCTGGTCCTCGCGCTTCTCGGCCAGTTCCTTCTCGATCTTGATCGCCTCGAGTCGCGCCAGCTGGCGCAGGCGGATGTCGAGGATGTCGTCGGCCTGGATCTCGGTGAGGCCGAACGCTTCGATCAGCGCGGGCTTGGGCTCGTCGCTCTCGCGGATGATGCGGATCACCTCGTCGATGTTGCGCAGCACGAGCTGCCGCCCTTCG
>JABCYW010000158.1 GCA_013289985.1 Betaproteobacteria bacterium | reverse complement strand
GGGGCCTCGCAGGCGGCCGGCGCGGGCACGCATTTAGTGTGAACAGGCCCTAGGCGGGGTACAGCGCGCCCAGCACCCGCAGGCCGGCCGCGCCGGTGACAGCCGGATGGTTGCCCGGCCTGCGTTCGCAGAACTGGCGCGCCAGCCAGGCGAAGGCCGCCGCCTCGACCTGCTGGGCCGGCAGCCCGGCCGAGTCGGTGGGCGCCACGGACAGGCCCGGCCACAGCGCGGCCAGCCGAGCCATCAGCGCGCCGTTGCGGGCGCCGCCGCCGCACACCAGCAGTTCCCTCGTGCCCGGCGCGGCCGAACGCAAGGCGTCGATGGCGCTGCGGGCGGTGAGCTCGAGCAGGGTCGCCTGCACGTCCGCGTGCGGGCGCGTGCCGCCCGCGCGCGCGAGGGCCTGCGAGAGCCAGCCGGCGTTGAACAGGTCGCGGCCGGTGCTCTTGGGTGGGGCCTTGCGGAAGTAAGCGTCCGCCAACAGCTCGACCAGAAGAAGCCCGTCCACCTTGCCGGATGCGGCCCAGCGCCCGTCGTCGTCGTAGGCGGCGTCCGTGTGCAGCTTGCACCAGTGATCCATCAGCGCGTTGCCGGGGCCGGTGTCGAAGCCGGCCAGCTGAGTGGGCGCTGACTCATTCGAGAGCACCGTCAGGTTGGCGATGCCGCCGATGTTGAGCACCGCGCGCGGCGTGGGGCCGGCGAACACGTCGCGGTGGAAGGCCGGCACCAGCGGCGCGCCCTGGCCGCCGGCGGCGACGTCGCGGGCGCGGAAGTCGCATACGACGTCAATGCCGCAGCTCTCGGCCAGCAAGGCGCCATTGTTGAGTTGGAGCGTGAAGCCGGTGCCGTCGAACTCGCCGGGGCGATGGCGCACCGTCTGGCCGTGCGAGCCGACCGCGCGGACGGCCTGCGGCCCGATGCCGGCATTGTCGAGCAGGTGAGCCACCACTTCGGCCTGCAGCCGCGCCAGGGCGTTCGCGGCCAGCGCGGCGCGTTGCAGTTCGTCCGGGCCGCTGGAGTTCAGGGCCAGGAGTTCGGCGCCGAGTGCCGGCGGCATGGGCGCGTGGGCGTCGGTGACCACGTGCACGCCGTCGGCGAAGTCGACCAGCACGCCGTCGACACCGTCCATCGACGTGCCGCTCATCAAACCGATATAGAGGCTCATGAAGTGAAGACGCGCCGGGTTCGTCGTTGCGAACGCGGCGCGCCGGAGTTCGAAAACGTGGCGTTCAGTCTACGCGCGCCGGCTGGATGCCCAGCGACTCGGCCACCGACAGTTCGGACTTCAGCTCGCCCGCCAGCGCCGCGAAGCGCGGGCGTGACGTGCTGTCCAGCGTGAGCGTCTCGGCCGACTTGGCGATGGTCAGCGGATCCTTGACGACGCCGGCGACGCGGAATTCGAAGTGCAGGTGCGGCCCCGTGGCCCAGCCGGTCATGCCGACGTTGCCGATCTGCTCGCCCTGATCGACGCGCTCGCCTCGCTTGACGCCGATCTTGCTCAGGTGCGCGTAGACGGTCATGCGGCCGTTGGAGTGCTGCACCTGGATCACGTTGCCGTAGCCGTTCTGCTGGCCGGCGAACGCCACGATGCCGTCGCCGACGACGTGGACGGGGGTGCCGATGGGCGCGCCGTAGTCGACGCCCTCGTGGCGCTTCCATTCCTTGAGGATCGGGTGGAAGCGCATCGAGAAGCCCGAGGTGATGCGCGAGAACGCGAGCGGGCTGGCCAGGAAGGCGCTGTGCTTGCTGCGGCCGTCGAGGTCGAAGTACGCGCCCTTGCCGCTGGCATCGGTGAACCACACCGACGAATACGGATGGCCGGCGTTGACGAACTCGGCGGCCAGCACGCGGCCGGCGCCCTGGTTCCACGGCACCGGCTCGCCGTCGGCGGTGAGCGCCTCGTAGACCACGCTGAAGGTGTCGCCCTTGCGCAGTTCGCGATGGAAGTCGATGTCGGTGGAGAAGATATCGGCCATCTGCGTGGCGATCGGGTCGGGCACGTTGGCGTCGTCCGTCGCCGCGAACAGCGACGTGCGCACGGTGCCCGTGGCCAGGCGCGTGGTGGCGCCCAGGGGCACCTGTTCCACCTTGCTGGCGAAGCCGTTCTCGCCACGGGCGATGGTCAGGCGCGAGAAGTGGGTGGAGAACTGGTCGTCGCGCTCGGCGGGATAGCGCACCACGAGCTCGGACAGCTTGCCGGCGTCGTCGGTGGTGGCCGAGACGAGCTTGCCGGCGCGGCCCTGCCACAGCTTGCGCGAGGTGGCGTCGACCTGCAGGAAGGCGTCGAGCTGGTCGTCGGCGATGCCAAGGCGCTTGGTGAGCGTGCTGGCGGTGTCGTTGGCGCGGGTGACCTCGCTGCGCGCGAGCACCAGGTGCTGCGCGGCGAGCGCGTCGAGCTGGGTGTCGATGTCCTCGGGCGTGAACGCCTCGGTGATGATGCGCTTGGGCAGGGCGGACGCGTCGGGGGCCATCGGCGCCAGGCCGAAGGCGGTGCCGGCCAGGGCGCCCAGCACCGTGAGGGTGCCGGCGGCGAGGCGGCGAGGGTGGGCATGGGCCCAGTTCGCGAGGCGACCGAGGAATGACTGGACGGCGGTCTCGACCGCCTTTTCGGCTTGGTTCAGGGAATCCAACGACAGCTTTCCAGCGGGGGAGTTCGGGTTCGACGATTGCCGCTTCCCTGCTCCGGTTTGAAGAATCCGCACCCGGGGCAGGTCGTGCCTGCTTGTGCGCGCATAGAATCAGACGACTTTTCGAGGAGGTTGTTGAAAAAAGACGACAGAACCTCGGAAATCGCCAGCTTTCGCTCGCTGGCGCGGCTGCCATGTGGTAATGCGGCTCCGCCCAGAGCGAGCGACTATAGCAGCGGGTTGTAAAGTTCATCCCCCAAAAGAGGGAGCTTTACAGTCTGATTTACACGCTTTGCCGCCGCCCGGCCACCTGTCCCGCAGGCCTCTTGCCAGGGCGGCCCCTGCCTTCTGCCCGAGTTTCTTCGCCGATGACCGCCACGCCGACCCCCGCCCAACCCTCCGACCGCGTCCTCGAGGCGATGCAGATCAGCCTGCGCGGCTGCGACGAACTGCTGCCGCAGGCCGACTGGCTGAAGAAGTTGATGCGCTCCGAGGCCACCGGCACGCCGCTGCGCATTAAGCTCGGCCTGGATCCGACCGCGCCCGACATCCACGTGGGCCACACCGTGGTGCTCAACAAGATGCGCCAGCTCCAGGACCTGGGGCACACGGTGATCTTCCTGATCGGCGACTTCACCTCGCTCATCGGCGACCCCTCCGGCCGCAACAACACGCGCCCGCCGCTCACGCACGAGCAGATCAAGGCCAACGCCGAGACCTACTACAAGCAGGCGAGCCTGGTGCTCGATCCCGCCAGGACCGAGATCCGCTACAACAGCGAGTGGAGCGACCCGCTTGGCGCGCGCGGCATGATCCAGCTGGCGGCCAAGTACACCGTGGCCCGCATGATGGAGCGCGACGACTTCACCAAGCGCTTCGCCGCGCAGACGCCCATCAGCGTGCACGAGTTCCTGTACCCGCTGATGCAGGGCTACGACTCGGTGGCGCTCAGGAGCGACATCGAGCTGGGCGGCACCGACCAGAAGTTCAACCTGCTGGTGGGCCGCCACCTGCAGCAGGAGTACGGCCAGGAGCCGCAGTGCATCCTGACGATGCCGCTGCTCGAGGGCCTGGACGGCGTCGAGAAGATGTCCAAGTCCAAGAACAACTACGTGGCCATCGCCGAGCCGGCCAACTCCATGTACGCCAAGATCCTGTCGATCAGCGACGTGCAGATGTGGAAGTGGTTCACGCTGCTGAGCTTCCGCGGCGAGGCCGAGATCGCGGCGCTGAAGGCGGAAGTGGAGGGGGGCCGCAACCCGAAGGACGCCAAGGTGCTGCTCGCCAAGGAGATCACCGCGCGCTTCCACTCGGCCGCCGCGGCCGACGCCGCCGAGCAGGATTTCCAGAACCGCGCGGCCGGAGGCATTCCGGACGACGTCAAGGAGGTCACGCTGTCGGGCGCGCCGATGGGCGTCGCCGCCGTGCTGTGCGCGGCCGGCCTCGTGCCGTCCAACGGCGAAGGCAACCGCAAGATCGAGCAGGGCGGCGTGCGCATCGATTCCGACGTGGTCAGCGACAAGAGCCTGAAGCTGGGCGCGGGCACCTACGTGCTGCAGGTGGGCAAGCGCAGCTTCGCGCGCGTGACGCTGACGGCCTGAATCCCGGGCCGGCGGCAAGCGGCGCTTCATCGCACGCGAAGCCCGGGCGGCGCATCGTCACTAAACTGGCGCCATGACCACGCCGACTCCCGCCAGCGCCACGCTGGACACTCTCCTGCACCGCGCCGACAGCCTCCTCGCCCGCCTCGAAGGCCTGCTGCCCGCTCCGGCCGCCGAACCCGACTGGTCGGCGTCGATCGCGTTCCGCTATCGCAGGCGTGGCCCGGGCGCGTTCGGCGCCGGCGCGCGCGGGGGCGTGCTCGAGCCGGTGCGCCACGTGGCGCCGATCGCGCTCGAGAACCTCAAGGAGGTGGAGCCGCAGAAGGAGCGCCTGCGCGCCAACACCGCGCAGTTCGTGGCCGGGCGCTCGGCCAACAACGTGCTGCTGACAGGCGCGCGCGGCACCGGCAAGAGCTCGCTGATCAAGGCCTGCCTGCACGAGTTCGCGCCGCGCGGCCTGCGCCTGATCGAGGTCGACAAGTCCGACCTGGTCGACCTGCCCGAGATCGTCGCGCTCATCGAAGGCCGGGCCGAACGCTTCATCGTCTACTGCGACGACCTGAGCTTCGACGAGGGCGAGGCCGGCTACAAGGCGCTGAAGTCGATGCTGGACGGCACCGTCTCCGCGTCGTCGGAGAACGTGCTGGTGTACGCCACCTCCAACCGCCGCCACCTGCTGCCCGAGCAGATGAAGGACAACCTGGCCGCCACCTACGACGAGAACGGCGAGCTGCATCCCGGCGAGGCCGTCGAGGAGAAGATCTCGCTGTCCGAGCGCTTCGGCCTGTGGATCAGCTTCTACCCGTTCAGCCAGCCCGAATACCTGGCCATCGTCGGCCAGTGGCTGCGCCATTTCGGCCTGGACGACGCCGCGGTGGCGTCGTTGCGCCCGGAGGCGCTCGTGTGGGCGCTGGAGCGCGGCTCGCGTTCGGGCCGCGTCGCCTACCAGTTCGCCCGCGACCGCGCGGGACGCCTCGGGGGCGCGGCATGATCAGCGACGCCGACCGGCGCGCGCACACCGAGATCGTCGACTCGGAGGACGCGCCTTCGCACTACGGCGAACGACCGGTCACGGAGGTGGCGGTGGGCGTGCTGGTCGATCCGCGCGGTCGCTTCCTGCTCACCTCGCGCCCGCCGGGCAAGGTCTACGCCGGCTACTGGGAGTTCCCGGGCGGCAAGCTGGAGGCCGGCGAGACGGTGGAGCAGGCGCTGCGCCGCGAGCTGCACGAGGAGATCGGCATCACCATCGGCCCGGCCGAGCCCTGGCACGTGCTGATGATGGACTACCCGCACGCCCGCGTGCGCCTGAACTTCTGCAAGGTGCGCGACTGGAGCGGCGAGTTCGAGATGCGCGAGGGCCAGGCGATGGCCTGGGAGACGCTCCCGGTGGCCAGCGTGCCGGTGCTGCCCGGCACGATCCCCGTGCTCGAATGGTTTGCCCGGGAGCAGGGCTTCACGGCCGCCACGCACACTACACTGGCGACATGACCTGGCTCGACGACGTGAAATGGGATCGCGACGGCCTCGTGCCGGTGATCGCGCAGGAGCGCGGCACCGGCGACGTGCTGATGTTCGCGTGGATGAACCGCGAGGCGCTGGCGCGCACCGCCGAGACGCAGCGGGCCGTGTACTGGAGCCGCTCGCGCCAGAAGCTGTGGGCCAAGGGCGAGGAGTCGGGCCACGTGCAGCTGGTGCACCAGGTGCGCCTCGACTGCGACAACGACGTCGTGCTGCTGGAAGTGACGCAGCTCGGCCATGAGCCCGGCATCGCCTGCCACACCGGCCGCCACAGCTGCTTCTTCCAGAAGCTGGTGGACGGCGCGTGGATGCCGGTCGAGCCCGTACTCAAGGACCCGGAGAGCATCTACAAATGAGCGGCGACGACAGCCTGGCCCGCCTTGCCGCGGTGATCGAATCGCGCAAGCCGGCCAACGGCGGCGATCCGGCCGCGAGCTACGTGGCGCGCCTGTTCGACAAGGGCACCGACGCCATCCTGAAGAAGGTGGGCGAGGAGGCCGTCGAGACGGTGATGGCCGGCAAGGACGGCGACCCGAAGAAGATCGTCTACGAGGTGGCCGACCTGTGGTTCCACTCGATGATCGCGTTGAGCCATTTCGGGCTGTCGCCGGCCGATGTCGTGCGCGAGCTGGAGCGCCGCGAGGGCCTGTCGGGCCTCGAGGAATTCGCGCTGCGCAAGTCGCAGCAGCGCGACGCCGAGCCCAAGGCCTGAGAACGGAGACACCGATGTCCCACGACCCGAATTGCCTGTTCTGCAAGATCGCCGACGGCAAGATCCCGTCGCGCAAGCTCTACGAAGACGACGAGATGATCGCGTTCCACGACATCGCGCCGTGGGCGCCGGTGCATTTCCTGGTCGCGCCCAGGCGCCATATCGTTTCCATGGCCGAGGTGGCCGAGGCCGACGCGCCGCTGCTGGGCCGCATGATGGCGCTGATCCCGAGGCTGATGCTCGAGAACGGCGTCACCAACGGCTTCCGCATCATCGCCAACGCCGGCAAGGACGGCATGCAGGAGGTGCCGCACCTGCACCTGCATGCCATCGGCGGCCCGCGCCCCTGGGCGAAGGGGTGATCCCTGCGTTGCCGCAAGTCCGCGGCGCCCGGTTCCACTAGAATGGGGTTTTCACGCACCCTCGTCCGACCAGCGGGTGGCGCTCGACCCTGAAGGAGCCCGTCATGGGTATCTCGACCACTCACCTGATCATCTTTCTCGTCATCATCGTGCTGATCTTCGGCACGAAGAAGCTGAAGAACATCGGTTCCGACCTCGGCGGCGCCGTCAAGGGCTTCAAGGACGGCATGAAGGAAGGCGAAACCAAGGCCGCCGAGCCGCCCGTGCAGCAAGTGGCGTCCTCGGATCAGCGCGCCGCCGGCGAGACGATCGACGTCGACGCCACGCGCCGCTGAGCGCGCCCGCGCCTCGTACGCCCCCTGAATGTTTGATATCGGCGTCACCAAGCTGGCCCTTGTCGGCGGCATCGCCCTGATCGTCATCGGCCCGGAACGGCTGCCGCGCGTGGCGCGCATGGTGGGCACCTTGCTGGGACGTGCCCAGCGCTACGTGGCCGACGTCAAGGCCGAGGTCAACCGCTCGATCGAGATCGAGGAACTCGCGAAGATGAAGTCGGAGTTCGAGGGCGCGGCCCGCGACGTGCACGACCACGTGCAGCGCAGCATGCGCGATCCGGGCGAACTGGGCGAGCCCGGCATGGCCGACGTGTCGGACGCCGCGGCGATGCGGCCGCTGGATCTGGCGCCGCCGGCCTACAAGCTGCCGCGCAAGAATTGGCGCCTGAAGCGCAGCGCGATGCCCACCTGGTACAAGCAGCACGCGGGCGTTCGCACGAATGCCCAGTCGGGCGCGGCGCGGGTGGCGCGCTTCCGGCCCCGCCGCGGCAGTGGCGCGTGATCCGCGGAGGCCGCGTCCTCCGCTCCCTCTTTCCTGAGCCGCAGATCCATGGCGTCCCCTTCCCAAGACGAGCTCGCGGGCACCGAGCAGCCCTTCGTCGCGCACCTCATCGAGCTGCGTGACCGGCTGCTGCGCAGCGTGTGGGGCGTCGCCATCGTCTTCGGCGCGCTGGCCGCCTGGCCCGGCCCGCGCCGGCTCTACGACTTCCTCGCCGAGCCGCTGATCAACGCGCTGCCCGCGGGCGCGCACATGATCGCCGTGGGCGTGGTCTCGCCGTTCCTCATCCCGATCAAGGTGACGGTGCTCGCGGCCTTCGGCATCGCGCTGCCCTGGGTGCTCTACCAGGTCTGGGCCTTCGTGGCGCCGGGCCTGTACAAGCACGAGAAGCGGCTGGTGCTGCCGCTGGTGGTCACCAGCACGCTGCTGTTCTACTGCGGCGTCGCGTTCTGCTACTTCATCGTGTTCAAGAAGGCCTTCCCGGCCATCCAGCACATGGCGCCGGCGTCGGTCCAGGTGAGCCCCGACATCGAGGCCTACCTCGACTTCGTGCTGACCATGTTCATCGCGTTCGGCGTCGCGTTCGAGGTGCCGGTGGCCGTCGTCATCGTCGCGCGCCTCGGGCTCGTCACGGTGGAGCAGCTGCGCAAGTTCCGCAACTACTACTGGGTCTGCGCGGCGGGCGTCGCCGGCCTCGTCACGCCGCCCGATCCGGGCTCGATGGTGGCGCTGCTGGTGCCCATGATCCTGCTGTACGAGGTGGGCATCCTGGTGGTGCCGCTGTTCATCCGCAGCACGCAGGCGCCCGACTCCACGCGGGAATCGACCTGAGTTCCTGACCGGCGGCCCTGAAGCGACATCGCCAGGTATCGCCCACGACAAAACGAAACACGCCGCTACCTCCTCGACAAGGTTCGCCGCGACCGCGCGGCCACCATGCCGTACCGGTCGACAAGCCGTCGGCCGATCAACGAGGAGACTCCATGGACAAGCATGAATCCGCCGGCCTTCCGGCCCACGCGACCGCCGGCGACACGCGTGTCGCCGGCTTCCTGATGCTGGTTTCGGCCTTCGTCTCGATCGCCTTCGTCGCGCTCGACCCGGCCGTCACCGCGACGACCTCGCGCGGGATCCTGGAAGCGATGGTGGCGAACGGTACTATGCATCGAGTGGTCCACGCCGTCGAGCTCGCCTGCGTGCTGGGCCTCGCGTTCGGCTTCACGAGCCTGGCCTCGACCATCGACACCCGCCGTTCCGCGGTGCAGGGTGCCTGGGTCGCCTACCTCATCGGATGCATCGCGATGGTGGGCGCCGCCGTCACCGACGGCTTCATCACGGGCGACGTCGCCGGCTACTACCTGAAGGCCGGCCACAGCGCGGACACCGGCCGCGAGATGATCCATTTCTGCTATGTCGTGATCCAGAATCTCGCCGTCGTCGCCTGGTTCTTCCAGTCGGTGGGCGTGATGGCGATGGCGTTCGCCTTGCTGCGCGAGCGCGGGCTGCAGCGCATCGTGGGCATGCTGGGCCTGGCGACCGGCGCGCTGCCGCCGGCCGCCATCGTCGCGACGTGGCCGACGATGGACAGCTCCGTGGTCATCGGCATCCTGGTGGCGCAGCTCGCATGGAACGTGGCGGCCTCGACGCTGCTGATGCGACGGGCGCCGTCCCGCGGGCAACCCGTGGCGATGAGGCAAGAGCCTCTGCCGGCCTGAGCCGCTAGCGCGAGTCGTCCGAGTCGCGCGGCCGCGGCGGCGGACGCTTGGCCACCGGCACGCTCAAGGTGATCGCGTCGCTGCCGCGTTGCACGGCCAGCACGGCGCTGGAAGGCGGCTTCAGCGCGCCGACCGCGCGCAGCAGTTGCGCGGTGTTGGAGATCTTCACCCCGCCGATCGCGGTCACCACGTCGCCCGGCTTCAGGCCTGCCTGCGCGGCCGGGCCGTCGCGCAGCACGCCGGTGACGAGCACGCCCTCGCGCACCGGCAACTGGAAGCTGTCGGCGAACTCGGGCGTGAGGTCGCGCGGCTGCACGCCGATCCAGCCGCGCGTCACCTGGCCGTCGCGGATCAGCGCGTCCATCACCTCGCGGGCGATGTCCACGGGGATCGCGAAGCCGATGCCCATGCTGCCGCCGCTGCGCGAGAAGATGGCCGTGTTGATGCCCACCAGCCGGCCTTCGCCGTCCACCAGCGCGCCGCCCGAGTTGCCCGGGTTGATGGCCGCGTCGGTCTGGATGAAGTTCTCGATGGTCGACAGGCCCAGCTGGTTGCGGTCGAGCGCGCTGACG
>JABCYW010000157.1 GCA_013289985.1 Betaproteobacteria bacterium | reverse complement strand
GCAGCACCGCCTGAGTCACATCGGGCGCCTCGGCCCCGGAGACATCGGCACGCACCGTGAGCGTCGGGATGCGATTGCGGCGCCACACGACACTGTCTTCACTGTCGAGGGCGAGCCGGGCCACCTGCGAGACCGGAACGAACTTGCCGTCGCGCAGGTAGATCTTGGCGTCCTTCAAGTTGTTGAGGTCGGTGCGTTCAGGCGCCGCCAGTCGGGCGACCACGTCGAGCGTCTGGTCGCCTTCCCGGTACTGCGTCACCGGCGTGCCGGACAACGAGGTCTCCAGGGCGGACTTGATCTGCCACGAGCTGATGCCCAGCGCGCGCGCCTTGTCCTGGTCGACGTCGACGCGGACGCGCTTCACGCGCTCGCCCCAGTCGGCGTTGACCTGGCGCACATGCGGATCGGCGCGCATTGCGTCTGCGACCTGGGCGGCAATCTGGCGGATCCGTTCGCCGTCGGTGCCGTACACGCGGAACTGCACCGGGTAACCCACGGGCGGGCCGTTCTCCAGCCGGTTCACGCGGCCGCGGACATTGGGGAAGGTGCCACCGAGCAGGGTCTGCAGCTTGGTGCGGACGCGTTCGCGCGCCTCGCGATCCTTGGTCATCACCAGCAGTTCACCGAGGTTGAGGTTGGGCGTCTGCACGTCCAGCGGCAGGTAGAAGCGCGGGCTGCCGTTGCCGACGAAGCTCGTGATGTCCGCGATGTCGGGGTCGCTCTTGATCCTCTGCTCGAGCGCCTGGACCTCGCGCTGGCTGGCCTCGAAGGTCGCGGCCTGAGGCATCCACAGGTCGACGACCAGCTCGGGGCGGTCGGAGGCCGGGAAGAACTGGCGCGGCACGCTCTGGAACAGCAGCAGCGAGCCGGCGAACGCGACCACGGTTGCCCCGATCACCCAGTTGCGGCGCTGCAGGCACCCGTCGAGCAGGCGGCGGAAGCGCACGTAGAAGCCGCGTTGGTAGACCGCATCCTCGTCGTGCGAAGCATCCTTGTGCTCCTTCAGCAGCATGAAGCCGATGTAGGGCGTGAAGAGCACGGCCACGATCCAGGACAGGACCAGCGACAGGCCCACCACCAGGAACAGCGAGTTGACGTATTCGCCCGAACCCGACTTCGCGAATCCGACGGGCAGGAAGCCTGCGGCCGTGATGAGCGTGCCGGTGAGCATCGGGAATGCCGTGGCGGTGTAGGCGTAGGTTGCCGCGCGGAAGCGATCCCAGCCCTGTTCGAGTTTCAGCGCCATCGTCTCCACGGCAATGATGGCGTCGTCCACCAGCAACCCGAGCGCGATGATCAGCGCGCCCAGCGAGATGCGCTGGAGGTCGATGCCCATCAGGTACATGGCGAGGAACGTCATGGCGAGCACGAGCGGGATGCACAGCGCGACGACGATGCCGGTGCGCACGCCCAGCGACAGAAAGCTCACAGCCAGCACGATCGCCACCGCCTCGCCGAGGCTCTTCTTGAACTCGTGCACCGATTCTTCGACCACTCGGGGCTGGTTGCTCACGGCGCGGATCTGCACGCCGACGGGCAGGTGCGATTGCACGCGCGCGACGCTTTCGTCCAACTGCGTGCCCAGACGGATGACGTCACCACCCTTGCGCATGCTGACGGCCAGGCCGATCGCCTCGTGGCCGTCGAAGCGCATCTTCGAAACCGCGGGCTCGACGACGCCGCGATGCACATCGGCGATGTCGCCGAGGCGGAACGTACGCTCTCCCGCCTGGATGCCGATGCTGCGGATCCCCTCGACCGAGTCGAACTCGCCGCTCACCGTCAGGCGCACGCGTTCAGCGGTCGTCTCGACGGTACCCGCCGCGGCAACCGCGTTGGCTTGGGCGAGCGTGGAGGCGATGAGGCCAGGGTCGATGCCGAGCGAGGCCAGCTTGGCGGTGGAAGTCTCGATGTAGATCTTCTCGGGCTGCACGCCCACGAGGTCGACCTTGTTCACGTCGGGCACGCGCAGCAGTTCGTTCCGGGCTGCGTCGGCGAAACGGCGCAGGTCGGGCAGGCTCACGCCGTCGCCAGTGATGGCGTAGAGATTGCCGAAGGTGTCGCCGAACTCGTCGTTGAAGAACGGGCCCTGCACGCCAGGCGGCAGGGTCTGCTTGACGTCGCCGATCTTCTTGCGGATCTGGTACCAGACGTCGGGCACCTTCGCGGGCGGGGTGTCCTCGCGCAAGTTGATCTTGATCTGGGTCTCGCCGGGCTTGACGTAGGTCGACGTGTAGTCGATCTCGGCGACTTCCTGCAGCTTCTTCTCGAGCTTGTCGGTGACCTGGTCGGCCATCTGTTGCGAGGAGCTGCCGGGCCACCCGGCCTGGACGACCATCGTCTTGATCGTGAACTCGGGATCTTCCTTCTGCCCGAGCTTGTTGTACGCGAGGAAGCCGGTGATCGAGAACAGCAGGATGAGGAACAGGATCATCTGCCGATGCCCGAGTGCCCACTCGGAAAGGTTGAGTCGCTTCATTTCGCGACCTCCGTCTGGGTGGTTCCCGTGGGCACGACCGCGACGCGCTGGCCCGGCTGCAGCAGGTGCACGCCGGCGGTCACGACCTGCTCGCCGCCCTGCAGCCCTGAGAGCACGATCACATCGTCGTTCTGCGCGTTACCCACCGTCACCGGCTGGAGGGCGACCCGGGAACTCTTCGGATCCACGACCCAGAGGTCACGTTCGGCACCCCGGTCGACGATGGCCGTGAGCGGCAGTCGGATGGCGCTGGCGCCGGCCACGTTGGCGACGTGAACGGAGGCGGTCATGCCCAGGCGGATGTCCGACGGGTCGGCGTCGACGATGGTGATGCGCGCCGCGTAGGTGCGGGTGACGCTGTCGGTGTCGGGTGCGAGCTCGCGCAGCCGGCCCGTCCACGACTTTCCTTGCGCCGACCACAGGGTGACCTGCAGGGTGCCGGCCGTGCGCAACTCGTCGACGCGCGATTCCGGAATGCTCACCGCGACCTCGCGCTCCCCATCGCCAGCGACCGTCGCGACCGACTGGCCGGCTGCGACGACTTGGCCCGCCTCGGCGGCGAGCGCCGTTACGACGCCGTCGCGGTCGGCCGTGAGCGTCGTGAACGAACGCTGGTTCGCGGAAAGCGCGTGCTGCGCGGACGCGCTGCGCGCCTGCGCCTCGGCTTGCTCGACCGCCAGGCGGAGCTGGTCGACCTCTGCCTGCGAGGCGAACTGTCGCGCCAGCAACTGCTCGGCGCGCTTCAGGTCGATGCGAGCCTGGGCCAGACGGCTGTTCGCGGCGTCGACGTCGGCGGACGTGGCCACGACCTGCAACGTCTCCTGCTCCGGGTCCAGCGTCATCAAGGGCTGCCCGCGGCGCACGTGGCTGCCGACCTCGACGAGACGCGTCACGATCTTGCCGCCCGTGCGGAAGCCCAGCCGGCTTTCGTAGCGCGCTCGAACCTCGCCGGAATAGACGGCGCCGACGGAGCCCGGCGTGCGGCCGGCGACCTGCGTCCAGACGGGACGGATCTCCTCGTAGGGCTTCGGGGCGTCGGAGTGGCAGCCGCATAGCAGCGAGGCTGCCGCGGCGATCAGGAGCATGGGGTTGGGGCGCATCGCGGGTCGTTCCTTTGATTCGGTGGGATGGGTGGCCGGAAAAGTCACGAACCGGGGTGTTCGCGCATGCGGTTGGCGTGCGCGATCAGCCAGGCCACGAGAGCCTCGCGCGTCGTGAACTCGAAGCTCTCGCCGCTGGCGACGTGTTCGATCCGGCCGATCCAATGGCCGTCTTCGATACGCGCATCGCGGTGCAATTGCAGGACGTAGGCGCCTGCGACGGGAAAGATGGGTTGGGAATCCAGCATGGCGTCCAGTGTCGGGAGAGGGTTCCCGACGTGCCGTCTGGAACTCGTCTGCATTCCGTCTGGACGTGCCATCGGGCGCCCGGGAGGGCTACAGTCATGGTTCGATGAACGAATCCGCGTCGCTGCGCGCCCGCTTCGGGCCTTTCCACCTCGACGAAGCCGAGGCTAGGCTGAGCCGTGCCGGCACGGGCGTGGAGCTGCCGCCGCGGGCGCTGGCCGTGCTGTGCGAACTCGTGCGGCGGCCCGGCCAGCTCGTCCCGGAGGAGGCCCTGCTGGATCGGATCTGGGGACACCGGCACGTGAGCGAGTCGGTCGTCCGCACCGTCGTCAGCCAGCTGCGCCAGGCGCTCGGCGACGATCCGCGCCGGCCGCGCTATGTCGAAACGGCATCGCGACGCGGCTATCGCTTCGTTGCCGAGGTCGTCACCGAACGGGGGGCGGACGCGGCGTCCGCCGCAGGGCCGGCGAGCTCGCCGGTGGCCGCACCGTCCGTTCCCATGCCCGAACTCCCCCCGTTGGTCGGACGCGAAGCTGCGCTCCAACGGCTTGCGGCCGCCTGGGCGCGAGCAGCGGGCGGCCAGCGGCAGCTGGTCTTCGTGGGCGGCGAAGCCGGGATCGGGAAGTCCGCGCTCGTGGAGCACGTCGTCGCGACGCTCCCCACCGGCGTGGCGGTCGGCGTGGGGCAGTGCGTCGAGCACTACGGCGCGGCCGAGCCGTACATGCCGATCCTCGAGGCGCTGAGCAGCCTATGCCGCTCGGTTGGCGGCGACACCCTGCGCGCCACGCTGCGCCAGGTCGCGCCCACCTGGATGCTGCAGATGCCATGGCTTCTCGACGAAGACGACCGCCGCGTCCTGCGACAGGAAGCCGCCGGTGCGACGCAGGATCGCATGCTTCGCGAACTGGGCGAGTTGCTCGACCGCGCGCGCGACGCGTCGCCGCTCGTGATCCTGCTGGAAGACCTGCACTGGAGCGACCATGCGACGGTGCAGGCGCTTGCCTATCTCGCCCGCCGGCGCGGCCCGTCGCCGGTGCTGGTCATCGGCACGTTCCGTCCGACCGAGCTGATCGTGCAACAGCACCCGCTGGCGGGCCTGCGCCACGAGCTGAAGCTGCACAAGCTCTGCGATGAAATCGCGCTCGAACCGCTGTCGGAGCGCGACCTGGGCGACTGGCTGGTTCGCCGGCTCGGTGCACGCCCCCCCGAAGACTTCGTCCACGAGTTGCATGCCCACACGGCAGGTCTGCCGCTGTTCGCCGCCCACCTGGTCGACGAATGGACGCAGACCGAGGCGCTTGCGCAGGTCGACGGCGGCTGGCGCCTGCCCGACCCGCGCAACGCCGCTGTGCCGGGAGGCATTGCGCACGTCATCGAACGGCATTTGAGCGGCCTGACGTCCGACGAGCAGCGGCTCTTGGGCGCAGCCAGCGTCGGTGGATTGGAGTTCTCGAGCCTTTGCCTCGCGGAGGTACTCGACCGCGACGCGGACGACGTCGCTGCGGCGCTCGAAGGACTTGCCGAGCGTTTGCTGTGGCTGCGCGTGACCGACGTGCGCCCGTGTGCCGACGGCCGGCTCGACGCGGTACATGCGTTTCGCCATTCGCTGTACCGGCACGCGATCCACCAGAAGCTCTCCGTGTCGCAATCGGTTCCCTGGCACCGCGCGTGGGCGCGGGCGCTGCAGCGCCACCACGACGGCGATCCCGCGGACCTCGCCGCGGCGCTTGCGCTTCACTTCGAACGCGGGCGCGAGCCCGCCGCAGCGGCCGCGCGGCTTGTCGATGTCGCAACGCGCGCGATCGAACGCGGTGCGCCCGGTGAGGCCGTCCGAGCCGCTCGCCACGGCGTGGCCTTGCTTGCGGGTGCACCCGACCGGGCATGCGAGCAGTCTCTCCGGCTGGTGGAGGCGCTTGCGCTGACCCGCATCCACGTCGTTTCCGAACCCGAGGTCGCGGAAGCCTTCGCCCGCACGAGCGCGTTCGACGACATCGACTCGCCCGCGCGAGTGCGTGCCGCGCACGGGCGCTGGTGGGTGCGCTTTTCCCGGGGCGAGCTCGATGCCGCACGCCGGCTTGCGGAGGACATGGCGCGGCGCGGCGAGCGCTCCGGCGACGCGATGCAACGCGTGACGGGTCTTTGCGCGACCGGCATGACGCTGGCCATGTGCGGCGAACTGACGGCTGCGCGCGGCGCACTCGAAGCGGCGCTCGAGGAGCGTGCCGCCTGCGCAGACGCGGCGTCTGCCGGGCCGTTCGTGCAGGAGCCAGGCGTCGAGGCGGGTGGTGTCCTGGCGTTGGTGTCGTGGATTGCCGGCGACTTCGCTGCGGCGCGTTCGCACGCCGAGCGCGCCGTCGACCTCGCGGTGGCGCTTCGCCATCCGCTGAGCGAGGTGACCGCGCTCTACATGGCGGCTTCGGTGCATGCGTTGGCCGGCGAGTTCGACGTTGTCGAAACGCTGATCGAGCGTCTGCACGAAGTCATCGAGCGGCACGCGCTGTCGACCACATCGAGTGGGTTCGACTGGCTGCATGGTCGCGCGTTGCTGGCGCGAGGGAAAGTCGACGTGGGACTGGCGCAGATGCGGCG
Organism: Betaproteobacteria bacterium; assembly: GCA_013289985.1. Taxonomy (GTDB): domain Bacteria; phylum Pseudomonadota; class Gammaproteobacteria; order Burkholderiales; family Burkholderiaceae_C; genus Scleromatobacter. The sequence goes on along the minus strand of JABCYW010000157.1, from coordinate 3,574 downwards.
CGCCGCCGAAGGCGCGCGCCGTTGCGGGTTGTTCGTGACCTACGACGGATTTCACTATCACCACGCCGAGGCGTGCCGCATCGCCGGGCAGCTCGATGCCGCGGAATCCTCGGCTCGCGAAGGACTGGCTCTGGCCAGCGAGAGCGGCGCGCGCCTGCTGGAGTCGGGATTGTGGCGCCAGCTCGCGCTGACGCTTGCGGCGAAGGGCGACGCGGCGGGCGCAGAGTCGGCTGGGCGGCAGGCCGTTGCGGCCGCACGGACTCAGGGTGCGGTGTTCCACGAGGTCATGGCGCTTGCCGCTGCGAACGCACATGGGTGGCAGGTCGAAGAGGCGAGTCGACTTGGCGAGTTGCTCGCCAGCGACATCTCTGACCCGAGTCCCTCGTTGGCCGCGGCGCGCAACTGCGCCCATTGACGGGCGGCACGCTCATGCCCCGAGGAGCTCGGTGCGGAACGTATAGGCTGCGAGCCGCGTTGCCAGCAAGCCGGCGTTACCGTCCGTTGCCCACCCGAGCACCGGGCCCAGCTTGGGGTCCTGCCGGGCGCGGCACTGCGTGAGCGTCGCTCCGCACGCCGCGGACTCCTCGCGACAGACGGACTCGATCTCGCGCAACACCAGACCGGGCTTGAAGACCTTGCCGACGGCGGTCGTGGGCAGCGCGTCGAGCAGCGTGACGTGCTTGGGCCACGCCGCGCGCTCGGCGATCCGTTGGCTCGCAAAGGCGAGCAACTCTTCCGGCGTGACGCTGGCGCCCGGCCGCAGCTGGGCATAGGCGACCGGGAGTTCACCCGCATGCGCGTCGGGGCGGCCCACGGCTGCGGCCAGCGCCACCGCGGGATGCGCGCTCAACGCCTCTTCGATGCTCTTCGGGTCGATGTTGTGGCCGCCGCGGATGATGAGCTCCTTCTTCCTTCCGACGAGCCAGTGGTAGCCGTCCGCATCGACGCGCGCGAGGTCCCCCGTGTCGAGCCAGCGGGACGGCACGTTGCACGCGTCGGGCAGGTCAATCCACAGGTCGCGCTCGTGTGCCGGGTCGAGGTAGCCCCGGAACAGGTTCTCGCCTTGCACGACAAGCACGCCGACTTCGTCGGTCGCTGCGTCGCGGACGTACCGCGCCATTTCATCGACCAGAATGACCCGCAGCCGCTGCCACGGCAGGCGCACGCCGATCGAGCCAACCCGCTGCTCGCCGCCCGGCGGCGTGATGGTCGAGACGCAACCCGCCTCGGTGAGCCCATAGCCCTCCAGCAGCCGGATGCCGGTCTCGCGCTGGAAGCGGTGGAACAGCTCGGCCGGCATCGGCGCTGCCCCGCAGATGGCGACCTTGAGCGCGGACAGGTCCTGCGTGGCTGGCGGGGCCTGCAGAAGTGCGGCGTAGACCGTCGGGACGCCGGAGAACGCCGTGATCCTGTGCCGCGCAGCGATGTCCCAGAAGCGAGGCAGCAGGCCAGGGGTGCGGTAGCCCTGTGGTGTTGCGAGTACCACGTGACCACCTGCGGACCAAGGCGCGAGGCCGGTACCGATCTGTCCGTTGACGTGGAACAGCGGCAGTCCGCAGAGGATGGATCGTCCTGGACCAAGCAGATCGGCGCCCAGCACGGCAGCCAGTTGCAGCGCGTTGGCGACCTCGGTGCGATGCGTTCGCACGGCGATCTTCGGGGCGCCGGTCGTTCCACCCGTGCAGAAGTACGAGGCAACGTCGCCCAGCCCCGGGCGATCGGACTCCACCAAAGGCTCGTCGTCGCAGGTCTCGATCACCCGGACGAAGTCGAGCACCTCGGCGTGACCACAGCGCGCCGGCAGCGTAGCGATGACGCCGTCAGCGCCAGCCAGATGGCGGTTCGGCTGGACAACCAGGACGGCCTCGATCTGCGGAAGCCATTCGATGGCCTGCACGACCTTGTCCCAAAGGCCCGAACCCGATTCGGGCGCGAGCGTCACGACCCACCGCGCCCCCGAGGCTCGCAGCAACTCCGCGATCATCGGGGGCTCGAGCCAGGCGTTGATCGGGAATGCGATGCCCGTGGCCTCCGCGCCCCACAGCGCCCAATGGGTCTCGGGCAGGTTCGGCAGCAGCAGGGCCACGCAATCGTTTCGCCGCATTCCGAGTCGGCGAAAGAAGCGGGCTGCCTGCGAGATGTGCGCGAGCCACTCGCGGTGGGTCCACACCACGGCTTGCTCGTGGTCCTCGGGGCGGACGAAGAAGGTCAGCGCCGGCTGGTCGGGCGCTCGGGCCGCACCGCGCGCGAGCGCGTCATAGGTGCTGCGGTGAGAGGCCGACGGCGAGGGCTGCACGAGCTCCAGAGCGCGCACGTCGTCCAGCGAGGCGATGCTGCGCAGGTTTGACCAGGTGCCGATGTCGAGGGAGTCTTCGATCGAATCCACAGCATGTCTCCGTTTTCATAATGACAACAACGTCATTATGTATTCGGACATGCCGCTTGTGCAACGCGTCAGGCGACGGACGGCGCGCGGCGTCGAGGACAGCGAGCTCGCTCAGGTTCGGACGCTACGCTTGGCCGCCCGTGAGGCGGCTGGCGGGCTGGCCTGCGGCGCGTCTTCCGGCTCGTCGGGCTCCAGGCCCAGCGACGCAAGGACCAGTCCGTCGTGCAAGGGGTCCACCGGCGCCAGCGGACGCGTCGAGATGCGCTGCGCGGTGCGTCCGTCGACGCCCAGCGCGCGAAGTGCGGCTGCCGCGCTGCGCTCCGGGAAGTCGGGCTCGCAGCCGGGCTGCAGCATGCACTGGGTCGCCCCGAGCACCGAACCGGCCACGATGTTGACCGCGAGCGCGAGGGGCATCTCGGAAAATCGGCCGATGCGCAGGCCTTCGGCCAAGTCGCGGCGAACGTAGTCCAGCAGCAGGCCCTGGACCACCGGATCGCTCCAGCTCAGGCGGACCAGGAAGCCGCCGATGGCCGGATGAAGCCCGGCGACGCGCGAGATGATGCGCATGCCGGCGCAAACGCGCTCGGCAGGGTCGGACACCGTCTGCACGACGGGCTCGGCCATGCGAATGAGTTCGTTGGCGAGCGCTATCGCCAGTTCTTGCACCATCGCCTCGGGCGAGACGAAATACTTGTAGAACGTCCCGCGCGCCACGCCGGCGTGCGAGATCACATCGTCGATCGACGTGGCCGCCGGCCCCTTTTCGGCCGCGAGAGAGAGTGCACTTGCGAACAATCGCAACCGCATGCGCTCGCGCCGCTCGGCGGCGACCCGGGGGCGATGATCCTGGATGGTCATGGCGGAACGTTGACTGATGGATTTGTCATTATGACGAGTCAAAGCCGCCGACATTCGAGCGCGCTGCCCCGCGACCGCCGGGACCGCCCTGCGGCGACTCGCCCGCGTGGCGCCAGTCCAGCGCGAAGCGCTCCATCACCCGCCCGACCGTGGGCCGGCGCCCGCGCGGAATCTGGCCGATGACCAGACGGACGGCTTCCGGGTCCGTGGGCTCGGGCTGCACATTGACGGCGACGCCTGCGGCGCGGAGGTGCTCTCGGATCGCGCGTGCGGCTTCCAATCGCCGGAGCGCGGTACGGTCGACATTGCCGGGCGAGGTGCAGGGAAGTT
>JABCYW010000156.1 GCA_013289985.1 Betaproteobacteria bacterium | reverse complement strand
CGCAGTTCAGCGGGCCGAAGTTCGAGTAGATGCCGTCGAACTCGCCGTCGAGCCGATCGAGCTGCTGGACACCCAGATGCGCCACCGTGACACGTGATTCGAGACCCGCCGCCGCGCTTCGGGCCTGCGTGCGATCCACCATCTGCGGCGACCAGTCCGTAGCGACCACCCGGTGGCCGCGTTGGGCGAATTCGACGGCATCGATGCCGGTTCCGCATCCGAGATCAAGCAGCCGGGAATCGGCGGGCAGTTCGTCGCGCACGGTATCCCACATGGCGAAGCGCATCCGCTGGATGAGTTCGTTGTTGCCGCGAGGGCCGTCGTAGTCGGTAGCAACGCTGTCGAAGGCCTGCTGCGTGGCAAGCAACTGATCCTCGTCCAAGGGCGCGCCCCAACGGCTGCGACGCACGATCCAGGCGGAAGCGCGCCGGCCATCAGCTTCCAGTTTGTGTTGCCCGCTCATATCGATCTCCGCTTCACCGAGAAGCAACCTTCGACAAGCAAGGCACAAGTCCCGCGGGGTTGCGGGGCGCTCCGGTGGCTTCGGTGAGTACCGATCTGCGCGCCTTTGGTTGAATCGAAACGGTGGAACCGGCGAGGGGCGACGCACGCCCACCGTCAGCGCGGCACGCTTCCGGCACACGACCGGTCGATCGCGGCAACCGCCTGAAACGCGTCAGGCACTTCCGTGCCGGGGGATGCGGTGTCCCGCAGCAGCTTCTCGATCGCGGCGCCGGTCAGGTGGGGGTCGTGCTGCAACAACAGCGCGGCGACGGCACTGATCTCGGCCGTCGCGAGCGAACTGCCAGAGCTGAAGTCGAAGTGCCCGCCCGGACTCAGCGTCAGGATGTCTCGACCGGAGAGCGAAAGCCCGGCATCCGAGGTTGTGGGAGCAGCACCTTCACGCACGGCGATCACGCCAGGAATGCCAACCGGGAAGCCTCGTCTGTCGTCGCCAGGGGGAACAGCGCCAACGACCACGATTCCCTTGGCGATGGCCTGGCGAACCAGCCGCGCCAGCAGGTCGTCAGGCGGGCCGCCCAGACTCAGGTTGATGACCTGCGCACCGCGGTCGATGGCCTTGCTCAGTGCTTGCGCCAGCGTCAACGAGTTGCATTGCGCACCTGCTCCATGGCCTGTTTGCCAGCAGGCCTTCAGCAGCATCAATTGCGCATCCGGAGCGATGCCGACGATTCCGACCCCATTGCCCGGCGTCGCGGCAATGATGCCGGCGACGGCGGTGCCATGGAAATCGCGCAGGAACTGTCGCCCATCGTCGTCGACAAAGTTCGCGCTGGTCATCTGCGCGTCGCGCAAGTCGACATGCGTGGTATCGGCTCCGGTGTCGACCACCGCGACAACGACCCCTGCTCCGCGCCCGCAGCGATGCGCCCTCAGCACGTCCAGCGATTGCAGACCGTGCTGCAACGACAGATAGGGATCGTTGTAGCTCGCGCTCGGGTCGACACCCCCCGCGGGCGTCGGCGCGGCGCGGACCGGATCCCGGCCAAGCGTTTCGAATTCGTTCAAGGGTTGGGCGAGAACGACGCGCGGATCCCTGGCAAGCTCAGCAAGCGCGTCCTCGCGAGTCATGTCCGCGGGGATCAGGAACGTTCCGCAATAGACACCCAGCGTCGGGATGGGCCAGCCCGCCAGCGGCATCAGCCGATGTGCTTGCCTGACCTCGTCCAGGCGCCTGCGCGCCGCCTCGCCGGTGACATAGCGCGGCGCAGCCTCGTAGAGTCCCGGCGTCGTCCCGGCCTGCGTCGAGAGTGATGCACGCGGGTTCGCCACGGCGATGACGACGACCCGCAGTGCACCCCCCCGCGGCGCGCCGGCAAAGATCGGTGGCACGTCGACCGGCATCGCGGTGGGCACTGCACAGCCGGCAGCCACGATGCAGGACGCGAACGCCAGTACGGCCAACGTCGTGCGGCGACCCAGCTCCCACGGATTCATGATCCTGGCAACCCCACCGGCTCGGCGAACATCACCCCTGGAATCCGCCTCAATGCCTGCGCCGCGCTCTCGGCGTCGTGCCCCTCGTTCCTGAAACTCAGCGACCAGACGCCGGCCTCCGATGGGCCATCGACGACGACGAGATCCTGCGCCAGCAGGGCGGACTGGAACTCACCAAGGGGTCGTGCCCCCTCGAAAACAAGCCGTAGGCGGACGGCCGCCGCCCCCCGTGTCGTCGTGTCGCTGAGCGTACGGTAGACCGCCGGCGACCCGTTGCCCGCTGGCCCCACCAGTCGCGCACCAGCAATCAAGAGGGCCGCCAGTGCGACCAATTCCACCAGACCGACCCCGACCAACGTCATCCCGCCGACGCGCGGGAACATACGTCGCGGCGAGCGCGCGGACGAGCGCGGGCGATCAACCTGGTCAAGCCGACGCGACACGCTCTGTAGCCCGAGTTCGACATCCGGCGCGTTCTCCGCGGGCAGCCTCAGCGCCTCGCGCATGAGCCGTTCTCGTGCCAGTTCCGCCCGGCAGTCGGCGCACTGGTCCAGGTGACGCTCCACACGGCGGGTCTGCTCGCCATCGGCCGTTCCGTTGACGAGGGCGGGAAGCAATTCCCAGACCCTGTGGTGTTCGTTCTCGTATCCATTTCGGTCGGTGCTCATCGCGTACCTCCATCGACGTTCGCGGACATCGCTTCGCCGGCCAGGTCGGGCAGCAGATTGCGCAGTCTCACCCGGGCATGGAAGAGGCGCGACTTGGCGGTCCCGACGGGACAGTCCATGATGGCCGCAGCCTCTTCGACCGTATGCCCTTGTCCATAGACCAGTTCGACCGTCATCTGCTGGTCGAGCGGCAGCAGGCCCAGACCCTTGCCGATCCAGTCACGAAGCTCGCGCGCCGTTCCTGGGTCATGGGACAGGCTGGTCGAGAGATGCTCGTCGCTCTCGTGCCGGGTCAGGTCGTCCTGGTCGCGAAACGCCTTCATCGCGAGGCGGTAGGCGATGCCCATGATCCAGGTCGAGGCGCGCGCGTCACCGCGGTACTGGTGCGCCTTCCGCCACACCACCCAGAACGTGTCGTTGATCACCTCTTCGATCAACCCTTCCTGGCGCGTGAAGCGCGAGAGGAACCGAGCCAGCCTGGGTTGATAGTTGCGGTAAAGCAATTCAAGCGCACGGCGATCGCCAGCAGCAATGCTGCGCAGGCAGTCCGCCTCTGGGATGGCGTCCCCGGTCGAAGATCGACGACGAAAACTGGAAAACATGGCGGGACGGGGGAGCCAAGGCTGGTGTTGAGTCTGAAGTAGGTTCCCGGAAAGCGCGCAAAAGGTTCACCCGGCCTGCGCACTAGTTGGCAATCCGATTCAGAACCGCCAGATCGCACTGGCCAGCCAGTGCCCCCTGGCAGCGTCCCCGTAGAGGGTTGCGCCATGCGTGAACGTGCGGCCGAAGTGCGCCGCCCAGGACTTGCCGCTGGCGAAGATGCCGCCCTGGCCATAGTCATAACTGCCGGCCCCGCCGTCAAACAGGCGCCCGATCCCGACGTTCGCACCAAATCCTGCCGTGAAAGGCCACTGTGCATTCAAGTCGAACGCGAGATCTGGCGTCGTCTCCGTCGCCGTTGTGGTGGGGCAACCCGGCCCGCCGTTCGGCCGCCAGCCCACGCTTGCCTTCAGCCAGTCACCGTAGGTCGCCGTCGCATCCACTTCGTTGTAGCACCACGATCGGAGAAAGCGATCCCCGACATAGTCATCATGGCGCACGCCGATCGCCAGCGTCCATTTCTCGTCAAGCGACCAGTCATGGCTCGCATGAAGCGCCCACCCCCCGGCCTCGTTGCCCCTGGCGGAACGCAGCACCATCCCCGTGGCACCGACCGACCAGCCGGCGGGCTCGTAGAGGTCGGCGCCGGCGAGGACCACGGGGCTGTTCGCATCGCTGAATTGCAGCCCGCGAACAACCAGCGCCGACAACAAACCAGCACGGGTCGAGAACGGCGACTCCTGCGCGCGGACGGGGGCGGCGGAGGCGCCAAGCCACGCGAACACAAGGAATGAGCATACCCAGCGGTCGCTCGATGTCTGCCGTATCGGCGTCAAATTCCTGCTCGTCCTTCGCGTCCATCGCATTCGATGACCTCATTATGGCTTGTGCACGAGACGAAATGATCTCGGAGCCGTGGTCGAAGGCGTCCAGCGCAGCTCGCACATGGTCACTGCTCAGGCCGGTACCGTCGACACTTGCCAGGGACTGATTTTGAGCGTGACGAACCAGCAATACGCGTTCGCGGCGACCACGTCGTTCTTCGTCAAGATCGCCGCATCATGCGGGCCAAGTCGCTGACCACCGCGCCACTCGACGACCTGCGCAAGGTGTGGGAGACCAGCGTTTTCGGTGTCATCGCCGTTGCGCAGGCAATGCTGCCACTCTTGCGTGGAGCGCCCGCCGCACGCATCGTCGACACCGGGAACACCGGCCGATCGTTGGCGTGGAACTCGGACCCGGCGAACGCACACTGTGCCATGTTCGGCAACTATTCCTCGTCGAAGTCGGCGGCGCACGCCGTGACGCTGCATTTGCTTTCGCCCTTGAGTCGACCAAGATCAAGGTCAACATTGCTTGCCCCAGCCACACCGCTACGGCGCTCAACAACTTCTCAGGTGCGCGCGCACCCGAGCGGGCGCACGGCGGCCCGCCACGCCCTTGAACATTCCTGCTGTCGGAAAAGAATCTGGATTGGGCCTGCGACCCCTACATCGACGATGTGAACGTCAGGTATCCGGCGCCCAAATCGGCGCGGTCGGTGTCGGGTTTTTGGGTCGGGAACCGCCGCTCACGTCTCAGAATTGATTGTCAACCAAGCCGCCCTCAAGGCCCGCGCAGTGCGTTCCCACCCGCGCTTGTCCGCCGAGGCGGTCGCGCGCAACTGAGGACACGCCGCTTCGCCCCCAGCGACGCACAACTGCGGCCCAGGCAGGTCCGGATTGCCCGCGAATCGTGCATGACCAGGAAAACGGGCGCGCTCTTGAGCACAGCCCCTCGCAATGACCTCCGCCTGTTGGCCGGCGTGGATGCTGCGACTTCGCGCAGGATGACGAATCTCCGCGCCACCGTGGCGACGTGGGAAAATCGTCGCCTCGATGAAGTACACGGTAGCCGTCCGCACCCTCTGCGAGTTCACGGCCAAGCTCGGCGATCTGGACTTGCGCTTCACGCCGTCGGCCACCGCGCTGGAGGGCATGGCGGGCCACGCCATGGTCGCCGCGCGCCGCGGCGAGTCCTACGAATCGGAAGTGTGGCTCAAGGGCGAGTACCGCGAACTCGCCGTGCGCGGCCGCGCCGACGGCTACGACCCCGACGCCGGCCGGCTCGACGAGGTCAAGACCTACCGCGGCGACCTGCACGCGATGCCGCAGAACCGGCGCTCGCTGCACTGGGCCCAGGCCCGGTGCTACGGCGCGCTGCTGTGCGCCGAGCGCGGGCTGAGCGAGCTGAAGGTCGCGCTGGTGTACTTCGACGTCGGTTCGCAGGACGAGACGGCGCTGGTCGAGTCATTCACCGCCGTCGACCTGCGCGCCTTCCTCGAGCTGCAGTGCGACCGCTTCCTGGCCTGGGCCGCGCAGGAGGCCGCGCACCGCGCCGCGCGCGACGCCGCGCTGGCGGCGCTGCCGTTCCCGTACGCCACGTTCCGCACCGGCCAGCGCCAGCTCGCCGAAAGCGTCTGGAAGGCGGCGATCTCCGGCCGCACGCTGCTGGCGCAGGCGCCCACGGGCATCGGCAAGACGGTGGGCACGCTGTACCCGCAGCTGAAGGCGATGCCGGGGCAGAAGCTCGACAAGCTGTACTTCCTGGCCGCCAAGACGCCCGGCCGGGGGCTGGCGCTGGAGGCCTTGCACACGATCGCCGAGCCGCGCCGCGCGCCGCTGCGAGTGATCGAGCTCGTGGCGCGCGACAAGGCCTGCGAGCATCCGACCAAGGCCTGCCACGGCGACTCGTGCCCGCTCGCCAGGGGCTTCTACGACCGCCTGCCCGCCGCGCGCCAGGCCGCCGTCGGCGCCACGCCCGAGGACGCGCCGCGCCTGGATCGCGCCGGCCTGCGCGCCATCGCGCTGGCGCACGAGGTCTGCCCGTACTACCTCGCGCAGGAGATGGTGCGGTGGGCCGACGTGGTGGTGGGCGACTACAACTACTACTTCGACCTCGGCGGCATGCTGCACGGCCTGGCGCACGCCAACGAGTGGCGCGTGGGCGTGCTGGTGGACGAGGCGCACAACCTGGTGCCGCGGGCGCGCGAGATGTACTCGGCCACGCTGTCGCGCGCCGCGCTCGACGGCGTGCGCCCGCGCGCCCCCGCCACGGTGGCGCCGGCACTGAAACGTCTCGCGCGCACGTGGAACGAGATCACCGGCCACCAGCAGGAACCCTACGAGGCCCACGGGGACCTGCCGCAGGGCCTGGTGACGGCGCTGCAGAACGTGAACTCGGCCATCGCCGACCACTCGGCCGCGCATCCCGAGGACATGCCGCCCGAGCTGCTCGCCTTCTACTTCGACACGCTTCACTTCACGCGCCTGGCCGAGTCCTTCGGCACGCACTCGCTGTTCGACGTGACGATCGCCGACGACGCGCAGCGCGACGTCACGCTGTGCCTGCGCAACCTCGTGCCGGCCTCGTTCCTGAAGCCGCGCTTCCTCGCCGCGCGCACCACCACGCTGTTCTCGGCCACGCTGACGCCCATGCACTTCCATGCCGACCTGCTGGGCCTACCGCCCGACGTCGCGTGGGTGGACGTGGAGTCGCCGTTCGACGCCTCGCAGCTGCGCGTGCAGGTGGCGCCGTTGTCCACCCGCTTCGCGCACCGGCCGGCCTCGCTGGCGCCCATCGTGGAGCTGATGGCGCGGCAGTACGCCGAGGCGCCGGGCAACTACCTCGCGTTCTTCTCCAGCTTCGACTACCTGCAGCAGGTGGCCGACCTGTTCCAGTCGCTGCACCCCGGGGTGCCGGTGTGGACGCAGGCGCGCCAGATGACCGAGGGCGCGCGCGCCGACTTCCTCGCCCGCTTCCAGGCGGGCGGCCGCGGCATCGGCTTCGCGGTGCTGGGCGGCGCGTTCGCCGAGGCCGTGGACCTGCCGGGCCGGCGCCTGATCGGCGCGTTCATCGCCACGCTGGGGCTGCCGCAGGTCAACCCGGTCAACGAGCAGGTGAAGGCGCGGCTCGAGGCCCTGTTCGGCGCCGGCCACGACTACGCCTACCTGTTCCCCGGCCTGCAGAAGGTGGTGCAGGCGGCCGGCCGCGTGATCCGCACCACGTCGGACGAGGGCGTGGTCTTCCTCATCGACGATCGCTTTCGACGGGCCGACGTGCGAAGGCTGCTGCCCGCGTGGTGGCGTGTCGAAACCGCGTAATCACGAAGGTTCAAACTGCGGCGGCTCGTGCACACTCGAGCTGAACCGGGATCTTCATGCGAACGACCGCGCCGAACTACATCGCCACCGAACAACTCCTCTGGCTGCGGCGGGACGGCACCCAGACGCGCATCGTCGCCCTCATCGGGCTGCCCTACCCGGTGGACGACGGCACGTGGGCCTGCGCCGCCGAACTGCAGGGCGTCGATCCGCGCTACCCGGACGTCTGCGGCGCGTCGTCGATGCAGGCGCTCAACCTGGCCAGCGCGCTGCTGGCCACGCGGCTGGGCCACCTGCTGGAGCGCGGCGAACGCCTGGTCGATGCCGAGGACGCCAGCTGCGCGTGGGACGACGAGATGCTGAACTCCATCTTCGGCCTGCACGGCCTGCGCTCGCCCGAACGCACGCGATGAAGCAGTTCGACGCGGGAGCTGCCACAATGGCCAGCCCCGCTCTCCTGCTAGGTGTCGGCATGCGCACTCGCGCTATCCTTCGTTGGCCGCTGCTGGCGCTGTTCGCGATCGCCGCGTCGCCCGCGTTCGCCGCCCCGGCCTACGCCACCTCGGGCGACTGCGACGGCTTTCCCGCGGTCGCGCTCGCGACGGCGCCGGGCCTGTGCATGGGCGTGGTGGCCGAGGGCCTGGGCCACGCGCGCGGCGTGGCCGCCATAGACGACGACGTGTTCGTGATCGACATGGCCGCGTGGGAGAGCCACAAGGGCCGGCTGCTGAAGCTGTCCAACGGCGGCCGCCACGCGCCCGAGGTGGTGCTGCGCGACCTGTGGCAGCCCAACGCCGTCGTGCGCGGACCGGGGCGCACGCTCTACGTGGGCATCACCGGCCAGGTGCTGCAGGTCGACCCGTACGCGGCCGATCCGGCGCGCGGCGCGCGCGTGGTGGTCGACGGCCTGCCCACCACCGGCCGCCATCCGGTGCCCAGCCTCGCGGTGGGCGCCGACGGCGCGCTGTTCGTCAACGTGGGTTCGGCCACCGACAACTGCCATCCGGCGGGCGGCCGGATGCCCGACCCGAAGGCCGCGTGCCCCGAGACGCAGGAGAGCCCGCCGCGCGGCTCGGTGCTGCGCTTCGCGGCGCGCGAGGCCACGTGGCACGCGGGCGAGCTGGCGCCCTATGCGCGCGGGCTGCGCAACAGCATGGCCATGGCGCCGCTGCCCGACGGCCGGCTCGCCGTGGCGGTCAACGCGCGCGACGGCATCAACCACGCCGACCCGTCGCTGTCCGACGCGGCGTTGCCGCACGACCTGCTGATCGTGCTGCGGCAGGGCGGCGACTACGGCTGGCCGTACTGCTACGACCAGCGCGTGGCGAGTCCCGAATATCCGGGCTTCGACTGCGCCACCAGGCTGGCGCCCGACCTGCTGCTGCCGGCCCACGCCGCGCCGCTGGGCATGCTGCTGTACCGCGGCGACAGGCTGCCGGGCCTCGCCGGCAAGCTGGTGATCGGCTACCACGGCTATCGCGCCACGGGCCACCGCCTCGTGACCGTCGCGCTGGGCAAGGACGGCCGTCCGACGGGCGCGCCCACCGAGCTGGTGAGCGAGTGGGAGCAGCGCGAAGGCAGCCACCCGCAGGGCTCGCCGGTGGGCCTGGTCGAGATGGCCGACGGCAGCGTGCTGGTGGCGGAAGACCACAGCGGGGCGCTGCTGCGGCTGTCGCGCAGGAAGTAGCCCGAGACGCGCCGCCCTCAGGCCGCCTCGCCCGCCGAGCCGTCCGGCGGCACCGGCAGCGCCTGCAGCGGCGCGCGCGCCGCGTCGTACGGGATGTCGCCCAGCCAACCGCCGACGAAGCCGGCGTGGCGCAGGCCGGCGACCAGCGGCGAGCAGTTGCGCATCAGGTTCCAGATCATGCCGCTGCGATGGTTCTCGATCATGACCACGGTGGGCCCTTCGTTGATGCCGAAATGGTAGGGCGAGACCCAGCCGAACGCGTGCTTGCGGTCGGTCGGGAAGCTGGGGTTGAACGAGGCCTTGAAGCCGTACGGGTTGGCCACGTGCAGCTGGATGTGACGGTAGTTGGCGATCGTGGGCAGCACGATCTCCGGCGCGAACGGCAGCGAGGCAACCACGGCCCAGGGCGCGAGCGTGCCGTCGTCGGGCCCGTCGGGCACGGCGCGCGCCACATAGTCCAGGAAGGGTGACTCGACGGGCTGGCGCCAGTGCGCCGCCCCGGGCCCGTCGCTGGCGGTGATGCCCCACGCGAACTCGCCGTACAGCGCATGGCGGCGCGGATTGCGGATCGCGTAGCGTTGCTGCACGTGGGCGCCGATGCGGCTGTTGATGAAGTAGTCGCTGTCGTGCGCCCGCATGAACGCGTCGCGCAGGCCGCGGAAGTCCACCCACAGGTGCGACATCTGGTGGATGAACAGGGGGCCGGCGTGCAGGTAGGCCAGGCCCTCCACCTCCTTCCACCGGTACGTGGCGCACCAGGCGTCGTACGACCCCGGCGGGATGCCATGCGTGGGCGAGCCCAGCGCGAGCAGGTACAGGATCAGCGCCTCGTCGTAGCCTTCCCAGTGCCATGGCAGCTTGCCGGTCTCGGGCTTCCAGCCGTGGCAGATCGTGCCCTGCTCGCCGACCATCCAGTCCCATTCGACGCGTTCGTACAGCG
>JABCYW010000155.1 GCA_013289985.1 Betaproteobacteria bacterium | reverse complement strand
GCCGGGCTTCGACGTGGCCAAGGGCTTCGCGTCGAACGGCTTCGGCCTGCGCTCGCCGGGCGGCTACTCGCTGACGGCCGGCCTGGTGTGCGAGGTCGTGATGACGATGTTCTTCCTGATCGTCATCCTGGGCGCCACCGACTCGAAGGCGCCCGCCCAGTTCGCGCCGATCCCGATCGGGCTGGCGCTGACGCTGATCCACCTGGTCAGCATCCCCGTCACCAACACCTCGGTCAACCCGGCGCGCAGCACCGGCGTGGCGATCTACGTGGGCGCGCCGGCGCTGGAGCAGCTGTGGCTGTTCTGGCTGGCGCCCATCGTCGGCGCCTTCATCGGCGCCCACGTCTTCCGGTTGATCCGCGGCAAGGACGAGTGAGGGTCTGATAACGTCGCGCTCCTTCACAACGGAGCGCGACCGCATGGCCCGCAACATCGAGATCAAGGCGCGTGTCGCCGACATGGATGCGCTCGCGGCACGCGCCGCGGCGATCGCCGACGGCGGACCGGAGGAGATTGCACAGGACGACACTTTCTTCCGCTGCGACAACGGGCGGTTGAAACTGCGTACCTACGCCGACGGCACGGGGCACCTGATCTTCTATCGCCGCCCCGACGAGGACGGCCCGAAGGTCTCGTTCTACGTCCTGTCGCCGACGGCGTCACCCGACACGCTGCGCGAGGCCCTGACCCTGTCCAACGGGCAGGAGGGCCGGGTGATCAAGCACCGCACGCTTTACCTCGTGGGACGCACGCGCGTGCACCTGGATCGCGTGCAGGGCCTGGGCGACTACATGGAGCTCGAGGTGGTGCTCACGGAGGACGAGACCGCCGAGGCGGGGTTGCGCGAGGCGCGCGAGTTGATGGCGCGGCTGCGGATTTCCGCGGACTGCCTCGTGACCGGCGCGTACCACGACCTGCTGAGGGCGGGCTCCGCCGCCTGAACTCAGGCCGCCAGCGTCGCCATCCAGACGAACGCCGCCGCGTTCACGGTCACCGACAACCAGAAGCGCAGGCGGAACGACCGCTTGGCCGTCTTGTGGCGGAACACCTGCTGCGCCACGATCGCGCCCGGCCAGCCGCCGACAAGGCCGATGGCCAGCAGCGTCGATTCGGAGATGCGGTCGCGGCCGGCGCGCGCGGCGGCCTTGTCGACGGCGTAGAGCGTGAAGCACAGCGCGCTCGCGCCGGCGTACAACAGGTGAACCTACGGCGCCAGGCCGCGCAGCACCGCGACGATCGCGTACGTCGCCGCGAACGCGACGAGCACGACGACGCTGGCCGGGCCCATGCGATTCGAGGCGGGAGCGGGGCGGCGCGGCATGGGCGCCAATGTACGATGGAGCGCCAACCAACCGGCGTGAGCGCATGCAGGTCCGTCCCTTCCTCGATTCCGACGAAGCCGCCGTCATCGCCCTGTGGGAGGCCGCCGGCCTCACGCGATCCTGGAACGATCCCCGCAAGGACATCGCGCGCAAGCGATCGGTGCAGCGCGAGTGGTTCCTGGTGGGCACGCTGGAGGACGCGGTGATCGCCTCCATCATGATCGGCTACGACGGACATCGCGGATGGATCAACTACCTCGCGGTGGCGCCCGGGCATCGCAAGAAGGGCCACGCGCGCGCGCTGATGCGCGAGGCCGAACGGCTGCTGACGGCCGCCGGCTGCCCGAAGATCAACCTGCAGATCCGCGCCAGCAACGCGTCGGTGATCGAGTTCTACAAGGCCATCGGCTTCGCGCAGGACGACGTGGTGTCGTTCGGCCGCCGGCTCATCGCCGACGAATAGGACTACTCGACGATGCCTTCGATGCGGCGGGCGCGCACGCGCTTGCCCTTGACGAGGCCCGCGTTGAGCTTCGCGAGCGCCTTGTCGGCGATCGCGCGTTCCACCGCGACATAGGTGGACATGTCCGTCACGTTGATCTTGCCGATCTGCGTGCCGGGAAAGCCCATGTCCTTGGTCAGCGCGCCCAGCACGTCGCCAGGCCGGATCTTTTCCTTGCGGCCGCCCAGGATCTGCAGCGTCACCATGGGCGCGACGAGCGGCTTGTCGGAGCCCTTGTCCAGCTCCGACAGCTTGTGCCACTCGGTCTCGGCCTTCTGCAGCACCTCGATGTTGCCGACCCGGCCCATCTCGTCGAGGCTGGCCAGGTTCAGCGCGAGGCCTTCTTCGCCGGCGCGGCCGGTGCGGCCGATGCGGTGGATGTGCTGCTCGGTCTCGTAGGTGACGTCCACGTTGATCACGCATTCGAGCTGCGGCACGTCGAGGCCGCGCGCGGCCACGTCGGTGGCCACCAGCACCGAGCAGCTGCGGTTGGCGAACTGGATCAGCACCTGGTCGCGGTCGCGCTGCTCCAGGTCGCCGTGCAGCGCGATCGCCTGGATGCCCTCGGCGGTGAGCACGTCCACCAGGTCGCGGCACTGCTGCTTCGTGTTGCAGAACGCGATCGTCGAGGCCGGCTGGTAGTGGCGCAGCAGGCGGCCGACGCCGTGCAGGCGCTCGTTGGGCGTCACCTCGTACCAGAGCTGCCGGATCTGCTTGGCGTCGTGGCGCGACTCCACCGTCACCGTCTGCGGGTTGCGCATGAATTGCTGGCTCAGCTTCGCGATGCCCTCGGGATAGGTGGCCGAGAACAGCAGCGTCTGGCGCGTCTTCGGGCAGGCGCTCGCGACGGCCTTGATGTCGTCGACGAAGCCCATGTCCAGCATGCGGTCGGCCTCGTCGAGCACCAGCGTCTTCAGGCCCGACAGGTCGAGCGCCTCGCGCTCCAGCAGGTCCATCACGCGGCCCGGCGTGCCCACGATCACGTGCGCGCCGTGCTCCAGGCTGGCGAGCTGGTTGCGCACCGGCACGCCGCCCACCACCGTCAGCACCTTGACGTTCTCCTCGCCGCGCGCGAGGCGCCGCGTCTCCACCGCCACCTGCTCGGCCAGCTCGCGCGTGGGGCACAGCACCAGGCACTGCACGCCGAAGTGGCGCGGGTTGAGCTTGTCCAGCATCGCCAGCGCGAAGGCGGCGGTCTTGCCGCTGCCCGTCTTGGCCTGCGCCAACAGGTCGTGGCCCGTCAGCGCCACCGGCAGCGCGGCGGCCTGGATGGGCGTCATCTCCACATACCCGAGCTGGGTGAGGTTCGCGATGACGGCGGGCGGCAGCGCGAGCGTGCTGAAGGAGGTGGCGGCGGGCGTGTTCATCGTCGTATTGTCGCCGCTCAGGGTTTTCACCGGGTAGGATGGCGCGCCGCCGTGCCCGAACGCGCGCATTCGTGCGCACACTCCTGTCCGATGACCGCAGACCAACGCCTGTCCAGCCCCGCCGCCGAACGCAACCGCCAGCCCATCCTGGAGGTGTTGCGCCGCGTGCTGCCGCCTGCCGGCCGGGCCCTGGAGATCGCCAGCGGCAGCGGCCAGCACGTGTCGTGGTTCGCCCGCCACCTGAGCGGCTGGACCTGGCAGCCCACGGAATACGCGGCCACGTCGCTGCCGTCGATCGCCGCGTGGAGCGTGCTCGGCGCCGACGACCTAGCCGAGTCGCCGGGCGCATCCCCGGGCCCGCTCGCCAACATCCTGCCGCCGCTGCAACTGGACGTGTGCGCCGCGCAGTGGCCCGTGAGCGGCGAGTTCGACGCGATCACCTGCGCCAACATGCTGCACGCCTCGCCGCCGGCCACGCTGCCCGGCCTGATGGCGGGCGCCGGCCGCCACCTCGCCGCGCAAGGCGTGCTGGTCACCTACGGCCCCTACCTCCTCGACGACGAGCCGCTCGCGCCCAGCAACGTCGAGTTCGACGCGTGGCTGAAGACGCGCGACCCGAGCTGGGGCATCCGCCGCCTGGCCGACGTCGTCGCGCACGCGCGCGGCGCGGGCCTGCGCCTGCGCGAGCGCGTCGCGATGCCCGCCAACAACCTGATGCTCGTCTTCGAGCGCGAAGGAACCGCCCCATGACGGAATCCGCCAACACCTCCGACGCCTCGCCCGAGGGCGTGCCCGCCGCGCTGGCCATCGCCGAGACGCGCGCCTGGGTGCGCCGCGCCGTGATCGGCCTGAACCTGTGCCCGTTCGCCCGCGCGGTGGACGCGAAGGACCAGATCCGCTACGTCTTCAGCGACGCCACCGACGCCGAGACGCTGCTGGCCACGCTGGTGGTGGAACTGCAGCGCCTGGCAGATACCGACCCGGCGCTCGTCGACACCACCATGGTGATACACCCACGGGTATTCTCCGATTTCGAGGACTTCAACGACTTCCTCGAACTGGCCGACGCGGCCGTGGAAGACCTGGAACTCGACGGCGTGCTGCAGGTGGCCAGCTTCCATCCGCGCTTCCAGTTCGCCGACACCGAACCCGACGACATCACCAACGCCACCAACCGCTCGCCGTACCCGACGCTGCACCTGCTGCGCGAGGACAGCGTCGACCGCGCCGTGGCCGCCTTCCCGGAGGCCGAGGCCATCTTCGAGCGCAACATGGCCACGCTGGAAAGGCTGGGGTCGCCAGGCTGGGACGCGCTGCGTCGCCAGTGGGAAGCCGACGCTGCCGCGGACGTGGCGACCAGGCCCGCGGCGCAGGGCTGACCCCGGGGGTTTTCAGGCTCGGGATGAGCCTTGTCGGGCGGTGCGGGATGCACCCCTGGCTGGATGGCGGCGCGAGGCCCGCCAGATGACAGTTCGATGACGCTTCGGCCGATACCTGGTTCTGTATGTGAACCGAGGCCGGCGGATTCTCTGTGGGGAATCCTTGACTACCTCTGCAGGTATTTTCCGAAGAATGTCGGCGACGGCCGACCGTCGGGTCACGGGATGTGACTTCCAGCACTGAAAAGTTGGGCAAAAGCGCCGATGTTCATCGCATCCCGGCTCGGCTTCGAACCGAATAATCAGTCTCGTCCGAACAGCTCGCGGTTCGGTTCGTCCCGCCTCTCGACCACAGGCCGCAATCCGCAATGGAATCAGCAAATCGCATCCCGGTCGCCAGCAGCGCGATCCCCGCTTCGACGCTGCTCGTGCGTGCGGGCCGCTTGCAGTCCACGGGCTTCGCCCTGTTCAGCGGTGCCGTCATCTGGGGCATTGTGATCGGCGCCCGCAACGGGGCGACGGCGGCCGCGGTCGTCGCCACCGTGGTGCTCGTGGCCTGCGGCCTCTTCCTGGACCGCATGCGCGCTCGCGGGCAATCCGCCGCGCAGGGTGCCGCGGCCGCCTTCCTCGAGGGCACCGAGTTCCTCGGCCGCGAGGTATTGCCGGTCTGGGGCGCCCATATCGAGAATTCGCGCCAGCAGATGGAGTCGGCGATCGCCTCGCTGACCCAGCGGTTCGCGGCGATCGTCGATCGCCTCGACCAGACCTTGCGGGCGTCGAACCAGGGCGGCGACCAGGGGCTCGCCGTCGCCTTCGAGCACAGCAGCAACGAGCTGCGCGGCGTCCTGGACTCGCTCACGGCGGCGATGGCCAGCAACGGCGCCATGCATGCCGAGGTGCAGCAACTCGGCCGCTTCGTCGACGAATTGCAGCAGATGGCCGCCGAGGTGGCCAACATCGCGGCGCAGACCAATCTGCTGGCGATCAACGCCGCGATCGAGGCGGCGCATGCCGGCGCCGAAGGCCGCGGCTTCGCCGTGCTGGCGCAGGAGGTCCGCAAGTTGTCCGCGATGTCCGGCGAAATGGGCCGCCGGATGGCCGAGAAGGTTTCGGTGATCGGCGCGGCCATCGGCGCCGCGCGCGCCAATGCAGAGACGTCGGTTCAGCGGGAGGCGGCGTCGGCGCTCGCTTCGGACGGCGCGATCAACAACGTGCTGAGCCGCTTCCGCCAGGTCACGGAAGCGATGGAAGCCTCGAGCGACGTGATGAAGCAGGAGAGCGCGGGCATCCAGTCGGAGATCGTCGAGGCGCTCGTGCAGCTGCAGTTCCAGGATCGCGTGAGCCAACGCATGACGCACGTGCGCCACAACATCGAGCGGCTGCCGACGCTGCTGGCCGACAGCCGCGAGCGCTTCGACCGCTCCGGCATGCTCGTGCCCATCGACGCCAAGGCATTGCTCGGCGAACTTGAAGGCAGCTACGCGATGGCCGACGAGCGTGCCACGCACGGCGCGGGCGCGCCGTCGTCCGCCGCCGCGCCGGCCTCCAAACTCGAGGAAGTCACGTTCTTCTGAACGTCGGCAGCAACATATTCAAAAGGTCAAAAAGGGCATCGCCATGGCAAAAACAATCATGATCGTCGACGACTCGGCGTCCCTGCGGCAGGTCGTGGGCATCTCGCTGCGCAGCGCCGGCTACGACGTGCTCGAAGGTTGCGACGGCGTCGACGCGCTGAAGAAGCTGGCCGGACAGAAGGTCCATCTGATCATCAGCGACGTGAACATGCCCAACATGGACGGCATCACCCTGGTCAAGGAGATCAAGAAGCTGGCGGCCTACAAGTTCACGCCGATCGTGATGCTGACCACCGAATCCGCGGACGGCAAGAAGGCCGAGGGCCAGGCCGCCGGCGCCAAGGCCTGGATGCTCAAGCCCTTCAATCCGCCGCAACTGCTCAACGTCGTCCAGAAGCTCGTCCTGCCTTGAACCGGAACCTGCAATGAGCCACCCCTCCCCCTTTCGCATCGACGGTGAACTGACGATCTACCGCGCCACCGAGCTGCGCGACGCATTGAAGACCGTCATCGCCGGCATTCCCGACGGCCACGACCTCGAAGTCGACCTGTCGGCCGTCACCGAGATGGACAGCGCCGGCGTCCAGTTGCTGGTGGCCGCGAAGAAGACGGCGCGCGCCTCGGGGCGCGAATTGCACGTCACCGGCCGCAGCCCCGCCGTCGAAGAGGTTTTCGGGACCTTGCGGCTGGCCGGGTATTTCGCCGATGTCTCGTCGCCGAACCCCTGAGATCCGCGCGATGGCCAACTCCGACATGAACCTGGACCAGGTCCTGCAGACGTTCATCCTCGAGGCTCGCGAGCTGCTCGAGGACATGGAAGCCGCGCTGCTGCGCGTGGCCGACGAGGACGACCCGAAGGAAAGCATCGCCGCGATCTTTCGCGCGGCCCATACGATCAAGGGCTCGGCGGGCCTGTTCAGCCTGGACGCCGTCGTCACGTTCACGCACGTGGTCGAAAGCGTGCTCGACGAAGTGCGCGACGGCACGATCGCGCTGAGCGAGACGCTGGTCGAGCTGATGCTGGCCAGCGGCGACTACATCGGCCGCATGATCACCGTCGTCGATGCACGCGAGGAACTCGCCGACCCGAAGACGGACCCCGAAGGCGCCGCATTGCTGGCGCGGCTGGACCAGTTCCTGTCGGGCCGCTCCGACGCGCCGGCCGCCGCGCAGCCGGCGGCGACGAGCGGCGATGGCGGCGCGAGCGTCGAGGGCGGCGCCGACCACTGGCACCTGTCGTTGCGCTTCGGCCCCGACGTGCTGCGCAACGGCATGGACCCGCTGTCGTTCATCCGCTACCTGGCCACGCTCGGCCAGATCGAGCAGCTCGTCACGGTGCACGACGCCGTGCCGGCGCTCGACGGCCTCGATCCGGAGGCCTGCTGCCTCGGCTTCGAGATCGCGTTCAGGAGCGATGCCGACAAGGCCACCATCGAGAACGTGTTCGAGTTCGTCATCGACGATTGCGCGCTGCGCATCGTGCCGCCGCACAGCCGTCTCGCCCGGTACGTCGAGCTGATCGAGCAGTTGCCCGAGCAGCCGCCGCGTCTCGGCGAGATCCTGGTTCGTTGCGGAAGCATCACCGCCCATGAACTCGAGCGCGCGCTGCAGACCCAGGCGCAGGCCGCGCCGCAGCAGCGCATAGGCAGCATCCTGGCCGAGCAGGCCCAGGTCGCTCCCCAGCTCGTCGAGGCCGCGCTGGCCCGGCAGAAGCAGGCCAAGGACACCACCAAGTCGCAGGAAAGCCAGTCGGTGCGCGTCGACGCCGACAAGCTCGACCGGCTGATCAATCTCGTCGGCGAGCTGATCATCGCGACGGCGGGCGCCAACCTGATCGCCAAGCGCACCCGCAACATCGAGCTGCAGGAGTGCAACTCGACGCTGTCGGACCTCGTCGAGGAGGTGCGCGACAGCGCGCTGCAGCTGCGCATGGTCAAGATCGGCGCCACGTTCAACCGCTTCAAGCGCGTGGTGCACGACGTCGCGCGCGAGCTCGGCAAGGACATCGAGCTGAAGCTCAGCGGCGAGGACACGGAACTCGACAAGACCGTGGTGGAGAAGATCGGCGATCCGCTTATGCACCTGGTGCGCAACGCGATGGATCACGGCATCGACGCGCCCGACCTGCGCGCGCAGCGCGGCAAGCCGGAGCAAGGCACCGTCGCGCTCAACGCGTACCACGACTCCGGCAGCATCGTGATCCAGGTCAGCGACGACGGCGGCGGCCTGAACCGCGAGAAGATCCTCGCCAAGGCCGTGGAACGCGGCCTGGTCGAGGCCGGCCGCGCGATGAGCGACAGCGAGATCTACGGGTTGATCTTCGAGCCTGGCTTCTCCACCGCCGACCAGATCACGAACCTGTCCGGTCGCGGCGTCGGCATGGACGTCGTCAAGCGCAACATCACCGCCCTGCGCGGCAGCGTCGCCATCGCCAGCGAGCCCGGCCGCGGCACCACCGTCACGGTGCGGCTGCCGCTGACGCTGGCGATCATCAACGGTTTCCAGGTCAGCGTCGGCAAGTCCGTCTTCGTCGTACCGATGGACGTGGTCGACGAGTGCGTCGAGTTTTCCGCCGAGGCAGGTCACGACTACACCGACCTGCGCGGCCAGGTGCTGCCCTTCATCCGCCTGCGCGAGCTGTTCGAGGTTGCGGGCGCGCCGTCGGCGCGCCAGAACATCGTGGTGGTCAGGCACGCGGGGCAGAAGTTCGGCCTCGTCGTCGACGGACTGATGGGCGAGGCCCAGACCGTCATCAAGCCCTTGTCCAAGATGTTCGCGCAGGTGCGCGGCATCAGCGGCTCCAGCATCCTCGGCAGCGGCGACGTCGCGCTGATCCTCGATGTGCCGCTGTTGATGCAGGAGGCGCAGATCTCCCGCGGCCACGCCGGCCATCCGCAGGGCGTGGCCCAACGTTCCTCCGCCAGCGCCTGACACGGCGTTTGCAGGTGTCGTCCTACCCAGTCTCAGGGAATCCCATGTTCAAGAACCTCAAGCTCGCCACGAAGCTGTTCGGATCGTTTCTCCTTGTCCTGGCCCTGATGGCCGGATTGGGTGCCTATGCGATCTCGCAGCTCGCCACCGTCAACAGATCGACCGTCGACCTGGCCGCACACTGGCTACCGAGCGTGCGTGCTGCACTCAACATCAAGTCCGGCGTGAATCGCCTGCGCGTCCTGCAGTACCGGATCATCCTGGTCCAGGATGCCGCGTCGATTGCCGAGGACGAAAAGGAGATTGCAGACAAGACGGGCGCCTTGATCAAGCTCGAGGAAGAGTATGCCAAGCTCATCTCGAGTCCCGAGGAACGACAGCTCTTCGAGGCCTTCAAGGCAGAGCGCGAGGGCTTCGTTGCCGAGCAGCAGAAGATCGTCGGATTCGCGAGCCAGAAAGAGAACGCCGAAGCGATAGCGCTCATCGGTGGCGACTCGAGAAAGCACTACGAAGCGATGCGCAAGCTGGGCGACAAGCTGTCCGACCTGGACATCGAGGGCGGAACGAAGGCGGAAGCCGAGGCAGCGATCGTCTATGCCAACGCACGCCTGTGGACCATCGGCATCCTCGCCGGCTGCTCCGCGCTGGCCTTGCTGATGGCCTACCTCATCACCCGATCGCTGACTCGCCAGCTCGGCGGCGAGCCGGCCTACGTCGGCGAGATCGCGTCGCGAGTCGCCGACGGCGACCTGACGATGACGATCCACACGCGCGCCGGCGACACCAGCAGCGTGCTGCATGCGATGCAGGCCATGGTGACTCGCCTGTCGCAGGTGGTCAGCGACGTCAACGGCGGCGCCGAGGCGCTGGCGGGCGCGTCCGAGGAGGTCAGCGCGACGGCGCAGTCGCTGTCGCAGGCGGCCAGCGAGCAGGCGGCCGGCGTCGAGGAGACCAGCGCGTCGATCGAGCAGATGACGGCGTCGATCTCGCAGAACACCGAGAACGCGAAGGTGACGGACGGCATGGC
>JABCYW010000154.1 GCA_013289985.1 Betaproteobacteria bacterium | reverse complement strand
CTCAAGGACTGGCCGCCGCGCTACGCCGACCGCTCGCACCAGCAGGTGGAGACCGCGGTGGTCGCCGAGACCGAGATCGACGGCTCGCACACGTCCACGCTCGAGATGCCGATCCCGGTCAAGAAGACCCGGGTGCGCAGCCTGCTCAAGCCGATCAGCCGCTGATGCGCCGCCGCGGCGTCGAACTCGCCGCGATGGCCGCGAGCACGCAGGCCGCGCCCGCCAGCTGGCTGCCGGCGATCGGCTCGCGCAGCATCAGCGCCGCCAGGACCAGCGCGGAGACCGGCAGCACCGCCGTGTAGAGCGCCGCCCGGCCCGCGCTGACGCGCTCCGCGCCCGCATACCAGAGCAGGTATCCGACTACCGTCGGCACGAGCGCGTAGTACAGCACGCCCAGCAAGGCGGCCGGGTCCACCGGCAGCGTCCACGCGTGCTCCGCCAGCGCCGGCCCCAGGGTCATGCCCAGACCAAGCGCCGTCATCAGCGTGGACTGCGCCAACGGCGCCAGCGGCACGCGAAGGCGCTTGTTCAGCAGCAGGAACAGCGACTCGCAGCCGACCGCGGCCATCACCAGCAGGTCGCCCGGCAGGCTCCCGTTCGCGGCGCCGCTCCCACGCGCCGGCGCCACGACCACCGCCCCGACGCCCGCGCAGGCCAGCGCGATCGCGATGCCCAGCCGCGGGCCGATGCGCTCGCGCAGCACCAGCGCGCCCACCAGCGCCCCGACCGCGGGCAGCGTGCCCGCGATCACGCCGGCGTTCGCCGCCGAGGTCGTGCGCAGGCCCGCCATCAGCAGCACCGCGTAGCCGACGCTGCCGCACAGCGCCTGCAGCGCGACCAGGGCCATGTCGTGCGGCGCGGGCCGTTGCAGGCGTTGGCCGCGCCAGCGCATCAGCGCGAGGAAGATGGGCAGCGCGATCGCGAAACGCAGCGCGGAGGCGGTGAACGGCGGCAGGCCGGCGACGATGATGCGGCTCGCGACGACGGTGCTGCCCACCGTGATCATGGCCAGGGTCAGCAGGAGGCCGCCGGGAAGTCGGCGGCCGGCGAGGAGCGTGGTGGAGGCGGTGTACATGCGCCGCATCCTCCGCGCGGCGCGCGATGCGGTCTTGAACGGAATTGCGCGGCGCCGTGCGGTCAGCGGCGGGCGCGTGCTGCGTACGCCGCGGGCGTGAAGCCCAGGCTGCGCCGGAACAGCCGCGTCAGGTGCGCCTGGTCGGCGAAGCCCGCCGCCGCCGCGGCGCCGGCGATGGAGTCGCCCGCGTCCAGCAGCCCGCGCGCCAGCGCCAGCCGGCGCTGCACCAGGTAGGCGTGCGGCGTCATGCCCAGCTCGCGCGCGAAGGCCCGCAGCAGCTGGAAGCGGCTGAGGCCGGCCTCGGCGGCCAGCGCCGCGAGGCCGGGATCGTGGGCGGGATCGTCGTCCAGGCGCTGGCGCGCCCGCGCGACGGCGGGGGCGGCGCCGCGCGGCTGCAGCGGCGCGGCATGGCGCGCGAACAGCGTCGCCAGCAGGCTCAGCTGGGCCTCGTCGCAGGCCAGCGCGCCCGCGCGGGACGCGAGGCGTGCGTGCAGGCGCTCGAACGCGTCGGCCAGCAGCGGGTCGCTCGCCACCGGCCGCCACATCGGCACGGAACGCCGCGAGGCCAGCATCTCGTCGGCCGCGGCCTCGACGAGGGCTGGCTCGAGGTAGAGCATCTGCCACGAGCGGCCGGCGTCGCCGAGGGGCTGGCCATCGTGCACCTCGCCCGGATTGACCATCACCAGGTCGCCCGGGCCCGCCTCGACCCAGCCGGCCGCGCTCCACGAACGCTGCGCGCCGCGGCGGACGCGGCCGATGCCGTAGGTGTCGTGGGCATGGCGCGGAAACGACTGCGCGCTGTCGAGGGACGTGGCGAGCACGCCCGGCGCGGGCCGGTGCACGATGGGGGTGGGCCTCGGGGACATGGAGGCCAGTATGACGCAGCGGTCTCAGTGGAAGCGCAGCGCCACCCCGAGCGCGAACGCGCCGTACAGCGCGGACATCGCGAACAGGCGCCTGGCCGTCAGCGCGTGGCGCTTCAGCAGCACCAGCATCGCGACGATCGCCGCCATGGTGATCGCGGCACCCCACAGCAGCGCCGGGCTCAGCAGCCAGGGCGTGAAGAACAGGCCCAGCGCGCTGGGCACCGTCGCCTGGATCATCATCGCCCCGCTGATGTTGCCCAGCGCCAGCGCCGTCTTGCCCTGGCGCACCCAGATCACCGCGTTGAGGATCTCGGGCAGCTCGGTGGCGATCGGGCTCAGCAGAAGCGCCACCAGCTGAGGAGACAGCCCCAGCCACGGCCCCACCGCCTCGAGCTGGTGCACGAACAGCTGCGACGCGAAGAAGATCACCACCAGCGCGGCGCCGGTCTGCAGCACGGCCCAGGCCGTGGCCGGGTGCTCGGCGTGCGGGCGCAGCTTCAGGGGCTCGCGCTCCTCGCCCGTCTCGTCGGCCGCGTGGCCCTCGCTGCTCAGCTCGCGCCAGACGTAGAGCCCGTACGCGGCCAGGAACAGCCAGCCCAGCCAGGGCTTCCACGCGAAGGCGACCAGGCCCAGCGCGACCTTGAAGACGAACACGACCAGGAACCAGGCCTGGTCGCGCGCGAGCCGCGTGGTGCTGAATTCCGCCGCGATCTTCTTCTGTTGGCGCGCGCGATCGAGCAGGAACATGGCGCCGACCACCGCGTAGGCCAGCGTCGACAGGGCCAGCGGCCCGCCCAGCGCGGCGCCGACGCCGATGTCTCTCTGCGCCTCGGTCTTGCCGAAGACGACGGCCACCAGCGTGACCACGCTCTCGGGCAAGGCCGTGCCAAAGGCCGCGAGCACGGTGGCCACCGCGGTCTGCGACACGCCGAAGCGCTCGCCGACCCACTCGACGCCGTTGACGAAGTATTCGCAGGCGAGGTAGATGACGACGGCGGAGCCGAGGAGGAGTGCGAGGGTGAGGATCATCGCGGCGCTCCCGCGTGTGCGGTGGCGCGCGCTCGCGCGGGGGGCGTCGGCACGGTGTTGTGTCTGGCGTTCAAAGCTGGATTTCCACGGGGCCGGGTGCGAAGAACCAATGACGCCGCGTCCTCCCCAGCCCCGGGTCAAGGACACGACGCCAAAGGTCTTGCAAGGCCCGCTGCCGCGGGCCGCGCCGACCATGCCGCGATGGGGCGGCAAGTGTGTTGATCGGCGCACTTCGCTCGCGAGGCGGGCGGAGGCGGCTACTCCCCTAAGGACGGGGGGACTCTAGCATGGCCGGGTCGCTCCAAGCATTGGCCGGAACGCCGGGCCCGAGAACAGCGGCGGGCGGCCGATACGGTGGTCCGGCGAACCGGTTGTCGTGCGCCGAGGCCTGCCGCGCAACTGCATTGCTGACATCGCGGTATGCACGCGAACCGCCATTCGCCGTCGTGGTGCGGTCGGTCGTAACGGTCGGCGTTCCGGCAGGATCGCAGCGTGCATCGCACCTCGCGTGCGTCACGGCGCATCTCTTTCCAACCTAAATTAGCTTCTTCGTACCCATGTTGATCGATGTGTCGCACTCCATTGCAGGTGCGAGCGGCGGCGGGTTCAGCAGTATTTCGGCAGACCGATGCTGGTCCTCAACCGACAGCCGGCTGATTGATTGAGCAGCGCCGGTACCTTCATTTCTTCTTGGGGTCAAAGGACTCGATCGCAAAAGAATCGTCGGCGGAATGCACCTTCACGTTCTTGAGCCAGGGACGCTTCTCCTCTTCAGGCAGTATCGCGTCAACCAATCGGACAATTGCGCGTCGTTCCCATGCGTCCGCGCGATTGAACGATTGCCGAACTTCAAGGACATCATTTCGAGTCGCCATCGCGTGTATTGCGTCTATGATGCTTCGCCCAATGTATGAGCCAGCATTCCGTTTAAGATCCCGAAAGAGTTCCAATAGCGCATCTTTGGATGCATAGGCCGAATCGCCTAGTAGGCGAACGATCGACATTAATATGTATTCAGGGGTTTGATCTGCAGCCTCCAAGCGCGAGATAAAATACCCTCGCAAAAGCTCGATTGTGTCGGCGCTAATATCCTCTGCTTTCTTTATGAGTAGATCAACGGCCAACGGAGTGAACTGAGGGAAACGTTCGAGTACTTCCGGAAGGTAATTTAGTTCGGTGTAGGCAGCCTTCGCGACCAGCACACGGAAAAAGCGGCGAATATCCTCGGGGAGTACAACAATTTGCTCACGAAGCTGCTTAATGATGCCGTTCAAATCTGCAGCCCGCAGCTCTTCATATTCTTTCTCCGAAAGTTCACGAAACTTTGTCGGGATCGTTCCTGTGTATCCAACTATGAGACGCACCGGCAGTAGTTCGCGCTTTTGCCCAGGTGGCAGGGCAATGACAGTACTTGTATCGAGGGGAATCGCCTTGCGCGCCGTAACATCCTCCAGGGAGGTCTTTGACGGATTGATGGAGAGCCCCTCGAGAAAAAGGCGCTCAACGAAGAGCGTCAACCATGCATGGGCCGCCTTAATGTCGGGGGCAAAAAATCTGTAATCATCGACGAAGCGGCAAAAATTTATTTTGTGTGACAAGAGATATTCGTCGATGGAAATCAAGGCGGCTTCCGCGAGGATCCGGCTTGCATTTCCACCGATTGGCAAACTGTATGAATCCCTATTCGCCCAAAAAAGCAGCAAATCGTTAATCAATTTCGTCTTGGATTTGTCTATCGGCAAGCCGAGAAGGGTGGATTCGAGGCGATGCAAGTTTAGGCGGTCGTAGAAGCCAGCTATGTCGCATTTAATCAATACCTTCGTTTTAGGCTTCTTAGTCTGCTCAATTACGTATTGCTCAAATGCTGTGAAGTTATATTCCGGATTGAACAATAAGCCATCGCGCGGCTTGAAGCGATACGAGAATATGCGATTCTTAGATGGTTGCGGTCGATGTCGCTCGATATCATCGGCGATGGTCAATACGAGGGCCAAGAATGTTATCGTATCCGTAGGCTGCATAAGAGCCGCCCTTCGGAAATCGAACGGATCCTTCTTCGGATACAAGACGTGCTGTATTGGATAGACCTTCAAGCCAGCAAGAGAATTCGACTTGATTCGCGTTTCAACCATCCTTCTCGTTTCTTCAGAGAAGAGCGGATTTTTGAGTAGATCGACCTCAAACGGACGTGGAAATATATCCGTCAGGCCTTCTTTGTAAACATTTTCAACAGCGAGGGCGCAAGCTTTTTTGAGGTCCATAGGCACCTATTGTGAAGCTTTCCGTTGAACGCAACCAGATACTTGACTTTTGAGCCCGCGTCCCGGTCTAGTTTGGAAAGCCGGCAAAGGCTGTCAGTAAACCCAGGACGTTGGCGCCGATAAAGCGGCAGACGACCGCTTAGTCAGCGCAGGAGAAGCCGATTCGATAGGTGCCCAACGCCTATTGGCGCAGTCAGGGCGATGCATCAATACCGAGGGAGTAGATCGCGTTCGGTGACTACCGCTTTGCAGGGCGATTGCAGTCCTTCGAGCCTCGGCAAAGGCCAGCAGGTATCGCGCCGGAACTCCCGAACGAGCGTGGCCGTCGACGCTCTCGGCATGGCATTTCGCGCAAACCTCGCGCACTGTTGCAACACCTCTGCAGTCATTGATAAGTGCATAGCAATTGCAACAAACTGCCGGCGTGACCACCGCACCCAGCTCCCGCCACGAGCAAGCCGTCCTCTCGCTCGCGAAGAAGCGTCCGCTCCTGCGTGCCCGCGACCTGGCCGAGCGATCCCTGCCGACGGTCGTCCTGACCCGGCGGGTCGCCGCCGACAAGCTCGAACGCGTCGCCCGCGGCGTGTACAGCCTGCCGGGCCGGGCGCTCAGCGAGCACCGCTCGCTGGCCGAGGTGAGCCTGCGCGTGCCGCAGGGCGTCGTCTGCCTGCTGTCGGCGCCGCGGGTGCACGGCATCGGCACGCAGGCGCCTTTCGAGGTCTGGCTGGCGATCCCGCACCACTTCCCCACGCCGCGCCTGGACCAGCCCGCGCTGCGGGCGGTACGCATGTCCGGCGCGGCGATGACCGAGGGGATCGAGCGCGTGCTGATCGACGGCGTGAAGGTGCCCGTCTTCAGCGCCGAGAAGACGCTCGCCGACTGCTTCAAGTACCGCAACAAGATCGGCCTCGATGTCGCCCTCGAGGCGCTGCGCGACGCCTGGTCTCAGGGCAAGCTGCAGATGGACGCGCTCTGGCGCTGCGCGACCGTGGACCGCGTGGCCAACGTGATGCGCCCGTATCTCGAGAGCATCGCGACATGAACCGAATCGGGCCGCATTTCGACGTCGCGGGCGTCAAGGGCGCGGAGGTCCGCGAGAGCGCCGGCTACGGCGGCGTGGGCATCGCCGTGCCGGCCTCGCTCGACGGCGCGCGCTCGGGGCTCACGGGCTTCGTGGTCGACCTGGCACGTGAGGTCGCACGGCACGCGCGCGTGCCGGCCTGCCCCCCCGCCCCGGCCGGCTCGTCGTCGGCCGGGAACATGCACTCCACGCGCAGTTCCTGAGCCGACACCGTCTGCGGCGTGCCCACGGTACTCACCATCGAGAACCAGGCCGATCGGCGGCCGTCCTTGACGAATACGATAGTCACGACGGGCGAGTTGCCGGCCGCCTCCACGGCGCGCCACGCCGACGAGACGCCGGGAAACGCCAGCAGCTCGTCGACCAACGCGCGCATCGCGCCGTCGAGCACGCCACCCACCGCTTCACGGTGAATGCGCTGAAACAGGCTCGCGGCCACCTCCTCCCAATTCGCGACGAAGGGCCGCAGGCCCTGCGGGTCGAACATCAGGCGCAGCAGGTTGCGCGGGCGCGGGAAACGGCCCAGGTCGATGAACTGCCCGAAGAAGCGCGGCGCCGCATCGTTGGTCATCAGCACGTTCCAGTGCCTGTCCATCACCAGCGCCGGATAGGGCTCATGCTGCGTGAGCATGCGCTCCAGCGCGCGGTGCACCACGCGCATCTCGGCCGCGTCCCAGGCCGGCTCGGCGTACATCGGCGCGTAGCCGGCGGCCAGCAGCAGCGCGTTGCGGTCGCGCAGGGGCACGTCCAGCGTATTGGCCAGGGCCAGCAGCAGCGCGCGGCTGGGCGTGGAGCGGCCGCTTTCGACGAAGCTCACGTGGCGCTGCGACACGCCCAGGTCCATCGCCAGCTCCAGCTGGCTGCGGCCGCGCGTGGCGCGCCACTGGCGCAGCAGCGTGCCCACCGGACTGGGGACGGTCTTGTGGTCGGTCATGGGTTCATGCGAAGGACGGCGCGCGATGACGCAGTATCGCCATCGCGCGCCGATTCATCCGATCAGTCTCAGAACCCGGTCGGGCCGACCGAGCCGTACCAGGCCTTCACCTTGGTCGGATCCTTCTCGTCCATGTGGAAGAAGTGCTGCATCGTCGGCTTGACCGTGGCGATCGCCTTGTCGTCGAACACCATCGTGACGAAGCCGCGGAACACCTTCAGGCGCGGGCTGTCCAGGTACTCGACGACGTCGTGGTGGGTGGTCATCCGCTTGTCCACGAACTGGCGCAGGTTGGCTCGGATCGTCTCCTTGCCGTGCCAGTCGGCCACGCCCAGGTGGCAGACGGCGTCGTCGGCGAAGCAGTCGAAGCCGCCGCCCCAGGTCTTGTCATCGATCTCCTTCCAGAAGGCGAGGAGCCAGGCGGGCGCGGGCATGGCGGTGAAGGTCGTGGTGGTCATGGTGTTGTCCTTTGTGGAGAGGGTCGACGCGAGCGCCGGGAGGGCCAGCAGGCCGGCCGTGCCGAGCAGGACGGCGCGTCGGGCGGGGTGAGGAGTCATGGTGGAACTCGGGCGTTGAACGAGGCCTCATGGTCGGCGCGGGGCTGAATCGCCTCAACTACCTGGGAGGTAATCGAGGCGCCGTACGATGCGCGCTCCCCTCTCGCAAGGAAATGGCATGGACCGCGGACTTCGCGGCAAGGCCGCCCTGGTGTGCGCGTCGAGCAAGGGCCTCGGGCGCGGCTGCGCGCTGGCGCTCGCGCGCGAGGGCGTCGACCTCGTCCTCGTGGCGCGCACGGCGGACACGCTGGCCGCCACGGCCGCGGCCATCCGGCAGGAGACCGGCGCGACCGTGATCGAGATCGCCGCCGACATCACCACCGAGGCCGGCCGCGCGCAGGCGCTCGACGCCGCCCGCCACCTCCGCTGGCGGCAGCCCGCCGCCTACGACATCGTCGTCACCAACGCCGGCGGCCCGCCCGCCGGCGACTTCCGCGACTTCGACCGTGCGGCCTGGCTGAAGGCCGTCGAGGCCAACATGCTCACGCCCATCGCGCTGATCCAGGCCACGGTGGACGGCATGGCCGGGCGGGGTTGGGGGCGCATCGTCAACATCACGAGCTCGTCGGTGAAGTCGCCGATCTCGTCGCTGAGCCTGTCCAACGGCGCGCGGTCGGGGCTGACCGGCTTCGTGGCGGGCGTCGCGCGCGAGGTCGCCGGCCAGGGCGTCACGATCAACAACCTGCTGCCCGGCGCGTTCGCCACCGACAGGCTGCTGAGCTCGTTCGCGCCGCGGGCGGCGAAGGCGGGCGTGGATGTCGAGGAGGTCGCGAGGCAGCGTCGCGCGGCCATCCCGGCCGGGCGCTTCGGCGAGGCCGCGGAGTTCGGGGCGACCTGTGCGTTCCTCTGCAGCGTGCAGGCGGCCTACATCACGGGACAGAACGTGCTGATCGATGGCGGCGCCTACCCCGGCACCTTCTGACTCAGCCCTGCGTGCCCTCGATCCAGTGGCGGACGCGCGCCTCGTGCGCGTGCGCCCCGTCGCCCGGCGCGGCCGCGCGCTCGAACACGCCCCAGTTCTCCACCAGCCGCGCCGACGCGCGCACCAGCAGCTCGCGCGCATCCACCACCTCGCCCTCCTTCACTAGCCGGCCCGCCGGGCTCACCGGGTCGACGGCGTCGCAGCGGGCCAGGTGACCCACCTTGTAGAGCCGCTCGACCAGCTCGCCCTCGCCGTCGAACGCGGCGCGCATCGCGATGCCGCCCCAGCGGGCGGCGAGCAGGCGCTCGACGACCGCGGCGAACTCGTCCAGCATCGTCGCGAAGGCCGCGTCGTCGGCGGCACGGTCGGCGTCGAATCCCTTCTTGCTGAGGCGGAACTGCAGCAGGCGCACCTGGCCGTCGACGCCGACGAAGGCGAGCGACCAGCCGCGCTCCATGACCACGTGGTCGGCGTCGCGGCCGAGGGCGCTGGCGAGCTGGTCGCGGGGGGCATCGTGGGACATGGCGGGTCGGGAAGGCGTCGAGAGGCGCAGTCTATGCGAGCCGGCCTGACCGGTACGGATCGGGATCGCGGATCTCCATCATCCGTTCCGGCGATGCCACGACCTTGAAGTCGAACTGCGCGTACAGGCCGTGCGCGTCGGCCGTGGCCAGCATGAAGCGCCGCAGCCCCTGCAGGTCGGGATGCGCCAGGATGTGCTCGACAAGACGCTTGGACAAGCCCTGCCCGCGGTGCGCCTCCAGCACATAGACGTCCGCCAGGTAGGCGAAGGTGGCCTTGTCGGTGATCACGCGCGCGAAGCCCACCTGGGCGTCGCCGTGGTAGATCCCGAAGCACATTGAATTGGCGGCCGCCCGCGCGACGATCTCCCTGGGCACGCCAGGCGACCAGTAGCTGCGGGTCAGGTAGGCGTGGATGGCGTCGAGCTGCAGCCGGCTCGGGTCGGTGCTGATGTCGTAGGTGTTCACCCTGGGTATTCTGGCCGCGCGGCGGCAGGCCCGTGCTTTCGAGAATGAGGATATCGAAAATGACATGGCTGCGCGCCAGAAAACGATTTGCCTGATATCGCTCGGCTGCCTAGCATGCGGGCCACTGGCAGTGCACGACATCGTCAGGGACCGCCTTCGTCCAAGGCGGCTAACGAACGACAGGAGACACGAATCATGACCATCCAACGACGCGCGGTCCTGGCCGCGACCCTCGTGGCCGCGACCTTCGCCACCCCTTCGATCGCGCTCGCGCAGAAGAAGATCGTGCTGGGGTTCGCGCAGGTGGGCGCCGAGAGCGCCTGGCGCACGGCCAACACCGACTCCATCAAGAGCGCGGCCAAGGACGCGGGCATCGAGCTGAAGTTCTCGGATGCGCAGCAGAAGCAGGAGAACCAGATCAAGGCGATCCGCTCGTTCATCGCGCAGAAGGTGGACGTCATCGGCCTGTCACCGGTGGTCGAGTCGGGCTGGGACACCGTGCTGCAGGAGGCCAAGGCCGCGCAC
>JABCYW010000153.1 GCA_013289985.1 Betaproteobacteria bacterium | reverse complement strand
CGACGTCGCGCTGATCGACCTGGGCCTGCCGGACGGCAACGGCATCGACCTGATCCGCGAGATCTCGCACACGTTGCCCGACGCCGACGTGATGGTCGTCACGGTGTTCGGAGACGAGGCCCACGTGCTGGCATCCATCGAGGCCGGCGCCACGGGCTACCTGCTCAAGCGCAGCCTCACCGACACGCTCGGCGAGACCGTGCGCGAACTGCGCGCCGGCGGTTCGCCCATCAGCCCGGTCATCGCGCGCCAGCTGCTGCAGCGCTTCAAGCGCGACACCCCGGAGTCGCCGCAGCCGGCGGCGGTGGTCGACGACGGCGGGCTGTCCGAGCGCGAGCGCGAGGTGCTGCTGTTCATCGCCAAGGGCTTCACCGTCGGCGAGATCGCCAACATGCTGCACCTGTCGGCGCACACGGTGGCCACGCACGTCAAGCACATCTACCGCAAGCTGGCCGTGCACTCGCGCACCGAGGCGGTGTTCGAGGCCGGCCGCATGGGCCTGCTGTGAGCGCCGGGAAGGCGCGCCGATGAGTCTGTGGTGGGGGCGCGCCGTCCTCGCCCGGCTGCGCGTGCCCGTGAGCGACCGGGTGGTGGTGCCGACGCTCGTGATCGCGTTCGCGCTCGTGGCATGGCTGGCGCTCGGCGGCTCGCTCTCCCGGACGGTCGCCACCGCGGCGGTGGCCGACGCCGCCGACGACGGCGCACCGGCCATCAGCATCCGCGAGGCCCAGTTCTGCCAGCTGCCCGGGCTGTCAGACAGGATGCCCGGCGCCGAGTGCGCGTGGCAGACGGTGCCGCTGGCCAGGATGTGGTCCGGCCATCGCGGCGGCCAGCCGCAGGTCGACGCCTGGTACAAGCTGCGCTTCCACCTGGACGCCGTGCCGGCGCGCGGCGTGGCCATGTACGTGGTGGCGTTCAATCGCACCGGGCGGCTGTTCGTCAACGGCCAGTACGTGCGCCAGTTCGGCTCCATGACGGAGCCGCTGCCGCTGAACTGGAACCGCTCGCAGTACGCGTTCATGGCCGCCGGGCTGCTGCGCGCGGGCGACAACGAGATCGAGATCCAGCAGCGCGCGTACGGTTGGGAGTGGGCCTGGCTCGCGCCCGTGCAACTGGGCTCCGAGAACCGGATGCTCGCCATGTGGCGGCTGCGCGTGTTCTGGCAGAACGAGCTGGTGCGTGTGCTGGGCGTGAGCACGGCCACCATCGGGCTGTTCCTGCTGGGCGTGTGGCTGGGGCGGCGCACGCATGCGATGTACTTCTGGTTCGGTTGCGTGTCGCTGCTGTGGACGCTGATCAGCCTCGACTACTTCGCGCTGTACCCGCCGCTGCCGGCCCACCTGTGGGAAGGCTGCATGGAGGCGGCCCAGGTGTTGCGCGCGGTGCTCATGTTCATGTTCACGCTGCGCTACTGCGGCAAGCGCTGGCCGCTCGTCGAGCTCGGCGCGTGGGTCTACCTCGTGCTCGGCGCGGCCGCCATGTTCAGCAACGTGCTGCCCAGCTACGCGATGGACCTGTGGTACCTCGGCACGCTGCTGGCCTCCGTCGTCTACTTCGTCATGCTCGTGCGCCAGGGGTTGCGCGTGAGCCTGCTCGAGGGCTCGATGCTGGCCGTCGCCGGCGCCACGCAGATCGGCCTCAGCGGCTACGACCTGTGGCTGTATTCGTCCAGCACGTGGACCGACCGCGTGTACCTCACGCACTTCAGCGCGCCGCTGTTCGTCGGCGTGGTGGCCACCATCCTCATCCAGCGCTTCGTCGAGTCGCTCAACGCCTATGAACGCCTGGCCGCCGTGCTCGAGCAGCGCGTGAGCGAGAAGGCGGCCGAGCTGGAGCGCAACTACGAGCAGTTGATGGAGGCGCGCCGCAACCAGGCGCTGGCGTTCGAGCGCGGCCGCATCATGAGCGAGATGCACGACGGCATCGGTTCGCAGCTCACGCTCGCGCTGTCGCTCGTGCGTCGCATGGATCGCGAGGCCAATCCAGGCGCGCCGGCGGAGGACAGCCAGGTGGCCACGGTGCTGCGCGAGAGCATCGAGGACCTGCAGCTGATCATCGACTCGCTCGAGCCCGTCGAGAACGACCTGCTCACCGTGCTGGGCACCTTGCGCTACCGGCTGCAGGATCGGCTCGGCAAGGGCGGCATCGACCTGCAGTGGAACGTGGTCGACCTGCCGCCGCTGCCCATGCTGACGCCGCACAGCGTGCTGTCCATCCTGCGCATCGTCCAGGAGGCGTTCGCCAACTGCCTGAAGCACGCGGCGGCCACGCGCATCACGGTCACCACGGGCCTGACCGGCGAGCCCGGACGGGACGAGAAGGCGCACATCGCCATCATCGACAACGGCCGCGGCATCGACGGCACGCGCGTGGGGCGCGGGCTGGAGAACATGCGGCGGCGGGCAGGCGCGCTGGGCGGAACGCTGCAGATCAGCTCCAGCGCGAGAGGGACCGAGGTGCTCCTGATGTTTCCCACGCTGCGCGAGGCCGGCTGAAACCAGGCGTTTCCCCCAAAAGGGTGACTCCGGGGGGAGGGAGTTCCCGCGCGGCCCATCAAATGGCCACGCTTTCGATGAGAATGATTCACCGCCGGCCGGACGGGCATCCCGGGCCACGCCGCTGGCGGTCAGGACGTCGACTGGCCCATTCCAGCGCCGACGGACCCCGAGGCCGGATCGCCTCGCCATCGTTGGAGAACACCATGAAAAGATCGATCGTGATCGCGCTGTGCCTGGCCGGGCTCGCGCTCGTCACGGGTTGCGTGCACCAGCCCGATCTCAACCTCATCGCCCCGCAGGCCAGCGGCCAGCCGCAGGCCTGACGTTCTCCGGCCCGAGCCGGCGCGCCGGCCTCAGGAGTTCCTGAACTGCATCGCGTGCAGGCGCGCGTAGAGCCCGCCGGCCGCCAGCAGCTGCGCGTGCGGGCCCTGTTCCACGATGCGTCCCTGGTCCATTGCCACGACGCGGTCGGCGTGCTCGATCGTCGATAGCCGGTGCGCGATGACCAGCGTCGTGCGGCCCTTCATCAGCACCTCCAGCGCGGCCTGCACGGCGCGCTCCGATTCCGAATCGAGCGCGGAGGTGGCCTCGTCCAGGATCAGGATCGGCGCGTCCTTGTAGATCGCCCGCGCGATCGCCAGGCGCTGGCGCTGGCCGCCCGAGAGCTGGGTGCCGTTGTGGCCGATCTGCGCGTCCAGGCCGCCGGGCATGCTCAGCACGAAGTCCAGCAGGTTCGCGCCCGCCAGCGCGCTGCGCACGCGCGCGGGGTCGGCCGTGGCGCCCAGCGCCACGTTGGCGGACACGCTGTCGTTGAACAGCACCACGTCCTGGCTCACCAGCGCGAACTGGCTGCGCAGGGCGGTCATCTCGTAGTCGTGGATGCGCGCGCCGTCGATCAGGATGTCGCCGCTGGTGGGCTCGACGAAGCGCGGCAGCAGGTTGACCAGCGAGGTCTTGCCCGCGCCCGACGGGCCGACGAAGGCCACCGTCTCGCCGGCGGCGATCTTCAGGGCTATGTCCGACAGCGCCGCCACCTGCGTGCCGTCCGGCACCTCGCTCGAATCGCGCGCCGTGTAGCGCAGCCCGACGTCGCGGAACTCGATGTCGCCCTTGACGCGGCCGGGCGCCAGCGTGCCGCCGCTCTCGACGGGCATGGCCTCGAGCATGTCCAGGCCGCGCTCCATCGCCACGGTGCCGCGCGTGAGCGGCGCCATCACGTCCGACAGCTGCTTGAACGGCGCGATCAGCAGCAGCATGCAGGTGATGAAGGCGACGAAGTCGCCCACCGTGCTGTGCGCGCGGGTGCTCTCGGCCAGCGCCATCCACAGCACCGCGGCCAGCGCGAACGAGGCCAGCACCTGCGTGACGGGCGACATCAGCGAGCCGGCGGCCTGCTGCTTGATGTTGATGCTGCGCATCAGGCGCGAGCTGTTCTCGAAGCGGCGCTGTTCCTGGTCGGCGGCGCCATGCAGCCGCACGATGCGCCAGGCCAGCACGTTCTCCTCGACGACATAGGCGAGGTCGTCGGTGGCGTTCTGCCCGGCCAGGTTGAGCCGATGCAGCCGCTTGCTGACGATGCGCACCAGGAAGCCCGTGATGGGGAACAGCACCAAGACGAACAGCGTCAGCCGCCAGTTCAGCCAGAGCAGCGAGATCATGAAGAACAGCGCCGTGAGCGAGCCGCGGATCAGCACCTGCACCGTGCCCAGGAGCAGGTTGGAGCCCTGCTGGATCTCGTAGACGATGTTGTTGGTGATGCTGCTGGCGGTGTTGCGCGTGAACAGGGCCGGCGCGGCGCGCAGCATGTGCGCGAACAGGTGGGTGCGGATCGCGAGCACGGCGTTCTGCGAGGCCTTGGTCAGGCCATAGCTGGACACCCACCAGGAAATGCCGCGGACGATGAACAGCACGACGACGGCCAGCGGCACCGCCCAGATGGGCAGGCCGGAAGTGTTCTTGAATCCGCTGTCAAGGAGCGTCTTCAGGATGTACGGGATCACGGGCTCGGTCGCCGCCGCGACCACGTTCCCGCAAGCCGCCAGCAGCAAAGCCGAGCGGCTGTTGTCGCGAAAGTAGGGGATCACGCGCGCGAGGCGCTGCTTCAGGGTGGTCATCGACGACGGGGCGGACGGCAGGCGGCCGCCCGCGCGGTGGGGCAGGAGGCCGCATTATCCGGCCGTCGGGCAGATGCGCCGTTGACCTACAAGCGGGCCTCGTTCTTGCTGCCTACAATGCGTCTGCTGAACAGCGTGCGGCTGTTTCCGGAACTTTTCCGACCGACCAGGACTCTTTGAATCCTCCATGTGGCCTAGAAGACAAGCCTTGCGCGCCCTCGGCGCCTCCCTCGCGTTGCCCGCCCTGACGCCGGCGTTCGCCCAATTCCGTGTCGAGATCAAGGGAACCGGGGCCACCCAGATCCCCATCGTCCTCGGACGCTTCCGCGACGAAGACCGCCAGCCGCAGTCGATCTCGGCCATCGTGCGCGCCGACCTCGAGCGCAGTGGCGTCTTCCGCATCGTGGACGGCCCGGCGCCGGCCGACGAGAACGGCCTGCCGGACTACAACACGCTGCGCGCCCGCGGCGCCGACGCGGTGGTGGCCGGCTCGGCCAGCCGCCTGGCCGACGGCCGCATCGACGTGCGCTTCCGCCTGTGGGACGTGGTCAAGGGCGCCGACCAGGGCGGCCAGAGCGAGCCCTCGCTGCCGGTCGACCTGCGCCTGGCTGCGCACCACGTGTCC
Source organism: Betaproteobacteria bacterium (assembly GCA_013289985.1). Classification (GTDB taxonomy): domain Bacteria; phylum Pseudomonadota; class Gammaproteobacteria; order Burkholderiales; family Burkholderiaceae_C; genus Scleromatobacter. The sequence continues at coordinate 5,387 of JABCYW010000153.1, read as the reverse complement.
GACCAGATCTACCAGAAGCTCACCGGCGAGCGCGGCATCTTCTCCACCCGCATCGCCTACGTCACCAAGGCGCCGGGCAAGTTCACGCTGCGCATCACCGACGCCGACGGCGAGAACATCCAGCCCGCGCTGATCGACAACGAGCCCATCATCTCGCCGTCGTGGTCGCCCGACGGCAGCGAACTGGCCTACGTCACGTTCCACGACAAGAAGGCCAAGGTCGTCATCCGCAACGTGCGCCAGGGCAGCATCCGCGAGGTGGCCAGCTTCCGCGGCTCCAACAGCGCGCCCTCGTTCTCGCCGGACGGCCGCACGCTGGCGGTCACGCTGTCCAAGGACGGCGGCTCGCACGTCTACCTGATGGACCGCAGCGGCGCCAACGTGCGCCGGTTCACCGACAGCACGGGCATCGACACCGAGGCGAAGTTCTCGCCCGACGGCGCCTCGGTGTACTTCGTCAGCGACCGCGGAGGCGGCCCGCAGATCTACCGCCAGCCCGTGGCCGGCGGCGCCGCCCAGCGCGTCACGTTCAGCGGGGCCTACAACATCAGCCCCGCCCTGAGCCCGGACGGCAAGCTTCTTGCGTACATTTCACGAGGAAGCGGATTCAAGGTGATGGTGATGAACCTGGGCACCGGCGACGCGCAGGCCATCAGCGACACCAACGACGACGAGAGCCCGAGTTTCGCGCCCAACAGCCGCTACATCATCTACGCGACCAAGGCCAACGGCCGCGACGTGCTGATGACGAGCCTGACCGACGGCAAGGGCAAGGCGACGCTGATCGAATCGGGCCTCGATATCCGAGAACCTGTCTGGGGCCCGTACGGCCGCTGATTGTGGTAAGAAGCCGCGGCGCACGGGCGTTAGCGGCCATGTTCATAGTGCTGGTAGGAGAAATCGCATGATCAAGAATTCCGGGAAGATGTTGCTGGCCCTGGCCAGCGTGGCGGTCGTGGCGGGCTGCGCCTCGCCGGTGAAGCTCGACAAGCCGGTCGAGGTGGAGAAGAAGGACGTCCAGACGACGACCACCACCACGACCCCCGACACGGGCAAGTCCACGGTGGCCACCACCGACCAGAGCAGCAAGCTCAACGCGCCGATCACCCTCGACCGCGTCATCTACTTCGACTTCGACAGCTACGCCGTCAAGGACGAATTCCGTCCCATCGTCGAGGCGCACGCCAACCTGCTCAAGCAGAATTCCAGCGCCAAGGAAGTGGCCGAAGGCCATACCGACGAACGCGGCGGCAGCGAATACAACCTGGCCCTCGGCCAGAAGCGCGCCGAAGCCGTCGTCCAGCAGATGAAGGTGCTGGGCGTGGGCGATTCGCAGCTGGAAGCGGTCAGCTACGGCAAGGAACGCCCGGCGGTCGACGGCCATGACGAGTCGGCCTGGGCGAAGAACCGCCGCGTCGAACTGCGCAGCAAGTAATGGCCACGGTACTGGGGCTTGACGCAGGCCGTTCGGCCGCGCGCCACTTCAGCGCGGCCACGGCGGTGACGTCCCCGAAAGCGTCACGCCGTCCGCGCGCCTTCGCGGGCCTGCGCCACGCGTGCGCGCTGGCCGCCCTGGTGGCCTGCGCCACGAGCGCGCACGCCGGCATCTTCGATGACGACGAGGCTCGCCGCGCCATCATCGACCTGCGCACCCGCATCTCGCAGCTGGAAGACGCCGCCAAGGGGCAGTCGACCCAGACCGCGCAGCAACTGCAGCAGCTGCAGAACGCGCTGCTCGACCTGACCAACCAGAACGAGCAGCTGCGCCAGCAGATGGCCCAGTTGCGCGGCGCCAACGAGCAGCTCGCGAAGGACCTGTCCGACGTCCAGCGCCAGCAGAAGAACATCGCCCAGGGCGTGGACGACCGCCTGAAGAAGGTCGAGCCACAGCAGGTCAACCTCGACGGCAAGACCTTCATGGCCGACCCCGAGGAGATCGCCGCCTACGACGCCGCCACGGCCACCCTGCGCAGCGGCGACTTCGACAAGGCCCAGGGCGTGCTCGGCAACTTCCTGCGCCGTTATCCGGCCAGCGGCTACGCCGACCTGGCGCGCTACTGGCTGGGCAACGCGCAGTACGGCAACCGCGATTTCAAGGGCGCCATCGCCACCTTCAAGGCGTTCGTCGCCGGCGCGCCCGACCACGCGCGCGCGCCGGAGGCCCAGCTGGCCGTCGCCAACTGCCAGATCGAGCTGCGCGACATCAAGGGCGCCAAGGCCACGCTGGCCGACCTGATGAAGACCTATCCGAAGTCGGAAGCCGCCGTCGCCGGTCGCGAGCGTCTCGCCTCGCTGAAGTGATCGTGGCCTCGGCGGCGTCGCGCGACGTCCCCACGGCGCCCGCCGCGGCGGGCGACGCCGACCTCGAGCGCCGCTTCGGCGGCTTGAAGCGCCTGTACGGCGCCCGCGGCTACGACCGCGTGCGCGCCGCGCGGGTGGCCGTCGTCGGCCTGGGCGGCGTCGGATCGTGGGCCGTGGAGGCGCTGGCGCGCAGCGGCGTCGCGCAGCTGGTGCTGATCGACCTCGACCACGTCTCCGAATCCAACGTCAACCGCCAGATCCAGGCGCTGGGCCAGACGCTGGGCATGTCCAAGGCCGAGGCGCTCGCGCGCCGCATCGCCGACATCCATCCGGGCTGCGACGTCCGCTGCATCGAGGAGTTTGTCGACGCCGACAACTGGCCCGGCCTGCTGCCCGGCGAGATGGACGCCGTCATCGACGCCTGCGACCAGAGCAAGGCCAAGCTGGCGCTGGCCGCGTGGGCGCGCCGCACCGGCACCGCGTTCGTCACCTGCGGCGCGGCCGGCGGCAAGCGGCGCGCGGAGCAGATCGAGATCGACGACCTGCACGCCACCACCCACGACCCGCTGCTGGCCAGCCTGCGCCAGCGCCTGCGCTCGCAGCACGCCGCGCCGCGCACCGGAAAGATCGGCGTGCGCTGCGTGTTCTCGCGCGAGAGCGTGGCGCCGCCGGAGCCCGACGAGGCGGCGTGCGACATCGACGGCGCCACCGCGGACGCCCGGCGCGACAACACGCTCAATTGCCATGGCTACGGCTCCACCGTGGTCGTCACCGCCAGCTTCGGCATGGCCGCCGCGGGCGAGGTGATCGCGCAGCTGCTGAAGTAGGCGAGGCGCGCCGCCTGCTTGCCGGCGCTCGCCCGGCCGTGATATGATTTGAGGCTCTGCCGGAAACCGGGTTGTTAGCTCAGTTGGTAGAGCAGCGGACTTTTAATCCGTAGGTCGTGGGTTCGAGTCCCGCACAACCCACCACCAGTCCGCTTGACCCGCACGTCGAACGGCAACGGTGCTTCCGGATGTTCATGAAGTTTTTGCTTGCATGTTGAGCAAAAAGCAAAGTAGAATCTTAGGCTGCAGTAATCGCTGATCAGCGACGACGGCAACCGAAATTTCGGGCTCTTAGCTCAGTTGGTAGAGCAGCGGACTCTTAATCCGTAGGTCGAGTGTTCGAGTCACTCAGGGCCCACCAAAAATTAAGAAGAAGAGCGAACGGCTCAGACGTCAAGTCTGGGCCGTTTGCCTTTGTGGCGTAGCCGTTTCGTAGCCGCCGAACGCATCGAGTCGTTGCGCCGCACCCTGCAGGGCCTCGGGCGCCACGTGCGCGTAGCGCTCCACCATCGCGCCGGTCTTCCAGCCGCCGAGCCGCTGAAGCTCGTGGGTCGGTGTGCCGGCCTGGCGGTGCCAGGTCGCGAACGTGTGCCGAAGATCGTGCATTTGTCCCGCTAGCCCGCATTCACGCGCCAGAAGACATACGTGGCGGTGTATCCGACGCGCTCGACCTGTTTGGCGTTTGCCGCGCTGCAAGCCGTGGATGGCGCGACGCCGCCTTCGGTGTCGAGACGCTGGACGCTGGCAGTCTGGGTCATCGGACCCTGGCCGTCACGTGACTTGATGGTCAGCAGCAGCCCGCCCTTGTGCTGCGCCGGTACGCTCGCGCTGACCTGGCCCACGATGGTGGCGCCGTCGTTCGAGGTCCAGGACGGACCTGCGAAGTGGCGACCAATGATCTTGCCGGCGGCGTCCGCGAGCGCCGCCTCCGGGCTGCGGAACTGCCAGGCCCAGCCGCTCGGTGCATCCGCCTTGGTGGCGCATTCGTAGACCTGCACGCCGGTGGCGTGTACCCGGAGGAAGGGCTCCTGGCCGGCGGGTGGCAGCAGCGCGGCGGGAACGCCGGCAGGCACGGGAATGGCGGGCGACTGCGCCGGCGCGGTGGCGCAGCCCGTCGTGGCCGCGATGACGGCAACGGCTGTCGCGAGGAGACAGAGGCGTGTCGTCATGGTCTCAGCCTCCGATCACGCCGCAGGCGACGCGCGCCCCGCCGCCGCCCAGCGCGGCCGGGTGGTCGGAATGGTTGTCGCCCCCGGCGTGAAACATCAACGCATGGTGGGCGACGTCCGCGAGCTTGAGGCGCGGTGCGAGCACCGGATTGGCGGCGATGCCGTCGTTCGAGACGTACAGCGGCGGCAGGTCGCCGAGGTGGCCGTCGCCCCAGGGTTCGCCGTGGTGCTTGCTGCCCAGCGGATCCAGGTGACCGCCGGCCGCACCAGCGGGCACGGCGGCGCCGTTGGCCTCGGAGGCGGCGCAGGACGCGTTCTCGTGCACATGGAAGCCGTGCAGTCCCGGCGGCAGGCCGGACAGCGCGGGGTAGAAGGCGAGGCCGTACGGCGTCTCGACGATGCGCACGGTCCCGACGACGGGGCCCGGGCCCGCGGCCTGTGCGAGATTGAGGGTCACGGTTGTTTCGGCGGCGTGGACGCCCGTCGCCGCGGCAGCTAGGGTCATGGCGAATGCAGCGATCTTGATCATGTCGATTCCTTGACGTTGCGGCAGTGCCGGCTCACCAGCCGTTCGAAACGTACTTGTTGCCGTTCGCCACGTAGCGGTCGATCGCCGTCTTCAGGTCGCCGTACTGCGAGCAACTCGTACCGCACTCGGACTTCAGCGACGCGAGACGGGACTGCGCCTTCGGCAGGTCGCCCTTCATCAGGTACAGCTCGCCGGAATACTCCAGTGTGTTGCGATGGTGCGGGTCGATGCGCAGCGCGGCGTCGTAGTACTTCTCGGAAGCCGCGAGGTCGGGCGTCGGCCCCTTGCGCAGCGTGTAGCCCATCAGGTTGTTCCAGTCGGCGCTCGAGCGGTCGTCCACGCGCTTGAGCTCGGCGATCGCCGCGCTCCACTGGCGCGCGTCGATCAGCTTGCGGGCGGCCGCCAGCTTGTCGGCGGACGGCGCCGTGGCGTGCGGCGCCGGCGGTTCGGCGGTGTCGGACGAGCGGGCGAACTGGGCGGTCAGCGAAAGGGCGGAGAACATGAGGACGTGTGCCAGCTTCATGGTGGTTCCTTCTCGGTGAAAGGTGTGAGGATTGTTGG
>JABCYW010000152.1 GCA_013289985.1 Betaproteobacteria bacterium | reverse complement strand
TCCTCACGCTGGCGATGTTCTCGCTGCTGGGCATCTCGGTGATGGTGTCGGCCAACAACTTCCTGGTCGTCTACGTCGGCCTCGAGCTGATGAGCCTGTCGCTGTACGCGCTGACCGCGCTGCGCCGCGACCACGCCGTGTCCACCGAAGCCGCGATGAAGTACTTCATCCTGGGCGCGCTGGCCAGCGGCTTCCTGCTGTACGGCCTGTCGATGATGTACGGCGCCACCGGCACGCTGGACATCCCCAACGTGCTCGAGGCGCTGCACAAGGGCACGCAGAACCCGCAGGTGCTCACCTTCGGCCTGGTGTTCATCGTCGCCGGCCTGGCGTTCAAGCTGGGCCTCGCGCCGTTCCACATGTGGGTGCCCGACGTCTACCAGGGCGCGCCCACGGCCGTCACGCTGCTGATCTCCGGCGCGCCCAAGCTGGCCGCGTTCGGCATCACCTTCCGCATCCTGGTCGAGGGCCTCTCGGGCCAGGCCAACGACTGGGAGGAGATGCTGATCGTGCTGTCGGTCGCGTCGATGGCGCTCGGCAACCTGGCCGCCATCGCGCAGACCAACCTCAAGCGCCTGCTGGCCTACTCGGCCATCGCGCAGCTGGGCTTCATGCTGCTGGGCTTCACGCCCACCGTCATCGCCATCTCGTCCGAGACGGCCGCCAACGGCTACAGCTCCGCGCTGTTCTACATCGTCACCTACGTGCTGACGACGCTGGGCACCTTCGGCCTGATCATGGTGCTGTCGCGCCACGGCTACGAGAGCGAGGAGATCTCCGACCTCGCGGGCCTGGCCAAGCGCTCGCCCTGGATCGCGCTCGTGATGGCCGTGTTCATGTTCTCGCTGACCGGCATCCCGCCGCTGGTCGGGTTCTACGCGAAGTTCGCCGTGCTGCAGGCGCTGCTGGCCACCGGCAACCCGCTCTACACCGATCTCGCGATCGTCGCCGTGCTGCTGTCGCTGGTCGGCGCGTACTACTACCTGCGCATCGTCAAGACCATGTTCTTCGACGAGCCGGTGGACAAGACGCCCATCCGCGGCGAGACCGGCGCCACCGTGCTGCTGGCCCTCAACGGCCTGGCCGCGCTGGGCTTCGGCCTGCTGCCCGACGGCCTGATGAGCGTGTGCCGCGACGCCGTCTACAAGGCGCTGAACAGTTAAGAAGCTGATGCACCGAGGCCGCGCGTGACCGACAAGAACGTGGAGCCCATCGTCGCCGGTGGCTCCCCGGTCCGCGCGATGGCCGGCGTCGATGAGCACCTCGTCGAGCGCCGCATCCGGTCCGAGAGCGTCTACGACGGCCACTTCCTGAAGGTGCGCCGCGACGAGATCCGGCTGCCCGGCGGCCAGACCGCCTGGCGCGAGCATGTGGTGCATCCCGGCGCGGTGATGATCGTCCCGATCACCGACGACGGCCGGCTGGTCGTCGAGCGCCAGCACCGCTATCCGCTGGACCAGGTGCTCCTGGAACTTCCGGCCGGCAAGCTCGATCCCCACGAGACCTCGCTGCACTGCGCCCAGCGCGAACTGCGCGAGGAGACGGGCTTTCGCGCGCGCGAGTGGGCGTACGCGGGACGCCTGCACAACGCGCCCGCGTACTCCAACGAATTCATCGACATCTGGTTCGCGCGCGGCCTCGTCGCGGGGCCGCAGGAACTCGACGACGGCGAGTTCCTCGAGGTGCTGACGATGGCCGAGTCCGAGCTTCTCGCACTGTCGGCCAGCGGCCAGCTCACGGACGCCAAGACGATGGTCGCGCTGCTCAAGCTCCGGCTGTGGCGCGACGGCGGCTGGTCGCCCACGTGGCAGGCCGCCGAATGAGGGCGGCCGCGTGAAGGTTCTCGACCTGCGCTGCGGCGCCGGCCACGCGTTCGAGGGCTGGTTCGCCTCCGAGGACGACTACGGCTCGCAGCGCGAGCGCGGCCTGCTCGACTGCCCGGTGTGCGGCAACGCCGAGGTGGTGCGCCTGCCCAGCGCGCCGCGCCTGAACCTCTCGGGCGCGCGCGCCCCCGAGCCTGTGCCCGCGCCGGCGCCCGAGCCCGCGCAGGTGACCGCGCTCGCGGGTGCGAACGCCGCGGCGCAGCGCTTCGTCGCGGCCGTGGCCGAGCTGCTGAACAACACCCAGGACGTCGGCTCGCGCTTCGCCGAGGAGGCGCGCCGCATCCACTACGGCGAGAGCGAGGCCAAGGCCATCCGCGGCCAGACCACGCCGCAGGAGCGCGAGGCGCTCGCGGACGAGGGCATCGAGGTGTTCACGCTGCCGGTGGTGGGCATCCCGCCGAAGACGCCGCTGCAGTAGGCGGCCGCGGGCCCCTCAATCCGGCAGCAGCACGCCCGGATTGAGCAATCCCTTCGGATCCAGCGCGGCCTTGATCGCCCGCATCATGGCCAGCGCCGGCTCCGGCTTGCGCGCCGCGAGCTCGCCGCGCTTGAGGCGGCCGATGCCGTGCTCGGCCGAGAAGGTGCCGCCGAAGCGCTCCACGACGTCGTAGACGCAGGCGTTGGCCGCGCGCTCGTGGGCGGCGAGGAAGTCGTCGGCCGCGTCGCCCTCGGGCGCCTGCAGGTTGTAGTGCAGGTTGCCGTCGCCCAGGTGGCCGAAGGTGATGTGGCGGGCGCCCGGCACCACGGCTTGCAGCGCGGCATCGGCGGCGTCGACGAACCCGGCCAGCGACGACAGCGGCACGCCGATGTCGTGCTTGATGTTGAGGCCCTCGACGCCCTGCGCCAGCGGGATGGCCTCGCGCAGCTGCCACAGGGTGCGGGCCTGCAGCTCGTTGCGCGCGACGACGATGTCCACGGTCTCGCCGGCCTCGGTCGCGGCCGCGAGGGTGGTCTCGGCGCGCTCGCGCAGCACGTGCTCGTCGTGCGGGGAGGCAAGATCGACCAGCACCGACCACGGCGGCGTGCCATCGGCCAGCGCGAGCGGCAGCGGCGCGCGCAGCACGGGGAAGTGGCGTTCCACCAGCGCCAGCGACAGGGCGTTCATCGCCTCGTAGCCCACCAGCTCCGCGTCGAACGCCGCGCGCAGGCGCCGCATCAGCGCCACGGCGTCGGCCAGCGTGCGGCACGTGGCCCACGCCGTGACGCCGGCGCGCGGCTGCGGGTACAGCCGCAGCGTGGCCGCGGTGATGATGCCGAGCGTGCCCTCGCTGCCCACGAACAGGTCGCGCAGGTCGTAGCCGGTGTTGTCCTTGCGCAGGCCGTGCAGGCTGCTCCACACGTCGCCCCGCGCGGTGACCACCTCCAGCCCCAGGCACAGCTCGCGCGCGTTGCCGAAGCGCAGCACCTGCGTGCCGCCCGCGTTGGTGGCCAGGTTGCCGCCGATGGTGCAGGTGCCCTCGGCGGCCAGGCTCAGCGGGAACAGCAGGCCGGCCTCGGCGGCCGCGGCCTGCAGCTCCTGCAGCACCAGGCCGGCCTCGACGGTGATGGTCTGGTTGTCGGTGTCCACGCGGCGTACCGCGCGCAGGCGCCTCGTGGACAGCAGCACCTGGCGGCGCGAGTCGTCGGGCACGCCGCCGCCGACGAGCCCGGTGTTGCCGCCCTGCGGCACGATGCTGACGCCTTCTTCGCCCGCGCATCGGCGCACGATCGCCGCGACCTCGCCGGTGGAGCCGGGACGCACCACGCACAGGCTGCGGCCGCGGTAACGCCTGCGCCAGTCGCGCTCGTGGGCGAGCAGCGCGTCGCCGTCGTCGACCAGCACGTGATCCGCGCCGACGATGGCGCGCAGGTCGTCCAGCAGCGCCTTCATCTCAGTGAGCAGTGCCGGCATCGGCGCGCGGATCCTCGGCCGCGGCTGCCACGCGCTTTGCCATGGCGTGGCGCCAGCGCACCTGCGTCGCGCACGCGGTGAACAGCACGATGGACAGCGCCACCTCGGCGCCGGCGCACCAGTTCGACGGCGACTTGTCGACGATGCGCACCAGGCCCTCGGCCACGTAGAGCCAGATGGCCAGACTCAGCCAGCGGTAGGTGTACATGCGGTGGCGCATCAGGCCGGGCAGGGCGACCACCAGCGGCAGCGCCTTGAGCACCAGCGTGCCGTGGCCCGTGCGCGCCCACACCAGCTCCCACGCGATGGCGAGCGCGATCAGCGCGAGCGCGCAGGCCACCGCGATCACGCGGGTGGCGGCGGTGACGCGGTCGGGCGATGTCGTCGGGCTGTCGGCCATGTTTGGCATGATAGTCGCCATGACGGTTACCAAGACCTTGAAGACACCGCTGGGCGAACTGCTCGCCGGGCCCATGCAGACGCTGCGCAACTGGCCGTGGTTCGAGACGCTGCGCACGCTGCGCGCCCGCTTTCGCGACGACCGCCTGGGCCTGACCGCCAGCAGCCTCACCTTCACCACGCTGATCTCGCTGGTGCCGCTGCTCACGGTGATGCTGGCCGTCTTCACCGCGTTCCCGATGTTCGGCACCTTCCAGGCCGGCCTCGAGAAGTACTTCCTGCAGACGCTGGTGCCGCCCAACATCGCCAAGCCCGTGCTGGGCGCGCTCACCATGTTCGCCACCAAGGCGAGCCGGCTGGGCACCGCGGGCCTCATCGCGCTGGGCTTCACCGCGATGGCGCTGATGCTCACCATCGACCGCACGCTCAACGCGATCTGGCGCGTGAAGAAACCGCGCCCGATCGCGCAGCGCGTGCTGATCTACTGGACCGCCGTCACGCTGGGGCCGCTGGTGCTGGGCGCCAGCCTCACGCTGATGTCGTACGCCATCTCGGCCTCCAGCGGCATGGTGCAGCAGATGTCGGGCGGGGTCAGCTTCTCGCTGTCGGTGCTGGAGTTCGCCGCGCTCGCCACGGCCATGAGCGGGCTGTACCACTACGTGCCGCACGCGCCCGTGGCCTGGCGCCACGCGATCGCGGGCGGACTGTTCGTCGCCACCGGCTTCGAGGTCGCGCGCCGCTCGCTGGGCTGGTACCTCACGCACATGACCTCCTACTCCAGCGTGTACGGCGCGTTCGCGACGGTGCCCATCTTCCTGCTGTGGATCTACCTCGGCTGGGTGATCGTGCTGCTGGGCGCGGTCATCGCGGCCTATGCGCCCAGCCTGAAGCTCAACCTCGTGCAGCACGGCCGCGTGCCCGGCCAACGCTTCGCTCTCGCACTCGACATCGTGCGCCGCCTGCAGCGCAGCCGCGAGGCGGGCGAGCACGGCATGAGCGGCATGGACCTCGCCGACCGGCTGCGCATGGATCCGCTGCAGTTCGAGTCGGTGCTGGAGACCCTGGTGGCGCTCGACTGGGTGGGCCGCCTCGACGAGGAAGGCCAGCCGCGCTACGTGCTGCTGTGCGACCCGGCGCACACGCCGCTCGCGCCGCTGGTCGACGAACTGCTGCTGGCCCCGATCGAGGCGCTCGCGCCGGCGCGCGGCAAGCTGGGGGTAGCCGGAATCGTGCTGGCGGAGGTGCTGCCCGCATGACAAGAGCTCGTTTCGGACTCGTGCTGTCGTGGCTGGCGCTCGCGGTGGCCCTCGTCGCGGTGGGGGTGTCGACGTTGCCGGGAGGCGACCGATACATGGGCGGGTTCATGTTCGATCACGGGCTCGTGATCCTCAACGTGATGTTCGCGTCCTGGACCTTGCGGCGGCGCCGCGCCGAGGCGCCCGCGTTCCGGTGGCCGGGCGCGCGACGCCTGTTCGCGCCGTGGCTGCTCGTCACGGGCGGCGTGGTGGCGATCGCCATGATCGCGTTGCAGACCCTGCCGCCCGTCGACCTGCTGCTGTCGTCCGGGGAGCATTTCCGGATGGTGGCGCACGACGCGCTGCCGGCGCCCGGGCACGCGCGCGACGGGGGCGCGGCCTTCGGCATGTTCGCCCACGCGTGGGTGCTGTTCTCGTTCGGCGGGCTCTGCCTGTGGCATCTCGTGGCGCTGCGCGAGGCGCAAGCGCGCGAGCCCGTCATCGCGGCGGGGCCGGCGCGACATGGCGACTTCGGGGTCGATCCGGAGGGCCGCCTCGCCTTCCGCCGGCGCCTGCTGATCGTCGCGATCTGGACGCTGACGCTCGCGTGGAGCGCCGTCGCGCTGTTCGTCGGCTCCTTCTTCGACCGCCAACTGTGCGTCGCCCCGTTTCCCTGGCAGGTCGCGCTGGTGCCCCCGGTGTTCTTCGGGCTGTCGGGCCTCTTCGCCAAGCGAGCGCAGTACATGTCGCCGTGGCTGTCCGAGCTGGTGGACTCGCGCTTCGGCGTCGGCGCCTACGCGCGCTTCCTGGTCGGGCTCAAGCCGCTGCTGATGTTCGCCACGAGCGCGATCGTGGCCGGCCTCGTGGCGCTGAAGGCCTGCGGCGGGGTGCCTTTCATGGCGCTGTTCTTCGGGTCCGCCGGCCTGGGCTTCGCGCTGATGCACGTGGCGATGCGCGCCCGCGGCATCGAGGGCGTGTAGCGGTCAAGCCGCGTGCACGACCACCATCAGGGCGTGCACCACCGACGCGGTCGGGTTCGAGATCGAATGCGGCACGTCGACCACGTAGCGCGCCGTCTCGTTGGCCTGCAGCGTCGACACGTCCGTCCCGGATCGAACTTCCAGCGAGCCTTCGCCCAGCACCGTGAGGTGTTCGCGCGAGCCCGGCTCGTGCGCCTCGGACTCCAGCCGGCCGCCGGGCTGCACCGTGAGTTCGTACCACTCGAACTGGCCCGCCAGCTCGATCGGGTCGAGGATGCGCAGCTCGCACCGGCCGTCCGGGCTGCGCAGCGATGGCGTCGCGTGGCCGGCCACGGTGGTGATGGCGGGCAGGGCGGGGCGCTCGCCGTCCAGCAGTTGGCCCAGCGGCACGCCCAGGGCATTGGCCAGGCGCCAGACCACGGCCACGGTCGGGTTGGCCTGGTTGCGTTCGATCTGCGACAGCATCGACTTGGACACGCCCGCCAGGCGCGACAGCTCGTCCAGCGACAGCGCACGCAATTGGCGTAATTCCGCGAGGGTATTGCCGACGCGCGGGGGCTCGACGGAAGGGTTGCGGGTCATGATGCTCCAGGCTGAGGCTTGACGAAAGCGCCGTTGTTCGTGATACTGCACTCACGTTCGATATATCGAACAACTGAATTCGCATTGAACAAGATTGTGCCTGAAGGACAAAGCCAATGACCAGCGTCGCCGCATTCAATCAACACATCCGCTCCGAACTGGACGGCATCCGCGCCGCCGGCCTGTTCAAGGGCGAGCGCATCATCGCCACGCCGCAGGGCGCGCTGGTCAAGCTGGCCGACGGCCGCGAGCTGATCAACCTGTGCGCGAACAACTACCTGGGCCTGTCGTCGCACCCCAAGGTCATCGAGGCCGCGCACGAGGCGCTGCGCACCCACGGCTACGGCCTGAGCTCGGTGCGCTTCATCTGCGGCACGCAGGACATCCACAAGGAGCTGGAGCAGCGCCTGGCCGCCTTCCTGGGCACCGAGGACACCATCCTCTACGCCGCGGCCTTCGACGCCAACGGCGGCCTGTTCGAGCCCTTGCTGGGCGAGGACGACGCCGTCATCAGCGACGCGCTGAACCACGCCTCCATCATCGACGGCATCCGCCTGTGCAAGGCCAGGCGCTTCCGCTACGCGCACAACGACATGGCCGACCTCGAGGCGCAGCTGAAGGCCGCCGACGCGGCCGGCGCGCGCTTCAAGCTCGTGTTCACCGACGGCGCGTTCTCGATGGACGGCACCATCGCGCAGTTGGACAAGATCCGCGCGCTGTGCGACCAGTACGGCGCGCTGCTGGGCGTTGACGAATGCCACGCCACCGGCTTCCTGGGCCCGCGCGGCCGCGGCACGCACGAGCACCGCGGCGTGTTCGGCAAGATAGACATCATCACCGGCACGCTGGGCAAGGCCCTCGGCGGCGCCTCCGGCGGCTTCACCACCGGCAAGAAGGAAGTGATCGAGCTGCTGCGCCAGCGCTCGCGTCCCTACCTGTTCTCCAACACCGTGATGCCGGCCATCGTCGGCGGCTCGCTGGCGGTGCTCGACCTGCTCGAGGCCAGCACCGAGCTGCGCGACAAGCTCGCCGACAACACCGCGTGGTTCCGCCAGGCCATCACGGCCGCCGGCTTCGAGATCAAGCCGGGCGAACACCCCATCGTGCCCATCATGATCGGCGACGCCGTCAAGGCGCAGCAGCTGTCGCAGCGCATCCTGGAGCTGGGCCTTTACGCGGTGGGCTTCTTCTTCCCGGTCGTGCCCAAGGGCCAGGCGCGCATCCGCGTGCAGATGTCCGCGGTGCACGATCGCCACCACCTCGAGAAGGCCGTCGCGGCCTTCACGCAGGCCGGCAAGGAACTGGGCCTGATCGGAGCCGGGCAATGAGCGGCGCGCGCATCCTCATCATCGGCGCGAACGGCCAGATCGGCTCCGAGCTCGCGGGGGCGCTGAGCAGGCGCCCCGGCGTCGCCCAGGTCGTGACCAGCGACGTGGCCCCCACCGGCCGCAACCCGGGCCTGCCGCACGAGCAGCTGGACGTCACCGACGCATCCGGCCTCACCGCGGTGGTGGAGCGCCACCAGATCACGCAGATCTACCTGCTGGCCGCCGCCTTGTCGGCCAACGGCGAGAAGCATCCGCAGTGGGCCTGGAACCTGAACATGACGGGCCTGCTCAACGTGCTGGAACTCGCCCGCACGCACAAGCTGGACAAGGTGTTCTGGCCCAGCTCGATCGCCGCCTTCGGCCCGACGACGCCGGCCGACGGCACGCCGCAGGACACGATCATGGATCCCACCACGATCTACGGCATCAGCAAGCTGGCCGGCGAGCGGTGGTGCGCCTGGTATCACAAGAACCACGGCGTGGATGTGCGCAGCCTGCGCTACCCGGGCCTGATCAGCTGGAAGACGCCCCCGGGCGGCGGCACCACCGACTACGCCGTGGAGATCTTCCATTCGGCGTTGCGCGACGGCCGCTACACCTGTTTCCTCAAGGAAGACCAGGCGCTTCCCATGATGCTGATGGACGACGCGCTGCGCGCCACCATCGAGCTGATGGAGGCGCCCGCCGAGGCCATCCGCCAGCGTGGCAGCTACAACCTGTCGGCGATCAGCTTCACGCCGCGCCAGATCGCCGATGCGATCGCGAAGCGCATCCCGGGGTTCACGATGGACTGCGTGCCCGACTTCCGCCAGGCGATCGCCGCCAACTGGCCGCGCTCCATCGACGACAGCGAGGCCGCGAAGGACTGGGGCTGGAAGGCAAAGTTCGGCCTCGACGAGATGGTCGACGAGATGCTCACCCAGCTGGCGCCGCTCGTGAAGGCCAAGGCGACCGCCTGAGTCGGCATGCCGCCGGGCCGGCGGGGCCGTCCCCTCAGATGGGCACCTTGCCCGTCCAGATGTCGAAGTACATGCGCCAGTCGCCCATGAAGCTCCACAGCGGGCGCCTGAACGAGGCCGGGCGGTTCTTCTCGAAGACGAAGTGGCCGATCCAGGCGAAGCCGTAGCCGAACGCGAGGCCGGCCACGAGGAACAGCGGCCGGTGCGTCCAGATCAGCGACCACAGGCACACCAGCGCCAGCGTGGAGCCGATGAAATGCAGGCGCCGGCAGGTGGCGTTGCGGTGCTCGTTCAGGTAGTACGGATAGAACTCGGCGAAGCTGTGCAGCGATTTCGGATCGCCGTGGAATATCGCGTTGGCCATCGTCATTCCCTTGTCATGGAATCCAACTAGGCCGGAATGGCCTGACGCATCGCATTCAACACCGCATCGGGGGCTTCCTGCATCAGTGCATGCCCTGAAATGATGCGCGATACCGTGGCGCGCAGCGCGCCGGCCAGCTCTTTCGTGGCCCTGGGCGGCGTCATCGCGTCGCGCGTGCCCACCACCAGGTGCGCGGGGCAGGCCACGCGGGCGGCGGCCTCCAGCCCGTTCGCATAGGCGTCGCAGACGCGGAAGTCGTGCTCGAACAGGTTGCCTTCGGCGCGCTCCTGGATGCGGTGCATCAATGCGCTGGATCCCCCGCGCAGCCACGCGCCCGGGCCGGGGTACGAGGGCTTGCTGGCCAGGCTCGAGTGCGAGAACGCGTTGACCATCGCGATCGCGCGCGCGGGGTCGTCGCGTGCCGTGCCCAGCAGCGCGTCGCTGACCTTCATCGGGTAGGCCGTGCCCACCATCACCAGCCCGGCCACGCGATCGGGCGCGCGCGACGCGGCCTCCAGCGCGATGAGCGAGCCCATGCTGTGGCCCACCAGGTGCGCGCTCGCGACGCCGGCGGCGTCCAGCAGCGCGAGCACCCAGTCGGCCAGCGCCTCGACGCTGGCCAGCGTCGGGCCATCGGAGCGGCCGTGGCCGGGCTGGTCGACGGCGAGCACGCGGTAGCCGTGGTGCGCATACCAGCGCGCCAGCAGCGTCCACACCGAGTGGTCGTTGAGCGCACCGTGGATGAAGACGACGCAGCTCTTCGCCTCGCCCCAGGGCTTGCCGCCCGTGTACGCGTAGGCCGCGCGGCCCTGGACATCGAACTTCATGCCGCGGCCCTCTCGGCGGCCTTCAGCGCGGCCTTCAGGTCGGCGATGAGGTCGTCCGCGTCCTCCAGCCCGATCGACAGCCGGATGGTGCCCGGGCCGATGCCCGCGGCCGCCAGCGCCGCGTCGTCCATGCGGAAGTGAGTGGTGGAGGCCGGATGGATCACCAGCGAGCGGCAGTCACCCACGTTGGCCAGGTGCGAGAACAGCTGCAGCGCCTCGATGAACGCCACGCCCTGCGCGCGCGAGCCGCGCAGGTCGAACGAGAACACCGAGCCGCAGCCGCGCGGCAGCAGCGTCTTCGCGAGCGCGTGGTCGGGGTGCGACTCCAGCTCGGGATAGCCCACCTGCGCCACCATCGGATGCGCGGCCAGGAACCGCACCACCTTGCGCGCATTGGCCACGTGGCGCTCCATGCGCAGCGGCAGCGTCTCGAGGCCCTGCAGGATCAGCCACGCGGTGTGCGGGCTCATGCAGGCGCCGAAGTCGCGCAGGCCCTCGCGGCGCGCGCGCAGGAGGAACGCGCCGACGGTGCTCTCCTCGGTGAACACCATGTCGTGGAAGCCGGCGTAGGGCGCGCTCAGCTCGGGAAAGCGGCCGCTGCGCTCCCAGTCG
>JABCYW010000151.1 GCA_013289985.1 Betaproteobacteria bacterium | reverse complement strand
CGCCAGGGACAACGCTTCGAGGCATGCGTCACGCCGCCGCTAAAATCGGCCCATGACCCGACCCGTCCGCTCGCAATACGAAGATTTCATGCGCCTGGTGCGCGACCAGGGCCGGTTCAAGGCCGACCGCACCGGCACCGGCACCACCAGCGTGTTCGGCCACCAGATGCGCTTCGACCTGGCCGAGGGCTTCCCGCTGGTGACCACCAAGAAGGTGCACCTGAAGTCCATCATCCTCGAGCTGCTGTGGTTCCTGCGCGGCGATTCCAACGTGAAGTGGCTGCAGGAACGCGGCTGCACCATCTGGGACGAATGGGCGCGCGAGGACGGCGACCTCGGCCCGGTCTACGGCGTGCAGTGGCGCTCGTGGCCGACGCCCGACGGCGGCCACATCGACCAGATCGCCGAGGTCGTCAAGCAGCTCAAGACCAATCCCGACTCGCGCCGCATCATCGTCAGCGCCTGGAACGTGGCCGACCTCGGCAAGATGGCGCTGATGCCCTGCCACGCGTTCTTCCAGTTCTACGTGGCCCCGCCCGAGGCGGCGGGCGGCCGCGGCAAGCTGTCGTGCCAGCTGTACCAGCGCAGCGCCGACATCTTCCTGGGCGTGCCCTTCAACATCGCCAGCTACGCGCTGCTCACCCACATGGTGGCGCAACAGTGCGACCTCGACGTGGGCGACTTCATCTGGACCGGCGGCGACTGCCACCTGTACGCCAACCACGCCGAGCAGGTCGACACGCAGCTGGCCCGCACGCCCTTCCCCTATCCGACGCTGAACATCAGGCGCCGCCCGGCCTCCATCCTCGGATATGAATTCGACGATTTCGCGGTCGAGGACTACCAGCACCACCCGGCGATCAAGGCCCCGGTGGCGGTTTAGGCCTAGAAGAGTTTTGTGTCACCATTTCGTTTCCAGAGCGTCACGCTGACTTCTACGGAGGATAGTTATGGAAGATCTCACAATGAAGCGCATTCGCAGCCTGCGCCGAGTTCTGCAGAATCCTTACGCGTACATCGAGCATCTCGAAGGCAGGCAAGTCGAGGAAGCCGCATATCGCGCAGCTATCCCTGAAGAAATCCAAGGAAGTCGCAAGCGCCTAGAAAACCAATACGCCCACCTCGGGGACGACGGCTTTGAAGCTCTCGCGAAGGCCTCCAATCTCGATCACAACGCTGCCGTTAGCCGCAAGAGCGACGATATCGCAGATGATCTCGCTGGAGGCACGCCGAACGTCCGCCCTCGCAGGGGTTGGTCCGATAGCCAAATTGAAGGCAGGGCACGCGCGATCCATCGCTTCGTGTGGAGCAGGCGAACGTCTATTTGGGGAACGAACGTGCCGGCGGATCCGACGGCGATCTTGGATCCGGAACTGGCATTGCATGCCCTCGACTACGAGTGCAGGCCTGTCGATGCGATCGGAATTTGGGTCGGGCCTGGCGGAATGGCAGATGTGGCTGGTCAGATTGATACGGTGAATAAGATCGTCCTGGTCTCAGACAAGTTCTCTAAATCGGCACGCAAGTTCACGACCGCACATGAGCTTGGGCATGCAGTTCTGCACCCGCATCTGGGGGTGCAGCATCAAGACAAGCTCCTGAACGGAGCGGGAAATGCACCGGATAAGATCGAGCGCGAAGCAAGTAGGTTTGCGACTTTTTTTCTCATGCCCGAGAAGCTCCTTCGTAAGCGCTTCGAGGCAGTTTTCCTCGCACCTCGCTTCTTCCTAAGCGAGGACACCGCATTCGCTCTCTCAAGCAACGCAAGTTCTACTTTGCTCGCGTCAATCCGTGAGCGTCGTCACCTCTCACGACATTTGGCGTCTGCACCCAGCTATAACGGTCGTCACTTCGATCCGTTGCACATCCAGTTCGGTGTGTCGACTGAGGCGATGGCGATCCGGCTCGAAGAGCTTTCCCTTGTCTAAAAGTGCATTCACAGCGGAACTGGCGAGCGCATTGATGAAGAAACTCCATCAACTGGTGCCGCCTCAAGTTGACCAAACACTGGTGCAAAGGAAGGCATGAAGGTCGCCCTGATCGCGGCCGTGGCGCGCAACGGCGTCATCGGCCATGACAACGCCCTGCTGTGGAAGCTGCCGGAGGACATGGCGTTCTTCAAGCGCACCACGCTGGGCAACCCGGTGATCATGGGCCGCAAGACCTGGGATTCCATCCCCACGCGCTTCCGCCCGCTCACGGGCCGCACCAACATCGTCGTCACGCGACAGGCCGGCTGGCACGCCGACGGCGCGCTGGTGGCGCACGGCTTCGAGCAGGCGCTGGAACTGGCGCTGGAGTCTGTGGCGTCCAACCCGCACGGCATGCGCGCGTTCGTCATCGGCGGCGCCGAGCTCTACGCGCTGGCCCTGCCCCACGCCGACGAGCTGGTGCTCACCGAGATCGACCGCGACTTCGAGGGCGACGCGCGCTTTCCCGAATGGGCGCGCAACCATTTCGTGGAAACCGCCCGCGAGCGCCACCACGCCGGCGCGCCCAACGCCTTCGACTACGCGTTCGTGAGCTACCGCCGCACGCACGCGGCACGCTGAAACGCATGCCGCCGCGTGTCGTCGTCTTCGATCTCGATGGCACGATCAGCGACCCGCTCCTCGGCTTCGCGCGCTCCATCAACCATGCGTTGCGGCTGCAGGAGCTACCCGAGCGAATGCACGCCGACCTCGCGCGTCTCATCGGGCCACCGCTCTACGAGTCGGCAGTCGAACTCACCGGCAGCGCGGACCCGACGCGACACAACCGCCTGATCGCCGACTACCGCCGCCGCTACGGCGAGCAGGGCTATGCCGAGAACACGCTCTACGACGGCATCCCCGAGGCCTTGGCCGCGCTGCGCGGCGCCGGCTGCACGCTGGGCCTGTGCACGTCCAAGCGCGCCGATTTCGCCGAGAAGATCCTCGTCCGGTTCGGGCTTCGCGAGCTGTTCGCGTTCGTCAGCGGCGGCGACATCGGGGTGCACAAGTGGCAGCAGCTGGAGGCGCTGCGTTCCGCCGGGGCAGTGGATGACACATCGGTGATGGTCGGTGACCGCGATGTCGACATCACGTCGGCGCATCGCAACGGGCTTCAAGCGTGCGGCGTCTTGTGGGGATTCGGGTCGCACGCCGAGCTGGCGGCGGAGCGACCGAGGCATCTGGCGGGTGCACCGTCGGAACTGGCGACGCTGCTGTTGGCGTAGCGGTCCTGCTTGCCTGCCGCGCTGGGCGCTTCGCCGCCCACGGCGAAGCGCAAAGCGCCGCAGGCACACGAGGACTGCGCGAGCACTTGTAACTGACAAAACGGACAGCCGAGTGGAGCGAGTGGGGATCCTCGAAAGATGAGGGTAGCTTCACCTCTTCTCACTATGATCGCGGGCTTGACTCCCGCGGACTCGCTGCTCCCATGAACCTGATCCAGCTCGCGCTGCGGCGACCTTACACGTTCATCGTCATGGCGATGCTGATCGTGCTCGCGACGCCCTTCGCGTTGCTGAAGATGCCCACCGACATCCTGCCGGAGATCAACATCCCGGTGATCTCGATCGTGTGGAACTACACGGGCATGTCGGCCCAGGAGATGGGCCAGCGCATCACGTCGTCCAACGAGCGCAGCCTCACGACGACGGTGTCCGACATCGAGCACATCGAGTCGCAGACGCTGGCCGGCATCGCCGTCATCAAGATCTTCTTCCAGCCCAACGCCAACATCCAGACGGCGATCGCGCAGGTGACGGCCATCGAGCAGACCCAGCTGCGCCAGCTGCCGCCCGGGATCACGCCGCCGCTGATCATCAAGTACTCGGCCTCCAGCATCCCGGTGGTGCAGCTGGGGCTGTCCAGCGGCACGCTGCCCGAGCAGTCCATCTTCGACGCCGCGGTCAACATCCTTCGCCCGCAGCTGATCAACATCCCGGGCGTGGCGATCCCGTTCCCGTACGGCGGCAAGAACCCGCTGGTCTCGATCGACCTGGACACCAACGCGCTGCAGGCGCGCGGACTGTCGCCGGCCGACGTCGTCAACGCCGTCAACCTGCAGAACCTGATCCTGCCGTCCGGCACCGCGAAGTTCGGGCCCACCGAGTACACGGTGAAGATGAACGGCTCCACCGACACCATCGCCGCGCTCAACGACCTGCCGGTGCGCACCGTCAACGGCGCGACCACCACCATCGGCGACGTCGCCTTCGTGCGCAACGGCTACGCGCCGCAGACCAACATCGTGCGCCAGGACGGCCAGCGCGGCGTGCTGCTGTCGGTGCTCAAGAACGGCGGCGCGTCCACGCTGGACATCATGTCCAACCTGCGCGCGCTGCTGCCCAAGGCGTCGGAGCAGCTGCCCAGGGAGATCACGGTCAAGACGCTGTTCGACCAGTCGGTCTTCGTCAAGGCCGCGGTCGTCGGCGTCGCGATGGAGGCGCTGATCGCCGCCGGCCTCACCGCCGCGATGGTGCTGCTGTTCCTGGGCAACTGGCGCAGCACGCTGGTGATCGCGCTCACGATCCCGCTGTCCATCCTCACCTCGGTGATCATCCTGCAGGTGCTCGGCGAGACGCTCAACCTGATGACGCTCGGCGGCCTTGCGCTGTCGGTGGGCGTGCTGGTGGACCAGGCCATCGTCACGATCGAGAACATCGAGCGCCACCTGCACCTGGGCACCGAGCTGACCGAGGCCATCATCGTGGGCGCCGGGGAGATCGGCGTGCCGGCCTTCGTCTCCACGGTGTGCATCTGCATCGTGTTCGTGCCGATGTTCTTCCTGTCCGGCGTCGCGCGCTTCCTGTTCGTGCCCATGGCCGAGGCGGTGGTGTTCGCGATGGCCGCGTCCTACCTCCTGTCGCGGACGCTGGTGCCCACGATGGTGATGCTGCTCATGAAGGGCCAGCACCATGGCGAGCCGCCCGCGGGCACCCGGCCCAGCCTGCTCAAGCGCCTGAACAAGGCCTTCGACGCCCGCTTCGAGCAGGTTCGCCGCGGCTACACGCTGGCGCTGTCGGTGCTGCTCTCGCACCGGCGCAACTTCTCCATCGGCTTCATGGCGTTCTGCCTGCTGTCGTGCGGCCTGTTCCTCGCGCTGGGCCGCGACTTCTTCCCGGCGGTGGACGCCGGCCAGGTGCGCCTGCACATGCGCCTGCCCACGGGCACGCGCATCGAGGAGACGGCACGCGCCGCCGACGAGGTGGAAGCCGCGATCCGCGAGCTGGTGCCGGCCGACCAGCTCGCCACCGTGCTCGACAACCTCGGCGTGCCCAACTCCGGCATCAACCTGTCGTACAGCAACGCCGGCACCATCGGCACGCTGGACGGCGAGATCCAGATCGCGCTGAAGGAAGGCCACGCGCCGACGGCCAGGTTCGTCACGATCCTGCGGCGCGAGCTGCCGAAGCGCTTCCCCGGCATCGAGTTCTTCTTCCAGCCGGCCGACATCGTCACGCAGATCCTGAACTTCGGCCTGCCGGCCGCCATCGACGTGCAGTTCACCGGCAACAACATCGAGGCCAACGCCGCGCTGGCCGCCGCGCTGAACAAGCAGATCCAGCAGATCCCCGGAGCCGTCGACAGCCACGTGCACCAGCGCAACGACGCGCCCTCCATCAACCTCGACATGGATCGCGCGCGCCTGCAGCAGATCGGCCTGAGCGCGCAGAACGTCGGGCAGAACGTGCTGATCGCGCTGTCGGGCAGCTCGCAGACCGCGCCGGCGTTCTGGCTCAACCCGCAGAACGGCATCGTCTACAACATCGCGGTGCAGACGCCGCAGTACAACGTCGACTCGCTCGACGCGCTGCTGGCCACGCCGGTGGGCAGCGGCGGCGGGACGGCCGCCCCTGGCGCCGGCAACACGCAGCTGCTGGGCAACCTGGTGAGGGTGACCCCGGCGGTGCAGCAGGCCGTCTCGTCGCGCTACAACATCCAGCCGGCCATCGACGTGTTCGTCAGCGTGCAGGGCACCGACCTGGCCAACGTCGCCGCGCAGGTCACGAAGCTGGTGGACGCGACTCGGGCCAGGTTGCCGCGCGGCAGCTCGGTGGTGATCCGCGGCCAGGTGCAGACGATGCAGGCCTCGTTCGTCGGCCTGCTGGTGGGCCTCGCGATGGCCATCGTGCTGGTCTACCTGCTCGTCGTCGTGAACTTCCAGTCGTGGATCGACGCGCTGATCATCATCGCCGCCCTGCCCGCCGCGCTGGCCGGCATCGCCTGGATGCTGTTCCTCACCGGCACCACGCTGAGCGTGCCCGCGCTCACCGGCGCCATCATGACCATGGGCGTCGCCACCGCCAACTCCATCCTGATGATCTCGTTCGCGCGCCAGCGCCGCGAGGACGGCGTGCCGGTGCTGTCGGCCGCGCTCGAGGCCGGCGCCACGCGCCTGCGGCCCGTGATGATGACCGCGCTCGCGATGATCATCGGCATGATCCCGATGGCGCTGGGCCTGGGCGAAGGCGCCGAGCAGAACGCGCCGCTGGGCCGCGCGGTGATCGGCGGCCTGCTGTTCGCCACCGTGTCCACCCTTCTCTTCGTGCCGGTGGTGTTCGCCGGCGTGCACCGCCGCCTCGAGTCGCGCCACCCGCGCCGCGAGCCGGCCGCCCCTCTTCCGCAGGAGACCTGACATGACCGAGCAGCGACATGCCAACCTGGGCATCCACGCCGCCGCGCCGGGCGACGACCCCCACGACCAGCTCCGGCGCCGCCAGATCGTGCACCGCCTGAAGCTCGTCGCCCTGGTCGTGCTGGTGCTGCTGGGCCTGGGCGCCGCGCGCACGGTGCTGAGCCGCGCCGCCAACGCCAGGGAACTCGACGCCGCCGTCGCCGAGCACGCCGCCATCTACGTGAAGACGACGCTGCCGCAGCCGGCCGGCGCGGGCCGCACGGTGCCGCTGCCGGGCACGCTGCAGGGCGCCGTGCAGGCGCCGATCGCGGCGCGCGCGGCGGGCTACGTCAAGAGCTGGAACAAGGACATCGGCAGCCGCGTCGAGAAGGGCGACGTGCTCGCCGAGCTCGAGGCCCCCGAGCTCGACCAGCAGGTCTCGCAGGCCCAGGCCGCGCGCGACCAGACCGCGTCCACCGTGGCGCTGGCCGAGACCACCGTGGCGCGCTGGGACGCGCTGCGCAAGAAGGATGTGGTCTCGCAGCAGGATCTCGACGAGCGCCGCGCCGGCCTCGTGCAGGCGCGCGCCAACCTCGCCGCCGCCGACGCCAACCTGCAGCGCCTGAAGCAGCTGGAGGCGTTCAAGCACGTCACTGCGCCGTTCGCCGGCATCGTCACCCGGCGCAACGTCGATGTCGGCGACCTGATCGACACCAGCGGCAAGCCGCTGTTCCTGCTGTCGCAGACCGACCCGCTGCGCGTCTACGTGAGCGTGCCCCAGAGCTACGCCAACCTGGTCAAGACGGGCCAGGCGGTGGTGGTGACGCAGGCCGAGCTGCAGAACCAGCAGTTCAAGGGCCAGGTCACGCGCACCTCGGCGTCGATCGACGCGAGCACGCGCACGATGCAGGTGGAGGTGTCGCTGCCCAACAAGGACGGCCTGCTGCTGCCCGGCGCCTACGTGCAGGTGGCCCTGCCGCTGTCGGCGAGCGCCGCGCTGTCGGTGCCCAGCAACGCGCTGCTGTTCCGCGGCGAGGGCACGCGCGTGGCGGTGGTCGACACACGAGGCAAGGTCACGCTGCACGCCGTCACGCTGGGCCGCAACAACGGCAGCACGGTGGAGATCACCGGCGGCCTGAAGGCCGACGATCGCCTCGTGCTGAACCCGCCCGACTCGCTGGTGGACGGCGACGTCGTCACGCTGCAGGCGCCGGCCGCCGCGAAGGCCCCGGCGTGAGACCGGCGCTGCGACTCACGCTGGTGGCCACGGCGCTCGCCGCGAGCGGCTGCGCGGTCGGCCCCGACTACAGGCGGCCCGCGCCCGACCTGCCCGTGGCCTGGAAGCTGGACGCGCCCTGGCGCGCCGGCACGCCGGCCGACGGCGCCGACAAGGGCGACTGGTGGAAGGCCTTCGGCGACCCGCAGCTCGACGCGCTCGAGGCACGCTCGATGGCCGACAGCCCCACGCTGGCGATCGCGGCCGCGCGTCTCGCGCAGGCGCGCGCGACGGTCACCGCGCAGTCGGCCGGCCTGTTCCCGTCGCTGGGCCTCACGTCGCACGACCAGCGCTTGCGCATCTCGGCCAACCGGCCGCTGGCCAACTACGCGTCGCCCAACTTCTCGACGGTGCAGAACGACTTCACGCTGGGCGTGGGCGCCAGCTACGAGGTGGATCTCGCCGGCCGCGTCTCGCGCAGCATCGAGGGCGCGAAGGCCTCGGCCGAGCAGTCGGCGGCCGATCTCGCGAACACGCGCCTGGTGGTGAGCGCCGAGCTCGCGTCCGACTGGTTCAGCCTGGCCACGCTCGACGCCTCGCTGGACGTGCTGGATCGCTCGATCGCGCTGCAACGCAAGGCCCTGGCCTTCGTGAACTCGCGCCACGAGCTCGGCGCCGGCACGGGCCTCGAGGTGGCACAGCAGCAGGCGTTGCTGGACAACACGCTGACCCAGGTGGACGTGCAGAAGCGCCAGCGGGCGCAGTTCGAGCACGCGATCGCGACCCTGGTCGGCGCGCCCGCGCCCACGTTCAGCCTGGCGCCGGTCCGGCGCGACCTGCAGCCGCCCGCGATCCCCCTGGGCCTGCCGTCCGACCTGCTGCAGCGCCGCCCCGACGTGGCCTCCGCGGAACGCGCGATGGCCGCCGCCAACGCGCAGATCGGCGTGGCCACCGCGGCGTTCTACCCCAGCGTGATCCTGGCGCCCGGCATCGGCGAGGAGAGCCGCATCCTCGGCGCGCTGTTCGACGCGCCCAGCCTGGTGTGGTCCATCGGCGTGTCGGCCACGCAGACGCTGTTCGATGCCGGCCGCACGCGCGCCAACGTCGACTTCGCCCGCGCCGGCTACGACGCCTCCGTGGCCAGCTACCGCCGCACGGTGCTGGTGGCGATGCAGGAGGTGGAGGACGGCATCACCGGCGTCGCCTCGCTGGACCGCGCCACGGCGCAGGCCAACGTGGCCGTGGCCTCGGCGCAGCAGGTGCTGGACATGTCCAGCGCGCGCTACGAGGGCGGCGTGGCCACCTACCTCGACGTGATCACGGCGCAGCAGTCGCTGCTGGGCGCGCAGCTGCAGGCCGCGCAGCTCGCAGGCCAGCGCCAGCTGGTGGCCACGGCGCTCGTGAAGGCGCTGGGCGGCGGCTGGCACACGGGAAGCTGACTTCCCCGCGCCGGTCAGCCGCGCGCCATCAACGCCTGGACCTCGCCGTAGCTGGCCGGCGCGACGCCACCCGTGTCGATCCGGCCGGTCGCGACGAACTCGCGCATCATGCCCAGCACGTGCGCATGCATCGCCTCCGAGATCGCCGAGCCCGCGCTGAGGCGGCGCACGCCCAGCGACCGCAGGCGGGCCGCGTCGGGCAGGCCGGTCAAGGCGAGCACGCTCACGGGCATGTCGGTGCCGGCCACCAGCGCGGCGATCTCGCCAGGGTCGGTGACGCCCGGCGCGAACAGCCCGCTCGCGCCCGCGGCGCGGTAGCGCGCGGCGCGCGCGAGGGTCTCGGCCACGCGCTCGGACGGCGGCGCCAGGCCGCGCAGCCAGACGTCGATGCGGGCGTTGATGTACAGGTCGACGCCGGCGGCCACCGCCGCGGCGCGCACGGCGCCGATCTTCGCGCACAGCAGCGCGGGATCCTTGCTGCCGTCCTCGATGTTGATGCCCACGGCACCGGCGGCCAGCACCGCGGCGGCCAGCTCGCCCACGCGGGCCGGCTCATCGGAGTAGCCGCCCTCGATGTCGATGGTCACGGGCAGCGGCGTGGCCGCCGCGATGGCGCGGGTCGTCTGCAGCAGCAGCTCCACCGGAAGGCGGTCGCCGTCGGGCCAGCCGTGGGCCCAGGCCACCGCCGCGCTGCTGGTGGCGATCGCGCGGGCGCCCGCGGCGTGCGCCAGGCGCGCGCTGCCGGCGTCCCAGGCGTTGGCGAGGTGCAGCAGGCCGTCGGCGTGCAGCGCGTGGAACTGGCGGGCGAGAGTGGCGGTCATCGGGTCTCCTCGGGACGGTGGCGCGCATCGTCGCACAGGGCGCCGCCGCTCCGGACCGAGAACGCCCCGCAAGACCCCTCGCTCAAGTAGGGTGACCCGGCCGTCGATATGCAGGAGGCCTGGAGCCCCTTGTTGCCCGCTCCCTGGCCCGCAGTACTGGAGAGATCCCGAACATGTCCGCTTCCCGAAAGATGAAGGTCGCCACCAAGCTCGCGCTGAGCTACGGCCTGCTCGTCGGCCTCATCGTCGTGGTGGCCGCCGTCTGCGCGCTACGCTTCCAGGCGATCGGCGCGCGCGTGGCCAACATCGTCGACGAGCGCTACTACCGCGTGCAGAAGATCACCGCGATCGCCGACAGCGCCAACGCGCAGGCGCGCTTCATCCGCAACACCGTGCTGGCCGCCAAGGATGCCGAGCAGACCGCCGACGCGTTCAAGAACCTCGAGGCCAACGCCAGGGCCACGGACGAAGGCATCGCCGAGTTCGACAAGCACGTGGATCTCGCCAAGGGCCGCGAGCTGGTCGACGCGATGATCGCGGCGCGCGGGCAGTTCTACAAGGATCGCGACGAGGTCATTCGCCTGGTCAAGGCCGGCCAGGTCGACGACGCCGCGCACACGCTGCTGGTGACCATGCGCCCGTCGCAGCGCGCGTTCTTCGCCGCCATCGGCGAGATCACCCGGCTGCAGACGGCCATCATGACCCACGAGGGCCAGGCGGCGCGCGACGACGGCCACGACGCGATCGTCGTCACGCTGATCCTGGCCGCCGTGTCCGTGATCGCCGCCAGCGCGATGGGCGTGACGATCACGCGCGGCCTGGTGCGCCAGCTCGGCGCCGAGCCCGGCGAGGTCGTGGCCATCGCCAGCGCGATCGCCGACGGCAACCTGGCCATCGAGGTGCGCACGCGCGCGGGCGACACCACCAGCATCCTGGCCGCCATGCAGCGCATGCGCGAGCGGCTGGCCGAGGTCGTGGGCCAGGTGCGCCTGTCCAGCGACTCGATC
>JABCYW010000150.1 GCA_013289985.1 Betaproteobacteria bacterium | reverse complement strand
ACCCTGATGCACGAACATCACGTGGAGATGCCTGTGCTTGACGAGCCAGCAACACCGCAACCGGACGTGTCGCGGCGACTGTTCCACAATGCCGGCATGCCGCACGCGAACGACGACACCGACAAGCGCCTCACCGATCTCGAGGTCAAGGCGAGCTTCAGCGAGGACCTGCTCGATCACCTCAACGACCTGGTGGCGCGCCAGCAGGAGCAGATCGACCTGCTGATCCGCGAGGTGGGCAAGCTGAAGGACCGCGCGCCCGACACCGGCGGCGGCGCCACGCGCGACCCGCGCGAGGACTTGCCGCCGCACTACTGACGCGATCGTGGAGCGGGTCGCCGCTGCACGCTGACGCTGAAGGCGACGATTGCAGTGCCGGCGCCGATTCTCAGAGGTCGATCAGCTTCTCGCGGATGGCCCAGCGCACCAGCGCGGGCACGTCGGCCAGTTCGAGCTTGGCCATCAGGCGGCTGCGGTAGGTGTCCACCGTCTTGGGCGACAGGTGGAGCTCGTCGCCGATGGCCGCGCTCGACTTGCCGCTGGCCACCATCACCAGGATCTGGCGCTCGCGCGGCGACAGCGTGTTGCCGCGCTCGGCGTCGGTGGTCAGGCCCTGCACGGCGATGTCGGTGAGGCCTTCGCCGAGGTAGCGGCGGCCCTGCTGCACGGCTCCCACCGCGGCCACCAGCTCCACGCCGGCCGATCCCTTGAGCACGTAGCCCGAGGCTCCCATGCGCAAGGCCTCGGCGACATCGCGCGGCTGCTCGGACATCGACAGCACGATGACCTTGGTGGGCATCTGGCGCCGTTGCATCTCGGCCAGCACCTCGAAGCCGGAGCGGCCGTCGAGGCGCAGGTCCAGCATGAGCACGTCGGGCGCCAGCCGGCTGACTTCCGACAGCGCCTGCGTGATGTCCTCGCCCTCGCCGACGATCATGTGCCCGGCGCCTTGCAGCAGCGCGCTGAGCCCCGCCCGCACGATCGGATGATCGTCGATCAGATAGATTCTTGCCATCGTGTTTTAGCTCCCCTGGCGCTTCGGCAGCGGTTGTCGCCGCCAAGCACTTCGTTGTTCAGCCGCCCGACCCGCAGCCCTGGACGACTTCTGCGAGTCGTGCGCGGGGGCGCCGATGTCGAGGGCCCGCTTCTCGCAAGTTCTCAGGGCGCCACGGTACGCCGCGAGCCTGGGCAGGTCAATCGCCCGGAACCTCGAAGTGGGCGGTCCGTGCGCTGCAGACGGTCGTTCGGTGCCCGATCGGAGCCGCGCGCCCGGACTATGCGCCGCCCAGCACCGCCAGCAGGCGATCGATGTCGACCGGCTTGACCAGGTGCGCGTCGAAGCCGGCGCGGGCGGCCCGCGCGATGGCGTCGGCGCCGCCGTAGCCCGTGAACGCGATCAGGCGCATCGGCCTGCCGGCCAGGCGCCGGCGGATCTCGGCGGCGAGCTGGTAGCCGTCCATGCCGGGCAGCCCGATGTCGATGACGGCCGCGGCGGGCGCGAAGGAGTCCAGCTGGGCCAGCGCCAGGTCGGGGTGGATGGCCGTGGCCACCTCGAAGCCGAACGCCTGCAGCAGGATCTCCATGGATTCCACGGCGTCGACGTTGTCGTCGACCAGCAGGACGCGTTGGCTTGCGGCGGACGAGATGTCGGTCGAGACGGGTTCGGAGGTCATGCGGTCGGAAGCCGGATGGCGCCCGCGGCGGCGGGCTCGCTTGAACGATTATGGCAGTGGCGCGGCGCGCCCCGGCTCGCCGGAAACAGCGGCTGTCCTACACGCGTTGATGGGCTCGGCCTACCGGGCGCGCCGGGGCGGCGGATCCACACTGGGCAGGACTCGACAATGATGGCGGAGACGACGATGAACACAAGCCGTCAGGCGGAGGGTGGCCCTATCGGCGACGCCGTGCACGTCTTCCCGGCGCCGCAGGAGACGCTGGCGCTGCCCGTGGAGACCCTGGCCACGCCGGACGAGCCCGCGGGCGAGCAGGAGCGCGTGCTGCTGCACATGCCCATAGCCGTGCGC
Source organism: Betaproteobacteria bacterium (assembly GCA_013289985.1). GTDB lineage: Bacteria > Pseudomonadota > Gammaproteobacteria > Burkholderiales > Burkholderiaceae_C > Scleromatobacter. The sequence goes on along the minus strand of JABCYW010000150.1, from coordinate 9,396 downwards.
AGCACGTCGATGATCGTCATCGCCTCGCTGCTGAGCCTCTACGCGCTGCGCTGGGCCGCCGAGATCGTGATCCCCGTGCTGATGGGCCTGCTCTTCAGCTACGCGCTGACCCCGCTGGTCGATCGCCTCGTGCGCGCGGGCGTCCCGCGCGCGCTGGGGGCCGCCGCGGTGATGGTCGCGCTCGTGGGCGGCCTCGCGTGGGCCACGTGGTCGCTGAGCGACCAGGCCAACAACCTCATCGAGTCGTTGCCGGACGCGGCGCAGAAGCTGCGCGACACGCTGCATCCGCGGCTGCGCGACCCGAACCCGTCGACGATGGACCAGGTGCAGAAGGCCGCCGCCACCCTGGCGCAGGCCACCGACGCCAAGCCGACGCCGGGCGTCGCCAAGGTGCAGATCGTCAAGCCGGGCTTCAACATCCAGGACTACCTGTTCGCCGGCACGATGCGCGCGGCCCAGGCGGCGGCGCAGGCGGTGGTGGTGGCGTTCATCACCTACTTCCTGCTCGCCGCGGGCGACACGTTCCGGCGCAAGCTCGCGCGCATCGCCGGGCCCAACTTCGCCAAGCGCAAGATCACCGTGCAGGCGCTTGACGAGATCACCCAGCAGATCCAGCGCTACCTGCTGGTGCAGCTGCTCACGAGCGTGGTGGTGGGCCTGGCCACGGCGCTGGCGTTCTGGGCGCTGGGCGTCAACAACGCCGCGGCCTGGGGCGTGCTGGCCGGCGTGATGAACCTGGTGCCCTACGTGGGCACGGTGGTGATCTGCGGCACTTCCGCGGTGGTCGCGCTGCTGCAGTTCGGCACGCTGCAGATGGCCGCGGCCGTGGGCAGCGTCTCGATCGTGCTGCACGTCATCTCCGGCTACATCATCACGCCCTGGCTCACCAGCCGCACCAGCAGCCTGAACGCCGTCGTCGTCTTCGTCGGCGTGCTCGCGTGGGGCTGGTTGTGGGGCGTCTGGGGACTGCTGCTGGGCACGCCGATCCTGATGGCGCTCAAGGCGATCTGCGACCGTGTCGACGACCTGCGCGCGATCGGCGAGCTGCTGGGGGGAGGCGACAAGCCCGGCGAGAGTGGCAGCGAAACGATCCCGCCATGACAGCCGCGCCAGGCTCAGGCCGGTTGGGTCGACGGCGGCCGGCGCAGCAGGAAGATGGCGGCGGCCGCGATGATGCAGGTGGCGCCGGCGGCGTACAGCGCCGGGCTGTACGACTGCATCACGGTGCGCGTGAGGCCCGCGCCATAGGCCGCGACGGCGCCGCCCAGCTGGTGGCCCGCGAAGATCCAGCCGAAGATCATCGGCGCGCGCTGCCTGTCGAACGCGGCGCTGGTCAGGCGCACGGTGGGCGGCACCGTGGCGACCCAGTCGAGCCCGTAGAACACGGCGAACAGCGACAGCCCGACGATGGTGAACGTGGAGTGCGGCAGCCACATCAGCGACAGCCCGCGCAGGCCGTAGTACCAGAACAGCAGCTTGCGCACGTCGTAGCGGTCGGACAGCCAGCCCGACGCGATCGTGCCCACGAAGTCGCAGGCGCCGATGGTGGCCAGCACCGAGGCGGCCGGCACGGCGCCCAGGCCGTAGTCGCCGCACAACGAGATGAAGTGCGTCTGGATCAGTCCGCTGGTGCTCAGGCCGCAGACGAAGAACGTGCCGAACAGCACCCAGAACGCGCCGCTGCGCGAGGCCATGGCCAGCGTCCGCAGGGGCTCGGCGAAGCCGGGACGCCACGCGGCCGGCGCCGGGTCGAGCCGGGCCGGATCGGCGCCGAAGGGCAGCAGGCCCAGCTCCTTCGGGCGGTCGCGCAGCAGGCAGAACGCCAGGCCGGCCACGACCAGGCAACTCGTGAAGACGGGGATGACCGCGATGCGCCAGCCGTGGTTCTGGATCAGCGAGGCGGCGATCGGCAGGAAGACCAGCTGCCCGGTGGCCGAGCTGGCGGTGAGCATGCCCATCACCAGGCCGCGGCGCTGCTCGAACCAGCGGTTGGCCACGGTGGCGCCCAGCACCAGCGCCGTGAGCCCGGAGCCCACGCCCAGCACCACGCCCCACAGCAGCACCAGCTGCCACAGCGCGGTCATGCGCGTGGCCAGCACCATGCCGGTGGCGATGAACAGCAGCGCGCTGCAGATGATGCGGCGCAGGCCGTAGCGCTCCATCAGCACGGCGGCGAACGGGCCGATCAGGCCGTACAGCGCGAAGCGCAACGCGATCGCGCCGGAGATCTGGTCGGTCGTCCAGCCGAACTCCTTGCTGAGCGGTTGCAGGAAGGCGCCGGGCAGGCCCAGCGCGGCCGAGGAGGTGAGCATCGTGAGGAAGGCGATGCCCATGACGATCCACGAGAAGTGGATGCCGCGGCGGCCGAACCAGTGGGCGACGGGGGTGGCGAACACGTTCAGGCTTCCTTGGACTTGTGGCGCGCGGGGGCGGGGGCGGGGGCGGGCGGGGTTGCTTGGGGCACGCCCGGCAGCAGCCGCGCGCGGGCGGCCGCGAGCAGCTCGTGCGATAGCGGCGCGCCCTCGGTGGCGCGGGCCAGCAGCAGCGCGCCCACCATCGTGGCGTAGTCGGCGAGCGCGGCCGCGCGGCGCGCGGCCGCGTCGGGGCCGGGCTCCACCTCGGACAGGATCTGCACGAGGGCATCGAGGCCGTCGAGGTAGGCGGTGCGGATGGGCGCGCCGACCGGTTCGCGCGACACGTCGGTGGCCAGCGAGACGGTGGGGCAGCCCAGCCCGACGTTGCGGATGCTCTGCGTCGCCAGGAAGTGCTCGACCAGCACCGCGCGGCGCGCGGCGTCGTCGGGCTTGGCGGCGACGCGCTTGCGCCACTTCTCCACCGACTGCTCGAATGCCCGCGCCACGGCCACCCCGGCCAGCGCGTCCTTGGACTCGAAGTGGCCGTAGAAGCCGCCGTGGGTGAGTCCGGCCGCCCCCATCAGGTCGGCGACGCTGACGCCCTTGACGCCGCGCTCGCGGAACAGGCGGGCGGAGGCGTCGGTGATCTGTTCGCGATGGCTTTCGGCTTCGGCCCGTGAGACTCGTGGCATGGGATTTCCCTCGTGACATTCGATTTATAGAGTTTATCCATCATGATTAATGCAGGTCAACCATCATGAATAAAGCCCTGGCGCGAACCGGGCCGGCAAGGGCGCGGCCGGAGGGGTGCAGGCGCGTCGCCGCGCAGGGTGCATCATTCGCACAGGAACGTTCACGACAGGAGAAGACCGTGCGCTGCAAGCTCATTCATTCGCTGCCCCTGCTGCTCGCCGTGGCCGGCTGCGCCGCGCCGCAGTCCAACGGCGCGGCCTACGAACAGGCGCTGAGCCAGTGGCAGGGCGCCCCCGAGGACACCCTGCGCGCCCGCTGGGGCAAGCCGTTCGCGGAGGAGCCGGCCGGCAACGCGAAGTGGCTCACCTATGTCGTCAGCAACGGCGCCGTGCCGCCGCCCACGATGAGCTTTTCCATCGGCGGTTTCGGCTTCGGCGGCGGTCGCACCTCGGTGGGCGGCGGCGTGGGCGTCACCACGCCGGTGGGCCAGCCGACGGCCGTCACCTGCACCACGCGCTTCCTGGTGGAGAACGGCAAGGTCAGCACCTGGACCTTCGAGGGCCCGGGCTGCGGCGCCAGCTGAGCTTTCGCCGGCCGGGACTCAGAGCGGCAGGGGCTGCGTGTCGGCGTTGCCGCCGGCGGGTTCGTCGAACGGCAGGTCGAAGACCGTGTCGCCTTCCTCGGGCACGTCGTCCACCGGCAGGTCGATGTGGTCGTCGTCCTGCGGCGCCGGCGGGGCGGCCGCGCCGAAGGCCGTCAGCAGCGCGGGCGCGATCCGCTGTGGCGCGGCGTGGGGTTCGACCGCGGCGGTCTCGACGTCGGCCGCCAGTGGCGCGAACAGCTCGATCAGCGCCGCGAAGGTGCGCTTGGCGCTCTGGCAGGCCAGCACGGTGGCGCGCGACGATTCACCGACCTCCAGCGCCGCCAGCACGCGGAAGTTGTTCCACATCACGCCGGTCTCGCCGCCGAAGCCGTGGAAGTAGCTGGCGCCGCGGCCTTGCGCAAGGCCCAGCGTGCGCTTGAGCTGCGGCGCGATCGCGCGGCCGCCCGGCGTGGCGCTTTCGATCACGTACAGCGAGCCCAGCACCGCGGCCAGGTCGCCCAGCGGCAGCGTGGCGGCCGCATGGGCGCGCATGTCCGGCAGTTCGAGGCCGGCCTCCGAGCGCAGCCATTCCACGTCGGCGCTGGCGAAGCCGCCGCGGCGGCGCGCACGGAACCAGCCCTGGAGGCGTTCGGGCAGCGCCGCGTGGATGCGCGGCTCCCAGGCGCGCAGGAAGGCGTCGTAGCCGCACAGGATCGCGCCGTAGCGCTCGATCGGCATGGGCTCGGCCAGGCGCAGGAGGCGCTCGATGCGATCGTGCTCGGCACGGGTGGTGAGGCGCAGTTCGGAGAGGACGGTCTCGGAGCTCAAGGGGCGGTCGTCGGGCAGGACGATGGAAGAGGAACCTGAGCGGAATCGTAGCGGAACGGCGGGCGTGCCGGGGCCGTTCGGCGTGAGGTCGGCACGCTTGCGGCCGCCTCAATTCGCCGATGTCGCCTGCGCTCGCCCCCGATCGTCCGAGGCGTGGCCGGCCGCCTTGGACGCCATCACCTGATGGATCGTGCGCATCGATCCGGGCAGGATGAGCGCGGCGAGCAGGGCCAGCGCCAGTCCGGCCTTGGTCGCCTGGTAGACGGTGCGGTTCCAGGCCTTGAAGCGGCGGCGCCACTGGCCGGCGCGGTCGGACAGGAAGAACAGCTGGTTGATCAGGCCGGTGCGGTCATCGGGCTCGTTGGGCGAACTGGCCGCGGCCACGACATGGCGGCCGAACCAGTGGTTGAAGCGGCGCGCGAAGCCGAATCGCATCGGCCGGGCCACGTCGCAGAACAGTATCAGGCGCTCGACGTCGGTGCGATTCTCGGCCTTGTGGATGAAGGTCTCGTCGAATATCACGCCTTCGCCGTCGCGCCAGCTATAAGGTTGGCCGTCGACCTCGATATAACAGGCGTCGTCGTTGGGCGTGACCAGGCCCAGGTGGTATCTCATCGAGCCGGCATACGGATCCTTGTGGGGATTGAGCACGGCACCCGGCGGCAGCGTGGCGAACATCGCGGCGCTCACGTTGGGAATGGCGGCCAGCAGTTCCGTGGTGCGCGGACACAGCCGCTGCGCCGAGGGATGGGCATCGCCGTACCACTTCAGGTAGAAGCGCTTCCAGCCCGACTTGGCGAACGAGTTGAAGCCGGCATCGTCCTTCTGGTCGGGGGCCTTCATCCGGGCGTGGGCCATCAGCGCGAGGCCCTCGGCACGGATCGCGTCGGCGTGTTGGCGCAGCGGCTCCAGTTCGGGGAAATGGCTTTGCGCGATGTAGGGCTTGTTGGGGACGGCCGAGAACGCGTACAGAAACACGTTGACCGGGGCGAGCAGGCCCGAATGGTCGAATACCTGGCCCCAGAAACTGTGGCGGACGCGCCCGCGAAAGTGCACGACCAGTATGCAGGCGAGATAGAGGGCGACAACGGTCAGCGTGATCATCGGCGGGTCGACGGCGTCGGATTTGAACTACCCGCTAGCATCGAACAAATCACGGTCGCGCCGCTGGCGTCCCGTCGAAACTACTGCTGCCGGGTAAGGTATTGCCGACCCGGCAATCTCTTCGAGACGATCTCGTGATACCGACGGGCCGCGCGGCCGCATATGGCAAACGACGTGCCTGAATCTCGCGTTCCGGGGCGGAACGGACGGCGCCGTGGCCGCGGAAGCCCGCGGGCAGGGCGCCCGCGCGGGAAGTGCGCCGCGCGCGAGGGGCGCGCGCGGCAGCCGGGCGATCAGCTCAGATGCTTGCCGACCAGGCCGGTCATCTCGAACATCGTGACTTCGTCCTTGCCCATCACGGCCTTCAGCTTGGCGTCGCACAGGATGTTGCGCTTGTTGGCCGGGTTCTGCAGGTTGTGGGCCTTGATGTAGTCCCACAGGGCCTTGGTGACGGCGGTGCGGGGCAGCGGCTCGGCGCCGACGATCGCGGCGAGCGCGGGGCTCGGCTTCAGGGCCTTCATGAAAGCGGAGGTCTTGGTTGCTTCGGTTGCCATGGTGGAGTTCGTCCTCTCGGTGCGGAAAGGCCGCGAGCATACGCTGTCTGCGGGACGTCGGTGTGGCGTCGCGCGCGCGATTCCTGTGGTAGCGCGCCGGCCGTCCATTGCCGCGTGTCTCTCGACGTTGACTTATTTAATGGGAATCGTTATCATTCGCATCTGATTCGGGCTCACCCCCGACCCGCCAGCATCTCCGGAAGGATCCCGCCGAAACGGGGCCGCAGGACGCCAGCCACGCCGTCCCCAGCCCTCTTTCGGAGCAGAGATCCATGAGCCCCATCCAGAGCCGCAAGCACGCGGCCGCCCGCCAACCGCGCCATCGTTCGTCGGCGGCCCTCGCCGCGGCCGCGCTCGCGCTTCCGGGCGCCGTGGTGGCCCAGTCCGCCGCGGCGCCCGCCGCCGCCGCGTCGCAGGCCCGCACGGAGACGACGCTGCCCACCGTGAAGGTGCAGGCCGCGCCGGAGAAGGACAACGACTACAAGGCCGACGTCGTCTCGTCGCCCAAGTTCACGCAGCCCATCCTCGACACGCCGCAGACGATCACCGTCATCAAGAAGGAGCTGCTGCAGCAGCAGGCCGCCACGTCGCTGGCGGAAGCGCTGCGCAACACGCCCGGCGTCACCATGCAACTCGGCGAGAACGGCAGCACGCAGACCGGCGACTCGATCAACCTGCGCGGCTTCGACAGCTCGCAAAGCATCTTCGTGGACGGCATCCGCGACCTCGGCGCCGTCTCGCGCGACGTGTTCAACATCGACCAGGTGGAAGTGGTCAAGGGCCCGTCGGGCTCCGACATCGGCCGCGGCGCGTCGTCCGCGTACATCAACCTGGTCTCCAAGACCGCGCAGGCCGACGGCGCCTTCGCCACCGGCAGCCTGATGGCCGGCAGCGCCGACCGCAAGCGCGTCGTGGCCGACCTGAACACGCCGCTGTCGCTCCCCGGCAGCGCGCTGCGCCTGAACCTGATGGCGCAGGACGACGGCACGCCCGGCCGCGACGAGGTCCGGGCCAGGCGCTGGGGCGTCGCGCCCACGGCCACGTTCGGCCTGGGCACGAACACGCGCGCGACGATCAGCCTCCTGCACGTGCAGCAGGACAACCGCCCCGACGGCGGCGTCTCCACCTTCGGCCTCAAGGGCTACATCTTCGCGGCGGCCAGCGGCACGACGCCGGCGCAGAAGCCGGGCCCGGCCGTCGACCCGGGCAACTACTACGGCCTGGCCAGCGACTTCGACCATGTGAAGATGGACATGCTCACGTCCAGGCTCGAGAGCGACCTCGCCAGGGGCGTCACGCTGCGCAACACGACGCGCATCGGCCGCACGGTGGAGGACGTGGTGGTCACGGGCGTCAACGCCGTCACCGCCACGACCGCGGATCCGTCTGGCTACTTCGTGGCGCGCTCGCGCCAGGGCCGCCACCAGGACAACGAGATCCTCACCCACCAGACCAACCTGGCCTCGACCTTCGAGGCCTTCGGCCTGGCGAACTCGCTGTCCAGCGGCGTCGAGCTGAGCTACGAACGCCAGAAGACGGCCACGCCCGTCACGGTGTCGGGCGCGACCCCGGCCACCGGCGCGGCCAACCTGTACGACCCGAACCCGGGTGACGTGCTCGCGATGCCCGCGTACATGGGCACGCAGACGATCGGCAGCACGCTGACCGCCTCGGCCTACGCCTTCGAGACGCTCAACGTCACGAAGGATCTCCTGCTCAACGGCGGCCTGCGCTTCGACAAGTACCACACCGACACGAGCGGCGCCACGTACACCGCGGCCTCGGGCGCGACGCCGGCCTCGCTCGCCAACAACGCGCCGCTGGGCCTCACCGGCCAGCTGTGGAGCTGGAAGGTGGGCGCGGTCTACAAGCCCGCGCGCAACGGCAGCGTCTACGCGACGTACTCCGACTCGAAGCAGCCCCCGGCCGGCACCAACTTCGCGCTGTCCAGCCAGGCCAGCAGCCAGGCCCAGGCCGGGCTGAAGCCGCAGGAAGGCAGCAACATCGAGTTCGGCAGCAAGTGGGACCTGCTCGGCGGCGACCTGCTGGCCACCGGCGCGGTCTATCGCAGCGAGAACAGGAACGAGCTGGTTTCGGACGGCGCCACGGTGCCCACGTACTCGCAGGTGGGCAAGCGCCGCGTCCAGGGCGTCGAGCTGGGCCTGGTGGGCCACGTCACGAAGGACATGAGCGTCAGCATCGGCTACTCGCACATGGACTCGAAGATCCTGGCGGCGGCACCCGCCAGCCAGGGCGGCGTGATCGTCTTCTCGCCGGTCAACACGTTCACGTCGTGGGTCACGGCCAGGCTGCCGCTGGGCATCACGGTGGGCGGCGGCATGCGCTACGCCGACACGTCGGCCCGCAGCAGCGCCACCGCGGCACAGACGTCCAACCTGCTGCTGGCCCCGGCCTACTGGGTGGCCGACGCGATGGCGTCGGTCGACATCACCAGGAACGCCCAGGTGCAGCTGAACGTCTACAACCTGTTCGACCGCAAGTACCTGCAGTCGTTGAACAACGGCGGCTCGCGCTACACGCCGGGCGCCGAACGCAACGGACTGGTCTCGCTCAACCTGAAGTTCTGACCCATGCTGCTGCACGTCCCTGAAGTCCTCACCCGCGGGCAGGTGGCCGACCTGCGCGGCCGTCTCGACGCCGCCGACTGGGTCGACGGCCGCGCCACGGTGGGGGCGCAGGGCGCGCAGGTCAAGCGCAACCGCCAGCTCGACGAGTTCGCGCCCGTGGGCCAGGAGCTGGGCCGCGTGGTGCTGAAGGCCTTGCTGGCCAACCCGCTGTACATGTCGGCGGCGCTGCCGCTGCGCCACATGCCGCCGCTGTTCAACCGCTACGAGGGCGGCGAGCACTACGGCCCGCACGTGGACGGCGCCATCCGCTCGGTGCCGGGCACCACGCTGCAGATGCGCACCGACCTGTCGTGCACGCTGTTCCTGGCCGGCCCCGACGAGTACGACGGCGGCGAGCTGGAGATCGTCGACACCTACGGCACGCACGCGGTGAAGCTGCCTGCCGGCGACCTGGTGCTCTATCCGTCCAGCAGCCTGCATCGCGTGCACCCGGTCACGCGCGGCGCGCGCGTGGCCTCGTTCTTCTGGGTGCAGAGCCTGGTGCGCGACACCGCCCGGCGCCAGATGCTGTTCGAGCTGGACCAGAACATCCAGGCGCTGCGCGAACAGGTGGGCGACGTGGAGGCGGTGCTGGGGCTCACGGGCCAGTACCACAACCTGGTCCGGATGTGGTCCGAGCTTTAGGGGTCTGG
>JABCYW010000149.1 GCA_013289985.1 Betaproteobacteria bacterium | reverse complement strand
GCCGCAGGTCGCGTCGGTGTTCGTCAGCAGCAAGCACGCGCTGCCCTTCCTCACCGAGATGATGCTGGCCATCAGCGCCTTCGTGCGCCAGTGGGGCCTGCTCATGGTGGCCCTGATCGCCGCGGGCGCGTTCCTGTTCGGTGCGGCGCTGCGCCAGCCGGCCTTCCGGATGCGCTTCGACGCCGCCGTGCTGAACATGCCGCTGGTCGGCCGCCTCATGCGCGGCTACAACGCGGCCCGGTTCGCCGGCACGCTGGCCATGCTGGCGGGCGCCGGCGTGCCCATCCTGAAGGCGCTGCAGGCGGCCGCCGAGACGCTGAGCAACCACGCGCTGCGCGCGGACGCGATGGAGGCCCTGGTGCAGGTGCGCGAAGGCGCGCCGCTGGCCTCCGCGCTGGCCGCGCACAAGCGCTTCCCGGGCCTGCTGGCCATGTTCGCCCGCCTGGGCGAGCAGACGGGCCAGCTCCCGGTGATGCTCGACCGCGCCGCGCGCCAGCTCAGCAACGAGGTGCAACGGCGCGCATTCGCGCTGGCCACGCTGCTGGAGCCGCTGCTGATCGTGGGCATGGGCGGCGTGGTGATGGTGATCGTGCTGTCGGTGCTGCTGCCCATCATCCAGCTCAATTCGTTCGTGAAGTGACGGCCCGGCGGGCCCGTCATCCTGCACGCAGCCGCAGGATCTACGTGAGCCGACGGCGGTCGAGTCATACCCGATTTTCGGTATTGACCATTTTAATTTCCGTCGCGAATTTCGATTTAAGTATTACCACTTCATGCAGTGGACTGCTTCCGGTTGCGCGCGCGATTCCTCTCGCCGAGCATTCGCACCGCAAGTATCCGGGCCGGTGAAATCGTCGGTCCTTCCTCGACAGCAACGGCGATTCCGTTGATTCCTCCGAATCCAGGCCTGCAGCCCAGCATCGACCGGACGAGGTTCGGCGAAAGTATGCACGTACTGATTTATTATTTGACACGCATACTGGTCTTGTAGTGGTTATCCACCATGTCAGTTTCATGACGCGGTCGTACGCTGAGTCCCGATTCGAAGGATTCCAGGCGCCAGCGCTCCCGAATCTTCACCAACGCGTCTTCCCCGCCTGCCTTCGGATCGAACCCGGCGTCCCCTCCCGAGATGCCGCCCGCCCGAAAACACGGAGAAGAAGATGCCCATGAACGACACCACGCGCCAACGCAAGCTCCAGATGCTTGCGGCGCTGTCGGCGGCCGTAGCCGCCACCATCCCCACGGCCGCCATGGCCGCCAACCCGCCCAACTGCTCCGTCTGGAGCGCCTCGCAGGTCTACACGGTCGGCGCGGTCGTCGTCGACCAGGGCAAGACCTACACCGCCAACTGGTGGACGCAGGGCAACGAGCCCATCACCAACAACGGCGGCTCCGGCAGCGGCCAGCCCTGGACGCTGTCCAGCGGCTGCACCACCTCGCCGCCGCCGCCCGTGTCGCCGCCGCCGCCCACCCCGACGCCTCCGTCGCCCCCGCCGTCGCCCACGCCTCCGTCGCCCCCGCCGTCCGGCAGCGTCACCTACGGCCCGTACAAGGACATCACGGTCAGCATGAACTGGAACACCAACGTCATCTCGACGGCGGTGTCGGGCACGCTGTCGCCGGTGCTCAGCGTCAAGCCGGCCAAGCTCAAGGAGATCACCTGGGCCTTCGCCACGGGCGCCTGCGGCAGCGAGAACTGGGGCGGCCTGCAGGCCGCCGCGGTGGCCTCGGCCAACGTGCAGAACTTCGTCAATGCCGGCACGAAGTACATCATCTCCACCGGCGGCGCCGCGGGCTCCTTCACCTGCGCCAACGACACCGACTTCGAGACCTTCGTCAACCGCTACGCATCGTCCAGCCTGATCGGCATCGACTTCGACATCGAGGCCGGCCAGTCGTCGGCCGACATCGACAACCTGGTGACCCGCGTCAAGAACTCGCAGTCCAAGCACCCCGGCCTGCGCTGGAGCTTCACGCTGGCCACGCTGGGCGGCAACTCCGCGCAGAGCCTGGGTTCGATGGGCGTGACGGTGATGAACTCGATCAAGTCGCACGGCCTGACCGGCTACATCGTCAACCTGATGGCCATGGACTACGGCAGCGCGATCGCCTCCAACTGCACGCTCAACTCCAGCGGCAAGTGCGACATGGGCAAGTCGGCGATCCAGTCGGCGGTGAACCTGCACAACTACTGGGGCGTGCCGTACTCGCAGATCGAGATCACCCCGATGATCGGCGGCAACGACGCGACGGACGAGACCTTCTCCATCGCCGACGTCACCACGCTGAGCAACTGGGTCAAGGCCAACGGCGCCTCGGGCATCCACTTCTGGTCGCTCGACCGCGACGTCGACTGCGCGCCCGGCTTCGCCTCGGCCACCTGCAACAGCTACGGCTCCGCGGGCACCTGGGGCTTCACCAACGCGTTCATCAGCGCGCTGGGTCTCTGAACGCCTGAGCCTGGTGAGCGCCCCGCCACGCGCGGCGCTCACCGACACCGACGGCCGGCCCGCGACAGCGTGTCCGGCCGTCGGCACTTCACCTCTTCACGAAGGAACAGGACATGAACCGTCCCGAATCCCGCGCCGCCACGCTGCGCCGCCTGGCCGCGCTGAGCGCCGCCGTGGCCGCCGGCGCCGCGCTGCTGCCCGCCACCGCCGCCGCGGCCACCACCGAATGCGTGGCCTGGGTGTCGACCATCGCCTACGTCGGCGGCGACACCGCCGTCCGCAACGGCGTCAGCTACAAGGCCAACTGGTGGACCCAGGGCCAGGATCCCGCCACCAACAACGGCGGCTCCGGCACCGGCCAGCCGTGGACGACGATCGCGAGCTGCTCGGCGACGCCTCCTCCCCCGACGCCCGCGCCGCCCCCGCCGACGCCGGCCCCGCCGCCGCCCACGCCCACGCCGCCCCCGCCGTCACCAGCCCCGGCGCCGTCCTCCGGCCACTCGCTGATCGGCTACTGGCACGACTTCACCAACCCCTCTGGCAACACCTACCCGATCTCGCAGGTGAGCAACGACTGGGACGTGATCATCGTCTCGTTCGCCGACAACGCCGGCAACGGCGCCATCAGCCTGACCGTCGACCCGAACGCCGGCACCGAGGCGCAGTTCATCGCCGACATCGCCGCCAAGCGCAAGGCCGGCAAGAAGGTGGTGCTGTCGGTGGGCGGCCAGAACGGCTCGATCTCGCTGGACAACGCGACGATGGTGACGAACTTCGTCAACAGCGCCTACGCCCTCATCCAGAAGTTCGGCTTCGACGGCATCGACCTGGACCTCGAGACGGGCGTGTCGCAGAACACCGCGCTGCAGACCAACCTGGTCACCGCGATGCAGCAGCTCAAGGCCAAGGTGGGCTCGTCGTTCTACCTGTCGATGGCGCCGGAGCATCCCTACGTGCAGGGCGGCTACGTGGCCTACGGCTCGATCTGGGGCGCGTACCTGCCCATCATCGACGCGCTGCGCAACGACCTCACCGAGATCCACGTGCAGTACTACAACAACGGCGGATTCACGTACGACAACGCGGGCAACCAGCAGGTCTCCGAAGGCACCGTCGACGGCCTCGTCGCCGGCAGCCTGATGCTGATCGAAGGCTTCTCCGTGGCGTACGGCACCGGGTGGCACTTCAACGGCCTGCGGCCCGACCAGGTGGCGTTCGGCGTGCCATCGGGCCCCAGCTCGGCCAACACCGGCTTCGTCACGCCCACGGTGATCACCAACACGCTGAACTGCCTGACCCGGCTCACCGGCTGCAACACCATCAAGCCCGCCAAGGCCTACCCGACCTTCCGCGGCGCGATGACCTGGTCGATCAACTGGGACAAGCACGACGGCTACAACTTCTCGGTGCCGACCAGGGCGGCCTTGAACGCGTTGCCCTGACCTGACGGAGCACGTCGCTGGAAACGGAAAGGGCGCCTGCGGGCCCCCTTTTCTCGTTCTGGCGCCTACAAGGTCAGCTCGCCCACGAACAGCACCGGCCCGGTGGGCGCGCCGGTAGGCGAGCCGCCCAGCGGTTCGAGCGACACGGCCAGGCCCTTGGTGTCCGGGGGCAGCGCGTGCTTGTTGACCGCGGTGAGCTTGTCGGCCGCGATCACGCCCAGGGACGCGGGCGGGCCATCCTTCTTCAGGGCCCACAACTCGAGCGACTGGTCGGACGTCAGCGCCACCTTCTGCAACAGCTGGATGGTGAGCTGGCGGCGATCCGGGCTCAGGCCCGCGACGATCGTCTCGCTGCCCTTCGTCGCATGCAGCACCACGATCATCGGGGCCTCGGTGGGCGCGTGGCGCGGCACGGTGCCCAGCACCACGGCGGCCACGGTGGCGGCCGTCGCGAACAGCTGCCAGAAGCGCAGGCGCCACGGCGACGCCGGCCTCGTGGCGGCCGGCGCGGACCAGCCGAGCTGGCGCTCGATGGATCGCCACACGCGCGCGTCGGGCTGGACGACTTCGGCCTTCAGCGCCATCGGCAGCAGGCGCGACTCCCAGCCCGCCACCGCGCGGCGCAGCGCGGGATGCGCCGGCAGCAGCGCGTCGAAGCGGCGCCGCGCGCCGCCGGCGAGCGTGCCCAGCACGTATTCGGCGGCCAGGCGATCCGGCAGTTCTCCGTTCATGAGGTTCATGACCGCGCCTCCGACCAGCCGCAGCGTTCGAGGCAGGCCTTCAGCGCGATCAGCCCGCGCCGCACCCAGGTCTTGACGGAGCCCAGCGGCGCGCCCAGGTGCGCCGCGATCTCCCCGTGGCTCAGGCCCTGGTAGTACGCGAGCGAGATGGATTGCTGCTGCGGGCCCTGCAGCGTGCCCAGGCAGCCCTGGACGGCCTCGGCCTCGGAGCGCGCTTCCACGGCCTGTGCCGGGCCCGGCCCCGGATCGGCGAGGCGGTGCGTGGGATCGTCGTCGCCGTCCTCGCTGCCGGCGTGGCCGGGCAGGTCGGAAATCGCCACCTCGGGGCGCGCGCCGCGCGAGCGCAGGTGGTCGATGGCGCGGTAGCGCGCGGTGGCGGCCATCCAGGCCATCGGCGAGCCCGCGCCGGCGCGGTACTGGCCGGCGGCCTTCCAGATGCGCACGTAGACGTCCTGCAGCAGGTCTTCCGCGAGCGCGCCGCGACCCACCAGCTGCGCCACCACGCCCAGCAGGCGCGGCGAGGTGGCGTCGTACAGCTGGCGGAAGGCCTGGCGGTCGCCGAGGGCGCAGCGCGACAGCCAGTCGGCGAGCCGGCTCTCGAGAGCGTCCGCGCTCTTCAGCACGGCCGCGGGCATGACGGGATCGCTTTCACGAAGGGGATTCCTGGTTGCTGCCGCCCGGAGGCGAGCTCCCGCAAGCGGGACGAACGACCGGGTGGCAGGAGTGGCGCGTCGAGGTTCCATGAGATCACGTGGCGGGGCGCCAGGGATGAGCGCCGCCATGGGGATTACGCGGAGACGGCCGGATCGGATTCGCCGCCGTCGACTTGCCACCGCGCCGCGTGGTGCATTTCACGCCTTCCAGCTCGACAGCGGGGCACGCGGATTGCTCGCGCGAAAACAGAGGGCGGCATCGGGCCTTGTTCGTCGCGTCGGCGGCGGCAGGCTTTGCTTCAATGGGATGGACCGCTCACGAAACCCGTCGGAGGTCACTTTGACTGCAGGCAACCACCCGTCCACCGGGACCCGCGCCCCGCGTATCCCGATCGCGCGCATGCGATCGCTGTACCGGCTCGACGCCGTCAGCCAGCGCCTGGCCAAGCTGCAGCAGCAACAGGAGCACGAGACCCTGCGCAACACCTACGAGCGCATGCTGGAGAAGGGCGCAGACCGCTTCCAGGTGAAGCCCGCGGGCCTGCCGGCGATGGACTACCTGTACGACGAGTTGCCCAACTTCCACGACGCCCTCGACGACGTCAAGCGCCAGATCGCGCTGTGCCAGGACAGCCGCGACGCGCTCGAGATCATGCCCATCCTGCTGCTGGGGCCGCCGGGCGTCGGCAAGACCCACTTCGCGCGCGAGATCGCCGAGCTGCTGGGCACCGGCATGGGCTTCATCTCCATGAGCTCGCTCACCGCCGGCTGGGTGCTGAGCGGCGCCTCCAGCCAGTGGAAGGGCGCGCGTCCCGGCAAGGTGTTCGAGACCCTGGTGGACGGCGAATACGCCAACCCGGTGATGGTGGTCGACGAGATCGACAAGGCGCGCGGCGAGCACGCGTACGACCCGCTTGGCGCGCTGTATTCGCTGATGGAACACGACACCGCCGAGGCCTTCACCGACGAATTCGCGGAGGTGCCCATCGACGCGAGCCAGGTGATCTGGGTGGCCACCGCCAACGACGAGCGCGACATCCCCGACCCGATCCTGAACCGGATGAACGTCTACCAGGTGCAGGCGCCCGACCACGCGGCGGCGAGAACGATCGCACAGCGGCTCTACGCGGAGATCCGCGCCGACCACGACTGGGGCCAGCGCTTCGACCCCGTGCCGCGCGCCGACGTGCTCGACCGGCTGGCCGAGCTGGCCCCGCGCGAGATGCGCCGCGCGCTGATGACCGGCTTCGGCAACGCGCGCCTGGCCGGACGCGACGCCATCGTGCTGGACGACCTGCCCGCGGCCAACGCGCGGCGCGCGAAGATCGGCTTCACGCACTAGCCGCGCCGCCGGCGTCGCTGGCTCGCGTGGCGAGCCGGCGGCGCGCCTATGATCCGCCCATGCCTACCTCCCTCGACGGACGCCTCGTCGTCGCCATCTCCTCGCGCGCCCTGTTCGACTTCGAAGAGGAGAACCGCGTCTTCGAAGGCACCGACGACCGGGCCTACATGCAGCTGCAGCTCGAGCGGCTGGACGTGCCGGCGCCGCCCGGCGTGGCGTTCTCGCTGGTGCGCAAGCTGCTGCAGTTCCGCGATCCCGCGCCGCGCGTGGAAGTGGTGATCCTGTCGCGCAACGACCCGGTCTCGGGCATGCGCGCGTTCCGCTCGGCCAAGCACTACGGGCTGCCCATCGAGCGCGGCACCTTCACGCGCGGGCGCAGCCCGTGGCGCTACCTGAAGCCGCTGGGCGCGCACCTGTTCCTGTCCACCAACGACGAGGACGTGCGCTCGGCCCTGGAGGCCGGCGTGCCGGCCGCGCGCGTGTTCCCGCACTCGGCGCGCGCGTCCGACGCGCATCCCAACGAGGTACGCATCGCGTTCGACGGCGACGCCGTGCTGTTCTCCGACGAGGCCGAGCGCGTGTTCCAGGCGCAGGGCCTGGACGCGTTCCAGGCGCACGAGTCGTCGCACTCCACCACGCCGCTGGCCCCGGGCCCGTTCAAGCCGCTGCTGGAGGCGCTGCAGCTGCTGCAGCGCTCGTCCACCGACGCGATGCACGTGCGCACCGCGCTCGTCACCGCGCGCAGCGCGCCCGCGCACGAGCGCGCGATCCGCACGCTCATGGAGTGGCAGATCGAGGTGGACGAGGCGATGTTCCTGGGCGGCCTGCCCAAGGGCGAGTTCCTGCGCGAGTTCGAGCCCGACTTCTTCTTCGACGACCAGACGCGGCATGTGGAGAACGCGGCGAGCCACGTGCCTTCCGGCCATGTCGCGGCGGGGATCTCGAACGTCTAGGGAGGCGTGGCTGCCGATTCGGTGGGCTCGATGAACGGGGTGGGAGCCGGGCTTGGCAGCTGTCGACCCATCAGCGACATTCAAGCCCGCGAATTCAACGCCGAAAAGCTGCCGGTCGGATCGGTATGACGTCTGGCACTCGGTGCACAGTCACGTAGCTCGTGACCGCTTCCACCTGCTGAATCTCCAAGCGGACCCGAGGCCCCCAACTACGGCAAGACCAAGGGGGCCAAAAATTTCGAGCAGCAACTCTTCGCCCGGGTTCCCAGTGCTGACGAATGCGGGGTCGGTTGGCAGATAGGTCACAGGCAACGCGGCGCCTACGCCACGGGACGCGCAACCATCTCCTTGGCCGTTATGTTTAACGCCAGCGACGATGAACTCGAACGAACACCTCTGATGAATTTCGGGCTGTATATCCGTGATCGTCGCAACTGCAGACTGCCCGACTTTCTCGAGGCGATACCAGGCAACCCATCCGGGGCCAGTCGCGTTCAGCGACGTCCAAAAGAACGTGAGCGCCGTAGCAAAGACAAGTAGTCCGACTCTGACGGGCGTCATCTTGATCATGTGATTCGTTCGTTGTTTTGGGAGGCTACCCCAGAGCTGCCGCTCGCGACGGGCTGTTTCTGGCCGACCTCTGCCTCAATCATCCGGCAATCTCCGCACCGCGGAACCACATACCCTCCAAGTCCCAAATCGATGGAGGTAGGCGCCGGCGTCTTCATACAGCGTCACGTCGATGCAATGCGGCTTTCCGGTGACGCTGTCATCCCTGACGACCACGGAACGCCCTGCCTGCCTGACGGCGGTCGACCACGCTTGCACGTCGGACAGCTTCAACACCAACTTATCCGACTGCTCCGATTTGGGCGACATCGTCATATTGCCGAACGACGTGGCGCTCGCTGGTGCGGACGCGGCAGCAGCCGGGTTCGCATGCGTCCCAAGGCTGGCGATCATCAGTGCGGCACCAGCAAGAATCATTCGAAACACTTCGGCTGCTTTCGTCGTCGCGTACAGGTCAGTATCCCTGTCGAAGTCAATATAGCCTACCCATAGCAGTCGCGGACGAACAGCCGGTACTGGCCGATTACTGAAGACCAGGGCCTCAATTTGATCTCGGCGACCGAGGAACGCCAAGGACTCGCTCAATGCTTGGCGGAAGGGCTCCCTCGGTGCGGGCGACCTGTTCCATCGCGTCCAGCCATTTTGCGTCTGATTCCGCGTGCACGAGCCGGCGCATTTGCATCAGAAGTGCGTCTGCTTCCGCCCATAACAGCGTAACAAGGTCGACCGATTGCCACTCCACGCTCGTGGCGTCGTGGCGTGTCTCAACACGTTCAAAGACGACTGGCCGTTCATATCCCAGTCGAACGAACCGTCCTCCTGGGGCCAGCTCCGACTTGAGGCTGAACAACAACCAGTACTGCTTTCCGGTCGTCCCTACGAATGAGGCGTTCAGCGATCCTCCGTCGCGGAGCATCTCAATGCACTCGATCGCATCCAGTTCAGGCAGCATTGGATCCCCAACGGCGACAGTGCGTAAGTGTGGCATGCCCGTGAGGTCGGCTACCCGTTAGTTGACATTCACAAACGGCAGCTTGTGGCCGGTATCGGTAGTTCGACGCTGTGGCCCAAAATTGACAACGACGCGCCTCCGGTCGCCCATGCAGTCGTTCATGACCGTCACTTGCAGTCAATGCGTACAGAGTCGGATTCAACGCGCACGGCGACGGTTGGCGGTGCAGGAAATGTTGTCTGCGGGAAAGTCGTGATGTAGAGGTGGTTGGCCTCCACATGATAGAAATAGTCACGCTTTGACCCGACCAAATCTGGTCGAGTTGAGCTCGCTCGGATAGTCGACGAGTACTTGCCTGGTGCGACTACTTCGTAGTCATATTTGTAGCTCGAAGGCCCAGATTTGCTAACGCATTCGCTTTCCATTGCTGTCGCTGAGATCGCGAGGGTACAGTCCGAGTCGGGGAACTCATGCCCCGAGCCATCAGCGGCATATTGAACGATTCGAATTCCGTGCCAACATCCCACGAGATCAGAGCTGGCGGCTTGCGCGAGCGACGTCAAAGATGAGGCCGCGAAAATCGTGAACGAACCGAGGATCGTGTGTGCCATTGACTGATTTCACCACGAAGGCCTGCCTGACAGCGGACTGTCGCCAATGACGGCTCATGGCCGACAAGCGTCCTCCGGGCACTTCGGCTGAGTCGAAGGACGGGGCTCCGCGTTGTCCGAGCGCACTGGGCAGCATACCCGTCGTTCGTCGAACTGCAGGCGGCCGGGCCGACCCATTTGTTTGCCTGACGGACATCATAAAACCGGACATTCACGTGCAGGTACCCGGCCGCCTGAGCTAAAGGCAAATGGAGCTTGCAGGCGCAATTCGCAGGCGGTATGGCTGCCCGTTGAGTTACGGCATTTTGTGCCGCTTAATATATTGCTTGCATTTATTTTTAGAATACTATAAGGGGAATGGATAGGGTTCGTCTGGCTCTATAAATCGTGCCTCGGCACCTACCACTTGCCCGCCTTGTACAATGGAATAGACCGGATACACTCCGTCTCCCCAACCAGAGTTGGTGAACAACATTTCCGTATCGGCTTCAGGGCAGGGATAAATTCCCGCTGCTGGCCGGTCTCCTGTGTAGGCATACTGCTCAGCCCATTCCGTGAAGCGTTCGTCGCTCAAGGTCTCAAGCTTATCAATGTCCGAAATACCGACGCCACCTACATCTACGCAAAACTCACCGACCGCCTTACAAACTGCTCCGTGTGTTCCTTTGCGCTCGATGCGTACGGCGGCGACGCGCACGAAAGACCCATAACTGAAGCAAAGGGTTGTGACCGAATAGTGGCCTGATGCCAATGCAATTGACACGCCATCGCCGGGCCCGCACGAGTCAGAAAAACATAGGCGCGTGCCCTTCAACTCAAACTCGCAAAATGGAATCCATTCCTGCTTTGTCGGCATTGATCCCTTCGCCGGAATTGAATGTTCATCATTCAAGTTCAAGTAAGAGAGGAGTTGAGACGACATGGCAACCTCCGTGCAAAAAGCTGGAAATGCCCAAACTTTGTTATCGGGCACAGTAATGCTGTAGTCCAGCTCGGCTGCGCCCTAATGCTGGATTCGAGCTCAACCTCGAATTTCTCGTCCACGAGCTTGCGGTCAGTCAGGACTTGATGCGAACTTCAGGTCGACATCGACTGCCTCGCTTCCCGGGTGCGTACCGTGATCTGGCCATTGTTCTCGAGGACGGAGACCTCCGTGACCGATTTCGAAGGATGCTCTTTCGCAAACTTCTTGAGTAGCGATTCTGTCTCCTGCTTGATGTCGGCAGGCTCAGCCAAAACAAGTTCGACGGCCTTCAGAAGTACCGGCTTGTCGTTACTCGAGTCTTCCATCCTCACACTCCCATATCATTTGTTGAATCGCGAGTTTCGGACAGAGGCTGGCTGCTCGACATCAGTACGATTGCGTTTCAAGCCTGCGGTTTGGTGGACGTGCTGTTGCCGCTGGCGGTCGATTCGGCAGCACCTCCTACTGCATGACATTCCACTGCTCGACTACCAGCCAGCTCAAAAGCTGAGGTCGGCGGCTGGCCGGTATTGGCCGGCAAGATACCAATGGTCGACGGACGTTCAGACCGATTCAAAGCCCGACGTCCAGCCATCTTGGTCGAGCAGGTACTCATCCAAATAGAAGCCGCTCCCTTCGCGCCCCTTGCCCAAGTCAGCGACGACGTCTGGGAAGTCACGAAAGCCGGGCTGCTGCCGGAGGCGTTCCACCGCCCGCACAGCGCTTTCGTGGGAACTGTAGACACCGATGAACTTGTAGTCCTCGTCGTCGCCCTGCAAGACGTGAAGATGTTGGAGTACGAATACGCTCTGCATTTCGTCAGCCTACCCGAAAGCTGTCCTTCGCGAACGCCCGCTTCTGGCCGAGGCCGTGTGAAAACGACTCGTTAAATCCTCGCCGAGCAGTGGTGGCCGTCGATCTCGCGCTCGAATTCGACCACCGGTAATCTCGGGTCGATCAGCGGCGCCGATTGAGGGGCTGACTAG
>JABCYW010000148.1 GCA_013289985.1 Betaproteobacteria bacterium | reverse complement strand
CCAGCACCTCCATGACGTCGTCCCACGAACGCACCGCGCGGAAGTCGTCCTCGCCGCCGTCCACGCCCTGCGTGATCGCGACGATGCGATCGCCGCGCTGCAGGCCGGCATCGGCCATCACGCTGCCGGCGGCCGGCGCGCCCACGACCGGCGCGGGCATGTCGACGCCATACCACTGCACGAAGGCGAAGAGCGCCACGGCCAGCACCAGGTTGGCGAACGGCCCGGCGGCCACGACCAGCGCGCGCTGGTACAGGGGGCGCCGGTTGAAGCAGCGCGGCAGGTCGGCGTCGGCGAAGGGTCCTTCGCGCTCGTCGAGCATCTTCACGTAGCCGCCCAGCGGGATCATGCTGAGCGCGAACTCGGTCTGGTCGGGGCCGACGCGGCGGCTCCACAGCACGTTGCCGAAGCCCACGGAAAAGCGCAGCACCTTGACCCCGCAGGCCTTGGCCACGCGGTAGTGCCCGTACTCGTGGATCGGGATCAGGATCGCGATCGTGACGAGGAACCAGAAGATCTGTTGCAGGTGCGACATCAGGCGAGTCCTTCCAGCGCGGCCACGTGCGCGCGGGCCGCGTCACGGGCGCGCGCGTCGAGCGCGAGCAGCGCCTCGACGGAGTGCGAATCACCCTGCGCCGGCAGCACGCGCTCGAGCGCCTGCGCGTTCACGCGGTGGATGCCGTCGAAACGCAGCCGGCCCGCGAGGAAGGCCTCGACGGCGACCTCGTTGGCGGCGTTGAGGACGGCCGTGGAGCCCGGCGCGGCGCGCAGCGCGGCCCAGGACAGGTGGAGGCCGGGAAAGCGCACGGCGTCGGCCTCCTCGAACGTGAGCGCGGCCATCTTCGTGAAGGCCAGCGCGTCGCAGCCCGAGGCCATGCGCGACGGCCACGACAGGCCGAAGCTGATCGGGCCCTTCATGTCGGGCGTGCCCAGCTGCGCCAGCACCGCGCCGTCGCGCGCGACCACCATCGAGTGGATGATGCTCTGCGGATGGATGACCACCTTGATGCGCTCGGGCGCCAGGTCGAACAGCCAGCGCGCCTCGATCACCTCGAGCGCCTTGTTCATCATCGTGGCCGAGTCGACCGAGATCTTGCGGCCCATCACCCAGTTCGGATGCGCGCAGGCCTGGTCGGGCGTGACGTCGCGCAGCGTGGCCGGGTCGCGGGTGCGGAACGGGCCGCCCGACGCGGTGAGCACGATGTGGTCGACCGCCGCGTCCCACTGCGCCGGGTCGGTGGGCAGGCACTGGAAGATGGCCGAGTGCTCGCTGTCGATGGGGATCAGCGTGGCCCCGCCCTGCCGCACCGCGTCGATGAACAGCTGGCCGCCGACGACCAGCGCCTCCTTGTTGGCCAGCAGCAGGCGCTTGCCGGCGCGCGCGGCGGCGAGGCAGCCCGGCAGCCCGGCGGCGCCGACGATGGCGGCCATCACCTGGTCGACGTCGGGATGCGCGGCCAGGTCTTCCAGCGCCTTCGCGCCGGACAGCACCTCGGTGCCGATGCCGGCGGCCTTCACGCGCGCGCCCAGCTCGTTGGCCGCGGCCGCGTCGGGCATGGCGGCGTAGCGCGGGCGCCAGCGCACGATCTGCGCGAACAGGTCGTCGATGCGGCGCTGGGCGGTGAGCGCGAACACCTCGAAGGCGTCGGGATGCAGCGCGAGCACGTCCAGCGTGCTGGTGCCGATCGAGCCCGTGGAGCCCAGGATGCAGACGCGTTGGCGGCGAGTGGAGGAAGTCACGGCCATCGGGCTCACAGATTCATGACCAGCGCGAGCGCGGCGGGAAACACGGGCAGAAGCGCGTCGATGCGATCGAGCACGCCACCGTGGCCCGGCAGCAGGCCGCTGGAATCCTTGGCGCCGGCGGCGCGCTTGACCAGCGACTCGGCGAGGTCGCCCACGATGGCCAGCGCCACCAGCGCGGCGCAGGCGAGCACCATGCCGGCCATTCCGAAGCGGTCGTGCAGCAGCGCGAACAGGTTGCCGTGCGGGTGCACGGTGACGATCACGACGAGCACCGCGATCACGATCACGGCGAGCAGGCCGCTGATCGCGCCCTCCCAGCTCTTGCCCGGGCTGATGCCGGGCGCGAGCTTGCGCTTGCCGAGCGCGCGGCCGCCGAAGTACGCGAAGATGTCCGCGGCCCACACCAGCACGCACACGGTGGCCAGGTAGGCCAGGCCGCGTTCGCGCGAGGCGATCAGCGCGGCCCAGGCGGCGCCGATCAGCACCCAGCCCACCGCGAAGCGCAGCGCGACGTTGAGGCGCTTGAAGCCGTCGGGGCCCGCGCGCAGCGCGATCGCGCCGCCCACCACCCACAGGATGGCCACGGCGCCCCAGGCCTCGCCGGGGATCTCGACATAGCCGACCGGCCCGCCCAGCGGCGCGATGGACGCGCAGGCGACGGCCAGCACGAGGCCGGACGCGATGGCGCCGGCCCGCGGCAGGCCGCACAGCCGCCCCCATTCCCAGCCGGCGGCGCCGATCAGGGCGATGGTGAGCAAGGCGAACGGCAGCGGCGAAGCGGCGATCACCGCCGGGATGAGCAGCGCCAGCAGCACCAGCGCGGTGATCACGCGTTCACGCAGCATCGGAACTCCCGGCCAGCACGGCCGCCTCGGGTTTCACGCCGCCGAATCGGCGGTCTCGCGTGGCGTAGACCTTGAACGCGCGGTCGAGTTCCGTGTCGTCGAAATCGGGCCACAGGCAATCCGTGAAGTGCAGCTCGGAATACGCCACCTGCCACAGCAGGAAGTTGCTGATGCGCACCTCGCCGCCGGTGCGGATGAACAGGTCGGGATCCGGCGCCTCGCGCTGCGCCATGTAGCGCGACAGCACGTCCTCGGTGAGCGCGTCGGCGGAAACGCCGTCGCGGATCGCGCGCTGGCAGGCCTGGACGATGTCCCAGCGGCCGCCGTAGTTGAACGCCACCCACACCGTGATGCGCGTGTTGTGCGCGGTGGTGGCCTCGGCGCGTTCCCAGGCGTTGCGCACGGTCTGCGACACCGCGCCGCGGTCGCCGATGATCTTCACCCGCACGCCGTCGCCGGCGATCTTGGTGAGGTAGCGCGTCATGGCGCTGAGGACAAGGCCCATCAGGCCGGAGACCTCTTCCTCGGGCCGCTTCCAGTTCTCGGACGAGAACGCGAACACGGTGAGGTGCTCCACGCCGCGGTTGGCGCAGGCGTTGATGGTGGCCACCAGCGCATCGACGCCGTGCTTGTGCCCGAAGATGCGCGGCATGAAGCGCTTCTTGGCCCAGCGCCCGTTGCCGTCCATGACGATGGCCACGTGGCGCGGCACGTTGGGGTCGCGCGCGGACGTTCCGGAGGGGGTCACGGACGGATTCACGGGTTCTCAGACCGCGAGGATCTCGGATTCCTTGGTCTGCACGAGCTTGTCGATCTCGGCGATCGTGCGGTCGGTCAGCTTCTGGATATCGTCCGTCAGGCGACGTTCGTCGTCCTCGGTGATCTCCTTGTCCTTGAGCAGCTTCTTGCCATGCTCGTTGGCCTCACGCCGCAGATTGCGCACGGCGACCTTCGAGTCCTCGCCCAGGCCCTTGACGACCTTGGTGAGGTCCTTGCGGCGCTCCTCGGTGAGCGCGGGCATCGGCACGCGGATGATCTCGCCCGTGGTGGACGGGTTCAGGCCCAGGTCCGACTCGCGGATGGCCTTCTCCACCTTGGAGATCATCGGCTTTTCCCACGGCTGCACGCCGATGGTGCGGGCGTCGAGCAGCGACAGCTGGGCCACCTGGCTCAGCGGCACCGGCGAGCCGTAGTAGTCGACGTGGATCTGGTCCAGCATGCCCGGATGGGCGCGGCCGGTACGGATCTTCTGCAGTTCGCTCTTGAACGACTCGATGGTGCGGCCCATCTTGGTCTCGGCGGTCTTCTTGATGTCGGCGGTACTCATGATCTCTCGTCACTCCTCACTGGCAGGCACGCGCCACGGTCGGCGCGGCTTCGAACTGGGGACTACAACGCTTCTCCGGAATTCAGACGTGCACCAGGGTGCCCTCGTCCTCGCCGAGCACCACGCGCTTCAGCGCGCCCGGCTTGAAGATGCTGAACACCTTGATGGGCAGGTTCTGGTCGCGGCACAGCGCGAACGCGGTGGCGTCCATCACCTGCAGGTTCCTGCCGATGGCCTCGTCGAACGTGATCGACTGGTAGCGGGTGGCGTCGGGCACCTTCTTCGGGTCGGCCGTGTAGACGCCGTCCACCTTGGTGGCCTTGAGCACGATCTGCACGCCCATCTCGGCGCCGCGCAGCGCGGCGGCCGTGTCGGTGGTGAAGAACGGGTTGCCGGTGCCGGCCGCGAAGATGACGACCTTGCCCTCTTCGAGGTACTGCAGCGCCTTGGGCCGCACGTAGGGCTCGACCACCTGCTCGATGGAGATCGCCGACATCACGCGGGCGACCATGCCTTCCTGGCGCATCGTGTCGGCCAGGGCCAGCGAATTCATGACCGTGGCCAGCATGCCCATGTAGTCGGCCGTGGCGCGATCCATGCCCACCGAGCCGCCCGCGACGCCGCGGAAGATGTTGCCGCCGCCGATGACGACGGCCACCTCGGTACCCAGGCGCGTGACTTCCTGCACCTCCTGCACCATGCGGACGATCGTGGCCCGGTTGATGCCGTAGGCGTCGTCGCCCATCAGCGCTTCGCCGGAAAGTTTCAGAAGGATGCGCTTGTACGCCGGCATGGATGGAGGGCTCCCGAAGGCGCTGTTGCAGTTGTTCGGTCTTGCAGTGTAAGCCGGGGCCCGAAGGCCCCGACTTGACTGCTGCTCGGCTTGTGGCCGGATTACTGGCCGCGGGCCGCGGCGACCTGCGCGGCGACCTCGTCGGCGAAGTTGTCGACCTTCTTCTCGATGCCTTCGCCCACGACGTAGAGCGTGAAGCCCTTGATCGACGTGTTGGCGGCCTTGAGCATCTGCTCGACGGTCTGCTTGTCGTTCTTCACGAACGTCTGGTTCAGCAGCGACACTTCCTTGAGGTACTTCGCGACCGAGCCTTCGACCATCTTGGCGACGATGTCGGCGGGCTTGCCCGACTCGGCGGCCTTGGCGGTGGCGACCGAACGCTCGGTCTCGACCAGGTGCGCCGGCACGTCGGCCTGCGACAGCGCCTTCGGCTTCATGGCGGCCACGTGCATCGCCACGTCCTTGGCGGCCGTGTCGTCGCCTTCGAACTGGACGACCACGCCGATGCGGGTGCCGTGCAGGTAGTGCGCCAGGCCGGCGTTCTCGACGCGCTGGAAGCGGCGGATCGACATGTTCTCGCCGATCTTGCCCACCAGCGCCAGGCGCACGGCGTCCACCGTGGAGCCTTCGAATTCGAGGGCGGACAGCGCGGCGACGTCGGCCGGGTTCTTCTCGACGATCAGCTTGGCCATCTTGTTGGCGAAGGCGATGAAGTCGTCGTTCTTGGTGACGAAGTCGGTCTCGCAGTTGACTTCGACCATCGCGCCGACGCCATCGGCGACGTACGCGGCGACCACGCCTTCGGACGTGATGCGCGAACCGGCGCCGGCGGCCTTCGTGCCGAGCTTGACGCGCAGCAGTTCCTCGGCCTTGGCCAGGTCGCCGTCGGCCTCGGTCAGGGCCTTCTTGCACATCATCATCGGCGCGTCGGTCTTCGCGCGCAGTTCAGCCACCATGCTTGCGGTAATCGCGGGCATCTTCAAACTCCATCATCTGCGCCGGCCAGTCTCGTGGCCGACAGTGAACAAAATGCTTCTCGGCTGTGAAAAGGGGGCCACGAAGCCCCCTTGAACACAAACCCGCTTCGCAGCGGGCAAGGGGATCAGCCTTCGGCGCCGACTTCGACGAATTCGTCGCCAGCGGCCGAAACCTGCTGCACGACTTCGTTCGTGGCGTTGGCCTTGCCTTCGAGCACGGCGTCGGCCACGGCCTTCGCGTACAGCGCCACGGCCTTGGCCGAGTCGTCGTTGCCCGGGATCACGTAGTCGATGCCCAGCGGGGAGTGGTTCGTGTCGACGACGCCGATGACCGGGATGCCCAGCTTGTTGGCCTCGAGGATCGCGATCTTGTGGTAGCCGACGTCGATGACGAAGATGGCGTCCGGCAGGGCTGCCATGTCCTGGATGCCGCCGATGTCCTTCTCGAGCTTGGTCAGCTCGCGCTCGAACATCAGGGCTTCCTTCTTGATCACGGCCAGGGTGCCGGAATCCTTCTGGGCCTGCATGTCCTTGAGCTTCTTCAGCGAACCCTTGACCGTCTTGAAGTTGGTCAGCATGCCGCCGAGCCAGCGCTGGTCAACGTAGGGCATGCCGCAACGCTGGGCTTCCATCGCGACGACTTCGCGCGCCTGGCGCTTCGTGCCGACCATCAGCACCGTGCCGCGCTTGGAGCTCAGCTGGCGGATGAACTTCAGTGCATTCTCGAAAGCCGGGAGGGTCTTCTCGAGATTGATGATGTGGATCTTGTTGCGATGGCCGTAGATGTACGGGGCCATCTTGGGGTTCCAGAAGCGGGTCTGGTGTCCGAAATGGACGCCGGCTTCCAGCATTTCGCGCATGGATACAGACATGGAGTACTCCAAAGGTTGGGTCTAGAATCCCGGCATACATTGCATCGAGTCACAGGACTTACGGTTTCTAACCCGTTCGGCTCCTGCACACCTCGACCACAACACCTTGATTGCCGGGTTCGCGTGTTTGGGATCTTTCATCGCTGAAAGACCCCGTCTTCACCGGATACCGCGCGAGGTTGTTTTCACCTTCCGCATGGCCACCCAGAAAAACCCAAAGAGTATAGCAGACCCCGCGCGGTCTTGCACCATTTCCGCCACCGCCACCGCCCTCCTCTACTCGACGGAGGCCCGATGAGGATCGCGGTGATCGGCGCCGGCATGGCCGGCGTCGCGGCCGCGCAGGCGCTGGCCAGCGACGGCCACGAGGTGACCGTGGTCGAGCGCCGCGCCAGCGTCGCCGAGGAGACCAGCTTCGCGCCCGCGGGCATCGCGGCCGCCGCGCTGGCGGCCCCGTGGCTGCCACCGCCCGGACGCCTGCAGGCCCTGTCGGGCGGTGCCGACGAGCCGGCCCGCCTGCACGGCACCGGCGCCGCGTTCGCCTCGCCCACGCTGTTCGGCAAGGGCGACGGCCCCGGGACCGCGCGCCGCGACCAGCGCGCGCAGGCGCTGCATCGGCTGCTCGCGCTGGGCGTCGAGCGCATCGACGCCCTCGCCCGCGACCTGGGCCTGGACTTCGAACGCGGCGACGGCCTGCTGCTGACGCTGCCCGATGCCGCCTGCGCCGCGCAGGCCGAGGTGGCCATCGCCTGGCTGCAACAGCTGGGCGACACGGCGCAATGGGCCGATGCCGCGCGCCAGCGCCAGGTCGAGCCGGGCCGCCAGGTGGCCGACGACGCGCCGCGCGCCGTGTGGCTTCCCAACGCGCGCATCGGCAACACCCGTGAGTGGACGCAGCTGCTGCGCGCCCATGCCGCGCACCTGGGCGTGCGCTTCCTGTTCCAGCACGAGGTCGTCGAGATCACGGCCGGTCCGCGGCCCACGCTGCGCCTGTCCGCCGCCAACGAGCCGGCCGGCGAGCTCGCGTTCGACGCGGTGGTGGTGTGCGCCGCGATGGAATCGGCGCGGCTGCTGGCGCCGCTGGGCGTGAAGCTGCCCTGGCGCCCGATCCGCGGCTGCTCGGTGACGGTGGCGCAGCACGTGCGCGAGGCCGCGCCCGACAGCGGGCCGCGCGCCGCGCTGCTGGACGTGCGCAGCGGCCTCTCCATCAGCCGGCTCGGCGCGCGCGTGCGCGTCGCCGGCGCGCATGAATCGGTGGCGGCCTCGGCCGCGCCGGGCACGCCGCCCACGCGCAAGTCCTTGCAGCCGCTGTACGACGCCGTCGACGAGTCCTTCCCCGGCGCGGTGAACTGGCAGCAGGCGCAGGTGTGGCAGGCCACGCGCGCCGCGCTGGCCGACGGCCTGCCCGCGGTCGGCGCGAGCGGCGTGCCGGGCATCTGGCTCGACGCGGGCCACGCGCATCACGGCTGGGCGCTGAGCCAGGCCGCGGCCGGGCTGTTGTGCACGATGATTGCCGGTGAGGCGGCGCCTGCGGAGGCCGGCGCCCTCGCCCCGCAACGACTGCGTTAGCCTTTCCCGAAGGTCCCTCGATGACCGTGCCCCGCCGCCTGCTGCTCGAATCCTCCGACATCGCGCTGTTCGACGGCGCGACCACACGGCGCATCGAGCTGCGCGCGGCGGCCGGGCTTCCCGAGCACGCGCTGATGGCGCGCGCGGGCCTGGCGCTCCTGCGTCTCGCGCGGGCGATCGCGCCGCATGCGCGAAGGGCCTGGATCGCCGCCGGCCCCGGCAACAACGGCGGCGACGGCCTGCTGCTCGCCGCGCTGCTGCGCAAGGGCGGCGTCGAAGTGCGTGTCACGCACCTGGGAAGGCGCGAGGCGCGGACGCTGCCCGCGGACGCCCGGTGGGCGCTGGAGGAGGCGCTATCCGCCGGCGTCGTCGTCACGGAAAGCCTTCCCGGCGAAGGCGAACTCGCGGGCTTCGATCTCTGCGTGGATGCCCTGTTCGGGGTGGGGCAATCTCGAGCACCCGAGCCGCCTTTCGTCGCGGCCATCGAGGCGCTCAATCGCTGCAAGGCCCCCGTCCTCAGCGTCGACCTGCCCACCGGCCTGGCCACCGACACCGGCGCGCCGCTCGGCGACGCCGTGGTGCGCGCCACCCACACGCTCACGCTGCTCACCGCGAAGGCGGGCCTGTTCACCGGCAACGGCCGGGACTGCGTCGGCGAGCCCCGGTTCGACGACCTCGGAGTCACGCCCGCGTCCGGCGAGCTGCCGATCGCCACGCTCACCGGCGCGCACGTCGCCGCGGCGACCTGGCCGCATCGCCGCCACGTGGCCAACAAGGGCAGCTACGGCGACGTGCACGTGGCCGGCGGCGCGGCGGGCATGGTCGGCGCGGCGCTGCTGGCGGCGCACGCCGCCTCGCGCGCGGGCGCCGGCCGCGTGCTGGTGCATGCGCATTCCAGCGACGCCGGCGGCGTCCTGCCGGTGGACGTGCGCCACCCCGAGCTGATGCTGCGTCCCGTGGCCGAACTGCAGCCGGCGCTGCGCGACAACGCCAAGGCCACGGTCGTGGCGGGTTGCGGCGGCGGCGACGACGTGATGCGCGAGCTGCCCGGCTGCCTGTCCAACGCGCAACGGCTGGTGCTCGACGCCGACGCGCTCAATGCGATCGCGCGCGATCCGGGCCTGCGCGCCCAGTTGCGGGCCCGCGGCGGCGCCGGCCGTCCCACCGTCCTCACGCCGCATCCGCTGGAGGCCGCGCGCCTGCTCGCCGGCGACGTGGCCGCCGTGCAGGCCGACCGCCTCGCCGCCGCGCGCCGCCTGGCGGCCGAGACCGGCGCCGTCGTCGTGCTCAAGGGCTCGGGCACGGTCGTCGCGACGCCGGACGGCCGCGCCGCGATCAACCCGACCGGCGACGCCCGCCTCGCCACCGCCGGCACCGGCGACGTGCTGGCGGGCTGGATCGGCGGCGCATGGTCGGCGCAGCCGCGTGACGTGCCGGCCATGGACCAGGCATTCGACGTGGCGCGCGCCGGCGCGTGGCTGCACGGCCGCGCCGCCGACCTCGCGCGCGGCGACCGGCTGCCGCTGGTGGCCGGCGAGCTCGCCGACGCGATGGCGCGCGCGCTGCAGTCGCTGGACGACTGACCCACCCCCATCCGTTCGCATCGGCTCGCGTTCGCGCGTGAGCGTTCGCACGCGAGCGCGTCACGCGAGGGCGCTCGCGCGGTGCGCGCGAGGGCGTCGCGCCGGGTGTCTCCATGGGCCGGGATCTCCCCACAAGACAGCCGGTTTTGGCCCGCTTTTCGGGCCTAAGGGCCGTCCTCATCCGGCGGATAGTCGCCCCAAACCGGTAATAGGTTGCAAAGCCGACTTCAGGATTTGCAGTTCTTTGCCGACAAGCCCAGTTGAGAACCCATTTCTTGCCTCACCCGATGACTCTTTCGACCCATGACCTTGCCTCTCCGGCGCGCCTGCACGGCGCGACGGCGCGAGGCCATGGGTCGCAAGAGCCCCAGTCACGACTCGACAGGCGCGGCGGTCCGCTGCCGACCGTCGCCGCCCCGTCAACGTTCAGGAACTAAAAATGTCCATCATCACCTCGCTGTCCACCACGCAGATCGCCGGTCTTTCCACCACGACGATCGCCAGTCTCGGAACAGCTGACTGGGCAGCCTTCAGCACCGCGCAGATCCAGGCGTTGACCACGGCGCAGATCGCTGCGATCACGAGCACGGGGATCGCGGCGATCGGCACGTCCGAGATCGCGGCGCTGCTGACCACCGAGATCGCAGCCTTCGCGACCGGGGCGCTGCAGGCCCTGACGACGACACAGGTGGGGGCGCTCACGTCGACCCAGGTCGGCGCGTTCACCACGCAGCAGGTCGCGGCCCTGACGAGCAACCAGCTCACCAATCTCTCGACGTCGCAGCTGGCCGGCCTCACCACCACCGAGACGGCGGCGCTCACGAGCACCCAGGCCGCCGCGCTGACGACCACGCAGCTGAGCTCGCTGGGCACCGACCAGCTCGCCGCGCTGTCGACGACCGCCCTGCGCGCGCTGAGCGCCGCGTCGGTCGACGCGATCACCTCGTCGCAGCTGAACGCCTTGGCGACGGACCACATCGCCGCGCTGACGTCGACGCAGGTCGCCGCCCTGACGACGACGCAACTGGCCGCCCTCAGCACGACCAACCTCGACGCCTTCGGCTCGGCCCAGATCGCCGCGCTGACCGCCGCGCAGGTGGCCAACCTGACCACGACCCAGATCAACGCGCTGGGCACCGCGCAAGTCGCCGCGTTCACGCCGGCGCAGATCGCCGCGCTCACGTCCACCCAGGTCAACGCCTTCACCACCGGCGAGATCGGCGCGCTCACCAGCGGCCAAGCCGCCGCGCTGACGACCAACCAGCTGTCCAACCTGACCACCGACCTGCTGGCCGCGCTGTCCACCGGTGACCTCAAGGCGCTGACCACGGCGCAGATCGCCTCGCTCACCTCCAGCCAGCTGAACGCGCTGGCCACCGACCATATCGCCGCGCTGACGTCGGCGCAGGTCGCCGCCCTGACGACGACCCAGCTGTCCAACCTCAGCACCACCAACCTCGACGCGTTCACCACGGCCCAGATCGCCGCGCTGACCACCGCGCAAGTCGCCAACCTGACGACGACGCAGCTCAACTCGCTGGGCAGCACCGACATCGCCGCGCTCACCAGCGCCCAGGCCGCCGCCCTGACGACGAACCAGCTGTCGAACCTGAGCACCGACCGCCTGGCCGCAATGTCGACCGCCGACCTGAAGGCCCTGAGCGCGACGCAGATCGATTCGCTGACCTCCAGCCAGCTGAACGCGCTGGCCACCGACCACATCGCCGCGCTGACGTCGACGCAGGTCGCCGCCCTGACGACGACGCAACTGGCCGCCCTCAGCACGACCAACCTCGACGCCTTCGGCTCGGCCCAGATCGCCGCGCTGACCGCCACGCAGGTCGCCAACCTGACCACCACGCAGATCGCCGCGCTGGGCACCGCCCAGGTCGCCGCGTTCACGACCGCGCAGATCGCCGCGCTCACGTCCACGCAGGTCAACGCCTTCACCACCGG
>JABCYW010000147.1 GCA_013289985.1 Betaproteobacteria bacterium | reverse complement strand
TCAGCGCCGACGGCGACTTCCTGACCTTCATGAACACCACCACCGACCCCGGCCAGAACATCATCAACGCGCATTTCCTGCGCAAGGAACTTGCCGGGGAAGGCAGCTGGATCGCGCCCATCGACATCAAGACCGCGAACCCCGCCACGCGTGGCCGGGTGGCGCCCGCCTTCGCGGCGCAGAAGGCCGCCTATCTGCAGGAGCTGGACGAGCACATCGACAGCATGCAGGCCGCCTACGACACCGGCGGCACGGTATTGGGGTTCCCGCCCGTGCGTGCGGCGAGCAAGGAAACCATCGTCGACAGCGCGACCCGGATCGGGAGCGCGCTGGGAGCCGGCAGCGACCAGCCGTCGCTGGGAAAACTGAACCAGCACAAGATGCAGGTGGTGCTCGGTGCGATGGAGCGTGACGTGAACAACGATCGCCAGCAGTTGCAGGACTTCCTGAAGGCGTGCGGGTGATGGGCGCCGACGAGATCCGACGTTTCCTGGTGGCCGTCCTCCTCGCGGCGGCTTGCTCCCTCACCCGTTCCTCACCTGCCGAAATGACTCCTTCCAGCAAGTTGTTCCCGTCCGGGCCCCAGGCCGCGTTGGAGATGGCCATACGTGCCGACGATGCCGGCGGTATCGCCCGTGCGCTCGCTGACGGTGCCGGCGCCAACGCTGTCGGCAAGTTCAACGTCACGCCGCTGATGGTCGCGGTGGATGCGCAAAGTCCCCGTGCGATCAACGCGCTGTTGAAGGCCGGAGCCTTGCCGAACGCGCTTGCCCAGGACAGGAACGGGCCCGTCAGCCTGGCCGTGAAGAGCGTTCGCGCCGCGCCGCATGGCCGGGAAATCATGCTCGCCATCTTCCGGGCGGGAGGTGATCCCGATACGCGCCAGCCCGATGGCGACCCGGTCGTGATGCGCTTCATCCTGGATCACGACCCGGCAGGCCTGAAGCTGATGAAGTCGCTCGGCGCCAACCTGGACATCCTCGACCGGGGAGGCGATCCCCTGATCACCAACGCCGCCATCTCGCAGGACTGGGACATGGTCTGGGCCCTAATCGAGCTGGGTGCGAAGGTCGACTACGAACATGGAAAGTCGCGCCAGCCCCTGAGCCTGGCGTTCAAGGGCCAATACCCGGCCCCCGATTCGCCCTTGTATCCCTACAAGCTCAAGGCGTGGCACTTCCTGGTGGACAAGGGCATCGCGTTGCCGCCCATGGATCGGTGAGGGTCGCTCAGGCCCCCGCCACGACCGCCGCCGCCCGTGCCGCCACCGACGCCGCCTGGTCCGCCTTCCGATCCGCCGTCACCTTCTGCGCGCTGGGACGCTGCTCGATCAGCTTGATGTAGCTCTTCCAGTCGATGCCCGCGGCCTGAAGGCCGTCCTCGCCATAGATCACCTTGGTGGTCATCGCCACCAGGGGCAGGCTGACGTAGGCGGCGCAGTCGGCGAGCGTGAAATCGGGGCCGGCCAGGTAGGGGCCGAACTTGGCCAGGCGCTGGAAGGCGGCGATGTTGCGGGCGAGCAGCTTCTGCACACGAACCTTGTTGGCGTCGCTCACCTTGCCGCCGAAGAAGGCCTCCGGGTAGAGCTCGCGCACGACGAGTTCCAGGTGCAGTTCGACGAAGGTGACCAGCTCGCGCACCTTGGCCTGGCCCCAGGGGTCGGCGGGCATCAGGCGCGGCTCGGGCTGCAGCGCCTCCAGGTATTCGACGATCACCGCGCTCTCGCACAGCGAGCCGTGCTCGGTGCGGATGTAGGGCACCTTGCCCAGCGGCGAGCACATCAGCATCTCCTCGGTCTTGTCGCCGCCCATCGGGCACTGCTCCTCGACGAAGGGGATGCCCTTCTCGATGAGCACCATCTTGGCCTTGTTGTAGTAGTTGGAGAGCGTGAAACCGCAGAGCGTGATCATGGGCATTCCTGACGGGGGGTGGCGGGCGGACGCTGGCGGCGCCGCCGGTGACGGTGGCGGAAGTGTAGAGGCCGCCGCGGCGCGGCCGTGCCGCGTGCGCGACAGCCGCATCGCAGGTTCAGCGGCGGCGGACGAGAAGCCGCGCGGCGCCCCAGGCCAGCAGGCCGGCGACGACCCCGCAGGCGTGCGCGACCGGCGCCACCGAGATACCCAGCGCGTCGCTGGGCCGCGGCGCGAGGTGCCACGGCGCTTCGAGCAGCACCTTCGCCAGCGTGCCGGCCACGATGGCCACGCCGATCCAGCGTTCGGCGAGCGGGCGCTCGCGGTCGGCGGTGGCCCGCGGCGAGGGCTGGTCGAGCGTGGAGGCCTGCAGCGCCGTGATCGCGCCCATCTCCGTCATGGCCCACGGTCCCTCGGTGATGCGCGAGGGCTCGATGGCCGACGTGCGCGTGGCCGCGAAGCCGGTGTCCCCGCGCGCGGGCGGCGCGGCGGCGCGCACGCGGGCCGCCGCGAGCGGCCACGCGAGCGACAGGCCCAGCGTGATCACGCCGGCGTGCAGCACGCCCGACAGGCCGCCGTAGTGCGGCATCACGGCGGCGACACGGTCGGCGCCGAGCGCGGCCATCGCCAGCTGCGTGAGCGGCCACGCCGCGAACCACGCCCAGGTCGCGACGGTGTCCAGTCGCGCGCGCCAGCCCACGAACGCGACCACCACGCCGCCGGCCAAGTTGATCGCCAGGTGCGCGGCGCTCCAGTGCACCCAGGCGCTGGTCCACAGCCGCCAGGGTTCGCGCAGGCCCAGCGCCGCCTGCCAGGCGAGCGCCCGCGCGAGCGGCGAGTCGGCCGGCGCGCCGCCGTTCTCGGCGCAGATGGCGGTGACGACGAGGGCGCTCAGGCACAGCAGCCCGGTCAGCATGACCCAGGCCATGCCGTCGATGCGAAGGATGCGCCTCACGCGCCGGGACCGAACACGGCGCGCCACAGCGCGCGGCCCGCGGCGCGCTCGGGCGCCAGCGTCTCTTCGGGAAACAGCGTGGGCTGTTCGTCCAGGCGGGCCCGGTGCTGGGCGCGGCGCAGCTCGCGGTAGGCGTCGGCCGCCGCCGTGCCGATGCCCACGTCCAGCAGGCGCGCATCCTCCGCCCGCTTGAGCAGCGCGATGTTGCCCAGGTTGTCCTGCAGTCCCGGATGCTGGCGGCCGTGCGCCAGCACGAGGTACTGCACGGCGAACTCGATGTCCATCAGGCCGCCTTCGCAGTGCTTCGGGTCGATGCGCTCGTCGCGCTGCGGATGCGCGTCGCGCACCTTCTGGCGCATGGCCGAGATCTCCTGGCGCAGCGCCTCGGCGTCGCGCTCGGACTCGATGACGGCGCGCCGCGTGGCTTCGAAGCGCGCGCCGAGATCGGCGTCGCCCGCGCAGAAGCGCGCGCGCGTGATGGCCTGGTGCTCCCAGGTCCACGCGGTGTTGCTGCCGCGGCCGCGCTGGTAGCGCTCGAACGACTCGATGGAGGTGACCAGCAGGCCCGAGTTGCCGTTGGGCCGCAGCGCGGTGTCGATGTCGAACAGCTCGCCGGCGGCGGTGCGCAGCGTGAGCCAGGTGATCAGCTTGCGCACGAAGGCGGCGTACACCTCCTGCGCCCGGTACGGGTCGGCCTCGCCGGCGTCGTCGTAGAGGAACACGACGTCGAGGTCGCTGCCGTAGCCCAGCTCCTTGCCGCCCAGCTTGCCGTAGGCGATCACGGCCAGGCGCGGCACGTCGCGGTGGCGCTGCTTCAGGTGGCTCCAGGCCCAGCGCAGGCTGCGCTCGAGGATGGTGTCGGCCAGCGCGGACAGCTCGTCGGCCACCGCCTCCACGGTGATGCGGCCCTCCACGTCGCGCACCAGCGTGCGGAACACCTCGGCGTGGTGCGCGCGGCGCAGCGTGTCGAGCATCGCGCCCTCGTCGGCCTCGCCGGAACGCTTCCACGCCTCGTGCCGGCCCTCGAGCTCGGCGGTGAACACGGCGGGCTCGAAGCGATCGATCATCGTGCGCTCGTCGGCCAGCTCGTCGATGACGCCCGGATGCATCATCAGGTAGCGCACCGGCCAGCGCGCCAGGCCCAGCAGGCGCAGCAGGCGGCGATGGACGCTGGGGCGTTCCACCAGCAGCGCCAGGTAGCTCTCGCGGCGCAGCAGCGGCTCGATCCAGTCGACGAAGCGGGTGGCGGCATCCACCGAGCAGTTGCCCGAGCGGATTTCCTCCACCGCGCGCTGCACCAGCTTGGCGATGCGCAGCCGGCTCTCCTCGCGCAGGGCCAGCACGCGCGGGTTCTCGGCGAAGCGCCGCACGCGCTCGCCCAGCTCGGGTGGCAGGCGGTCGAGCCAAGCCTCGCTCTCCAGCTGCGCCTGGGGCGCGCCGCAGCTGCCGTTGCGGCAGCCGCCGTTGCGCGGCGGCGGCGCGCGGCCGTCGTGCAGCAGCGTGTCGAACTCGGTGGAGACGAACTCGCGCGTCTCGCCCAGGCGGTCGAGCAGCTCGCAGGCGTTCTTGCCGCACGACAGCCCGAGGCTGGCGGCGATCCAGCGCAGGTCGTCGTCGTTGGTAGGCAGCAGGTGCGTCTGCTGGTCGTCGAGGAACTGGATGCGGTGCTCGATGCGGCGCAGCAGCACGTAGGCCTCGTGCAGCCGGACCGCCGTCTCGGGCTTCATCAGTCCGGTGGCACCCAGCCGCGCCAGCGCCTTCAGCGTGGAGCGCGTGCGGATCTCGGGGAACTGGCCGCCGCGCACCACCAGCAGCAGCTGCACGATGAACTCGATCTCGCGGATGCCGCCACGCGACAGCTTGACGTCGTTGGCGCGCTCCGGCCGCCCGGCGGCGCGGCGCTGCGCCTCCTCGCGGATCTTGTGGTGAAGCGTGCGCAGCCCCTCGAACACGCCGTAGTCGAGATAGCGGCGATAGACGAACGGCGTCACCAGCGAGCGCAGCGCCAGCGCGCGGCCGCTGGTGACCGCTGCGCGCGGCGCCACCACGCGGCTCTTGAGCCACGCGAAGCGTTCCCACTCGCGGCCCTGCACCAGGAAGTACTCCTCCAGCATCGCCAGGCTCACCACCGGCGGGCCCGAGTTGCCGTTGGGACGCAGCGCGAGGTCGACGCGGAACACGAAGCCGTCGTCGGTCACGTCGCCGATCAGCGCGTACATGCGGCGCGCCACCTGGCCGAAGTATTCCTGCGCGCTCACGGGCCGCTCGCCGTCGGTGAGCGCGTCTTCCTCGTAGACGTAGATCAGGTCGATGTCGGACGACACGTTGAGCTCGCGCGCGCCGAGCTTGCCCATGCCGATGATCCAGAACTCCACGACCTCGCCGGCGGCGTTGCGCGGCACGCCCCAGCGCGGGTCGGCGTCGGCCAGCGCCTGCGCGTGGGCGCGCTCCAGCGTGGCCTCGGCCAGGTGCGTCATCGCGGCGGTGACCTCGGCCTGGTCGGCGCCCTGCTCGATGTCGAGCACGGCCAGGCGCTCCAGCACCAGTTGCCGCGCGATGCGCAGCGCGCTCATCACGGGCCTGCCGTCGGCCTCCAGCGAGGCGACCAGCGCGGTGATGGTCGCGAAGTCGGGCAGGCCGGGCGGCAGCCGGGCCAGCATGTCGGCGTAGCGTCGCCGCACCCGCTGGACGAAGCGGCTGTGCGCGGCCTTGGCCTGGCCCCGCGCGAGCGGCAGGGCGGAGTCGGGCGCGTTCACGAGCGGCGGCGCCCCGGGGCGCCTCGTGTTACGAAAGGTTCGCGGGAACCGGCGGCAACAATGAGCCCCTGTCGCCCGGATTGGCGTCTGTCGTGCCCACCTACACTGTGGTGCGCGTTCATAGGTTCTGAGGCGCTGCCACCCCGTGCCGAACTTTTCATGAGATTGCAACTGAGCGCATTTTTCGATCCAGTCAGACGGCTGCGCTTCATGCCGTGGCGGCGCGGGCTCCAACTGGTGTGGAAGGCCGTGGTTTACGCCGGCCTGTCCCTGTTGTGCCTGCTCGTGCTCGCATGGCTGACTCTTCAGTGGGGGATTCTGCCGCACATCCAGGATTGGCGTCCCGAGATCGAACGCCATGCCAGTCGCGCGGTAGGGGTTCCGGTGCGCATCGGCGCGATCAGCGTGCGCTCGTCGGGCTGGATCCCCACGCTGGACCTGCGCGACGTGGTGCTGCGCGACGCCTCCGGCGCCGAGGCGCTGCACCTGCCGCGCGTCTCGGCCGCGCTGTCGGCGCGCTCGCTGGTGGTGCTGTCGCCACGCCTGGCCCAGCTCTACATCGAGGATGCGCGGCTGCTGGTGCGGCGCGACAAGGCGGGCCACCTGCACGTGGGCGGTCTCGACCTGGCCGCGCGCGCCACCGTCTCCAGCGCCGACGAGGCGGCCACGCTGGACTGGTTGTTCAGCCAGGACGAGCTCGTGCTGCGCCGCGGCGCGGTGCGCTGGATCGACGAGCAGCGCGACGCGCCCGCGCTGGAGCTGAGCGACGTGGACATCGTGCTGCGCAACGGCCTGCGCTCCCACGACATGCGCGTCGACGCCACGCCGCCGGCCGCGTGGGGCGACCGCTTCTCGCTGCGCGCGCGCACCCGCCAGCCGCTGCTGGCCTACGCGGGCGACTGGCGCCGCTGGACCGGCACCCTCTACGCCGACCTGCCGCGCGGCGACTTGGCGCAACTCAGGCAGCACGTCGACCTGCCGTTCGAGCTCACCGGCGGCCAGGGCTCGCTGCGCCTGTGGCTCGACTTCCAGAACAACCACTGGCGCTCGGCCACCGCCGACATCCAGCTGAACGACGTGGGCGTCCGCCTGTCTCCCGACGTCGAGCCGCTGGCCATCGCGCACGCCGGCGGACGCCTCAGCGCCAACCGCGATCCGTCCGGCGTCACGCTGGCGGCCCGGCAATTCGGCTTCGAGACGGCCGGCGGCATCGTCTGGCCGGCCGGCGACCTTCGCGTGTCGTGGCAGGAACTGCAGCGCAGCGTGTTCGAGCGCCAGGGCCGGCGCGCCTACGTGAGCTACACCCGCGAGAAGGCGCTGGCCCAGGCGAGCGGCCGCGCGATGACGGCCGCGGCCCGCGCGTCGTCGGCGTCCGGCAAGGTGCCCTGGGACGACCTCGAGCCCGTGACCGGCGGTGAGCTCGCCGCCGACCATCTCGACCTGACGCTGATGCGCCAGCTCGCCGCCGCGCTGCCCCTGCCGCCGGTCGCGCGGAAATGGCTCGCCGATTACCAGCCCGAAGGCGTCGTGCGCCAGCTCGACGCGCGCTGGACCGGCCCGCTCGCCGCGCCCGCCGTGTACCGCGTCGATGCCGCGGTCTCGGGCTTCTCGATGGCCGCCGGCGCCGTCGCCCCGGGCGCGCGCAACGGCCGCCCGGGCTGGCGCAACGCCGACGTCACGGTCGCGGCCACCGAGTCCGGCGGCACCGCGCGGCTGGCGATGGACGGCGGCAGCATCGAGCTGCCCGGCGTGTTCGAGGAGCCCGTGATCCCGTTCGACCGCTTCGCCGCCAACGCCAGCTGGAAGATCGAGCGGCCGCGCGGCGCCGCGCAGGAACCGGCGATCTCCGTGGCCTTCGACGACGTGCGCTTCGCCAACGCCGACGCCGACGGCGAGCTTCAGCTGCAGTGGCGCAGCGGCCCGGCCGCGCCGCCGGCCGCGGCGTCGGCGCCCACCCCGTACGGCCGCGGCCTGCGCTTTCCCGGCGAGATCGACCTGAAGGGCGTGGTGGCCCACGCGCGCGCGGCGCGTCTCGCGCGCTACCTGCCCCAGCAGGGCCTGGCCGACACGCGCAGCTACCTCGCCGCGGCCTTCAGCACGGGCGAGCTGGAGAACGTCCGCTTCAACGTGCGCGGCGACCTGGCCGCGTTCCCCTACCTGCATCCGCGCGACGGCGACTTCCACGTCGACGGCCGCGTGCGCGGCGCCACGCTGGACTACGTGCCCGGCGCCCGCGCCGACGACGGCAGCCGCGCGCCGTCGCAATGGCCGGTGTTCACGCAGGTGGCCGGCCAGGTCGTGCTCGATCACGGCGCGCTGGAGATCCACGACGCCACCGGCAACATGGGCGAGCTGGTCCTGCACGACGTCAACGGCGGCTTCAAGTCGCTCTACGAACAACCCACGCTGGCGCTGCACGGCCAGGTGGGCGGCCCGATGACCGACTTCCTGCGCTACGTCGCGCAGTCGCCCGTCGGTGGCTGGCTGCACAACGGCCTGGCCGGCGCCACGGCCACCGGCAACGCCGACCTCGACCTGGCGCTGAACATCCCGCTGCAGCACGCCGACCACACCACCGTCGACGGCGCGCTCACGCTGCCCGGCAACGACGTGCGCCTGGTGGCGGGCGCGCCCGTGCTGTCGGACGCGCACGCGCGCATCGCCTTCACGGAGAAGGGCGTCACTGTCAGCGGCGGCCACGCGCGCGCCCTCGGCGGCGACACCACCTTCGACGGCGGCACGCAGGCCGATGGCAACCTGCGCTTCGCCGCGCGGGGCGTGGTGAGCGCCGACGGCCTGCGCCACGTCGCCGACGAGGCGGTGCTGGCGCGGCTGGCCTCGCACGTGAGTGGCCAGTCGACCTACAAGCTCACCCTGGGCATCGCCAACGGCCAGACCGAGTTCGCGCTGACGAGCCCGCTCACCGGCCTGGGACTGGCCCTGCCCGCACCGCTGAACAAGCCGGCCGACGCCACCTGGCCGCTGAGCGTGTCCACCACGGTGTCGTTCGACGAGGGGCGCCCGCGCGACACCTTGCGCGTGGAGCTCGCCCATCCGCAAGGCAGCGTGCTGCAGGCCGAGGTGCTGCGCGATCGCTCCGGCGACGTGCCGCGCCCGCTGCGCGCCGCCTACTCGGTGGGCGCGCCGCTGCCGCCCATGCAGCCCGGCGGCCTCCTGGTGCTGCACGGGCCGTCCTTCAACGGCGACGCCTGGCTCGCGTTCTGGCGCGGCCTGGGTGGCGGCCAGGCGTCGCCGCCTGCGACAGGTGCCGCGGCCACCGCCGCCGGCGACGAGATGGGCATCAGCTACCTGCCGGGCGCCGTGGCGTTGAGGACGCCCGACCTGTTCATCGGCGGGCGCCACCTCACCAACGTCGACGTGCAACTGGCGCAGGTGATCGCCGCGGGCGACGACGTCTGGCGCTCCAACATCGTGTCCGACCAGACCAAGGGCGTCGTCGAGTACCGGCCCGAGACGCCCACCCGCGGCGCGCAGCTGTTCGCACGCCTGGACCGGCTCTCGCTCGACGCGCGCGACATGGACGGCGACGGGCCGTCCGCTGCCGGCTCGCCGGCGCCGGACGCCGCGCAGACCACCACCGTGCCGGCGCTCGACATCGTCGTCGACAACTTCGAGTTGAACGCGAAGAAGCTGGGCAGGCTGGAGGTGGCGGCCACGCTGCAGGCGGGCGGCCGCGACTGGCGGCTCACGCGGCTGGCGCTCACCACGCCGGAAGCGAAGCTCACCGGCAGCGGCCGCTGGAGCGGCGCGCCGTCGCGCCACGTGTCGCTCGACTTCGACCTGCAGCTGGCCGACTCCGGCGCCTTCCTCGGGCGCCTGGGGCTGGGCCAGGTCCTCAAGCGGGGCAAGGGCAAGATGAGCGGCTCCGTCACGTGGACGGGTTCGCCGCTGGCGCTCGACTATCCCAGCCTGCAGGGCAAGCTGCGCGTGGAGATCGACGAAGGGCAGTTCCTGAAGGCCGACGCCGGGGCCGGGCGCCTGCTGGGCGTGCTGAGCCTGCAGTCGCTGCCGCGCCGCTTCATGCTCGACTTCCGCGACCTGTTCTCCGAAGGCTTCGCGTTCGACAACGTCACCGGCGACGTGCTGATCGAGCGCGGCGTGGCCAGCACCCGGGATCTCCGCATGCGCAGCGCCACCGCCGCGGTGCTGATGTCGGGCCGCACCGACCTGAAGGCCGAGACGCAGGACCTGGACGTCATCATCGTGCCCGAGATCAACGCCGGCGCCGCCTCGCTCGCCTATGCCGCCATCAACCCGGTGATCGGCATCGGCACCTTCCTCGCGCAGCTGTTCCTGCGCAGCCCGCTCACGGAGGCCGGCACGCGCGAGGTGCATGTCACGGGCAGCTGGTCCGAGCCCAAGGTCGACGAGGTGGAGCACCGGGCGGCGGTCGCGGCCGCGGCCGCCGCGGCGTCGGCGGCCCGGAACGCCGAGGCGGCCGCCGCAGCCTCCGCCGCGACGGCAGCGTCGGCGCCCTGACGGCCCGACGGGTTTGGCA
This sequence comes from Betaproteobacteria bacterium, assembly GCA_013289985.1. Lineage (GTDB taxonomy): Bacteria > Pseudomonadota > Gammaproteobacteria > Burkholderiales > Burkholderiaceae_C > Scleromatobacter. The sequence continues at coordinate 1,578 of JABCYW010000147.1, read as the reverse complement.
AGGCGGCGGATACTGGCGTCAACGCAAGGAAGCCCCATGACGAAGTTCGCCGCCATCCAGACCGTCTCCACGCCCGACGTCGCCCGCAACCTGGCCGCCGCCGGCCGCCTCGTCGCGCAGGCGGTCGAGGCCGGCGCGCAGTGGGTGGCGCTGCCCGAGTACTTCTGCCTGATGGGCCTGCGCGACGACGCCAAGCTGGGCATCGCCGAGGCCGATGGCGACGGGCCGATCCAGGCGTTCCTCGCCGAGACGGCGCGCCGCCACGGCATCACGCTGGTGGGCGGCACGCTGCCCATCCACGCGAAGACGCCGGGCCGCGTGCGCAACGCGTGCTGTGTCCACGGGCCCGATGGAAAGAGGTTGGCGCGCTACGACAAGATCCACCTGTTCGCGTTCGACAACGGCAAGGAGGCCTACGACGAGGCCCGCGTCCTGGAGCCCGGCGACACCCCGGTCGCGTTCGAGCACGGCGGCTGGCGCGCCGGCCTGTCGGTCTGCTACGACCTGCGTTTTCCCGAGCTGTACCGCGGCCTGATGCGCCCGCCCTGCGATGTGCTGTTCGTGCCCGCCGCCTTCACCTACACCACGGGCCTGGCGCACTGGCTGCTGCTGCTGCGGGCCCGCGCCGTGGAGAACCAGTGCTACGTCGTCGCCCCGGCGCAGGGCGGCACGCACGAGAACGGCCGCCGCACCTTCGGCCACAGCGTGGTCATCGACCCCTGGGGCGAGGTGATGTCGCTGGCGCTCGATGGCGGCGAGGGCGAGGGTTTCGCCATGGCCGATCTCTCGCGCGAACGCATCGAGCAGGTGCGGATGCAGCTGCCGGCGTTGCGGCATCGCAAGCTCTGAGCGTGAATTCGCCGAGGTCGCCGGGAGGCTGACCGACGGCGCGGGCCCGGACCCTGGATCAAACCCTTAGGGACGACGGGCGCCCGCGCCACGCCAGCTTGCGCCAACTTGAACTGCGCCGATCGGAGGCGCGTTCTGGAGCAAGTTTTGCTAGTCTGCAAAGGCATCTTGCTGCCCGTGAACCGCGTCGTTCCGACTGTTGCCGGGCGACGCGCGTCGCCGCTTTCCCTGCCGCGAAAGGTTGTTCGATGAGAGATCCGATCCGTGTGCTGGTGGCGTCCACGTGCCTGGGCCTCCTGTGCGCCGCCGCGCCGCCGACCCGGGCCGCCGACGAGGAGAAGGTGCTCAACATCTACAACTGGTCCGACTACATCGCCGACGACACGGTGCGCAACTTCGAGAAGGAGACGGGCATCAAGGTCCACTACGACAACTTCGACAGCAACGAGATCCTGCATTCCAAGCTGGTGGCGGGCAAGACCGGCTACGACATCGTCGTGCCTTCGTCGAGCTGGGCCCGCGTGCAGATCCAGAACAATCTCTACGCGCCGCTGGACAAGTCGCAGTTGCCGAACCTCAGGAACGTCGACCCGGCGGTCGCGGCGCAGCTGGCGCGCATCGACCCCGGCAACGCCCATGTGGTCGACTGGCTGTGGGGCTTCACCACCGTCGGAATCAACGTCGGCAAGGTGCGCGCGGCGCTCGGCGGACTGCCGATGCCCGCCAACG
>JABCYW010000146.1 GCA_013289985.1 Betaproteobacteria bacterium | reverse complement strand
AACGGCTTGGCCTTGAGGCCGAACTGCCAGTGCGCCGGGTAGGGCATGACCAGCGTGAAGTTGCCGCCCTGGTCGGTCGGGATCGAGGTCGGGAAGCCGAACATCGACGCCACCACCGGCCCGAACAGCGAGCTGTACATGTGGCGCACGAACTCCGGCAGCATCGGGTTCGCGTGGAAGTTGTAGTCGCCGGTGATCACGGACTTCGAGCCCGACTGGTACACCGCGCCGAAGCCGAGGTACTCGCTGGGCTGCCACAGGGCGCCGACGTTGAAGGTGACGTCGGCCGGCGAGGTGCCCGAGAAGCGCATCTCGCCCACGCTGTTGAACGGGCGCAGGCGGCCGCTCTGCTGGCCGCTGGCATCGGTGCCGCACAGGCCGAAGCCCAGCGTGTCGAGCGGGTTGCCGCTGTCGCCGCACCAGGCGTCCTGCAGCTTGCCGATGATGCCCAGCAGCTTGTTGGGGAAGCGCATCTCGGTGTCGAGCGCGAAGCCCTGGTGGGCGATGGGAATGGCCAGTCCCAGGCTGAACTTGTCGTTGACCTGGTAGCCGATGGACGGCGACAGGTAGACCAGGCGCTGGATCACCACCTTCTTGCCGTCGAAGCGCGCCGGGTCGTCCGGGTTCTTGGTGCGGTCGATGCCCACGGCCTGCGGCACGTAGGTGGCCGTCGCGAAGGTCCAGGGCGAGCCCTCGTTGTGCCACGCCAGGCCCAGGCCCGCGGCCACCGCCAGCGGCAGGCGCCCGCTGGGCACGCCGGCGATGGGGATGAAGATGGCCTGCTTGTTGTGGTCGGAGTGCGTGCCCGCGAGCGGGTCTTCCGTGTAGCCGCCGATGTCGAAGCCGGCGGGCTGGTGGAAGTCGGCCGTCGTGCGCAGCACCGCGCCGAAGATGGTGTCGGAACGTGTGTCGGACTTGATCTTCGCCAGGCCCGCCGGGTTGAAGTGGATCGAGTCCAGGCCCGGCGGATCGGCCGTGACCGCGTTGCCCAGCGACATCGCCACGGGGCTCACGGCCAGGTTCTCGGTGAGGGCCGCGCGGGCGTCGGCGGCCAGCAGCAGGCTCGTGGCCGTGAAGGCGGCGAGCGCGAGGGCGGAGCGCCGCTGCGGCGGCCGGTGGCCCGCGGGGCGCGTCGTCTGTGGCGCGATCATCGGGTCAGAACAGCGAGAAGGTGAGCGGCAGGTTCAGCCCGAGGCTGAAGTTCGGCGAATCGGTGGTCATGCCGATGCCGGCCGTCAGGTTGACGGTGGTCTTGGGATTCAGGCGGATGCCCAGGCCGAAGTTCAGCAGCGCGGCGACCTGCATGGTCGTGTTGCGTGGCGTCTGTTGCACGTTGTCCTTGACGACGCTGATCGTGGAGGACGTGGTGACGTTCTCCTGGAACGACACGCTGGTGGACACGTTGTACGACAGCGCGTAGGTGAAGCCGGCGCCGAAGCCGATGCCCTTGCCGGGTCGGATGCCGGTGAGGGTGCTGTTGTCGGTCTTGTTGAACTGGTGCAGGTGGTCGACGCTCTTGCCGGCCGTGAAGCTCAGCGATCCGAACAGCGCCACCGGGTCGAACACCTGCGAGGCGTTGATGCCCAGCGTGCCCGACGCGTAGCCGCTGCCGGTGGACGTGTTCTGGCCGATGATCTGGTCGAACGGGCTGCGGCCGGTGGGCAGCGACAGGTTGCCTGTGACGGTGAACGTGGGGCCGGCGGTCTGCACGAAGGGCTGGTAGCGCGCGCCCAGTTGCAAGTCGCCGATGCCGAAGGTGACGCCGCTGAACTCGGTGCTCTGCGTGAACTTGCTGACCAACGGGAAGGTGCCCGACAGCGTGAGGTTGTCCAGCAGGCCGTAGTCCACCGACAGCGTGTTGGTGATCGTGTGGGCCCGCGTGGTCTCGATCCGGAACAGGTCGATGTCGCCGGTGCCCTGCGTGAAGCCGACGTCGATGGACTCGGTGCCGACGTAGCTGTAGTTGAGGTCGTAGTTGGCCGCGACGCGGCCGGCCCGCAGCAGCGAGTACTGGCGCTCGGTCTTGGTGAGCGTGTCCTTCAGCAGCGTGGCCTGGTCGACGTCGCCGGCCTGCTTCTTGAGCGCGTCGGCCGCGCTGTTGGCGGTGGCGGGCGGCGCGGGCGGTGTCACCGTGGTGGTGGCCGGCGGCGCGGGCGCGTCGGCGGCGGCCGGGCCACCGGTTCCGGGTTGCGTGTCCGGTTGCGCCTGGGCGGCGACGCTCGTGAGAAGGCCGCAGGCGAGCGCCAGGGCCGTGCCGTTCCAGTTTGCCGTTGTCATCGTCATTGGTGCTTGAAATTGAGGGTGCCCAGGCCGGACTGCACGGCGCGCTGCAGAGCGTCGCGATTGTCCACCGGGCGCAGCGCCACGTCCTCGCGAACGAGGTCCGGAGAGATCACGCCCAGTTCGTGGTCGGTCAGCGCCAGGCTGGACTGCACCGTCGGTCGGGTCTTGGACGGATAGATCACGAACAGCGTGCCCTTGTCCCACAGGCCGGCGAACTCCGTGACGGAGAACGCGATGTTGCCCGCGGACGGATCGGCGATGTAGACCTTGCCGTCGCGGATGCCCTTGACGACGACGAAGTGCTTGAAGCCCGCGTAGTCGATCGGCACGATGGCCGGCTGGTCGAGATGGGCCAGGTCGTTCATGTCGGCCCGGAAGCCGCCGCTGTCGCTGCCGAGGGTGGCCACGTAGCGCTTCATGTCCAGCAGCGAGAAGCCGCGGCGGGCGATGATCTTGTCCTTCTCGCCGTGTTCCAGCATGCCTTCCATCGCGTCCTTCTCGGTCACCGCCAGGCCCAGGTGGAACTGCAGGATCGTGGTGAGCGCCGCGGAGCCGCAGCTGTAGTCGAAGGCCTGGTGGACGATGTGCTGGTACTTGTAGTACTGGTTCGGGTACATCTGCACCGGCTCGGGCGCGATGCCGCCGTTCATCTTCGAGACGTTGATCTCGTATTCGAGCGGCGGGTGGTTCAGCGGCGTGTTGCGCGAGCCCACGCCGGCGCCGATGATGGCGGCGGCGATGACGCCCAGGAGGATCAGCAGCATGGCGGTCTTTTCTTCAGGCTGGGGCGTTTCACTTCGCCCAGAGGTTGAGCTGGCCGGTCATCGTGGCCGTGCCATTGAGCAGGATCGAACCGAGGCTGCCGGTGAGGGCGCCGGTGGCGTCGGTCTGCACGCCGATCGCGCGCACCCCGAAATCCTGTGCCGCGAAGTAGCTGGGCATGCCGATGGCGAGGTAGCCGGTACCGTCCGGCTTGGTGAGCGGATCGACCGTGATCGCGAACATCTGCAACGCGCCGCCGAAGCCCTGCGCGATGGCGTAGGTGGTCGTGCCGTTCGTGGTGAAGCCCGCCGCGACGCGGTTGGTGTTCAGGTTGAGGTTCACGGCGATGCTGATGCCCTTGGCGCTGACCGCGCGCATCTCGTCGTCGTCCAGGGGCTTTTTCTCCGCGCAGGCGCACGCGCTGGCGAGCGCGAGCGTGCAGGCGAGGGTGAAGGAGCTGAGCATGGCGTTGTCCAGGGCTGGTCGGGCGGCTAGGGCGTCGGCCGGAACTTGATGTCGACGTAGTTGATCTGCATCGAAGCGATGCTGGCCGAACCGAGGTTCGTGACCGTGGCGGAGGCGCCATTGACGCCGGCCGTGGTGAAGGTGATGTTGTCGATGTTCAGCGAGGCGGCCGGCACGGTGTAGCCCGCGGTGGGCCAGCCCACCTGCAGGTGCAGGTACGAGCCGGCCGAGTCGGTATCGGCGTTGAACAGGCCCGGATGCTTGTCCAGGTCGGCCAGCATCCATGGGCCGCCCGCGGCGTTGGCCAGGTGGATGCCGGTGATCGCGAGCGTGTCGCTCTTGTCGATGCTGCCGTCGCTGCCGCGGCCGCGCGAGAAGACCGACAGGCTGCCGATGTCCAGCTGCGTGCCCAGGCCGAACGAGATGCCTTGCGTGTCGGCCAGCGTGGTCGGCGAGATGTAGAGGCCGCCGCCCTTCATCGTGAGGCCGGACACCTGCAGCGTGCCGCCCACGAAGTTGGTGCCGGTGCAGGTCCCGGCGGTCATCATGTCGCAGTGCGAGAAGTCGGCCGTCAGCGACCACGCCTGGTTGCCGGCCGCGTTCAGCGGGAAGTCGAGCGCGATCATGTCCTGCAGGCCGGGGCGCGACTGCAGGGTCAGCTGGTAGGGGTCGGCGAACGGGTCCGCGTCGTCGGTGCGCAGCAGGCTCAGGCCCGACAGCGTCAACGAACTTCCGTTGGGCGACAGGTAGGTGAGCGACAGCGGATTGGTGAGGCTGCTGACGATGGAGAAGTTGTTCAGGTTGAACGCGATGCCGTCGGCGCCGCGCACATCGGCCAGCTCGTCGTCCTGCAGCGCCTTCATGCCTTGCGGCGCCGCTGCCCGCTCGTTGGCCGCGCGCGACGGCGGGCTGGCGAGCACGCCGAGTGCCAGGGCCAGCGCGTTGGCGCCGAGCGCCGCGGCGGGCAGGGCGGCGCGCAGCATCTCGCCGCAGCGCGCGGCGAGAGTCCACGGATCCGTGCCGAACAGCCCGCTCGCCATCACGGCCCGATCTTGGGCACGTTGGGCGGCACGGTGCCGGTGGTGTTGAGCGCGGTGAGGCGATCGGTCCAATTGAGCCAGAAGCCGGCCTGCGCGGTGGCGGAGGCACCCAGCTGGCTATTGGTGGTGGGGTAGCTGACGGCGGATTTCAGGATCGACAGGAAGAAGTCGCGACTGGCGCCGTCGACGGCGCCGGTGCCGGCCGTCACGCCGCCGATCTGGTTCAGGTTGCAGCTGCCGCTGCATCCGGTGAGCGCGGTGAGCCGCGAGCCGGTCGCGCTGAGCACCTGGCCCGAGGTCGTGGTGAACGACAGCGATCCGCTGACGGTGTTCATCAACAGGCCGACGTCGCCGGCGATGCCGCCGAAGCCGATGCGCATGCCCACCACCTGGCGGTTGCCGGCGGCGGCGCTGCCCGAGTAGACCCATTCGAAGTACGGGTCGGTGATGGCGACTGTGCGCTTGGCGTCGCCCGCGTCGCTGCGGCCGAAGTTCAGCGTCGTGATGTCGATGTCGGACGTGCTGCCTGTCGTGCCCAGCCGAAGGCCCGAAAGCGACGCCGACAGGTTGATGTCGGCGTTGAGCGTCAGGCGCGAGAAGTCGTAGCCGTTGAGGGTGGTGTTCGTGAGATCCAGCAGCGCCTGGCCCCAGACGCCGGAGAGCTCCGAGTCGTCCAGCGGCTTCAGGGCCGGCTTGTCCTGGGCCTGCACCGGGGCGACGAACAGCGCAGTGGCGAGCGTCGTGGCGGCAGCGAAGGCGAGGCGGGTGCGCATGGGGGTATTGTCCAGGCAAGGGCGTGTCTGCAATCCCACAAGATGGGGAGGAAGTCGCGCTCAGGAGACGAAAGGCCCCGTGACGAACATCACGGGGCCTTCCGATGAATGGTGCCGGCCCTGTCTTTGGCAGAGCCGTCAGTCATTCAGGCAAATCAGTGAGCCCACATCCAGACGGACGTGCCGCGCAGGTCGAGCTGGCTGATCGAGAACGAGCCGAAGGACTTGTCGGTCGCTGCCGACACGCCGTTGGTGCCCAGCGTGATGGAGCCGACGCTGATGTTGATCAGTTCGCCGGCCTTGGCCTTCACGTTCGGGAACGCGAACTGGACGACGTCGCTGGTGCCGTTGTAGAACGTGGCGGTCGAGTCGACGACGTTCGCGCCGGCCAGGATGGCGCCTTGCAGGGCGGGCGTGGGCGTCGCGCCACCGGCGATCGCCGCGGCAGCGGCCGTTGCGCCGCCAGCGATGGCGGTGTTCAGCGCGCCCAGCGACGTCGTGGTGCCGCCGGCCGTGAAGCCTTGGTACAGGCCGTTGAACTGCGTGCCGCTGATGACGTCGATGGTCATCGCCACCAGGCCGCTGATCTGGATGTTGTTGAACGAGACCGAAGCCTTCTGGCCGGCAGCATCGGCGTTGTTGCCCCAGGTGAACGAGCCGATGTTGATGTTCAGGTTGGCGGCGATCGAGACGCCGTCCTGGCCGGCAACGGCGCTCAGGTCTTCGTCGGCGATGGACGACATGGCCGAGGCCGACAGGGAAGCGGCGACCAGGGCGGCCGCGGCGGTGAGCTTGAAGATGTTCATGAGATGTCTCTCGAAGATGAGCGTTTGGAAATCAGGCCAGGAGACGACTCGCGGCCATCGGGCCGCGAGTCATTTCAGGCAGATCAGTGAGCCCACATCCAGACGGACGTGCCGCGCAGGTCGAGCTGGCTGATCGAGAACGAGCCGAAGGACTTGTCGGTCGCTGCCGACACGCCATTGGTGCCCAGCGTGATGGAGCCGACGCTGATGTTGATCAGTTCGCCGGCCTTGGCCTTCACGTTCGGGAACGCGAACTGGACGACGTCGCTGGTGCCGTTGTAGAACGTGGCGGTCGAGTCGACGACGTTCGCGGCGGCCAGGGCGGCGCCAGCGCTCGAGCCGGCGTTTGCGGCGAGGCCGGTGTTCAGCGCGCCGAGCGACGTGTTGGTGCCGCCGGTCGTGAAGCCTTGGTACAGGCCGTTGAACTGCGTGCCGCTGATGACGTCGATGGTCATCGCCACCAGGCCGCTGATCTGGATGTTGTTGAACGAGACCGAGGCCTTCTGGCCGGCGGCGTCCTTCGTGTTGCCCCAGGTGAACGAACCGATGTTGATGTTCAGGTTGGCGGCGATCGAGACGCCATCCTGGCCGGCAACGGCGCTCAGGTCTTCGTCGGCGATGGACGACATGGCCGAGGCCGACAGGGAAGCGGCGACCAGAGCGGCGGCGGCGGTGAGCTTGAGCATGTTCATTTGATGTCTCTCCAGAATAGGTCTAAGAATATCGAGCTTGTATACCCCTCGCGGACAATTCAAGTTTCTGCACCAGGGGTTTTGCCCCGGGTCTCGTCGATCCCTCGGATGAGGAGACTGCCGCCGCTGAAACCGTTTTGAAGCGCGTGCCGCAACTATGGTCGGCTTCCACTCGGCTCGCACTGACTTGCCGAGCCAAGGCCATGGCTTGCGAAACCAGTGTTGGAGAGTGTCTACCCTAGGTCTTGGGGGTACTGGCCGGGTACTCTGCGACACCGCGGAATGCCTCTCCAGCCTGTGAAAAGTGAAGCCCGGCAAGCCCTTACGTACTAACCCTCATGATGTTGGACGGGCCTGGCCTCCGAGGCCAGTCCGGGGAGTTTGGAGGGAATATCTTGGAAAATAAAAAATGGAGCCGCGAGGCTCCATCAAGAAATGCTTGGTTAATATTCAACCGGGCATCGTGCTGGAAAATTGAAAATCAATATCAGGCGGCACAACGAAGAGTATTCGGCGTGCGTCCGAACCAGCGTTTGCAGGCTCGGTAGAAATTGCTGGGATCCGAGAATCCGAGCGCGAAGCTCATTTCCGTCGGGCTGTAGGCGCCGTTGACGAAGTAGCGCTGCGCGAGCTCGCGGCGGGTGTCGTCCACCAGCTCGATGAAGCTGGTGCCTTCCTCGGTGAGGCGGCGCTGCAGCGTGCGTTCGCTCATGCAGAGCGTGGCCGCCACCAGCTCGCGGCGCGGGTCGCCCTTGGCGATCAGCTGCATCAGCGCCTGGCGCACGCGCGCCGTGATGCAGCCGCCCTGTTCCGCGGCCAGCTGGGCCACCATGCGCTCGCACATCTCGCCCACGGTGGGGTCGGAGGTGGGGAAGGGCTGGTCGAGGGCCGACAGCGGCAGCTCGATGACGAAGGCCGCGGCGCCGAAGTGCACCGGGCAGCCGAACGCGGTCTCCCACGGGGTGGGATCGGCGGGCGCGGCGTAGGGATGGTGCACGCGCAGCGGCGTCACCTTCTCACCGATCAGCCAGTACATGCCCTTGAGGAAGGTGGCCGCCATGAAGTCGTAGCGCTGCTGCGGCACGGCCATCTTGCCGGCCGAGATGCGCAGCGTGATGCGGCAGGCGTCCTGGTCGACGTGCATGCCCACGCTGGTGGACGGCATGTCCATGCCGATGGACGTGGTGGGCGAGATCAGGCTGGTGTAGCGCGCCATGCGCTGCAGGCCGCTGCGCAGGTCGGGGGCCGACAGGATCAGGCTGGACAACGAGCCCAGCCCGATCAGCGGCTGGCGCGGGCACAGGGCCAGGCCGATGGCCGGGTCGCCGGTCTTGGCGACCGCGGCGCCCCAGGCGGCGGAGAAGATGTCGGCCAGTTGCTCGGCGTCGACCGTCTCGTTGGGATCGGGGTTGAGGCCGGCTTCCGCGAGGATGCCGGACAAGTCGAGGCCGCGCTGTGCAAAGCCGTCCTTCATCGCCTTGAACGCGCTGAGCTGGGACATGGGAACGACGACCACGGGTGACTCCGATTTGCTGCGAGAGGGGTCGACAGCGGGTGTCGGCGACTCTCTTCTTAAAATAGAACGACCGTTCTATTTAATGAATGAAATAGTAGCCAGCGGGGTTTCGCACCGACATAGGAATGAACCCGCACTTCGCCCCATCGGGGTGCCATTCCGGCCTCAATGCGGGGCTTTCCCCCCAAACTTGGTGAAGGGTAAGTACGCCCTGGCATTGAAACGCCGGGTCAGCGGGCCCACCGGGCGTCAGGACGTGCGCCGCCGCTTTTCGCCGCGCCTCTTCCAGGTGCACGCGCACGGGAGCCGGACACCCCTACGGGCAACGGTTTGGCTCGCCCGCGGCATGCGCTGCGACACGCCGGCCGCGTGCAGCGAACGACCGTGCGAAAAAAAGACAGCGGACGGACCTTATCGACCGGCCTCGCGACTGCCGGCGCGGGCGGCCGCCACCGGATACTTTGCCGCGTTCAGCGTGATCTTGCGATCGGCCACGGCCAGCAGATCGATGTCCAACTGGTCGGCCAGCTGGATCAGGTACAGCAGCACGTCGGCGGCCTCGAGCGCGATGGCCTCGCGCCGCGCCGCGTCGGGCGCGCGGCTGTCGGCCTCGGTCATCCACTGGAAATGTTCCAGCAGCTCGGCGGCCTCCACCGACAGCGCGCAGGCCAGGTTCTTCGGCGAATGGAACTGGCCCCAGTCGCGCGCGAGCGCGAAGGCGCGCAGGCGATCGCGCAGGGCGTCGAGATCGTGGTTCATGGGCGCAGCATAGCGCCGGCAACGGTGACTTCCCTGGCGGGCAAGGCCACCCGGTCGTGCCATAGTGGAAGGCTGCACCGGCCATGCCCGTTGGACCCACGAGGTCGACGGGGCCGGCGCTTCGAAACCCTCGCAGCGAAGGATTCCGTTTCATGCCCATTGCCATCGTCCGCCACGTCGTGCCGGCCCTGATCGCGGCCCTGGCCGCCAGCCTGGCCTCAGCGGCCACGGCGCCGTCCCCGGCGTCCGCCCCGCACGGCTACGACCAGCCGCCAAAGAACATCCTCGACGTGCTGCACGCACCCGAGCCGCCCGGGGCGTTCGTCAGCCCCACGCGCCAGGCGATGCTGCTGGTCACGACCCAGGCCTTCCCGCCGATGTCGCGCGTGGCCGCGCCGTACCTGAAGCTGGCCGGCTCGCGCGTCGAGATCGCCAACCACAGCAAGCACGACACCCCGGGCGGCTACGGCGTCACCCCGTGCGCCACGGCGTTCCAGCTGGTGAGCGTGCCGTCCGGCGCGGTCACCCCGGTCGCGCTGCCTGCGGGCGCCTGCGCGGGCCGGCCGTGGTGGTCGGCCGATGGCAAGCGCTTCGCGTTCGCGAACACCGCGCACGATGCGGTGGAGCTGTGGATCGGCGACGCGAGCACCGGCGCGCTGCGCAAGGTGCCGGGCGTGCGCCTGAACCCGATGCTCGATGGCGCCCTGCAATGGATGCCCGACCGCCGCGCGCTGCTCGTCAAGCTGGTGCCCGACAACATGGGCGCGCCCCCGGCCGAGCCCTTGGTGCCGCCCGGCCCCAGCATCCAGGAGACGGGGTCGGGCAAGGGCGAGAGCAGCACCTACGAGACCCGCGACACGCTGAAGAACCCGCACGACGAGGACCTGTTCGACTGGTACGCGCGTTCGCAGGTGGCCCTCGTCGACGCCGCCACGCTGGCGGTCACGCGCGTGGGCAAGCCGGGCAACATCGAGGACGTCGAGCCGGCGCCCGATGGCCAGCACCTGCTGGTGGTCGCGCTGCACAAGCCGTACTCCTACATCACCACGCACGAGCGCTTCCCGCGCGAGGTGGAGGTGTGGAATATCGCGAAGCGCAACGCGGTGACGTCCACCACCATCGCGTCGATCCCGCTGACCGACCGCGTGCCGGTGGCCGGCGTGCCCACCGGGCCGCGCGAGTTCTCCTGGCGTCCCACCGACCCGGCCACGCTGATCTGGGCCGAGGCGCTGGACGGCGGCGACTGGAAGGTGACCGTGCCGCAGCGCGACAAGGTCATGCTTCAGAAGGCGCCGTTCACGACGCCCGCCAGCGAGATCACGCGCAGCACGCAGCGCTTCACGGGCTTCGCCTGGACCGAGCACACCGACACCGCGCTGCTGGAGGAATACGACGAGAACCGCCACTGGCGCCGCGTGTCGGTGATGGACGTCGACCACCCGCAGGCCGCGCCGCGCGTGCTGTGGGATCTTTCCAGCGACGAGAAGTACGCCGACCCGGGCGCCCCGGTCTATCGCATCCAGGCCAGCGGCCAGGCCCTCATCCGCATGCAGGGCGACACGATGTGGCTGGCGGGCACCGGCGCGTCGCCCGACGGCGACCGTCCGTTCCTGGATCGCCTCGACCTGAAGACGAACAAGTCGGAGCGCCTGTTCCGCAGCGACCGCGACTCGCTGGAGCGCTTCGTCGGCTTCACGGGCGACGACGACCGCCAGTTCCTCACCTGGCACCAGTCGGTCGCCAGCCCGCCCAACGCCTACGTGCGCACGCTGGGCGCGGCGCCCGCCGCGTCCGCGCCCGCGGGCGAGGCGGCGTTCGACTCCACGCGCATCGCCGTCACCCACATTCCGGATCCGACGCCGGCGGTGCGGGCCATCAGGAAGCGCCTGGTCAGCTACAAGCGCGCCGACGGCATCGACCTGTCTTTCACGCTGTACACGCCGCCGGGCTACGTGGAAGGCACGCGCGTCCCGACGATCCTGTACGCGTACCCGCTGGACTTCGCCGACGCCTCCAGCGCCGGCCAGGTCACCGGCTCGCAGGCCACGTTCACGCGCCTGCGCCAGTACCAGCTGCTGCTGCTGGCCGGCTACGCCATCATCGACCGCGCGTCGTTCCCCGTGATCGGCGACCCGAAGAAGGCCTACGACACCTACCTGCCGCAGCTGGTGGCCGACGCGAAGGCGGCCGTCGACGAGGCGGTGCGCCTGGGCGTGACCGACCCCGAGCGCGTGGGCGTCACCGGCCACAGCCACGGCGCGCTGATGACGGCCAACCTGCTGGCCCATTCCGACCTGTTCCGCGCCGGCGTGGCCACCAGCGGCTCGTACAACAAGACGCTGACACCGTTCGGCTTCCAGAGCGAGCGCCGCTCGGTGTGGGAGGCGCCCGAGGTCTACTCGAAGGTGTCGCCGTTCTTCATGGCCGACAAGATGAAGCTGCCCATCCTCATCATGCACGGCGAGGACGACGCCAACCCCGGCACCACGCCGCTGCAGGCCACCAAGCTGTACGAGGCCATCCGCGGCAACGGCGGCACCGCGCGCCTGGTGATGCTGCCGCACGAGCCGCACTGGTACTCCGCGATGGAGTCGCAGGAGCAGCAGATCTACGAGATGGTGCGCTGGTTCGACATGTACGTGAAGAACGCGCCGCTGCGAACGGCGGCGAAGTAAGCGATCGAGGGGCGCCGGGAGGCGCCCTTTTTTTGCTCGTTGGTAGATGCCTCGCGCTTGACGCTTGAGGCTTGACGCTTCGCGCAGGTCGAGGTTACCCGCTGCGCCAAGGTGGGCGCGCACTTGGCTCGACGTCAAACGGGCGCCTGAATTCGGCCTGGACGGCCTCATTCCGAGGGCACTCGGTGAAGGTTCGTCCGCGTATGCCGACGGGCCGCGCCCGGCACCTTGCGCACGCGC
>JABCYW010000145.1 GCA_013289985.1 Betaproteobacteria bacterium | reverse complement strand
GCCTCCTCTTTGAACTCACGCGTGTAGGTGCCGCGCAGCTGCTTCTGTTTCACCATTTTCCGTTCTCCTTGCTTGCTTAGGCGCTCAGTAAGGGATACGTTTTCCGGGGGCAAGGTCAGCAAGGTCAATTTAAAGCGGAGAGCCGTATTTGTCCCAACTGCCTGGGTGAACCGGCGTCGAGGTGGGCGTGTACTTGGGGAGACGGCAAACCGGGCCGTCGAGGGCATCGCGGCGGGTGTTCAAGGCGCCGGGCGCGGCCCGCCAGCATGCGCGGACGAACCTTCACCGAGTGCCCTCGGAATTCGGCCGTCCAGGCCGAATTCAGGCGCCCGTTTGACGTCGAGCCAAGTGCGCGCCCACCTTGGCGCAGCGCGCAACCTCGACACGCGCGAAGCGTCAAGCGTCAAGCGTAAAAAGCGCGTTCCGCGGCCGCCGGGGTGGAGAAACCGGCGTCCGCAACGGCCGCGTGACCTAAAATCGACGATTCCCTCATCCATCCGCCTGCCCGCGCCACGCACGGGCGAGGGCGCGCCGTGGCCTCCGGCGCGCCAGGCCATCCGTCCCGAACATGTCCGCTCACAGCCTCCGTCCCCAGACCCACGCCCCCGTCACCGGCCGCAAGGTGCGCTTCGCGCTGGCCGGCGCGGGACGCATCGCCGCCAACCACATGGAGTCGGTCAAGACGCATGCCGAGCGGGCCGAGCTGGTGGCCGTGTGCGACACCGACCCCGTCAAGCTCGCCGCCGCCGTGGAGCGCACCGGCGCGCGCGGCTATCCGAGCCTGGAGGCGATGCTGGCCGCCGAGACGCCCGACTGCGTGATCATCACCACGCCCAGCGGCCTGCACTCGCAGCAGGTGATCCAGTGCGCGCGCGCCGGCTTCAACGTGATGACCGAGAAGCCCATGGCCACGCGCTGGCAGGACGGCCTGGCCATGGTGCGCGCCTGCGACGAGGCCGGCGTGCGCCTGTTCGTCGTCAAGCAGAACCGCCGCAACAAGACGCTGCAGCTGCTGAAGAAGGCGATGGAGCTGGGGCGCTTCGGCCGCGTCTACATGATCAACGTCAACGTGTTCTGGACGCGCCCGCAGGAGTACTACGACTCGGCCGCCTGGCGCGGCACCTGGGAGTTCGACGGCGGCGCCTTCATGAACCAGGCGAGCCACTACGTCGACCTGCTCGACTGGATCGGCGGCCCGGTGGAAAGCGTGATGGCCTACACCGGCACGCTGGCACGCAACATCGAGGTGGAGGACACCGGCGTGGCCGCGCTGAAGTGGCGCAACGGCGCGATGGGCACGGTCAACGTCACCATGCTCACCTACCCGAAGAACCTCGAAGGCTCCATCACCATCCTGGGCGAGAAGGGCACGGTGCGCATCGGCGGCGTGGCGGTCAACGAGATCAAGGAATGGCAGTTCGCGGAGCCGCACGCCATGGACGCCGAGCGCGACGACGCCAGCTACCAGACCACCTCGGTCTACGGCTTCGGCCACCCGCTGTACTACGACAACGTCATCAACACGCTGCGCGGCGAGGCCCAGCCCGAGACCGACGGCCGCGAGGGCCTGAAGTCGCTGGAGCTGCTGATCGCGATGTACCTCTCGGCGCGCGACGGCAAGCGCATCAACCTGCCCCTGGAATACTGATCTTGCCGACGACCATCCATCCGACCGCGATCGTCGACGACGGCGCCGTCCTCGGCGACAACTGCCGCGTCTGGCACTGGGTGCACATCAGCGCCGGCGCGCGCATCGGCGCGGGCTGCTCGTTCGGCCAGAACGTGTACGTGGGCAACGACGTGGCCATCGGCGACAACGTCAAGATCCAGAACAACGTGTCGGTGTACGACGCGGTCACGCTGGAGGACGACGTGTTCTGCGGCCCCAGCATGGTGTTCACCAACGTGTACAACCCGCGTGCCGCGGTCGTGCGCAAGGACGAGTACCGGCGCACGCTGGTGCGCCGGGGCGCCACGATCGGCGCCAACGCCACCATCGTCTGCGGCAGCACCATCGGCCGCCACGCCTTCGTGGGCGCCGGCGCCATGGTGCAGAAGGACGTGCCCGACTTCGCGCTGGTGGTGGGCGTGCCCGCGCGCCAGATCGGCTGGATGAGCCGCTTCGGCGAACGCCTCCCACTCCCGCTGGAAGGCCAGGCCGAGGCCGCCTGCCCGAACAGCGCCGACCGCTACCGACTCGACGGCCGTGTGCTGTCGCTGATTTCCGAATGACCATGAACAAGATCGAATTCATCGACCTGAAGGCCCAGTACGCCGCGCTGCGCGACGAGATCGCGCTGCGCATGCAGAAGGTGCTGGACCACGGCCAGTACATCATGGGCCCCGAGGTCAAGGAGCTCGAGACGGCGCTGGCCGCGCACACCGGCGCGAAGCACTGCGTCACCGTGTCCAGCGGCACCGAGGCGCTGCTGATCGCGATGATGGCGCTGGACCTGAAGCCCGGCGACGAGGTCATCACCACCCCGTTCACCTTCGCGGCCACCGCCGAAACCATCGTGCTGCTTGGCGGCGTGCCGGTGTGGGTGGACATCGAGCCCGACACCTGCAACATCGACGCCTCGAAGATCGAGTCCGCGATCACGCCGCGCACCCGGGCCATCATGCCGGTGAGCCTGTACGGCCAGTGCGCCGACATGGACGAGATCAACGCCATCGCCGCGCGCCACGGCCTGCCGGTGATCGAGGACGCGGCCCAGAGCTATGGCGCCACGTACAGGGGCAAGCGCAGCAACAACCTGTCCACCTTCGGCTGCACCAGCTTCTTCCCCAGCAAGCCGCTGGGCTGCTACGGCGACGGCGGTGCCATCTTCACGAACGACGACGCGCTGGCCCAGGCCGCGCGCGAGATCCGCGTGCACGGCCAGAGCGCGCGCTACACGCACACCCGCGTGGGCGTGGGCGGCCGCATGGACACGCTGCAATGCGCCATCGTGCTGGCCAAGCTGGGCCGGCTCGACTGGGAGCTGCGGCGCCGCCACGAGATCGGCGCGGCGTACCACGCGCGCCTCGCCGCGCTGAACCTCACCACGCTGACGGTACGACCCGATCGCGACAGCGTGTGGGGCCAGTACACGGTGCGCGTTGCCGATCGTGCCCGCGTGCAGTCCGTGCTGGCCGAAGCCGGCGTGCCCACCGCGGTGCATTACCCGAGGCCGCTGCACCGCCAGCCGGCCTACGTGAAGTTCGGCGACCCCGACAGCTGCCCGCTGGCCATCGCCGCGGCCGACGAGGTGATGAGCCTGCCGATGAGCGCCGACCTGTCGGACGCCGACCTCGACCGCGTGGTGGCCGCGCTCACGGCGGCCGTCGGCCTGCGCGCTCAGTGACAACGTGACGGCGACGTCCAGCCGCGGCCTGCTGCGCGCCGTGCTGACGCTCGTCGCCGGCGGCGCCATCGCGCAGGCGCTGCCGCTGCTGCTGGGCCCCTGGCTCACGCGGCTGTACACGCCGCAGCAGTTCGGCGTGTACCACCTGTTCGCGGCCGTCTCCGCCAACCTGGCCGTGGTGGCCTGCGCGCGCTACGAGTTCGCGCTGCCGCTGGTGGGCGACGCCGCCGACGCCGCGGCCTTGCGCGCGCTGTGCCTGCGCGTGCTCGCGGGCGTGACGGGTGCCAGCGCGATCGGCGCGGCCCTCTGGTTCGCGTGGTCGCGCGACGGCTGGACCGCCTGGCTGCCGGTGGCCGTGGCCACCCTCGGCTGGCTGTCGCTGGCCACGCTGTGGGCCACGCGCGCGCAGGCCTACCGCGCGCTGGCCATCGCGCGCGTCGTGCAATACGGCGGCGCGTCGCTGACACAGGCCGGCGCCGCGCTGCTCGGAGCGGGCGTGCAGGGGCTGATCGTCGCGCCCCTTGCCGCCGCGGCCGCCGCGGCCGCCGTGCTGCGGCTGCCGTTGAACGACAAGGCGCGCCCCGCGCCCGCGCGCTGGCGCGAGCTGGCGCGCCGCTTCCGCGACTTCCCGCTGCTCAACACGCCGCACGCGTTCATGGGCGCGCTGCAGGATACCGCCGCCATTGGGATGATCGCCGCCTGGCAGGGCCCGATGGCGGCCGGCTTCTGGGGCCTGTCGCTGCGCTACCTCAAGGCGCCCGCCACGCTGGTGGGCGGCGCGGTGTCGCAGGCGCTCTATCCGCAGCTGGCCGCGCACGGCGCGTCGATCGAGCACGACACGGACGCGCACGCGCCGCCGCGCGTCACGCGCGCGGGACGCACGGCCGTGCGCCGCGTGATGGCGGGCCTGGCCGCCATCGCGGCCCCGCTGGTGCTGCTGCTGTGGGCCTTCGCGCCCTGGGCGTTCGAGGCGCTGTTCGGCGCCGGCTGGCGCGGCGCGGGCGAGCTCGCACGCACGCTGGGCCTGTACATCGGCGTGCACTTCGTGGCCGCGCCGCTGGCCGTGGTCACGCTCGCGTGGGGCGCGCAGGCCTGGGCGCTGCGGCTCGCGCTGGTGGGCCAGGTGGCCTTCGTGGCCGCGCTGGCCGCCGGCCTGAAGCTGGGCGGGCTGCCCGGCGCGGGCTGGGGCGTGTCGATCGCGATGACCGTCTACTTCGGCTACTACTTCCTGCGCCTGGCCACGTGGCCGCTCACTGAGAAAGACCCCGCATGACCTTGCGCACCACCTTCAACCGCCTGCGCCGCCGCTGGCTGCGCCGCTGGATCTGGCAGCCGGTGTTCGGCGAGGAGCAGCGCGGCCGGGTCCTCAAGCACACCCGCATCTCGAGCGCGAGCGTGATCGAGCACGAAGACAGGCTCGTGCTCGGCGACAACGTGTTCATCGGCGCGTTCAACTTCATCGAGGCCAGCGCCGGCATCACCATCGAGGAGGGCGTGCAGATCACCAGCCACAGCGCGATCGTCACGCACAGCTCGCACCGCTCTCAGCGCCTGCTGGGGCCGGCCTACACGACGTGGCCCACGCCGCTGGGCGGCGAGCGCCCGGGCTGGATCTCGGGGCCCGTCCACATCGGCGCCTACAGCTTCATCGGCCCGCACAGCCTCATCGAGGCCAACACGCGCATCGGCCGCGGCACGCTCGTGTGCGCCGGCAGCTTCGTGCGCGGCAGCTACCCCGACTTCGCGATCCTGGAGGGCCGTCCCGCGCGCGTGGTGGGGGACAGCCGGCGCGCCGACGAGCGCGCGTTGGAGCGCTTCCCCGAGCTGCGCGTGCTGTACGACGCGTGGGCGAAGGTGCCGCAGCCTGTCGACCTGGAAGGGCCGCGGTGACCCTGCGCGTCGTCCTCTTCGGCGACGGCGAGAGCCCGCACCTGCTGAAGTGGGCACGGGCGCTGGCGCCGCGCGTCGAGTTGCACGTGGCCTCCAGCCGCGGGCTCGCGCCCGCGCTGGCCGAACTGGTCGCGCCCGGGCGCACGCTGCAGCTGGGCCACGCCACGAAGTTCTCGGGCGGCAACGCGGCGCTGCTCAAGGCGCTGCCGCGGCTGGTGCGCTGGCTGCGCGCGGTGGATGCCGACTGGATCAACGCGCACTACCTCACCTCGCACGGCACGCTGGCCTGGCTCGCGCGCAAGGCCGGCGTGCGCGCGCAACTGGCCGCGTCGGCCTGGGGCTCGGACATCCTCGTCGCGCCCGCGCGGAGCCGCGCGCTGCGCTGGGTGACGTCGCGCGTGCTGCGCGATGCGACGCTGTGCACCAGCGACTCCGCCCACATGGCGCGGCGCATGCGCGAGCTGGGCGCGCGCGACGTGATGACCTTCCCGTTCGGCCTGGCCGCGCTGCCGCCGGCGCCCGCCGCCAAGGCGCCGCGCCTGTTCTTCGCCAACCGCGGGCTGGAGGAGATCTACCACCCGCAACGCGTGCTGTCGCTGTTCGCCGGCGTGGCCGCCGCGTGGCCCGATGCGCGCCTGGTGGTGGCCAACAGCGGCGCGCTGCGCGAGGCGCTGCAGCAACGGGCGGTGACGCTGGGCCTGGCCGATCGCATCGAGTTCGTCGGCCGACTCGACGCCGCCACGCAGTCCGCCTTCTACGCCCGCGCCCGCTGGTACCTGAGCGTGCCGCGCAGCGATTCCGTGGCCGTCTCCGTGCTGGAGGCGATGGGACACGGCTGCATCCCGCTGCTGTCCGACCTGCCCGCCAACCGCGAGCTGGTGCGCGACGGCGACAACGGACTCGTCTTGCCCGACGGCCAGGACACGCTGCCGGTTGACGCGCTCGAAGGCCTGCAGCCCCGCGCCGACGCCATCGCCATCGCCAACCGCGACTGGGTCGCCGCGCACGCGCTGTTCGAGCCCTGCGTGGACGCCTTCGTGGCTCGGCTGGAACAATCCACCCCTTCCCGACCATGAACATCCTCTACATCAACCACTACGCCGGCACGCCCGCGCTGGGCATGGAGTTCCGCCCGTACTACCTGGCGCGCGAATGGGTGCGCGCCGGCCACCGCGTGCAGATGCTGGCCGCGTCGTACTCGCACGTGCGCGCCCGCCAGCCCGAGGTGGGCGCGACGCCGAAGAACGAGACGGTGGACGGCATCGCCTACCGCTGGTACCCCACGCGCCGCTACGTCGGCAACGGCGTGGGCCGCGTGCGCAACATCTGGGAATTCCTGAGCCAGGTGTGGCGCGACACCGACCGCCTGGTGCGCGACGCCAGGCCCGACGTGGTGATCGCCTCCAGCACCTACCCGATGGACATCTGGGTGGCGCGCCGCATCGCGCGCCGCGCCAAGGCCAAGCTGGTGTTCGAGGTGCACGACCTGTGGCCGCTGTCGCCCATCGAGCTGTCGGGCATGTCGCCGAAGCACCCGTTCGCGCGCCTGTGCTTCAAGGCCGAGTCCGACGCGTATCGCGACGCCGACGTCGTCATCTCGATGCTGCCCTGCGTGCACAGCTACATGGCCTCGCGCGGACTCGACCTCGACAAGCTCGCCATCGTGCCCAACGGCATCTCGCCCGACGACTGGAGCGACAAGCCGTACCCGATCTCCGGCGACTTGGCCGGCACGCTGGCCACCGCGCGCGCGGTGGGCGAGACCGTGGTGGGCTACGCCGGCTCCATGGGCGAGCCCAACGCGCTCGACACGCTGCTGGACGCCGCCGCCCGCCTGCGCGTCGACCCCGTGGGCCGCCGCCTGCGCTTCGTGCTGGTGGGCGACGGCCACCTGCGCGCCCACCTGCAGGAGCGGGTGCGCGCCGAGGGCCTCGTCAACGTGACGATGCTGCCGCCCATCCCCAAGCTGCAGGTGCCCGCGATGCTGGCGCAGGTGGACATCGCCTACATCGGCTGGCAGCACGTGCCCATCTACCGCTTCGGCATCGCGCCCAACAAGCTGATGGACTACATGATGGCCGGCCGCGCCGTGCTGCACTCGGTGGAGGCCGGCAACGACCCGGTGGCCGAGGCCGGCTGCGGCGTCACGGTGGCGCCGCAGGACACGAGCGCGGTGGTCGGCGGGCTGCTCAAGATGATGAACCTGGCGCCGGCGGCGCGTGCGGTGATGGGCGAGCGCGGGCGGGCGTTCGTGATGGCGAAACACACGTATCCGGTGCTGGCGAAGCGCTTCCTGGATGCGCTGCAAACGAATTCCCGACCTTGACGCGAGTCAACAGCCGGACGCTTTCACGCCGGCGACGATGGCGGCCCGCCCTGGATCGGGAGGGTGAGCCGCTCCTGCTGCAACCAGACATTGCGCACGAACGGGTCGGCCACCATGTAGACGCCGTGCCCCGGACGTGTGATGAGGTTGGCGGCGATCATCTTGTCGGCGACGCTCTGTACCTGGGTCGGCTCGACCTCGACGCCGGTCTGCTTGCCGTAGTCGGCCAGTGCATCTGCGCTGAACAGTCCGGTGACGCCCTGTTCGCTGCCTGATGCGATGCGGCGAAAGATGGCCTTGCCCAGGTCGCCGAATTCCTCGAGGGCGTGCAGCTCGACGTCGGCGGCGGCCGACGCAAGCGTGGCGCAGATGACGGGAAAGGCCTCGTCGGGAGGCAGGCTCATCGACTGAAGCTGGACCAGCGCCTTGAAGAGTTCCTCCGGCCGATTGCCCATCGACTGGAAGCCTTCCCAGGCGATCTCGATGTCGGGAAGGCGGGTGCTTGCGGATGCCGCGGCGATCCGGTCGAGCTGCCATCGCACGAAGTCCATTCCCAGCACCTCGTAGGCCGCCGACACCGCACCGGTGAACGGTTGCGAGCGGCGGGTCGCCATGTCCGTGACCAGGGACTTGTGCGAGCCGGTGCCGAGAAACAGGAAATGTCCAGGGGCGCCCGGCCTGGAATTGACCGCGTCGCGCGCCGCCTTCAAGGCATGAAGCAGCCCATACCCGTCGTCCGAGCTGAGCGTCTGTTGCACTTCGTCGACGATGAGTACCACGTCGGACTTCGCCTTGGCGACGAGTTCGGAAAACGCCTG
This sequence comes from Betaproteobacteria bacterium, assembly GCA_013289985.1. Classification (GTDB taxonomy): domain Bacteria; phylum Pseudomonadota; class Gammaproteobacteria; order Burkholderiales; family Burkholderiaceae_C; genus Scleromatobacter. The sequence goes on along the minus strand of JABCYW010000145.1, from coordinate 3,890 downwards.
GGCCAGGGTGGTGCCGCCGGGAGCCCCGACACTGTCGATCTGGAACCCGAAGGAAAAGCCCGCGGCGCCCAGATTGAGGCCCTTGAATCGCTGCAACAGGCTGGAGCCTGGCGTGGCCAGCTGACGAAGCGTGTCGCGCACCGCGTCGTGCACGAGCGCCGCAGGGCTCTTGAGTCGATCGGCCCAGAGGTCGATGTAGACCACGATGGCCCCCCGGGCCTCCAGGGCGGGAATCAGGTCCTGGCGCAGGAAGGTGGTCTTTCCGACCCGGCGTATGCCCGACAGAAAGACGCCCGAACGTACGTTCTGGAACAGCGGCGTGGGATGCAGCAGCTGTTCGGCCAGGTCATTGGCGTACTGGCTCCGGTGGAATACGTCGGGGCGCGTCATTTAGGGATGATTATCCATTTCAAATAATTATGCAATCTGCATAATTGCTCATAAAGCCTCTGGGCCGGGAATCGCGTTCCGTGCCGACCGCGCGCCCGCAATGGCAGAGCTCGATTCGATGGCCGGGCCGCCAAATCACCGACAATCCTCCCCCATGACCGTTCCCGCAACCCCATTCCTGCCCTTCGCCCTGCCCGAGATCGGCGACGAGGAGATCGCCGAAGTCGTCGACACGCTGAAGTCCGGCTGGGTCACCACCGGCCCCAAGGCCAAGCGCTTCGAGGCCGCGTTCACCGAGTTCCTGGGCGACGCGTCGCTGGAATCCATCGCCGTCAACTCCGCCACCGCCGGCCTGCACCTGGCGCTGGAGGCACTGGGCATCGGCCCGGGCGACGAGGTGATCACCACCACGCACACGTTCACGGCCACCGCCGAAGTGGTGCGCTATCTTGGCGCCGACGTGGTGCTGGTGGACGTCGATCCCGATACCCTGTGCATCGCGCCCTGGGCCATCGAGGAGGCGATCACGCCGCGCACCAAGGCCATCATCCCGGTGCACTACGCGGGCCTGGCGGCCGACATGCCCGCCATCCTCGCCATCGCGAAGAAGCACGGCCTGAAGGTGGTGGAGGACGCGGCGCACGCGCTGCCCACGCTCAGCGCCGGCAAGCTGGTGGGCACGCTGGACTCCGACATCACCGTCTTCAGCTTCTACGCAAACAAGACGATGACCACGGGCGAGGGCGGCATGATCGTCACGCGCCATCCCGAGCTCGCCAGGCGCATGAAGGTGATGCGCCTGCACGGCATGAGCCGCGACGCGTTCGACCGCTTCACGGCCACCGTGCCCAGCTGGTACTACGAGATCGTGGCGCCCGGCTTCAAGTACAACCTCACCGACATCGCCGCCGCGCTGGGCCTGCAACAGCTCAAGCGCATAGACGGCTTCCAGAAGCGCCGCGTGGAGCTGGCCGACGCGCTCGACGCCGGCCTGGCCGGCCTGCCGCTGATCCTGCCGCCGCGCGCGCCGGCCGGCGGCCAGCACTCCTGGCACCTGTACGTGGTGCGCCTCACGGACGATGCGAAGGTGTCGCGCGACCAGTTCATCGAGCGCCTGTTCGCGCAGGGCATCGGCGTCAGCGTCCACTACATCCCGCTGCACCTGCAGCCGTACTGGCGCGACCGCTACAAGCTCACGCCGCAGCAGTTCCCGCACAGCCAGCGCGCGTTCGAGCGCATGGTGAGCCTGCCGCTGTACACCCGCATGACCGACGCCGACGTGGCGCGCGTCTGCGCCGCGGTTCGCGCCGCGCTGGCCGCCTGACGCGGCGGTTCGACCCCATGCCTGCCGCCGGGCCGCTCTCCGACACCTGTCCATGCTCCTGATCCTCCTCGTCTCCTTCGCCTGCAGCCTGCTGGCCACGCTGGCCGTCATCGCCTCCGCGCACCGGCATGCGCACCTCTCCGCCGACCACGACCTGTCGGGGCCGCAGAAGATGCACCACGAGGCCGTGCCGCGCGTCGGCGGCGTGGGGATCTTCGCTGGCCTGCTGGGCGGCGCCGCCGTGGCCGCCTGCCTGGTTCCGGCCCACGTGCACCAGATCCTGCTGTTCGGCGCGTGCGCGTTGCCCGCGTTGCTGTCGGGGCTGTGGGAGGACTTCACCAAGGCGATCTCGCCGCGTCGTCGCATGGTCGCGCTGGCGCTGTCGGGCGTGCTCGGCGTGCTGCTGCTCGACGGCGTCATCCTGCGCACCGGCTTCCTGCCGCTCGATCACCTGCTGCTGGCCAACGGCCTGGCCTGGACGGGCGTGGCCGGCGCGATCTTCGGCGTCACCGGCGTGTCCAATTCCGTCAACATCATCGACGGGCTGAACGGGCTCGCGTCGATGTGCGTCGCCCTGATGGCCGGCGCGCTGGCGTGGATCGCGTTCCAGGTGCACGACCCGCTGGTGCTCGCGCTCGCGCTGGCCACGCTGGGCGCGACGCTCGGCTTCTTCGTGTGGAACTACCCGCGCGGCAAGGTGTTCCTGGGCGACGGCGGAGCCTACATGCTGGGCTTCATCGTGGCCGAGCTGGGCATCCTCGTGTCGGCGCGACATGCGCAGGTGTCGATGCTCGCGCCGCTGCTGATCGTGGTCTACCCGTTCTTCGAGACCCTGTTCTCCATGTACCGCCGCCGCGTGCTGCAGGGCCGTTCCATGACCCAGCCCGACGGCATCCACCTGCACACGCTCATCTACCGGCGCCTGCGCCGCGACGCGGCGGGCAACGCGCGACGCGCCAACTCCGGCACCTCGCCCTACCTGTGGCTGCTGGCGGCCGTGGGCATCGTGCCCGCGGCGATCTGGTGGAACAACTCGCCGGTGCTGTCGGTGGTGCTGCTCGTCTTCGTTCTGGGCTACCTGAGCCTGTACTGGCGCATCGTCCGATTCAGGTCGCCGGGCTGGATGAAGTCGCGTCGACGCGCCGTGCCGCGGTCCGGCGCGGGTCGATAGCCGGGTGCGGGCATGTTCAAGCGCCTCTTCGACATCGTCTCGGCCATCGTCGGCCTGCTGGTGTTCGGCCTGCCGATGTTGCTGGTGGCCTCCTGGATCCGTCTCGATTCGCCCGGGCCCGTGTTCTTCCGGCAAGAGCGCGTGGGCCGCCACGGCAAGGTGTTCCGCATCCACAAGTTCCGCACGATGGCGGTGGATGCCGAACGCAGCGGCCCGCAGCTGACGGTGGGCGCCGACGCGCGCGTCACGCGCGTGGGGCGCGTGCTGCGCGCGAACCGCCTCGACGAGCTGCCGCAGTTCATCGACGTGCTGGCCGGCGACATGAGCCTGGTGGGCCCGCGCCCCGACGTGCCGCGCTACGTGGCCCTGTGGCCGCCCGCGCTGCGCGAGCGCGTGCTGGCGGTGCGGCCCGGCATCACCGATCCGGCATCGCTGAAGTTCCGCGACGAGGCCACGCTGCTGGCCCGGGCCGCCGACCCCGAGCGCGAATACGTGGACGTGATCCTGCCGCGCAAGCTGGCGCTGGCCGCCGACTACGCCGACCATGCCTCGCTGTGGACCGACCTGGCCGTGATAGTCCGCAGCGTGGGTGTCCTCCTCTTCCGATGACCTCGACGCCCGCGCCGTGAACCCACCTTCGAAACCCTCGCCGCCCACCGTCTGGCATCGCCTGGATCACTTCCTCGCGCGCCTGCGCCCGCACCGCGAGCCGCTGTCGCTGCTGGTGGACGGACTGCTCATCGCGTTCGCCTGGAACGTCACCTACCTGTTCCGGCTCGGCCTCGAGCGCTGGTTCGAGGCGCGCCCCTGGTACGACTTCTGGGTGATGCTGGGCGTCATCGCCACCTACCTGTCGCTGTTCGCGCTCCTCAAGGTGCCGCAGAGCATGTGGCGCTTCTCCGGCTTCGGCGAGGTCAAGCGCCTCACCTGGGCCTGCCTGGGCGCGGGCGTGGCCTGCGCCGCCGTCGTGATGGGATCGCAGCTGTACGGCGTGCCGCGCTGGTG
>JABCYW010000144.1 GCA_013289985.1 Betaproteobacteria bacterium | reverse complement strand
CCATGCCCGGCGTTCACGCACCACAGGCCGGCGATGCCGTCGAGCACCTGGCGTCCGTCGTCCGTCCAGAAGTGCATGCCCTTGGCCTTGGTGAACAGCCGGGGCGCCTTCTTGAACTGGCGGTTTGCCGTGAACGGCATCCAGTAGGCGTCGAGGTCGGTCGGCATGGTTTGCTTTCTTGGACATGACGATGCGCTGTCATGGCGCTGTCGTCAACGGGATTTGTTCGATGACTGGACTGTAGCGGGGAGCCCGCGCAATGTGCTCGCGGGTTGACGCAGGGCAAACCCCCGAAAAAGCAATAAAATGCGAAGATTCAAACACCGCTTCGCATCTCATGCGCCAAATACCGAAATCCCTGCAATTGGATGCGATAGATCGTGGAATCTTGAACGAACTCCAGAACGACGGTCGGCTCTCCAACGTGGAGCTTGCGAACCGCGTGCACCTGTCGCCGTCGGCCTGCCTGCGGCGGGTCAAGCAACTGGAGGACTCCGGCGTCATCGCCGGCTACGTGGCGCTGCTCAACCCGAAGCTGGTGGGCCAGAGCGGCGTCAGCTTCACGATCATCAACCTGGCGACCATGAGCAACGCGCTGCTCGAGGCGTTCGAGCTGGCGGTGCAGGAGGCGCCGGAGATCCTGGATTGCTACTACGTGGCGGGTGCCAACGACTACCTGATCCGTTTCGCGTACCGCGACGCCGAGGACCTGGAACGCTTCCACACCGACGTGCTGATGCGGCTGCCGGGCGTGGAGCGATCGAATTCGATGCTGGTGCTGCGCACGGTGAAGAAGACCACCGCGCTGCTCATGAACGAATAAGGGCGGCCGCGGCCGCCCTTGCTGATGGGAAGGCGCCCGATGTCAGGCCGCCGCGCTCAGCTGCGCGTTGCCGCGGCGCATCTCCATGGCCTGCATCTGCGTGTTGGCCGAAGCGCGCGCGGCCGGGAACACGGCGCTCTGTTCCAGCGCCAGGTGCTCGAGCAGCAGCGCCGCGTAGACGTCGGCGGCGTGGCGCAGCATGTCGATGTCGTAGCCGCCGAAGCCTTCCGCCACGGGCTGCAGCTGGGCGAGCACCTCGCGCCAGTTCTCTTCCAGCCAGCTCTGGTCCTGGCGCAGGCGGTCGACGCTGGTCTCGAGGGAGGCGTCGCCGCGTCCGGTGATCAGCGGGCAGACCTGGCGGTCGACGTCGATGTGGTGCTGGCGCGCGGTGTGCGAGAAGAAGTCGATCACCGAGCGGGCGTGGTCGCGCGCCCAGGTGTCCCAGCCGCGGTCTTCCATGTGGTTGACCAGGCTCTGCAGCTCGCCCAGCCAATAGCGCATCAGGTCGTGCGTGGCGTCGACGCGATCGAGCAGCGGCAACGTGCCGGCGATGGGGGTGTCGTTGGAGCGGGATTCGTTCACGGCATCTCCTCGAAGGGGGTGGGACGGGTCGACTTCAGCATGGCATGGCGGCCCGGCTTTCGCAACACTCTTTTCCCCCGGAATGTTGTAACGCGGCCGGCCGCTTCCGCCTGCTGAAATGTGTCAGTTTCGCGTCCACTTCGCGCGGCGATCGAGGCTTCGGATCCGGGCGATTTCGCATCGGAAAAGCGGCGTTCCATGATGTGGAATGGAGAACTGGTGCAACGCAGCAAAGTTTTTCATTATGAAAAATGTCTTTGCGCATCGTGGAAGTAAAGTCATAAGTACTTGATCCATAAAGCCTGCTTCTTTAGTCTTATATAAGACATAAGTCTTCCATTTCTCTTGCAACAGGACTACGCTTGAGTCCAACGAACACCGCTTTTCCACCTCCTCCTCTTCACCGACACGAAGGAAGCACCATGACCCAACTCACCCGTGACCAGCAGATCGCCGCCCTCGAAAAGGACTGGGCCGAGAACCCGCGCTGGAAGGGCGTCAAGCGCACCTACTCGGCCGCCGACGTCGTGCGCCTGCGCGGCTCGCTGCAGATCGATCACACGCTGGCCAAGCGCGGTTCGGAAAAGCTGTGGAACCTGATCAACACCGAACCCTTCGTCAACTCGCTGGGCGCGCTGACGGGCAACCAGGCGATGCAGCAGGTCAAGGCCGGCCTGAAGGCCATCTACCTGTCCGGCTGGCAAGTCGCCGGCGACGCCAACAGCAACGGCGAGATGTACCCCGACCAGTCGCTGTACTCGGTGGACTCGGTGCCCAAGGTCGTCAAGAAGATCAACGCCACGTTCAAGCGCGCCGACGAGATCCAGTGGTCGGAAGGCAAGAACGACATCGACTACTTCGCGCCTATCGTGGCCGATGCCGAAGCCGGCTTCGGCGGCGTGCTCAACGCGTTCGAGCTGATGAAGTCCATGATCGAGGCCGGCGCGTCGGGCGTCCACTTCGAGGACCAGCTGGCCGCGGCCAAGAAGTGCGGCCACATGGGCGGCAAGGTGCTCGTCCCCACGCGTGAAGCGGTGGCCAAGCTGTCGGCGGCGCGCCTCGCCTCCGACGTGATGGGCACGCCCACCGTGCTGCTGGCGCGCACCGACGCCGAAGCCGGCGACCTGGTCACCAGCGACATCGACGACAACGACAAGCCGTTCTGCACCGGCGAGCGCACCGTCGAGGGCTTCTTCCGCACCCGCAACGGCCTCGAGCAGGCCATCAGCCGCGGCCTGGCCTACGCGCCGTACGCCGACATGATCTGGTGCGAGACCGGCAAGCCCGACCTGGCCTTCGCCAAGCAGTTCGCCGACGCGATCCACGCCAAGTTCCCGGGCAAGCTGCTGGCCTACAACTGCTCGCCGTCGTTCAACTGGAAGAAGAACCTCGACGACGCCACCATCGCCAAGTTCCAGCGCGAACTTGGCGCGATGGGCTACAAGTTCCAGTTCATCACGCTGGCCGGCTTCCACGCCCTGAACTACTCGATGTTCAACCTGGCCTACGGCTACGCGCGCAACAACATGAGCGCGTTCGTCGAGCTGCAGGAATCGGAATTCGCCGCGGCCGAGAAGGGCTTCACCGCCGTCAAGCACCAGCGCGAAGTGGGCACCGGTTACTTCGACGCCGTCACCACCACCATCGAACGCGACGCCTCCACCGGCGCGCTGAAGGGCTCCACCGAAGACGAACAGTTCTTCGACAAGAAGCACGCCTGAACGCGGGATCCGCCGGTGACGGGCCGCGAGGAGCGGCCGGCCGCCGGCGGCGATCGTCGAACCCATCCGTCTTGAGCAACGGGTGGGTTTTTTCGCCTCCTGGCCGACCGGGCTTGCATGAGTGGCAATTGAGCTTCGCTGGCTTGCCACGCTGCCACGAAGAATTGCGGCGTCGAGATGCAGGAAGGCCCGTGGCGCGAGGTCGGCGGCAAGCACTGACCGGGCGCGACCGGCCTACATCGACTCCTGCAGCATGCGCCGGTAGTCGTCGCGGGTGGCCAGGCGCGGGTTGGTGGCGTGGCAGTGGTCGACCATCGCGTGGTCGATGATCTCGTCGAACAGCGACGCTGTGACGCCCATGGCCGACAGGCCCGTCGGCAGGCCCAGCCGCGCCGTCATGTCGAGCACGGCCTGCGACACGGCCACGCCGTCGGCGTAGTCGCGGCCCTCGGTCAGGCCCATGGCGTGGGCCATGCGGTTCAGGCGATCGTCGCGGCGCATCGATTCGGCCTCCGCGTTGAAGCGGATCACGGCCGGCAGGAACACGGCGTTCAGGGTGCCGTGGTGCAGGCGCGGGTTCACGCCGCCCAGGCTGTGGCTGAGGCTGTGCACGCAGCCCAGGCCCTTCTGGAAGGCGAGGGCGCCCTGCATGCTGGCGCTCATCATGTTCCAGCGCGCCTCGCGGTCGGTGCGGCCGTCCTTGAAGGCGCGCTCGATGTGGCCCCAGCCGCGGCGCAGGCCGTCGAGCGCGATGCCGTCGGCGGGCGGGTTGACCTTGCCCGACATGAAGGTCTCCAGGCAGTGCGCGATGGCGTCCATCCCGGTGGCGGCGGTCAGCGAGGGCGGCAGCGCCATCGTCAGGTCGGGGTCGAGCAGGGCCACGCGCGGCAGCAGGTGCCAGTTGTGGAATCCGAGCTTGCGGCCGTCGTCGACGATCAGGATCGCGCCGCGCGCCACCTCGCTGCCGGTGCCGGCGGTGGTGGGCACCGCGATCAGCGGCGCGGCCTTGGCCGTGATGCGCTCGGCGCCGCCGGTGATGGTGGCCCAGTTCGCCAGCGGGCCGTCGTGCGTGGCCGCGATGGCCACGCCCTTGGCCAGGTCGATGCTGGAGCCGCCGCCCACGGCGATCAGGCCGTCGCAGCCGTTCTCGAGGTAGGCCGCCGTGGCCGCGCGCACCGCGGCCTCGTTCGGGTTGCCGGGCGTCTGGTCGAAGACCGCATGGGGCACGTCGGCGAGCGCGGCGAGCGCGATGTCGAGCACGCCCGCGGCACGCACGCCGGCGTCCGTCACCACCAGCGGCTTGCGGATGCCGGCCGCCTTGCACTCCTGCGGCAGCAGGCGCACCGCGCCCGGGTCGATCTCGATCTGCGTGACGTACTGGAAGCGGGCCATGGCGTTCTCGGCAAAGGGCAGGCGTCGAGTTTAGGACGGCCTGGGTCGACGCGTTGTCGCCGCGGCGCCTCGCCGGCGCGGGGCTTCGCGACCTCGTATGCTTGCCGGTTTCGCATCTGCCCGAATCACGTGTCTGCCAAGGATCTCCTGACCCCGCGCATGGCCGCGCTCCTCGAGCGCATCGCTCGCGCCAACCGTCCCGGCTTCGAGACGATGACCCCCGCCGCCGCCCGCGTGGCCTACACCGCCGCGGCCGAGGTGCTGGAGCCGCCGCGCGCGCCGTTGCCGCGCGTCGAGGAGATCGCGCTGCCCGGCGCCGGCGGCGTCACGCTGGCCGCGCGCCTCTACGCGCCGTCCACCGGGGTGCTGCCGGTGCTGCTGTACCTGCACGGCGGCGGCTTCACCATCGGCAACCTCGAGACGCACGACAGCCTGTGCCGCCAGCTCGCGCTGCGCAGCGGCGCCGCCGTGGTCGCGCTCGACTACCGCCTCGCGCCCGAGCACCGTTTTCCCACCGCGGTGGACGACTGCTGGGCCGCCTTGCGCGCGCTCGCCCGGGCGGACACGGGCGCGCGACTGGGCCTGGACACCACGCGCCTGGCCGTGGGCGGCGACAGCGCCGGCGGCACGCTGGCGGCCGTGTGCGCGCTGATGGCCCGCGACGCCGGCCTGGCGCTGGCGCTGCAGGTGCTCGTCACGCCCGGTACCATCGCCCACGCCGACACGCCGTCGCACGAACGCTTCGCGCACGGCTTCCTGCTGGAGCGCGAGCAGGTGGCGTGGTTCTTCGACCAGTACATCGCCCAGGCCGACCGCACCGACTGGCGCTTCGCCCCCGCGCTGGCCGCCGACCACGAGGGCCTGGCGCCGGCCTGCATCGTCGTCGCCGAATGCGACGCGCTCGTCGACGAGGCCATCGCGTACGGCGACCTGCTGCGCGCCGCGGGCGTGGCCGTGGATCTCGAGATCTACCGTGGCGTGACCCACGACTTCATCAAGATGGGCCGCATGTTGCCCGAGGCGGCCCAGGCCCAGCAGGCCATCGCTGACGCCCTCAGGAAAGCCTTCGAATGAAACGCTCCGAATTCCGCTTCGCCGATCCGCTGCGCGTGCGCTGGGCCGAGGTCGACATGCAGAAGGTGGTCTTCAACGGCCACTACCTGATGTACGTCGACACCGCGATGGGCAACTGGTGGCGCGCGCTGGCGCTGCCTTACGAGGCCACGCTGGAGGCGCTGGCCGGAGACCTGTTCGTGCGCAAGTCCACGCTGGAGTACCTGGCGCCGGCGCGCTACGACGACGCGCTGGAGGTCGGCATCCGCTTCGAGTCGGCCGGCACCAGCTCGCTGCGCTTCGTGGCGGCCGTGTTCCGCGGCGAGGAGCTGCTGGTGCACGGCGAGATCGTCTACGTGTGGACGGACGCCGTCACGAAGCGGCCCAGGCCGGCGCCGCCCGCGCTGGTGGACGCGTTCCGCGCGCATGCCGCGGGCGAGCCCATGGTCACGGTCACCGTGGGCGACTGGGCGGCGTTGGGCGCCGAGGCGCAGGCGATCCGCACCGCCGTGTTCGTCGACGAGCAGAAGGTGCCGCTGGCGCTGGAGCGCGACGCCGCCGACCTGACGGCCGTCCACGCGCTGGCCCGCAACCGGCTGGGCCTCGCGGTGGGCACCGGCCGGCTGCTGGCAGGTGAAGGCCCCGGCGAGCCGGCGCGCATCGGCCGCATGGCCGTCAGCCGCGCGATGCGTGGCGCCCGCGTCGGCAACGCGTTGCTGGAGGCGCTGATGGCCGCGGCGGGGCGGCGCGGCGACGCGGAGGTGATGCTGCACGCGCAGGTCTCGGCCATCGGCTTCTACCGGCGCGCGGGCTTCCTGGCCCACGGCGAGCCGTTCGAGGAGGCGGGCATCGTCCACCAGGAGATGCGTCGAAAGCCCTGATATCAACCATCCACTTGGATGGTAGTAGGATGGCGCCATGCCAGCCCTCCGACCCGCCGCCAACGCCAAGCCCGTCGACGAGAAGATCACGATCAACGTGGGCTTCGTCGACCTCGGCCAGATCGATCTCCTCGTGCAGGAAGGCTTCTACGCCAACCGCACCGACCTGATCCGCACCGCCATCCGCAACCAGCTCGCCGCGCATGCCGAAGCCGTGAAGCAGGTGGTGAGCCGCCGCACGCTGGTGCTGGGCATCCAGCACCTGGCCAGGGCCGACCTGGAGGCCGTGCGGGCGCGCCGCGAGACGCTGGACGTGCGCGTGCTGGGCTTGCTCAACATCGCCGCCGACGTGACGCCCGAGCTCGCGCTGCAGACGGTCAGTTCGGTGGTGGTGCTGGGGTCGCTGCATGCGAGTCCGGCCGTCAAGGCGGCGCTGGCGGGGCGGCTGCAATGAATCCCGACTTCGAACGCATGATGAACGAGGCCGCGCGCCTGATGCGCGGCGGCAGCCTGGGCGAGGCCACGGCCGCGATCCAGCAGGCGCTGGGCGGTGGCGCGCAGGCGCCCGCCCGCCCGCGCGAGGACGACGTGATCGACGTCGAGGCGCGCGTCGTCGGCGCCCCGACGCCCGCGCCCGGGGGGGCGAGCGGGTCCTTCACGGCGGGCCACTATCGCAACGAGTGCGGCGCGCGCGACTACAAGCTCTTCGAGCCCGCCCGCGACGGCCGTGCGCTGCCGCTGGTGGTGATGCTGCACGGCTGCACGCAGGATCCCGACGACTTCGCGCGCGGCACGCGCATGAACGCGCTCGCGCGCGAGCGGGGGTTCCTGGTGCTGTATCCGGCGCAGTCGCAGCGCGGCAACGCGCAGCGCTGCTGGAACTGGTTCAAGCACAACCACCAGGCGCGCGGCAAGGGCGAGCCGGCCATCCTCGCCGGCCTGGTGCGCGACGTGATCGCGCGGCACGACGTCGATCCGCGGCGCGTCTACGTGGCGGGCCTGTCGGCCGGCGGCGCGATGGCCGCGATCCTGGGCGACGCCTATCCCGACCTGTTCGCGGCCGTGGGCGTGCACTCGGGCCTGCCCGCCGGCTCGGCCACCGACGTGCAGTCGGCGTTCGCGGCGATGAGTGGCGGAGCGCAGTCCGTGCGGCGCGGCCCGAAGACGGGCCCGACGCCGCCGACCATCGTGTTCCACGGCGACGCCGACACCACCGTCAACGTCGTCAACGGCGAGCGCGTGCTGCGCGCCGCCGGCCTGTTCGCCAGCCCGGACGTGCGCCGCGGCGCGACGGCGATGGGCGTGGCCTGGTCCTGCCGCCCGTTCGTCGACGCGCAAGGCGTCGTCCGGGCCGAGGAATGGACGGTGCACGGCGCCGGCCACGCGTGGTCGGGCGGCAATCTCTCGGGCTCGTACACCGACCCGCGCGGGCCGGACGCGAGCGCCGAGATGCTGCGCTTCTTCCTGCAGCATCCGCGCGCCTGAGCGGCTACGCGGCGGCCGTCTCGCCCCCGCCCCGCTGCGTCAGCCGCTGCAGCAGGCAGAACGCCAGCAGCAGCGCGCCGATCACGATCTTGGTCCACCACGCGCTGAGCGAGCCGTCGAAGGTGATCAGCGTCTGGATCAGCCCCAGCATCAGCACGCCGCACAGGGTGCCGGCCACCAGGCCGACGCCGCCGGCCAGCAGCGTGCCGCCGATCACCACCGCGGCGATCGCGTCGAGCTCCAGGCCCGTGGCGTGCAGCCCGTAGCCCGACAGCATGTAGAACGTGAACAGCACGCCGCCCAGCGCCGCGCACGCGCCGCTGAGCGCATAGACGCCGACGATGGTGCGCGCCACCGGCAGGCCCATCAGCACGGCCGACTGCTCGCTGCCGCCGACGGCGTACACGTTGCGCCCGAAGGCCGTGCCGTGCGCCACGAACACCGCCAGCGCGAAGGTGGCCAGCGCGATCAGCGCGCCCACCGACAGCGCCGCGCCGCCGAACAGCGGCACGCGCGCCTGCGCGATCGCGGTGAACGTGGGCTCGGTGATGCTGATGGAGTCGATGCTGATCAGGTAGCACAGGCCGCGAGCCAGGAACATGCCGGCCAGCGTCACGAGGAAGGGCTGCAGCCGGAAGCGTTCGATGAGCCAGCCCTGGAACGCGCCGAACACGGCGCCGCCGGCCAGCACCAGCGGGATCACCACGCCCGGCGGCCAGTGGCGGTGCTCCACCAGCGCGGCCGATACCATCGTGGTGAGCGCCACCACCGAGCCCACCGACAGGTCGATGCCGCCGGTGAGGATCACGAAGGTCATGCCCACGGCCACCACCAGCAGGAACGCGTTGTCGATGAGCAGGTTCAGGAACACCTGGGCGCTGAAGAAGCCGGTGTACATGATGCTGCCGAAGGCCACCATGGCCAGCAGCAGCAGCACGCTGGCCACCACCGGCGGGATGCGGAAAGGCTTCATCGCGGGCCTCCCGCGGCCGGTCGGATCGCCAGCGCGCGCACCTGGCGGCGGAACTCGGCCGATTGCAGCAGCATCACCGCGAACACCACCACGGCCTTGACGACCAGGTTGATCTCGGGCGGCACGCCGATGGCGTAGATGGTGGAGGTGAGCGTCTGGATGATCAGCGCGCCGATCACCGTGCCGGCCAGCGTGAAGCGGCCGCCGGTGAGCAGCGTGCCGCCGATGGTGACGGCCAGGATGGCGTCGAGCTCCATCAGCAGGCCCGCGTTGTTGCCGTCGGCGCTCTTGACGTTGGAGCTCACGATCACGCCGGCGATGCCCGCGCACAGCCCGCAGAACGCGTACACGCAGATGGTGATCGTGCGCGCGCGCACGCCCGCCACGCGGGCCGCGCGCGGGTTGATGCCGATCGCGCGGATGAACAGGCCCAGCGCGCTGCGCTCCAGCATCAGGGTCATGCCGCCCCACACGGCCAGCGCGATCAGCGCCGCCACGGGCAGGCCCAGCAGGAAGCCGCTGCCGATGGTGAAGTAGGGCGTGTAGCCGATGGCCAGGATCTGGCCGCCGGTCAGCAGCTGCGCGGCCCCGCGTCCGGCCAGCATCATGATCAGCGTGGTGATGATGGGCTGCAGGCCGGCGCGCGCGATCAGCAGCCCGTTCCAGGCGCCGCACAGCGCGCCCGCGGCCAGCGCGCCCAGGATCACCACCCCAAGCGGCAGGCGACTGAGGTGCGTGAAGCTGCCGTCGACCATCGCCGACTCGTTGCCCATGAGCAGCGCGGCCACGGCGCCGGAGATCGCGACCACCGCGCCCACCGAGATGTCGATGCCGCGCGTGGCGATCACCAGCGTCAGGCCCAGCGCGACGATCGCCAGCGGCGCGGCGCGGTTGACGATGTCGATGAGGCTGCCGTACAGGTGCCCGTTGCGCCATTGCAGGTGCCACAGGCCCGGATTCAGGCTCGCGTTGACCGCCAGGATCAGCGCCAGCGTCACCAGCGGCCACAGCAGCGGATGGCGGGCCGCGCGGAGCCAGATCGATTCGGGCGGCAACTGCGGCGCGGGCCGCGGCGGAGGCGGGTTCATGGCGTCGATGATCGTCATGCCGTGGCCGCCGGCTCGCAGATCAGGTTCATCACCTCGGCCTCGCTGGTGCCGCGGGGCAGCTCGCCAGCCTTGCGGCGGTCGCGCAGCACGACGATGCGGTCGGAGATGCGCAGCACCTCGTCGATCTCCGACGAGATGAACAGCACCGACATGCCCTCGCGCGACAGGCGCATCACCTCGTTCATCAGTTCCTGCTTGGCGGCGACGTCGATGCCGCGCGTGGGTTCGTCCAGGATCAGCACCCGCGGCGAGGTGGCCAGCCAGCGCGCGAGCAGCGCCTTCTGCTGGTTGCCGCCCGACAGCAGCGCGATGGGCATGTCGACGTCGGCCGCGCGGATGCCCAGCAAGTCGACGTAGCGCCGCGCGAGCTCGCGCTGCTTCACGGGCCGGATGCAGGGCCACAGGCCGGTGCGCGCCTGCAGCGCCAGCACGATGTTCTCGCGCACGCTGAGTTCGCCCACGATGCCGTCGGACTTGCGTTCCTCGGGGCAGAACGCCAGGCCCAGCTTCACGGCCTGCGCCGGATGCGTGAAGCGCACCGCCTGCCCCTGCACCTGCAGCGTTCCCGAATCGGCGGCGTCGAGCCCGAACATCAGCCGCGCGAGCTCGGTGCGCCCGGAGCCCAGCAGGCCGGCCACGCCGATGACCTCGCCGTCGTGCAGTTCCAGGCTCACCGGGTTCAGGCGCCGCCTCGCGCCGAAGTCGCGCAAGGCCACGCGCGGCGCGGCGCCGGCCGCGGGCCTGGCGGGCGCCGCGGCGTCGGCGCTCTCCGCCGAGGCCAGCGCCACGTCGCGTCCCACCATCGCGGCCACCAGCGCGGGCGCGGGCAGTTGCGCGGGCGTCCATTCGCCCACGAAGCGGCCGTTGCGCAGCACGGTGATGCGGTCGGAGATCGCGTAGACCTGGTCCAGGAAGTGGGTGACGAACAGGATCGCGAGCCCGGCCTGGCGCAGGCCGCGCAGCACCGCGAACAGGCTCTCCACCTCGCTGTCGTCCAGGCTCGAGGTGGGCTCGTCGAGGATCAGCACCTTCGCGTCCACGCTCAGCGCGCGGGCGATGGCCACCAGCTGCTGCAGGGCCACCGGCAGCGAGCCGACGCTGCGCCTGGGGTCGACGTCGAGGTTCAGGCGGGTGAGCAGGGCGCGCGTCTCGCGCACCATGCGCGGGCCGTCGATCGCCTTCAGGCCGCCCCAGCCGCGGCGCGGATAGCGGCCCGCGAAGATGTTCTCCGCCACCGTGAGGTTGGGGCAGAGGTTCACCTCCTGGTAGACGGTGCTGATGCCCAGCTTCTGCGCGGCGATGGGGCTGGCGGGCGCGATGGGCGCGCCGTCGAGCGCGAGCGTGCCCGCGTTCGGCGCGATGACGCCGGTGAGGATCTTGATCAGCGTGGACTTGCCCGCGCCGTTCTGCCCCATCAGCGCATGCACCTCGCCGGCGCGAAGATGCAGCCGCACCTCTTCGAGCACGGCCACGGCGCCGAAGCGCTTGTCGATTCCCGTGGCGTTCAGCAAGGAAGCGCTCCGAGGGCGGGGAGGTCGTTGCGGCGCCCCGGGGCGCCCTCGGTGCGATTCATCGTGACGTCAATATTTGCGCGTCGGGAGTGCGGCGGCGGCCTGCGCCTGGACGTAGACCGTCTCGTTGGTGAGGATGCGCTTGGGCAGCGTCTTGCCGGCGATGACGTCCTTGGCGGCCTGCATCAGCTGCGGCCCGAGCAGCGGGTTGCACTCGACGACCACGTTCTGCTTGCCCGCGGCCATCGCCTCGAACGCGCCCTTGGTGCCGTCGATGGAGATCACCGTGATGTCGACGCCTGGCTTCAGGCCCGCTTCCTCGATGGCCTGGATCGCGCCCAGCGCCATGTCGTCGTTGTGGGCGTAGAGCACGTTGATGTTCTTGCCCTCGGCCTTGAGGAACGCCTCCATCACTTCCTTGCCCTTGGCCAGCGTGAAGTCGCCGGTCTGCGAGCGGATGATCTTGATGCGCGGGTCACCGCCCACCACGTCGGCGAAGCCCTTCTTGCGGTCGATGGCCGGCGCCGAACCGACGGTGCCCTGCAGCTCGACGACGTTGATCGGGCCCGGCTTGCCCTTCTCGAACTCCAGCAGCCAGCGGCCGGCGCGCTTGCCTTCCTCGATGAAGTCGGAGCCCATGAACGTGACGTACAGGCTCGTGTCCTTGGAGTCGACCGCGCGGTCGGTGAGGATCACGGGGATGTGCGCGGCCTTGGCCTCCTGCAGCACGGTGTCCCAGCCCGACTCGAC
>JABCYW010000143.1 GCA_013289985.1 Betaproteobacteria bacterium | reverse complement strand
GGCGCAGCGAGACGCTGCTGTCGCACCTCGTGTCCACCTCGCCCGACTGGATCACGCTCACCGAGTTCGCCAGCGGCCGCTACGCGATGGTCAACCCGACCTTCCTGGCCACCACCGGCTACCGCGCCGAGGAGGTCATCGGCCGCACGCCCAGCGAGCTCGGGCTGTGGGCCGACGCCACGCAGCGCGACCGCATCTACCGCATGCTCGACCAGCACCAGGCGGTGCAGAACTTCCCCGCCACGATGACCACGCGCGACCGACGCCGCGTGGCCATGCTGGTATCGGCCGCGCGCTTCACGATCGACGACGTCGACTACCAGATGACCAGCGCCCGCGACGTCACCGCCAGCGAGCAGGCGCGGCGCGAGCGCGAGGCGATCCTGGAGAACGCGCTGGTGGGCATCTCCTTCACGCGCGACCGCCGCATCGTGATGACCAACGCGCGCTTCGACGAGATGTTCGGCTGGCCGCGCGGCGCGCTGCAGAACCAGCAGCAGCGCGTGACCTGGCCCTCCGACGCGGCCTTCGACGCGATGGGCGAGCAGATCGCGCCGGCGCTGTCGCGCGGCGAGCAGGTCGACATCGAGGTGCCGATGATGCGCCGCGACGGCAGCACCTTCACCGGCCGGCTGCTGGCCAAGGCGCTGGACCCGACGCAGCCGGCCAGCGGCACCATCTGGCTGGCCGAGGACGTGACCGAGCGCCGGCTGGTGGAGCAGGCGCTGGCGCGCGCCCGCGACGAGGCCGAGGCCGCCAACCGCGCCAAGAGCGCGTTCCTGGCCAACACCAGCCACGAGATCCGCACGCCGCTGAACGCTCTGGTGGGCCTGGCGCAGCTGGCGCGGACGCCCGAGGTCGACGACCGCCGGCGGCTGCAGTACATCGAGCAGATCTGCGACTCGGCCGACACGCTGTCGGCCATCCTCTCGGACATCCTGGACCTGTCCAAGATCGAGGCCGGCAAGCTGATCGTCGACCGCGTGGCCTTCGACCTGCGCGGCCTGATCGGCATCCTCAAGCAGGCCTACGGCGCGCTCGCCGACACCAAGGGCCTGACGCTGTACGTGCACGTCGACGACGACGTGCCTCAGCACGTGCTGGGCGACCCGATGCGGCTGCGCCAGGTGCTTGCCAACTACCTCACCAACGCGCTGAAGTTCACCACCACCGGCAGCATCATGCTCAACGTGCAGCGCGGCGTGGGCTACCGCCTGCGCTTCGAGGTGATCGACACCGGCGCGGGCATGGACGCCGCGGCGCTCTCGGTGCTGTTCCTGCCGTTCAGCCAGGTCGACAACTCGATCACGCGCAAGGTGGGCGGCACCGGCCTAGGCCTGTCCATCTGCAGCGAGCTCGCGCGCCTGATGGAAGGCAGCGTGGGCGTCAACAGCGAGCCCGGCAAGGGCAGCGTGTTCTGGGTCGACCTGCCGCTGCCGGCGGTGAGCGCGCAGCAGCTGGAGGAGCACGAGAGCACCTCCGGCCTCGACGCGCTGCAGGGCACGCGCATCCTGATGGTGGAGGACAACGCGGTCAACATGATGATCGCCGTGGCGCTGCTCGAGCGCTGGGGCGCCATCGTCGACCAGGCCGACGACGGCGCGAGCGCGCTGCACGCGATCGATCAGGCCCACCAGGCCGGCAACCCGTTCGACATCGTGCTGATGGACGTGCAGATGCCCGGCATGAGCGGCCACGAGGTCACGCGGCGGCTGCGCCAGCGCTACGACCGCAACACGCTGCCCATCGTGGCGCTCACCGCCGCGGCGCTGGTGTCGGAGCGCGAGGACGCGATGGCCGCGGGCATGAACGACTTCCTCACCAAGCCGATCGACGCGGAGCGGCTGCGGCAGACGCTGCGACACGTGTTGATGGAGGCCGAGGCGCGCGTGGAACGGTGAGGCGGCGCCGCCGGGTGACTACACTGCCCGCATGCAAGCACTGACCACTTCCGCGCGCCCGCGCATCGGCTGGGGCCTCGTTGGCGCCGGCGGCATTTCCGACGCGCATGCGCGTGCGCTGTCGTACGTGCCCGAGGCCCGGCTCGTGGCCGTTGGCTCGCGCGATGTCGCCAAGGCGCAGGCCTTCATCGACAAGCCGCGTGGCGACGAGTCCATCACCGAGCCCGTTCGCGCGCACGGCAGCTACCAGGCGCTGGTCGACGACCCCGAGGTGGACGTCGTCTACATCGGCACCCCGCATCCCGACCACGCCCGGACGATGGCGCTCGCGCTCGCCGCTGGCAAGGCGGTGCTGTGCGAGAAGCCGTTCACGCTGAACCGCCGCGAGGCCGAGTCCGCCGTCGCGCTCGCGCGAAGGCACGGCGTCTTCCTGATGGAGGCGATGTGGATGCGCTACGTGCCGGCGATGGTCGAGCTGAAGCGGCTGCTGGCCGAAGGCGCCATCGGCGAGCCGGTGTCCGTGTCGGCCGATTTCGGGTTCTCGGCCGCCGGGCTGCCCGCGACCCACCGCGCGCTGGCGCCCGAGCTGGCCGGCGGCGGCCTGCTGGACATCGGCATCTACCCGCTCAACCTCGCCGCCTTCGTGCTAGGCGACATCGTCGGCGTGCAGGCCGACGCGGAGCTGGGCCCCACCGGCGTCGACGTGCACACCGTCTTCAACATGCGCCACGCCGGCGGCCAGCGCAGCCACGGCATGAGCTCGCTGCGCGCCACAACGCCCTGCCGCGCCACCATCCTCGGCACGAATGGCTCGATAGCCATCACGCCGCCGTTCTACGCCGCGCAGCAGCTGCGCGTGTCGCGCGGCACGCGCCCGTGGGAAGAGACGCCGGTGGAGATCGTCGACAAGCCCTGGCGCGGCAACCGCTACGTGCACCAGGTCGAGGAAGTGCACCGCTGCCTGCGCGCCGGCCTCGCCGAAAGCCCGGTGATGCCGCTGGACGAGACCGTGGCGCTGGTGGGCTGGATGGACACGATGCGCGCGCAGTTCGGCCTGCGCTACCCCGGCGAATAGCGTGCCGCGATCAGACCGACTCGCTGCGCGGGGACTCGGCCGGGATCTGCTGCATCAGGTCCTTCACGTGCACCATCGAGCCGATCGCGGTGAACATGAGGACGACAGCGATCAGTCCGATGAAGAGGTACTGCAGCACCACCACGCCCAGCGCGCGCAGGTAGGTCGTGTCCAGGATCAGCATGAAGCCCAGCGCCGCGGCGAAGATCGAGAGCAGGCCGCCGCCGTGGAACAGCCGTACCGCGATGCCCACGATCAGGGAGGACACGATCAGTGCCAGCAGGCTGCTGCCGAACCCGGTTCGACGAGCGCCGACGATGCGTGCGGCGATCATCACCGGCACGACGGTCAGGAGCAGGATGACGGCGACGACGACGATCAGTAGCATGGCGTGGCTTTCTTCCGGGAGGTTGGAGTCTCAGGTGCGGCGAGGCGCGGCCCCGCCATTGTCGTCCGGCGCGGCGTTCAACCCAGCGTGAGGCTGGCGCTCACCGCGCCCGCGCGGTCGGCGCGGGCGTCGACCTTGACGACGCTGCCCCGGGGCGCGCGCACGATCCATTCCTGCAACGCGCGGTCGGCGGTGACATCGCGATCCGGCAGGAACGCCTGCAGCGAGCTGCGCGGCGCGTGGCCCTCCAGGTGCGCGCCGATCTCGCGCGCCTTGCCGGCGACCAGCGTGGCGCCCTCGGGCAGCGTGATCTCGAAGACCGTGCCGCGTACCACCTGGCGTTCCTTCGCGCGATGCGTCACATACGCCGGCAGGTATCCGGCGTTGCCCACGGCCAAGCGCACGCGCCAGGTGTCGCCCTCGCGGGTGCCGTCGTGGCCAACGGGCTCGCAGCGGGCCTGCAGGATCTCCAGCTTGGGCAGCGACAGCGCCAGCTGCGTCAGCCAAGCGGGGAAGCGCGCGGCCTCGCGCTCGCGCAATGCGGGCGGCGGGTTGCGCCAGAAGTTCATGCGATCCCAGCCGCCGATCTCCACCGGGCCCAGCTGCGCGTGCACGAAGGGCTTCCAGTCGACGTGGGCCTGGCCGCCGCACTGCTCGTCGCTCCACTTCAGCAGCTTCAGGTCGTCCTCGGGCGGATGGTCGCGGTACCAGTGGATCCAGTCGTACTCGGTGATGCCGGCTTCCTTGTTGGGCGCCCAGATCTCGACGGTCCAGCACAGCGCGCCTTGGTGCTCGTAGAGCCAGTCCTGAGTGCCCGTGATCACTTCCTTGGGGTGGTACTTGAAGTCGTGGAAGCCGCTGATGGCCGGATACCCGGTGAGGTTCGCGCCGATGTCGGACAGGCGCTTGATCATCCACAGGTCTTCCGGCGTCATGTCGTCGTCCGGCGTCGTTCCCATCGGGCGCAGGATGACGCCGCTGTGCGTGTGGAAGCTGATGGCCGCGCCGATGTTGGGGTGCGCGACGCAGAAGTCGACCATCGCGCGCACCTCGGGCTCGCTGGTGGGGTACGGCCCGGCGCCCACCTGCTCGAACTCCTGGCGCCACAGCGACGGGAAGTTGCGGTTCAGGTCGAGTCCCTCGCGGTCGCGGTTCACCGTCACGCGCACGCCGTCCCAGGCCTTGATCGTGCCTTCGGGGATGACGCGGTAGTACTCGCCGCCGACCTCGCCGGGCTCGCGCGCGATCATCAGGCGCGGCTCCCGCGGATGCTTGCGGT
Source organism: Betaproteobacteria bacterium (assembly GCA_013289985.1). Taxonomy (GTDB): domain Bacteria; phylum Pseudomonadota; class Gammaproteobacteria; order Burkholderiales; family Burkholderiaceae_C; genus Scleromatobacter. Next base: position 7,773 of record JABCYW010000143.1, on the reverse strand, counting down.
ACGTGCCGTGCGGGTCGGGGATGCGCATGTAGAGCACGCGGCCGTCGCCGTCCACGTCCTCCATCGTCATGCCGTCGGGCGGCTCCTCGTCGAACGGATAGCCGCGCGTGGACGAGCGGATGAAGCGCGGCACGTCGGCCAGCGCCAGCTCGGCGCCGTCGGGGTTCAGGCGCGGCACGATGTAGACGACGCGGGTGTCCAGCAGGTGGGCCAGCCGCGCGTCGGCGGCATCGTTCGCGAGCAGGTGGTGCAGGTAGTACAGCGCCGCGGTGCAGGCCGTGAGTTCGGCCGCGTGGATGTTGCCGTCGATCCAGAAGGCCGGCTTGGCGGTGTCGGCGCCGGTGGACTTGCGCGTGAGCGCCAGCAGCCAGATGTCGCGGCCTTCATGGCTCTTGCCGATGGAGCGCAGCTCGACGACATCGGGGCGGGCCGCGGCGTAGGCCTGCAGGAGCGCCGTGAGTTCGGCGTGGCGCGGGAAGCGGCTGAAATCGGGCGTCGGCAGGGCGGATGCGTTCATGGCGGCAGGCGAGTCGTCGATGCCCGATTCTGCGCCGGGTGGCGTCAATGACGCAGCCGGGCTATCCAGTGCCACAGCAGGGCGGCGGCCAGCGCGAGGCCCAGCACCCAGTGCGTCACCGACAGCCACGCGTGCGCGTCCTCCGGCGCGTACTGCAGGCCGATGGCCGAGCCCAGGAGTACCGCCAGCGCGGCCACCATCAGCACGCCGCTGACGGTGCGCGCGCGTCCGTGGCGCACGGGCCGCAGCGTGCCGGCGCGGCGGCGGTGCGCGCGGCGCCGGCGCACGGCGCGCCAGGCAGGCCGCACATGCACCTGCCAGACCACGCCGCCGACGAGCGTCGTGCACCACGCGATCGCGCCGTGCGCGCGCAGCAGCCAGGCCACCAGCGGGTGCGGCTGCGGGCCGAACGGCGTCTGCTGCAGCCACACGTCGTGGCCGAGAAGCCAGGCCACGCCGGTGACCAGCAGCGCGATGCAGCCCCAGATCAGCAGGTGGCGGGCGCGCCGGCCCTGGCCATGGGCGACGACGTGGAGTTGTTCGTGGATCACAGGGGCCTAACTTTGCCAGACGCTGCCGTCGTCGCGCACGACCAGCGCGCGGGCGCGCGCGCGACGCAGCAGCGAGACCGAGCGCTCGCCCTGGAGCCAGACGATCTTGGTGAGCGCGTCCGCGGCGCAGGCGGTGGGCGCGAGAACGGTCACCGAGCGCGGCGCCGGCCCATCCTGGGTCGACGGGGCGCGGGTGGCGACCTGGCCGCTGGCGCTCGTCGCGCAGGCGCCGTCGCGCAGGGCCGCCACCGGCCAGAGTGCCGACGCGTCGAACGGCGAGCGCACGTGCACGGTCTCCTCCAGCGTGCCGAACACGCGCAGGTCGCCGCCCGCGTTGACGGCGCCGTCGCGCACCCCGGCGCGGCGCAGCCTGGCCACCGCGAGGTCCACCGCGTAGCCCTTGGCGATGCCGCCGAAGTCGAGCCATGCCGGAGCGTGGACGATCACGTCCTGGCCATCCACCTCGAGCGCGTCCTCGAACGGCGACGCGCCGGGCGATGCGCCGTCGCCGGGTTCCGGCAGCCAGCCTTGCGCCACGGCGCGCGGCGCGCAGCCGGCGTCGAACGCGCCGTCGCTGGCGCGGGCCCAGCGCTGCGCGCGCGTCAGCACGGCGGCCGTGTGCGGATGCACCGCCAGGCGTTCGCCCGCGCGGGCCCGTGCGATGCGGCGCAGGTCGCTGCCCGCGTCGTGGAAGCTCATCAGGGCGTGCACCTGCGCGACGACGTCGAAGGCGGCATCGGCGGCCACGTCGAAGGCGGCGGCGCCGGCGCCCCGGGCGCGCACCTCCACCAGTGTGCCCAGCAGCGGGCGCGCCCGCCGGCGAATCACGGCGTTGCCACCTTCACGGCCATCGGGTGGCGCGCTGCCCAGGCCACGAGGCGATGCACGCCGTCGGTGACGTGGGTGCAGCTGAGCGTGGCGCCGCTGATGTTGGAGATGTCGGAGCCGATGTGCACCGGATCGGCGGCCGACTTGCCGACGAACTGGTTGCGCCAGGCCGGCAGCCGCACCTCGGAGCCGTGGCCCTCGCGGTAGGTGAGGATCTCCACGGCCAGCACCTTGCCGGCCGGGTCGAGCGCCACCGCGTAGTCGATCAGCTCGAACTTGCCGACGACCGAATCGACGATCACGCGGCCCAGCACCGTGTCGCCCTGGCGCGCCTCGATCGTGCGCAGCGCGCCGTGCGGCGCCCCGCCGGGCGCGGCCAGCGCGGCGGCGTCCTGGGGCGACGGCGCCACGAGCACGTCGGCGAACGCCGTGGCCGACTTGAACGTGCGGTGCGCCACCTCGTCGGCGGTGCTGTAGGTGGCCGCGTGGACGAGGGCGGGGCCGGCCGCCAGCGCGACGCCCGTGAGCGCGCCCAGCGAGGCGTGCGCGACGGGGAGTGGGAGCCAGCGATGCGAAGTCATGGGGATCCTGGAGCGTGGACGCCCATTTTAATGCGAACGGTTCTCATTTATCGGAACGATCGGATCGGCGCCGGGCAAGCGCCGACTATCATCGATCTCAAAGGCTGTTCGCGATGTCCGAGTTGGACTCCCCGGACGCGGACGGGACGTCGAGGATCTTGACGCCGAGGCCGTCCGACGTGGGCAGGGTGACGAGCAGCAGGTCGTCGTGGTCGCCCACGTTGAGCGCGCCCGAGAAGAACACGGTCTTCGTGCCCGCCAGCGTCAACCGGACCTGGTAGATGCCGCTGGCCAGACTGTAGGAGTCGGCGCCGCTCGCGGGACTGGGCGTCTGGCTGGCGACGGCGGCCATCGTCGGCGACGCGCCCGAGATGTCGGCGCCGGGCGCGGTGATGTAGACATCCATCGTGCCCTTCACGGCGTCGCCCTTGGCGATGCGCACGCGGGCGTTCGAGGTCAGCGCATTGCTGTACGGGTCGGAGATCTGCAGCAGGTTGTACATCGTGCCGGTGCCGGGCAGGGCGACGATCGTGTAGCGCGTCGCGTTCTCGGCGCGCATCGACGTCGTGCCGAGTTCGGTGCCGGCGGCGGCGTCCCGGACGTCCCAGGTCGACGTCACGTTGACCGTGTCGAAATACTTGGACGCGCCTTCGTAGCCTTGCGTGCCCGCGTCTCCCTGCAACTCGCCCTTTCGGTAGAGCGCGAGGGTCGGCGAGGCGGGAACGGCGTTCACGAATCGCGCCTGGGGCGCGCCGAGGTTCAGGGCCTGAGCGACGTCGTTGCCGCCGCACGCCGTCAGGGCGAGGGCGCTGCCGGCGAGGAGAGCGAGTTTGAAGCGAGTGGTCATGGGAGAGCTTCCTTTTTCAGTGCCGGCCGAGGTACGCGACGAGTTCGTCGGCGCCCTTGTCGATGCCGGTCTTCGACGCGCTCATCGCGCCGATGCCGGCGCCGAGGTTCCACGCGTTGGGGTATTCCTTGGACACGTAGGCGGCCAGCAACTCGTTCGTCGAGGCCGCGTAGATCTCGACGGCGAAGCTCACGGAGCCGGTCAGCGCGCCCTCCTTGCCGCGCACGGCCTGCACGGCGTTGTAGGGGCCGCCGAGCAGGTCGAAGCGCGACAGCGTGCTCAAGACGGGCGTGTTCTCCTTGGCGCCCGTGAGCGTCAGCCTGATCCGCAGCGCCTGGGCGCGAGGGTCGGCGGTGCTTTTCGCCAGCGCCGCCAGCCTGTCGGAGAACGTGGCCTGCATGTACCTGGCGAGCTCGTTCTTGTCCTGCTCGGAGATGTCCTCGAACTGGTTGTCGGCGCCGCCGTAGACGACGACGGGGTCGACGCTGTACTTCGAGTACGTGCGCAGGTCGGCGGTCGACTTGTATTCGTACGGGATGTGTCCCGTCTCGTCGTGCGCGCTGGCCCGCATCTGGTGCGACGAGGCGATGCCCGTGTAGGGAACGGGCTGGGTGCTGGCGCAGGCCGCCAGGACGGCGCATGCGGCGAGGGTGGCGATTCGAAGCGATTTCGGCAGGATGGTCATGGGCGTTCCCCGGTGGTGTTGACACGGGCACGATCAAAAGTAAACCGTGCGGTACGGTTCATTATTAGATCGGGGGAAAACCCGCGTCAAGAAAAATGTACGATCGGGTCTGTTTTTGGGGGAACCATGAAGGTACGCACCGAGACGCGCCGCAATGCCATCGTCCAGGCGGCTGTCGAGCTGTTCAAGGAAAAGGGCTACGAGCGCGCGTCGATGAACGAGCTGGCGCGCCGGCTTGGCGGCTCGAAGGCGACGCTCTACGGCTACTTCGCGTCCAAGGAGGCGCTCTTCGTGGCCGTGGTCAAGGCGGTGGCGACCGTTCACCTGTCCGATGCCATCGCGACGATCTCCGGCGATGCCGCGGATCAGCTGAGCCTGGAAGACGTGCTGGTCCGGTTCGGCGAGCGGATGATGGTCGTGCTGACCAACGATGCGGGCGCCCTGGCCGTCTATCGCATGGTCGTCGGCGAAGCGGGGCACTCCGTCGTCGGCCAGCTGTTCGACGAATCGGGCCCGGCGCAGCTGGGCGAGGCCCTCGGGGCCCTGTTCGAACGGGCGATCGAACGCGGAGAGCTTCGCCGCGCCGATCCGAAGGTGCTGGCCGCGCATTTCAGTGCGCTGGTGACGGCCGAGACCTCGAACCGGCTTTACCAGATGGATCCGCAGCCCATGGCGTTGGACGACATTCGCCGGATGGTTCGTCGCGCTGTCGACATGTTCCTGCTCGGGGCCGCCCCGCGGGCGTCCGTCGCCGGTGCCTGACGGCGCAAATTCGACGCCGCTAGCGCTGCAGCTCCGCGCACTGCCGCGTGGCCACCGCGCCGGCCGTGAAGGTCATCAGCTGCCCCGCCTCCATCGCCTCCCAGGGCTCATTGCGCGTGAGCGGCTCCGTGGCGACGATGGCCACGCGGTCGGACGGGCCCGTGTGGGGCGCGAAGTCGACCATCATGTCCTTGTCGGCCAGCACCGGCGCGCCGAACGGATGCTCGCGCACGACGTAGTGCAGGTGCGTGGAGCAGTGCGCCCACAGCGCCTGGCCGTTGGACAGCAGCATGTTGAAGGTGCCGTGGCGGTGCAGCCGCGGCAGCAGCTCGGACAACGTGTTGGTGAGCTCCTCGATCGCCGGCAGTCCGGCGTGGGCCTTGGACAGCTCCTGCATCAGCCAGCAGAAGGCATGTTCGCTGTCGGTGTCGCCCACCGGGCGGAAGTTGCCGTGCAGGCGCGGCCGGAAGTCCTTCAGGTCGCCGTTGTGCGCGAACACCCAGTAGCGGCCCCACAGCTCGCGCATGAACGGGTGCGAGTTCTCCAGCGCGACGCGGCCCTGGGTGGCCTTGCGGATGTGCGCGATGATGTTGTCGCTGCGGATCGGGTAGCCCTTGACCAGCTCCGCCACCGGCGAGTGGCGGGCGCTGTGCTGGTCGACGAAGAGCCGCAAGCCGCGATCCTCGAAGAAGGCGATGCCGAATCCGTCCTTGTGCTCGTCCGCCCGCGTGGCCAGCCCGGTGAAGCTGAACATCGCGTCGGTCGGCGTGTTGGCGTTCATGCCGAGCAGTTGACACATGCGCCAAGCATACGCGCCGCGTCATGCGGATGGGGACTGTGCTTGCTCGATCTGTGTCGTCCGCGTCACGCGCCGGGGAAGAACACCTTCAGCAGGCCGCGGGCGCTGATCAGGTTGCCGGGGTTGCTGGTCTCCTCCAGCACGCCCGACATCTTGCGCAGCAGGCGCGGGCTGTGGCGGGCGCGCCAGATCACCAGGTCGGCCAGCCAGGGGTGCGCATTGATCTGGTTGGCGCGCTCGTACAGGTCGAAGCGCGGCTTCAGGGCGGCCAGGCTCGCGGCGTAGCGCGCGGGCACGGCCGGCGAGTCGCCCGGGGGCACGCCGTCCGGCGCGGCCAGCAACGCCTCGGCGGCGAGCATGCCCGTCTCCAGCGCCTTGCCGATGCCTTCGCCGGTGAAAGCGTAGGTGCTGCCGGCGGCCTCGCCCGTGACCAGCAGGCCTGCCCGGGCCTGGCGCGCGCCCGTCAGCGAGAAGCGCAGCGGCGCGCCCTTGATGCCGCCCTCCAGCGTGCCGGTGCGCATCAGCTCGCGCGCCGGCTCGTGGAACTCGCAGAAGCCGTCGAACACGCGGCGCAGGTTCACGTCCTTCATCTTGGCCGTGGTGGCGTCGCTGCCGGCCTCGGTGTTGCCGATGCCCACGCCGATGTTGAAGCGGCCGCCGGGGGCCGGGAAGATCCAGCCGTAGCCGGGCGCGGTGCGCTTGTCCCAGACCACCTCCAGCGTGCGGATGCGGTCCACCATCGCGTCGTTCTTCACGTAGGCGCGCAGCCCGATGCCGCTGGGCGCGCGGCGCGTGCACATGCCGGCGGCCAGCAACGGCTGCGGCAGGGCGCCGGTGGCGAGCACCACCCAGCGCGCGCGCAGCTCGCGGGCCTGGTCGCCCTGCTTGAGCAGCGCGCCCACCACCTGGTCGCCTTCCACCAGCGGCGCGTCGAAGCGCCAGGGCGTGTGCAGCCTGGCGCCGGCGCGCACGGCGGCGCGGCAGACGATGTCGTCCAGCTCGAAGCGCGGCAGCATCGCCACGCGGCCCGGCACGTCGACACGGCCGCCGCGCGGGCCGATGCAGCCGAGTGCCGGCAGCTGGCGCGCCGCGGCCATCACCTCGGCGTACACGCCCAGGCGCTCCAGCGCGTGGTGGGCGTCCGGGATCAGCCCGTCGCCGCAGACCTTGTCGCGGGGGAAGTCGTGCTGGTCGACCAGCACCACGTCCACGCCGGCGCGGGCCAGGAGCTGGGCGCAGGCGGCGCCGGACGGGCCGGCGCCCACGACGAGTACGTCGCAGCGGGAAGGGAGGTCGGCATGGGGCATGAGGCCGCGATTATCCCCGCCGGCCCGGGCGCGCGGTGGGCGCTCAGGCGGCCGAGGTGGCGATCCGGTCCGGCTCCGGGCTCACCTTCAGCGTGACGCGGCCGTCGTGGCGTGCCTGCGCGATGTCGGCCTCCACCTCGCGCAGCGCCTCGCTGGTGACGGCGGTGGTGCGGACGATGCCCACGGCGCAGTTGCGTCCCTGGTTCTTGGCGGTGTAGAGCGACAGGTCGGCCAGGTTGACCGCCTGCTCCCACGTGACCGGCACGTGGCTGGCGGGCAGCGGGAAGGCGGCGTAGCCGATGGACACGGTGGTCTCGATGGCGGTGCCGTTGTCCAGCACCACCGGTGCCTGGTTCATCGCCACGCGGACGCGCTCCGCCAGGTGGTCGAGCTCGGCGCCCTCGATGTTGGGCGCGAACACGAGGAACTCCTCGCCGCCCCAGCGCGCCACCAGGTCGTCGCCGCGCATGGCCGCGCCCAGCCGGCGACCCACTTCCACCAGCACGCGGTCGCCCGTGGCGTGGCCGTGGTGGTCGTTGACCCGCTTGAAATGGTCGATGTCCACCATCAGCAGCGCGCCGCGGAAGGCCCGCTCGGCGCCGCGCACGCGCATCACCTCGCGGAACTGGCGGCGGTTGGCCAGCCCGGTGAGCGCGTCGCGCTCGCTGTGGGCGCGCAGCAGGGCCTCGTGCTTGACGAGGGTGCGATTGAGTTCGCGCATGCGCATGTACATCAGCGCGGCCAGCACGCCCAGCAGCACCATCGCGGCGCCGGCGAACATCCACAGCCGCCGCGCGAGCGCCTGGTTGGCCAGCTCGGCCGACTTCAGCTGGTTGTCGCGTCCCAGCAGCTCGATGCGGCGCTTCTGCGATTCCTGGTCGTAGCGCGCGCGCAGC
>JABCYW010000142.1 GCA_013289985.1 Betaproteobacteria bacterium | reverse complement strand
GGTGGGGGGGGGGGGGGGGGGGGGGGCGGCGGCGTGACGGGCGCCGGCGCGGGCCTGGGCGCAACCACGGGCGCGGGGGCCGGCGTGGCCGCGGCCACGGTCACCGGCGCTGCTGTGGTCGGGCCCGGATTGGCGATCAGCTCGCGCAGCAGCACCAGCTTGGGCGGCACCGTGGCGTCGGACTTGTCGAGCTGCAGCGCCTTCGAGTAGGCCTGGCTGGCCAACTGCGCGTAGACGTCGCCCAGGTTCTGGTAGGCCGTGGCGTACTGCGGATTGGTGCGGATGGCGGCCACCAGCGCGGCGCGCGCCTTGTCGTAGTCGCCCTGCGAGCCGTAGAGCACCGCGAGGTTGTTGTACGGCGCGGGCATCTCCGGGTGGTCTTCCACCAGCTTCTGGAACACCTGCAGCGCCTCGGGCTTGCGGTCGAGCATCGACAGCGTCACGCCGCGGCGGAAGCGCATCGCCGGATCCTTCGGGTTCTTCGCGAGCGCGTCGTCGATGAGCTTGAGGGCCTGCGTGTTCTGGCCGCCCTTGATCAGGCGCTGGATCTCGAGCGCCTCGGGCGACGCGGCGGCCGCCTGCGCGGGCACGGCGGCCGGCGCGAGCTGCGCGACCGCGGCGGTCGAGAGGCCGGAGACAAGCGTGAGCGCGGCGACCGCGCGCGTGAGCGAGTGCAGCGACGTCAGCGAGGAGCGGGAAACGCGCATGGTGGCAATTCTGGTGTTTTCAAAGGAACGGTCGTACGCACGAACGACTGCGCGTGAGTCTATCGAAAATAGGGGCGGGCTTTATCCGGAATTGCATAAAAAAGGGGCGCTTTCGGGCCCCCGGATACAGGTGGATTCACCCCTGGCGCTTGCCCTCTCCGACGATCTTCCATTCCGAGCCCACGCGATCCCACGTGAGCGTCTTGTGCATGGTGTCATTGAGGCCGGCCGGCGTGCAGGCCTGGTTGCTCGGGCGTCGGCGCCGAGGCGGCGGCGCCCGGCTGCGCGATCGGGCGCAGGGCGGCCGGCGCGCGGTCGGCGGCGATCTTGTCGGCGCGCTGGTCGAGCTGCGCGAACGTGGCCCCACCCACCTCGATGGCGTCCAGCGGGCAGCGCGAAGATGCGTCGCCGGCCATGCCCCAGCCCTGCGCCTCGGGCGCGAGATCGGGCGAATCGGGCCTCTTCAGGCCCAGGCTCGCGATGAGCGTGCCCATGCCCGCGTAGGTGCGCACGATGGCCGTGGCCAGGTCTTCCTCGGCCAGCACGTAGGACCGCTTGGCGGTGTAGAGCTCGTTCTCGGAATTGAGCAGGTCCAGCAGGCTGCGCTGGCCGATGTCGAACTGCTGGCGATAGGCGTCGCGCGCCTTCTGGATCGACACCACGTTGCGGTCGAGGTAGCCGAGCTGCTCGTTGAGCTTCCTGACGTCGTTGAACGCGATGGACACGGTCTGGCGCGCGTCGACGCAGGCCTTGTCGCGCAGGTTCTCTGCCTGGGTCAGCAGGCTGGCGTACTGGCGTTCGCGGGCGGAATCCGTGCCGCCGTTGAAGATGTTCCAGGTGAGGGCGATCTCGGCGGCGGCGTCGCGCTTCTCGTACAGCGTGCCGTCGAGGTTGTGGCCGGTGGCGCCGCGCACGTGGGCCTCCACCCTGGGCTGGAACGTGCTCTTGAGGCCGGCCGCCGCCGAGCGCGCGGAGCGCAGGCCTTCGATCGCGCCGGCGACGGAAGGGCTCTGGATCGCGGCCAGGCGCATGGCCTCCTGCTCGGTGGCCGGCAGTGGCCTGACCATGGACACGGCGCTCGCGTTCTCGGCCGGGGGCACCGAGCCGACGATGCGGACGTAGCGCTCGGTGACGTCGTGCAGGTTGGCGCGCTCGGCGACGAGGTCGGACTCGGCCAGCGCCACGCGGGCGATGACCTGGTCCAGGTCGACGCCGCGGCCCACGCCGGCGTTCACGCGCGACTGCACCTGGGCGAACGAGACCTTGTGCTGGATGTAGTTGTCCTCGGCCAGCGCCACCAGCTTGCGGTAGCGGACGACGTCGTAGTAGGCCTTGGCGGCCTCCATGCCGAACTGCTCGGTGGCGTCGAGGAAGTCGAAATAGCGCTCGAGCTTGGCGTGGCCCAGGCGCTCCACCTCGTGATGCGTGGCCAGGCCGTCCCACAGCAGCTGGGTCAACTCCAGGCGAACGCCGCCCTCGTGGAAGCGCGGATCCCTGGGCACCGTGGAGGTGTTGTCGTAGGTGCGCTTGCCGGCGTTGGCGCTGGCGTCCAGGTGCGGACGCCAGTTGCCGGAAGCGACGCCAATTTCGTCGTCCGAGGCGCGAAATGCGTTGAACCTGGCCGCAACTTCCGGATTTCCTTCGATCGCCTTCTGCACGGACTGCGCCACCGGCGAGGTGGTCTGCGCCATCGCGGCGCAGCTGGCCAGCGCGAGCAGGCCGAAGCGGATGAACGTCTTTTTCATGTGCGGAAGGGCTGTCCCGTCGAATATGCGGTCAATTGTTTCAATGATGCCGGGGCACCCCCCGCGTCGACGCCATGCCGGCGGGGCATGCCGCAATCATTCGGGGCAACCATGGATTGTGTCGCGAATTTGTCGTGTCCCGGCGACGCCCCGGAGGGCGCTTGCCTACAGTACGGCGGTGGTCGGCCGATAGGTTCCAGTGGACCTCGAAGCCAGTTGCACAGCCCCGCCAAGCGTGAATGGTTCACGCCTGCCCGGCCCGGCCGCCCTGTGGCGCCGGGCCTGCCGGGCCATCGGCGCGGCGGCCTGGCTGCGCGCCGCGATGCTGCGGCTGCTGGCCGCGCTGGCGCTGGTGGCGGTCTCCGTGCAGGCCGTCGACACCGACCGCATCGTTCGATCCGCCCAGAAGTACGGCCCGACCGGCGTCGCCAACGCCAGGGCCCTGCAGCAGCTCATGACGGGCCTCGCCGGCCGCGACGACGCGGCCAGGCTCAAGCCGGTCAACGACTTCTACAACCAGCGCCTGGCCTACATGGAGGACATCGACAACTGGGGCGTGCAGGACTACTGGGCGAGCCCGCTCGAGGGGCTGGGCAAGGGCGCCGGCGACTGCGAGGACTACGCGATCGGGAAATACTTCACCCTCACCACGCTGGGCGTGCCGCACGCCCGGCTGCGCCTGGTCTACGTGCGGGCCAGCATCGCCGGCGCGCCCAACGGCTACGTGGCCCACATGGTGCTGGCCTACTACCCGACGCCCGATGCCGAGCCGCTGGTGCTGGACAACCTGCGGCCGGACATCCATCCGGCCAGCGAGCGGCCCGACCTGTTGCCCGTGTTCAGCTTCAATGCCGAAGGTTTGTGGCAGGGTGTTGGTAGCATCCGTGCCAGCGGGGACCCGCTGGTGCGCCTGTCGAAGTGGCGCGGAGCGGTCGAGCGGGCACGCCAGGATGGGTTCCAATGAAACACCGTCGAATCGAACGGGGCAACCGATCCGTCGCGGTCGGCCATGGGGAGTACGCATGTCGTTGATACGCCAGGTGTGGTTGCTGTTGTCGGTGACGCTGGTGCTGGCGTTCGCGGGCGCCATCGGCGTGTCCGTCCACGCGGCGCGCCACTACCTGCAGGCCCAGCTGATCGTGAAGAACAACGACACCGCGCAGTCGCTCGCGTTGACGCTGTCGCAGTTGAAGGCCGATCCGGGCGGGCTCGAGACGGCGCGGGAGCTGGCCATCTCGAGCCAGTTCGACACCGGCTACTACGAGCGCATCCGCCTCGTCGGGACGGACGGCAAGACGATCGTCGAGAAGCAGTCCGACAGCCATCCGCAGAACGCGCCCGGCTGGTTCGTGGGGCTGCTGGGCCTCGCGCCGGCCGACGGCGTCGCCCAGGTCAGCGACGGCTGGCACCAGCTCGGCCGCCTCGAAGTGCGCAGCCAGTCCGCGTTCGCCGACGACGAGCTCTGGCAGAGCACGCTCAACACCGTGGGCGTGCTGCTGGCGCTGGTCGTGGCGGCCGGCATCTTCTCCACCGTCGGCGTCAACCGCATCCGGGTGCCGTTGCTGCGCACCGTGGACCAGGCCAAGGCGATCACCGAGCGCCGCTTCGTCACCGTCGACGAGCCCGACATGCCCGAACTGCGCAACGTCACCCGCGCGATGAACGCGATGGTCGCGCGCGTGAAGACGATGTTCGACGAGCAGGCCGGCCAGGTGGAGCTGTTGCGCCGGCAGGCCCATTGCGACCCGCTCACGGGCCTGTCCAACCGCGCCCACTTCCTGGGCCGCATGAAGGTGATGCTGGCCGCCGAGGACGGCGCGGCCAACGGCGCGCTGGTGATGGTGCGGCTCGTCGAGCTGCAGTCGCTGAATCGCACGCTGGGCCGCTCGGCCACCGACCGCCTGCTGCAGGACGCCGCCGCCGCGATGGTGGAATCGTCGCGCCGCCTGGCCGGGGGCGAGGTGGGGCGCCTGAACGGCAGCGACTTCGCATTGGCGCTGCCCGACACCGACTCCCTGCGCGAGTCGGCCACCGACGTCGCCGCGCGCCTGCGCGGCCTGCTGCGCGTGCACGACGGCGGCGCGCACGCCGTGGTGGGCGCGGTGCGCTGGGTGCATGGCGCGCCGATGTCCACGCTGCTGGCCGCCGCCGACCAGGCGCTGGCCCGCGCCGAAAGCCGCGGGCCCTGGACGGTGGAGCTGGACGACAGCGTCGACAACTCGGCCCTCGGCGAGGACGCCTGGCGCCATCGCATCCAGACGGCGCTGGCGGAGCGCAACGCGCAGCTGGTGGATTTCCCGCTGGTCGGCCGCAACGGCGAGCTGGTGCACCACGAGTCGCCGCTGCGGCTGCGCCTGGGCGCCGAGGGCGCGCTGGTGTCGGCCGCGCAGTGGCTGCCGATGGCCCGCCGCGCGCAGCTCACCGCCGACGTCGACCTGCTGGCGGTCGAGCTCGCGCTGCTGGCGATCGCCGGCGATTCGCTGCCGCGCTCCGTCAACGTGAGCCCGTCCTCGCTGGCCGACTCGGCGTTCTCCACCCGCGTGCACGCCCTCGTGGTGGCGCATCCGGTGGCGGCCGCGCGCCTGTCGCTGGAACTGGCCGAGGCCGGCGCCGTCAAGCAGCTGCACCTGGTGCGCGAGCTTGCCGAGCAGTTGCACGGCTCGGGCACGAAGATCGGCCTGGAGCACGCGGGCGAACGCCTGGGCGAGACGCGCGGGCTGCTGGAGTCGGGGCTCGACTTCGTCAAGCTGGACGCGAGCCTGCTGCAGGGCCTGTCCGGCGACGCGGCGCGCGCGCAGCACGTGGCCGGCACCGTGCGCATGCTGCATGGCATCGGCCTGCGGGTGTACGCCGAGGGCGTCACCGAGGTGGACGACGCGGCCGCGCTGTGGGCCGCCGGCGTCGACGGCCTCACCGGCCCGGTGGTGCAGGGGCCGCGCTCGGCCTGACCCGGGGACGGGGCGCTCCTGCGGGCCTGGCCCGCGTCGCACGCGCACGGCGTGGGGCTCGTCAGGCGATATCGGCGCAGTGGACCGTGAATTGACCCCGGCGCCGGTCGGCGAAGAAGCGCTCCAGCGTGACCTTGACCGTCTTGAAGGCGAGATCGTCCCAGGGAATCTCGGACTCGTCGAACAGCCGCGCCTCGATGGTCTCGGGGCCCGGATCGAGCGCCGCGCTGGTCATTTCCGCCCGGTAGTAGAGGTGGACCTGGCCCACGTGGGGCACGTTGAGCAGCGTCAGCAGCGGCCCCAGCACGATCTTCGCGCCGGCTTCCTCCACCGTCTCGCGCACCGCGCCCTGCTCGGTGGTCTCGTTCAGCTCCATGAAACCGGCCGGAAGTGTCCAGAATCCCCGCCGCGGCTCGATGTTGCGCAGGCACAGCAGCACCTTGCCCTCGAACACCGGCACGGTGCCCACGACGTTGAGCGGGTTCTCGTAGTGGATCGTGCCGCAGGCGCTGCAGATCGCGCGCTCGCGGTTGTCGTCGGGCGGTTCGCGGTACGCGGTCGGCGCGCCGCAGGCACGGCAATGGCGGATCGAACGGGGGCTGAACATGGGTGGTCTCGTCAGGTTCGGGCCAGTGTAGCCGCGGGCCGTCCATGCAGGCAGGCTGGTCGCCGGCAGCGTGGCATCATCCTCGGCTTCGCGGCCGCCCGGCCGGCCGCTTGCCTCGGAATCCCTGCCATGACCGATGTCATCACCGTCCCCGTCGTCCCGCGCGTACCTGTGCACGGCGGCGGCGAATTCCCCGTCCACCGCATCTACTGCGTGGGCCGCAACTACGCGGAGCACGCCGCCGAGATGGGGCACGACGCGCGCGAGTCGCCGTTCTTCTTCATGAAGCCGGCCGACGCCGTGCTGCCCGTGCGCGCCGGCGAGGCCGGCTTCATGGACTACCCCGGCCTCACCAGCGACCTGCACCACGAGGTCGAGCTGGTGGTGGCCATCGGCGACGCCGCGGCCGGCAACGGCCGCGACGTGGCAGAGGAGGACGCGACGCGCCTGATCTTCGGCTACGCCGTCGGCCTGGACATGACCCGGCGCGACCTGCAGGCGGTGGCCAAGAAGGCCGGCCGCCCCTGGTCCATCGCCAAGGGCTTCGACCAGTCGGCCCCGATCGGCCCCATCCACCGCATCGAGGAGACCGGTGAGCTCGCCAGCGGCGCGATCACGCTGGACGTCGACGTCGACGGCGCGCCGCGCCAGCGCGGCGACCTGTCCGACCTCATCTGGAACGTGCGCGAGACCATCGCCTGGCTCAGCCGCGCCTGGACGCTCAGGCCCGGCGACCTGATCTTCACCGGCACGCCGGCCGGCGTGGCCGCGGTCGGCCGCGGACAGACGCTCACCGGCCGCATCGCCGGCCTGGGCGAGCTCGTGGTCACGCTGCGCTGAGCGGGAGATGGAGCTCTACAACTACTTCCGTTCGTCGGCCAGCTGGCGCGTGCGGATCGCGCTGGCGCTCAAGGGCGTCGACTACGACTACCTGCCCATCCATCTGGTGAAGAAGGAGCAGACGTCGCCCGAATACCTGTCCACGTCGGGCACGGGACTCGTGCCGCTGCTGGTGCTGGACGACGGCCGGCGCCTGCACCAGTCGATGGCCATCATCGAGTACCTGGACGAGACGATTCCCGAGCCGCCGCTGCTCCCGCGTGACGCGCTCGGCCGCGCCCGCGTGCGCGCGCTCGCGCTGGACATCGCCTGCGAGATCCATCCGCTGAACAACACACGCGTGCTGGGCTACCTCAGCGCGACGCTGGGCGTGGACGACGCCGCGAAGACGCGGTGGATACACCGCTGGATCGAGGGCGGCCTCGAGGTCGTCGAACGCCAGCTGGCGGCGAATCCGTCGACGTTCTGCCACGGCGAGACGCCCGGCCTGGCCGACTGCGCGCTGGTGCCGCAGATCTTCAACGCGCAGCGCTTCAAGTGCAATCTCGACCACGTGCCGAACGTGATGCGGGTGCACGCCGCCTGCATGGCGCTCGAGGCCTTCTCCAGCACCCAGCCGTCGGCCTGTCCCGACGCGGAGTGACATGAAGCCCCCACGCTCACTGTGTTCGCTGCCCCCCGAGGGGGCGCCTCAGCGCCTTCGGGCGGCCGGGCGGCGCTGAGATGCCGGTCGAAATCATCGAGCCCCTGCCGCTGGACGCGTTCTTCCGGCCCGACCACTGGCCCACGGGCACCGGCGCGCTGATGACCACGCGCGTGGGCGGCGTCAGCCCGGCGCCGTTCGACTCGCTCAACCTCAAGGCGCAGACGTCCGACCCGCTGGACCAGATCGCCGTGGCCGAGAACCGCCGCCGCTTCGCGACCACGCTGGGCGCGACGCCGGTGTTCCTCGACCAGGTGCACGGCACGCGCGTCGTGCGGCTGACGGCCGCGCACGCCGCGCCGGATGCGGCCGTCGAGCAGGCCGACGCGAGCATCTCCACGGCGCCCGGCATCGCCTGCACGGTGATGGTGGCCGACTGCCTGCCGGTGCTGTTCGCCACGCGCGACGGCCGCGCGGTGGGCGCGGCGCATGCCGGCTGGCGCGGGCTCGCGAACGGCGTGCTGGAGGCCACCGTGGACGCGATCCGCGCCGCGGTGCCGGTGGCCGCGGGCGACATCGTCGCGTGGCTGGGTGCGTCCATCGGGCCCGCGAAGTTCGAGGTGGGCGCCGACGTGCTGGCGGCCTTCCATGATGCCGAGGCGCGTCACTTCGCGCCGGCGCCTCCGCAAGGCGGCGTGCCCAAGTGGCTGGCCGATCTGCCCGCGCTGGCCGAGGGCCGCCTGCGCCGGCTCGGCCTCACGGAGGTGAGCGGCTGCGGCCTGTGCACCGTCGGCGAATCGTCACGGTTCTTCTCGTACCGGCGCGACCGCGTCACCGGCCGGCTCGCCGCCGCCGCGTGGATCGCCGTCGCGTGACTCCGCGGCGCGGCGCGCCCTGGCCCGGCCGCGCGCGCCGCCGACATACCAGATCAGGCCCATTGGCAACGCGCCGTACAGCAGCAGGGTGACGATCGCGCCCAGCACCGAGCCGCTCGGGCCGGAGGCTTCGGCGAGCGCCATCATCAGCACCACGTAGCCCCAGCCGACCAGGACGATCAGCACGGCCGTGCTTCTTGGAAAAGGGTCATCGTTCGTCGTTCGATAAGCAATTCTGCGCAATGGTAGTTTGCCTTGTTGGTGCGGTAAGCTCGGGACGCGACAACGCGAAGCGAAGACCACGCCTGATCCGAACGGCGGCACCCATCCGGGTGGCGTCGATTCCTGGGGCCCGAGGCGTGGCGAAGGAGACATGACGATGGCCCGCACCCCCGCAGCCAAGACGGCTGCCCGTCCCGCCCGCAAGCGCGCGCCGCGCGCGACTCCGGCGGCGGCGCCCGCGGCCCCGGCCGCCCCGGCCCACGCGGCTCCGCACCCGCACGGTCCCGAGGCCTTCGGCGCCGCCATCGGCGGCTTCCTCCAATCGCTCAGCGGGCTGCAGGTTCCGCAGTCGCGCCTGTCCGAGCTGCAGGATCAGTATGTGAACCAGGCGACGACGCTGTGGAACGGCGCGGTCGACCAGATCTCCGTCGGCGGCGACGCCGTGGCCGCCGCGCCCAAGCCCATGGTCGATCGCCGGTTCGCGGCGGAAGACTGGTTGAAGAATCCCGGCTCGGCCTTCACCGCGCAACTGTACCTGCTCAACGCGCGAACGCTCACGCAGCTGGCCGACAGCCTGCAGGGCGACGAGAAGACCAAGGCGCGCGTGAAGTTCGCGGTGCAGCAGTTCGTGGACGCGGCCAGCCCGTCGAACTATCTCGCGCTCAATCCGGAGGCGCAGAGGAAGGCCATCGAGACGCAGGGCGAGAGCCTCACGCAAGGCCTGCAGCACCTGTGGAGCGACGTGCAGCAGGGCCACCTGTCGCAGACCGACGAGTCGGTGTTCGAGGTCGGCCGCAACGTGGCCACCACCGAGGGCGCGGTCGTCTTCGAGAACGAGTACCTGCAGCTGATCGAGTACAAGCCGCTCACAGCCAAGGTGCACGCGCGCCCGATGCTGTTCGTGCCGCCGTGCATCAACAAGTACTACATCCTCGACCTTCAGCCCGAGAACTCGCTGATCCGCCACACGGTGTCGCAGGGCCATCGCACCTTCGTGGTCAGCTGGCGCAACCCGGATGAGTCCATGCAGGAGCGCACCTGGGACGACTACATCGAGAACGCGGTGATTCGCGCCATCGACGTGGTGCAGGAGATCACCGGCGCGAAGACCATCAACACGCTGGGCTTCTGCGTGGGCGGCACGCTGCTGGCCACCGGCCTGGGCGTGCTGGCCGCGCGCGGCCGCCAGCCGGCCGAGAGCGTCACGCTGCTCACCACCTTCCTCGACTTCTCCAACACCGGCATCCTCGACATCTTCGTGGACGAGGCCTCGGTGCAGCTGCGCGAGATGACCATCGGCGCCGACGCGCCCAACGGGCCGCGGCTGCTCAAGGGCGGCGAGCTCGCCAGCACCTTCAGCTTCCTGCGTCCCAACGACCTGGTGTGGAACTACGTCGTCGGCAACTACCTCAAGGGCGACAAGCCGCCGGCGTTCGACCTGCTGTACTGGAACAGCGACGCCACCAACATGCCGGGGCCCATGTACTGCTGGTACCTGCGCAACACCTACCTCGACAACGCGCTGCGCCAGCCGGGCGCGCTCACCGTGTGCGGCGAGCCGCTCGACCTGTCGAAGATCAAGGCGCCGGCTTTCATCTACGGCTCGCGCGAGGATCACATCGTGCCGTGGAAGGGCGCGTGGGAGTCCACGAAGATCCTCGGCGGCCCCGCGCGCTTCGTGCTGGGTGCCTCGGGCCACATCGCCGGCGTCATCAACCCGCCCAAGGCCGGCAAGCGCAGCCACTGGACCAACGAGAAGCCGGCGGTCTCGGCCGACGCCTGGCTGGCCGGCGCCACCGAGCATCCGGGCAGCTGGTGGACGGGCTGATCGCAGTGGCTGGCCGGCTTCGGCGGCGCCGAGGTGGCCGCGCCCAAGGGGGCCGGCGGCCGCGGTCACGCGGTGATCGAGGCCGCGCCCGGACGCTACGTCAAGCAGAAAGCCTGATCAATCCCTTGATCGGCCATCGGCCGGTCATACCCCATCCCGTATCATCGGACCTGCAGGAGAAATCTGAAATGACCACAGACATCGTCATCGTCGCAGCCGCCCGCACCGCCGTCGGCAAGTTCGGCGGCACGCTCGCGAAAGTCCCGGCCTCCGAGCTGGGCGCCACCGTGCTCAAGGCCCTGCTGGAGCGCTCGAGGCTCACGGGCGAGCAGATCAGCGAGGTCATCCTGGGCCAGGTGCTGCAGGCCGGCACCGGCCAGAACCCGGCGCGCCAGGCCGTCATCAAGGGCGGGCTGGGCAACGGCGTGCCGGCCATGACCATCAACAAGGTCTGCGGCTCGGGCCTGAAGGCCGTGATGCTGGCGGCCCAGGCGATCCGCGACGGCGACGCCGAGATCGTGATCGCCGGCGGCCAGGAGAGCATGAGCATGTCCCCGCACGTGCTGCCCAACTCGCGCGACGGCCAGCGCATGGGCGACTGGAAGCTGGTCGACACCATGATCAACGACGGCCTGTGGGACGTCTACAACCAGTACCACATGGGCATCACGGCCGAGAACGTGGCCAAGAAGTACGGCATCTCGCGCGAGCAGCAGGACGCGCTGGCGTTCGCGTCGCAGAGCAAGGCCGCGGCGGCGCAGGATGCCGGCTACTTCAAGGACGAGATCGTGCCGGTCGCGATCGCGCAGAAGAAGGGCGACCCGATCCTGTTCGCGGCCGACGAGTTCATCAACCGCAAGTCGACGCCCGAGGCCCTGGCCGGGCTGCGTCCCGCTTTCGACAAGGCCGGCTCCGTGACGGCCGGCAACGCGTCGGGCCTCAACGACGGCGCCGCCGGCGTGGTGGTGATGTCGGCCGCCAAGGCCGATGCGCTGGGCCTGAAGCCGCTGGGCCGCATCGCCTCGTACGCCAGCGCCGGGCTCGATCCGGCCTACATGGGCATGGGCCCGGTGCCCGCCGCGCGCAAGGCGCTGGAGCGCGCCGGCTGGAAGCCCGCCGACCTCGACCTGCTCGAGATCAACGAGGCCTTCGCGGCCCAGGCCTGCGCCGTCCACCAGGAGATGGGCTGGGACACCAGCAAGGTCAACGTCAACGGCGGCGCGATCGCCATCGGGCACCCGATCGGTGCGTCCGGCGCGCGCATCCTGGTCACGCTGCTGCACGAGATGCAGCGCCGCGGCGCGAAGAAGGGCATCGCCTCGTTGTGCATCGGCGGCGGCATGGGCGTCGCACTGACGATAGCGCGCCCTTGACCCGGCGCAAGCCGCATCGGGTTGCCCCTGAGGGCGGCTGGCGGGACAAAGCGCGATAGTGAACTCGCCCTCCGAGGCACCCCACCAAATATTCAAGGAGACATGACATGAGCCAGAGGATTGCGTACGTGACCGGGGGCATGGGCGGCATCGGCACCTCCATCTGCCAGCGCCTGCACCGCGACGGCTTCAAGGTGATCGCCGGCTGCGGCCCGAGCCGCGACCACGTCAAGTGGGTGGCGGAGCAGAAGGCGCTCGGCTACACCTTCCACACGTCGGTGGGCAACGTGGCCGACTGGGACTCCACGGTCGCGGCGTTCAAGCACGCCAGGGAAGAGCACGGCCCGATCGACGTGCTGGTCAACAACGCCGGCATCACGCGCGACCGCATGTTCCTGAAGATGTCGCGCGACGACTGGGACGCGGTCATCGGCACCAACCTCACGTCCATGTTCAACGTCACCAAGCAGGTGGTGGCCGACATGGTCGAGCGCGGCTGGGGCCGCATCATCCAGATCTCGTCGGTCAACGGCGCCAAGGGCCAGGCCGGCCAGACCAACTACTCGGCGGCCAAGGCCGGCATGCACGGTTTCTCGATGGCGCTGGCCCTCGAGATGGCCAACAAGGGC
>JABCYW010000141.1 GCA_013289985.1 Betaproteobacteria bacterium | reverse complement strand
TCGTAGAGCACCTCGGCGGCCGCGAAGCCCGGGAAGATCTCCACGCCCAGCGCCTCGGCCTGTCCGGCCAGCCACTTGGTGACGTTGCCGAGGCTGATGACGTAGTTGCCCTCGTTGTGCATGCAGTCGGGGATCAGCCATGCCGGCGTCGACTTCGCGCCCGTCTCGGACAGGAACAGCACCTCGTCGCCGGTCACCGGCTGCGCCAGCGGCGCGCCGTCGGCCTTCCAGTTCGGCAGCAGCTCGGTGATCGCGCGCGGATCCATCACGGCGCCCGACAGGATGTGCGCGCCGGGCTCCGAACCCTTCTCGAGCACGACCACCGACACTTCCTTGCCGGCCTCGGCGGCGAGCTGCTTCAGGCGGATCGCGGTGGACAGGCCGGCGGGGCCGGCGCCGACGATCACCACGTCGTATTCCATCGCCTCGCGCGGGCCGTATTGAGCAATGAGTTCTTGCGGAGTCATGTGCAGGTTTCCTGGGGAAGATGAATGCCTGGGGCGCCGGCTGCGGGGCCGATGGTCGTGCATTCTAAGGGTGGTGCGAAGTAAAATAGCACGATCGTTCGATTTTTGTCCTGCGTGCTATGGTGGCACCCAACCAATCAGAGAGAACCATCATGGGCATGAAGATCGACCTGGCGGGCCGCGTGGCCTTCGTCACCGGCGCCTCCAGCGGGCTGGGCGCGCAGTTCGCGAAGACGCTGGCCGAGTGCGGCGCGGGCGTCGTGCTGGCCGCGCGCCGCGTCGAGCGGCTGAAGACCCTGCGCGCCGAGATCGAGGCGGCAGGCGGCGACGCGCACGTCGTCGAGCTCGACGTCGCCGACCCGGACAGCATCAAGGCCGCCGTCGCGCACGCCGAGACCGAGATGGGCGTCATCGACATCCTCGTCAACAACTCCGGCGTGAGCACCACGCAGAAGCTCACCGACGTGACGCCGGAAGACTTCGACTACGTGTTCGACGTCAACGCGCGCGGCGCCTTCTTCGTGGCCCAGGAAGTGGCCAAGCGCATGATCGCGCGCGCCCGCGGCGCCGCGCCCGGCACGTATACGGGTGGCCGTATCGTCAACGTCGCGTCCATGGCCGGGCTGCGGCCGCTGTCGCAGATCGGCATCTACGCGATGAGCAAGGCCTCGGTGATCCACATGACCCGGGCGATGGCGCTGGAATGGGGCCGCTACGACATCAACGTCAACGCGCTGTGCCCCGGCTACATCGACACCGAGATCAACCACCACCACTGGGCCACCGAATCGGGCCAGAAGCTGATCCAGATGACGCCGCGCAAGCGCATCGGCAAGCCGTCCGACCTCGACAGCGCGCTGCTGATGCTGTGCGCCAACGAGAGCCACTTCATCAACGGCGCCGTCCTCCAGGCGGACGACGGCTTCGGGTTGTGACGACCCCCTCGCTCCTCCCGTCGCTGCCCGGGCCCTGCCGGCCTCGATCATGAGATTCGACCTGCCCGAGGGGCTCAAGCTCGTCCACGAGATGCGCATCCCGGTGCGCTGGGGCGACCTCGACGCGATGGGGCACGTCAACAACACGATCTACTTCCGCTACTTCGAGTCGCTTCGCATCGAGTGGCTGGCCCGGGTCGGCGCGCTGCCGAACCCGGAAGGCGTCGGCCCGGTGATGGCCAACGGCTTCTGCAACTTCATCCGGCAGATCGAGTATCCGGGCGAGATCGTCGCGCGGCACTACGTGGCGGCTCCCAAGGCCGGCTCGAAGAGCCTGGACACCTACTTCACGCTGGCCATGAGCGATGCGCCGGATGTCGTCTCCGCCAACGGCGGCGCCACGCTGGTGTGGCTGGACTTCCCGAACAAGAAGACGGTGCCGTTGCCGGACGACCTGCGGGCGGTGTGCGGAACGGCCGCTGGCTGAGCGTTCCTCGGCGCAGCGGCCCCTTCAGCCGCTCGGGAGCGGATTCGCGTCCCGTGACAGCGCGGGCAGGACCTGGAAGGCCTGGGCCGGCATCGGCATGCCGAACAGGTAGCCCTGCAGTTCGTCGCATCCCATCGCCGTCAGGATCCGAGCCTGCCCCGGGGTCTCGATGCCCTCGGCGACCAGTCGCAGCGACAGCGAACGACCAAGCGTGACGATGGTTTGCGCGATCGCGAGGGCGTTCGGGTCGGACTCGAGGTCGCGCACGAACGCGCGGTCGATTTTCATGACGTCGATGGGAAGCGTGCGCAGGTGGGCCAGCGACGAGTAGCCGGTGCCGAAGTCGTCCATGGCGATGGTCACGCCCAGCGCCCGAAGCTCGGCCAGTTGCGCGCAGGCCGCCGTCATGTCGCCGGACATGAGGCTTTCGGTGATCTCGAGCTCCAGGTTCGACGGCTCGACGCCGTGCCGCCGCAGCGCCGCGCTGACCGAGGCGACCAGGTTGCCCGAATCGAACTGGCGCGTCGAGACGTTGACGGAAACGCGCGCCAGGCGGATCCCCAACAGGTGCCAGTCCGCGATCTGGCGTACCGTCTGGTCGAGCACCTCGCAACCCAGCGCCTCGATCAGGCCCGACGATTCGGCGAGCTCGATGAAGGCGTTCGGATAGACGAGGCCGTGGCCGGGACGGTTCCAGCGGACGAGCGCCTCGGCCGACTCGATTCGGCCACCGACGGGTTCCAGCCGTGGCTGGAAGTGCACCACCAGTTCACCGGCGTGCAGCGCGACACGCAGCGCCGCGAGCAACTCGTGGCGGTGGCGCAAGGCCGAGTCGAGCGCCGGCGCGAACAACGTGGCGCGACCGCGCCCGGCCCGCTTCGACTCGTAGAGCGCGATGTCCGCGCAGCGCAGCAGCTCCTGGGTGCCCGTCCCATCGGTCGGACACAGCGCGATGCCGACGCTCGCGCCGCACACCTGGGGGGCGTCGGCGAGTTCGAAGGGCACCGCCATCGCCGCCACGATGCGGGCCGCGACCGCGCGGGCGTTCGCCGCCGAGGCCGCCTGCGGCAGCACCATCACGAACTCGTCTCCGCCCTTGCGGGACGCCAGCAGGGTGTCTCCGGCGATGGCGCGAAGGCGATCCGCGGCCACCTTCAGCACCTGGTCGCCCACCGCGTGGCCATGACGGTCGTTCACGTCCTTGAAGAAATCCAGGTCGACGAACAGGACGGCCAGCTCGCAGTCGGCTGCCCGGTCGTCCAGCAGCTTGTCGAGGGACTGCAGCAAGCCGAAGCGATTCGTGAGTCCGGTGAGGTCGTCGTGCACGGCCCGGAAGACCAACTGGGCTTCCCGCTCCTGCAGCTTGGCCGCCATGTCGTTGAAGGCGCTCGCGAGCTGTCCGATCTCATCCTCGTCGCCGCCCACGTCGACGCGCGTGGTCGCGTCTCCGGTCGCCAGCCGATGCGTGCCGGCTGTCAGTCGCTCCAGCGGCGCGAGCGCGCGGCGGATGCGGCTCTGCCCGACGAGGCCCACGGTGAGCAGGGTCGCGGCGGCGACCGCGGCCAGCCATTCGAGCACGGGGCGCTCGTGCCAGTCGACGCGCGCCTTGGGCGCCGTCTGCGTGAACGTCCAGTCCTGGTCCGCGCCGACCGGTCCCATGAAAAGGCGCGCGACGTGCGAGCGCTGCGGGCCGGCGTCCTCCAGGCGGTCCGGGACGTCCGCGCCATGCGCTTCCGCCACGATGCGCTGCGCGGTGTCGCGGATGGTCCAGACAGCGTCGTCGGGGCCGTTGCGCAGGGGCTCCCAGAGAAATTCGTCCGCGAACGCCCCGACGCAGGTCCTGCCCGCTGGAGACGTGGCGGCCGCGATGACCCGGGCCGGCCGCCCCGCGGCCAACGTCAGCTGGGCGGCGCCCGGGGCGGGTGCCGTGGCGGTGGCGCGATGCCACGCCTCGAGGAGCGCGGCGTCGGCCGGATCTCCGGGTGTCGCGGACCCTCCGGCCGCCGCGCAGCGGACGCGATCGAACGGCGGCAGCGGCGATGGCGGCATCTCGATGCCGGCGTCGGCACGCGCACGCAGCATCAGTTCGCCCAACCGCACTCGCTCGAGCACCTGCCGGCTGGTGGCGCGCACGGCCTGGACGCGCCTGTCGGCGTCCATCTTGTCGGCCACGCCGTTCATGACCGTGATGACCAGCCAGTCGGAAAGCGCGACGGGAAGCAGCGCGCCCGCGACGAACAAGGCACACAGGCGCCACGCCAGTCGGCGGGTGGGCCAGGAGGGCAGCACGCGCGGCCAGGCCATCGTGCTTCAGAACCCCGAGGCGAGGCCGACGTAGGCCCCGTTGCCCGCGCGGATCACGTCGTCGAGGCTGTCCTGCTGCGTGATCTGGGACTTGGACAGGCCGTCCGCGCCCTTGCTGTAGAGGTCGAAGTCGGTGTTGAGCGGGTTCAGGGCGTGATCCTTGCGCGCGCCGCCCTTGCCGTTGGCGTCGATGTTGTAGTAGACATAGGGTTGGCCCCAGGGATCGATCTTGCCTGCCTGGCCGAAGTCCGCCAGCGTGGCGGGATAGGCGCGGTTGTCGTTCCAGTAGTTGCTGGCCAGGGCCGACATGACGCCGATGTCGACCACCGCCTGGGCGATGCGGATGCGTTCCTGGTAGCCGCGATAGAACGGCATCGCGACTGCGGCGAGGATGCCGACCAGGACCACCGCCAGCATGAGTTCGATGATGTTGAAGCCGCGGCTGCAGCCGCGGGGCCGGTTCATTTTCATTCGCACTGCGGGCGGTTCTCCACGCGGAAGTATCGGCCGGACGAGTCGCCGGTTGAATGCGGCCCACCGGTAATCGCCGCAGCTCGTGAATTCATCGTCGGAATCGGCCGCGGCATGCGCCGCCGCGTTCAGCCCGACAGCAACTTGTGCACCAGCTCCGCCGTCGTCGACGCGCCCACCTTGCGCATCAGCCGCGCCCGGTAGACGTCCACGGTGCGTGGGCTGATCCCCAGTCGCTTGCCCACCATCTTGCTGGTGAGCCCCTCGATCAGCAGCGCCGCGATCTCGCGCTCGCGGGCGGTGAAGTCGAGTTTCAGCGAGCGCTTGGACGACAGGTCCTCGAAGCTCCAGATGCCGGCCGCATGCGGGTCGGCGGCGTCGAGCGCGTGGCCCCACACGTGGCACCAGAACAGCTCGCCGTCGACGCGGCGCATCACGCGCTCGTCGGCGTAGCGGCCGGCCGTGTCCAGGCTCGCGACGATGCGCTCGCCGGTGCGCTCGTATTCGCCCTGCGTGGGATACAGCACGCGGAACGACTGGCCGATCAGCTGGTCGCGTTCCGCGCGGAACATCGCCAGCACGGCGCGGTTGCAGTCGATCATCAGGCGGTGGCGCGACAGCACCAGGCCGATGGGCGCGAACTCGAACGCGGTGCGGTAGTCGAAGCCGGCGCGCAGGTCGGCGGCGTGGGCCAGGGCCTCGGCCGAAGCGATGGTGGGAGGCAGTGCGTCGCGGCTCATGTAGTCAATTCTACGTAATGGCTACGTAACGCCTTAAGTAGTACGCTCCGTCGCATCGCCACCGGGGCAGACTCCGGGGCCAGGAATCTCTCATTTCCACCGGAGACAAGCGCGCATGAACAAGGTCTATCCGAGCGCCGCCGCGGCGCTGCAAGGCATCGTCAAGGACGGCCAGCTGCTCGCCGTGGGAGGCTTCGGCCTCTGCGGCATCCCCGAGGCCCTCATCGACGCGCTGCGCGACAGCGGCGCCAAGGATCTCACCGTCATCTCCAACAACGCCGGCGTCGACGGCTTCGGCCTCGGCAAGCTGCTGGCCACGCGCCAGATCAGCAAGATGATCTCCAGCTACGTGGGCGAGAACAAGGAGTTCGAGCGCCAGTACCTGGCTGGCGAATTGAAGCTCGACTTCACGCCGCAGGGCACGCTGGCCGAGAAGCTGCGCGCCGGCGGCGCCGGCATCCCGGCGTTCTTCACGAAGACGGGCGTGGGCACCATCGTGGCCGACGGCAAGGAGATCCGCGAGTTCAACGGCCAGAAGTACGTGATGGAGCTGGCGCTGAACCCCGAGGTGTCGCTGGTCAAGGCCTGGAAGGCCGACAAGTCGGGCAACCTGATGTTCCGCCGCACGGCGCGCAACTTCAACCCGAACGTGGCGCAGGCCGGCAAGATCACGGTGGTCGAGGTCGAGGAGATCGTCGAGACCGGCAGCTTCGATCCGGACACCGTCCACCTGGCCGGGATCTTCGTGCACCGCATCGTGCTGAACGCCCATCCGGAAAAGCGCATCGAACAACGCACCGTCACCAAGACGGCCGCCTGAAGAAACACGGAGACTCGAACAATGGCTTGGAACCGAGACGAGATGGCGGCGCGCGCCGCCAAGGAACTGCAGGACGGCTTCTACGTGAACCTGGGCATCGGCCTGCCCACGCTGGTCGCCAACCACGTGCCCGCGGGCATGGAGGTGTGGCTGCAGAGCGAGAACGGCCTGCTGGGCATCGGCCCGTTCCCCACGGAAGACCAGGTGGACGCCGACATGATCAACGCCGGCAAGCAGACCGTGACCACGCTGCCGGGCTCCAGCATCTTCTCCAGCGCGGACAGCTTCGGCATGATCCGCGGCGGCAAGATCAACCTGGCCATCCTCGGCGCGATGCAGGTCAGCGAGCACGGCGACCTGGCCAACTGGATGATCCCCGGCAAGATGGTCAAGGGCATGGGCGGCGCGATGGACCTCGTCGCCGGCGTCGGCCGCGTCGTGGTGCTGATGGAGCACGTGGCTACCAAGAAGGACGGCTCGACCGACCTGAAGGTGATCCCCAAGTGCACGCTGCCGCTGACCGGCGTGGGCGTCGTCAACCGCATCATCACCGACCTGTGCGTGCTCGATGTGACGCCCGAAGGCCTCAAGCTCGTCGAGCTGGCGCCGGGCGTGACGAAGGACGACGTGCAGGCGAAGACGGGCGCCACGCTGCACTGATCGCGGAGGGGCCAGACCCCTCCGTTCAGCCCTTGATCGCCAGGGCCGAATCGCGCACCAGCGGCGCGCCCTGGTAGATCAGCCCGGTGTAGATCTGCACGAGATCCGCCCCCGCCGCGATCTTGGACTTCGCGTCGGCGCCCGACATCACGCCGCCCACGCCGATGATCGGGAACTTCGGCCCGAGCTCGCCGCGCAGCTGGCGGATGACGCGGTTGCTGGCCTCCAGCACCGGCTTGCCCGAAAGACCGCCGGCCTCCTCGGCATGCCTGAGCCCCTTGACGGCCTCGCGCGAGATCGTCGTGTTGGTGGCGATGACGCCGTCCATGCCGTGGCGGCCCAGCGTGGCGGCGATCACGTGGACCTGGCCCTCGTCGAGGTCGGGCGCGATCTTCAGGAACATCGGCACCGTGCGGCCGTGCTCCTTCGCCAGCGCCGCGCGGCGCTCGGCGAGCGCGCCCAGCAGCGCGTCGAGCGCCTCGTCGCTCTGCAGCGCGCGCAGGTTCTTGGTGTTGGGGCTGGAGATGTTGACGGTCACGTAGTCGGCGTGCGGGTAGACGCCGGCCAGGCCGATCAGGTAGTCGTCGGTCGCGTTCTCGATGGGCGTCGCGGCGTTCTTGCCGATGTTCAGGCCCAGGATGCCGCCGGCCTGGCGGAAGCTGCGCGCGCGCTTCACGTTGTCGAGGAAGGCGGGCAGGCCCAGGTTGTTGAAGCCCAGGCGGTTGATCAGCGCATGGGCCTCGGGCAGGCGGAACATGCGCGGCTTCGGGTTGCCCGGCTGCGCCTTGGGCGTGACGGTGCCCACCTCGATGAAGCCGAAGCCCATCGCGCCCAGGCCGTCGATGCAGCGGCCGTTCTTGTCCAGGCCGGCGGCCAGGCCCACGCGGTTGGGGAACCTCAGTCCGGCGACGGTGACGGGGTCGTCGACGCGCGCCTCGCTCCACAGGCATTGCAGCGGCGTGTTCTGCAGCCGCGCGATCGCGTCCAGCGTCAGCTCGTGGGCATGCTCGGGGTCGAGGCCGAACAGGAAGGGGCGGGTGAGGGCGTAGGGAACGAGCGACATGCGACGGGACGGCGTGCGGGAATCGAGGTGCCGTATTGTCCGCGAAGGCGCCCGGCACGGGATAATCGCGGGATGACTCAAGACGAATTGAAGGCCCTCGTCGGCCAGGCCGCCATCGCCTACGTCCAACCCGGCAGCATCGTCGGCGTGGGCACCGGCTCCACCGTCAACCAGTTCATCGAGGCGCTCGCGCGCATGCCGGTCCGCGTGGCCGGCGCGGTGTCGAGTTCCGTGCAGAGCACCGAGCGCCTGAAGCAGCACGGCATCCCCGTGCTCGAGGCCGGCGAGGTGACCTCGCTGGGCGTCTACGTGGACGGTGCCGACGAGATCGACGGCGCGGGCTGCATGATCAAGGGCGGCGGCGCGGCGCTGACGCGCGAGAAGATCGTGGCCGACCTGGCCGGGAAGTTCGTCTGCATCGCCGACGAGTCCAAGAAGGTCGAGGTGCTGGGCCGCTTCCCGTTGCCGGTGGAGGTGATCCAGATGGCCGTCCCGCAGGTCATGCGCCGCTTCGTCGCGATGGGCGGACAGCCCGCCGTGCGTCCCGGCGTCCTCACGGACAACGGCCACCCGATCGTCGACGTGCGTGGCCTGTCCATCACCGATCCCGCGGCGCTGGAGCGCGAGATCAACCAGTGGCCCGGCGTGGTGTGCGTGGGCATCTTCGCGCGCCATCGCGCGAGCGTGTGCCTGCTGGGCACGTCCGGCGGCGTGCAGACACTGGCCTACGACGCGGCCTGACGTTCGCCCGGCGAGATCGCGGCGCCCAGGCCCAGCAGCGCGCCGCCCACTACTCCCAGCGCGGGCACGAGTCCCGCGGCGGCGACCAGCGCGCCGACCACCGTCGGCGTCGTCGTCGCCCCGAACCCCAGCACCGCCTGGCGCAGGCCCAGCACCTCGGCGCGGCGCCCGGCCGGCGTGCGCGCCTCCACCAGCGCCATCACCGACGGCAGCGAGCTGCCCAGCCCGCAGCCCAGCAGGGCCTGCAGCAGGAACTGCGTCGGCATCGATGCCACCAGGGGCAGCAGCGCCAGCGCCGCGCCGCTCGCCAGCAGCGCGCGCGTGATCGCGCCCCAGTCGCTGCCGCGGGCGCGCCAGGCATGCGGCAGCGCGCGCACCAGCACCACGGCGGCGCCGAAGCAGCCCAGCAGGTTGCCGGCGACATCGGCCGACCAGCCGTGGCGATGCGCGACCAGCGGCACGACGAAGCCGTTGGCGTTCCACGCGAGCGCCATGCCGAGATCGGCCAGCAGCAGGCGGCGCAGGCCGCCCAGGCCCTTGAACGACGTGTGCCACGTCGCGGACGCCGGCGCGGTCGCGACGGCCCCGGCCACGTGAAGAAGGCGATGCATCCGCGCGGCGCCGCCGGCGAACGCCGCCGTCGAGACGCAGGCCAGCACGCCGAACGCGGCCGACGCGCCACCGTGCGCCAGCACCTGACCGGCCAGGAACGGCCCGAAGCCGCTGGAGGCCGCGGTGCCGACCGCGAACGCCGCGAAGCCGGCGCGGCGCGCCGCCTCGTCGCGGCCGCGCGCGATCTCCGACTGCAGGGCGATCAGCGACGCCGTGTAGCCCAGGCCGACGGACGCCGCCGCGGTCGCCAGCACCGCGGGCACCGGCCAGAGCGCCGACACGGCCAGCGCGAACGTGGTGAGCGCCATGCCCGCCAGCGCGGGGCGGCGCGCGCCGATGCGGTCGACCCAGCGCCCCAGCGGCAGCGCGCCCAGCGTCGACGCGAGCGCGAACGGCGCGAACATCAGCCCGACGCCCAGCGACGGCACGCCCAGCCGGATCGCCTGCTCCAGCAGCGCCAGCCGGGCGCCGGACAGGGCCACGTGGTTGAGGACGCACAGCGCGACGAGGGCGCGGACGGACAGCGGCGGGGAGACGGAGGACGTCATTGCGCTCATGTTGCCGCCGGCGCTAGCATCGCGGAAGTTGAGAATCCTGGGCTGAGCTATCAGGAAACCTGATGAGAGAACTGAACCTCGACCAATTGCGCACGCTGGTGGCCATCGCCGACCTCGGCACCTTCTCGGCGGCCGGCCGCGCGCTGCACCTCGCGCAGCCGACGGTGAGCCTGCACGTGAGCGAGCTCGAGAGCCGGCTCGACACCCCGCTGCTGCTGCGCGGCGCGCGCCGCGTGACGCCCACCGCCGCCGGCGCCGACCTCGTGGCCCGTGCGCGCCGCCTGCTGCGCGAGGCCGACGACGCGATCGAGGCCGTCGAGCGCCACCGCGAGGGCCAGGTCGGCCGCGTGCGCCTGGCCTGCACCGCCGGCGCGGTGACGCACCTGCTGCCGCAGCTGATCGCGGCGTTCGAGGCCCGCCATCCGGACATCGACGTGCAACTGGCGCTGGGCACCTCGGCCGCGCTGATGCGCCGCCTGTTCGTCGACGACTTCGACCTCGCGCTCGTGGCGCTGCCGCAGCCCGGCTACCCCACGCTGGCGGTGACGCCGCTGCGCCGCACGCCCATGCTGGCGATCCTGCCGGCCGGCATGAAGGCGCCCGCGGCGGTGACGCCCGCGTGGCTCGCCCGGCATCCGCTGATCCTCGAGGAACCGGACACGCACATCGCGCAGACGGTCACCGCGTGGTTCGCGGCCGCCGGACTGCGGCCCAAGGCGCGCATCGAGGTGACGATCAACGAGATCACGCGCCAGCTGGTGGCCACCGGCTACGGCGTGTCCGTGCTGCCCTTCGAGCACGCCGACGAGACGCTGGCCGGACGCCTGCAGGTGTGCCCGCTGCGGCCCGCGCTCGTGCGGCGCCTGGGGCTCGCGCATCGTCCGCGCGAGCAGCTGGACGCGCCGGTGCGGCGCGTGCTCGATACGTTGCTGACGTTTCGCGACCCGAAGTGATCAGCCGGGCCGGCGCGACGCCCGCACGCGGCGCGTGCAGAACCGCGCCGGATCCAGCGCGTCGACGACGTCGGCCGGCACCGGGTAGGGCGCATCGGCGATCCAGCTCGCGACCAGGCGGCCGGCCAGCGGCGCCCACGTGAGGCCGCGCGAGCCCAGGCCCGAGGCCACGAACAGGCCCGGCACGCGCGGCCAGTGGCGCGGCTGGTCGGGCAGCGCGGCATCGGCCTCCCGCGGCATGGCCGGGACGGCGCCGATCAGCGGCAGGCGATCCGCGGCCGTCGCGCGCCAGCCCACGCGGCCATGCAGCTGGCCGCGCGCCACCAGCGCGGCGGCGAGGTGCTCGTCGTCGTCCGCCGTCGCCGCCCATTCCGGCGCCGGGGCTGCCAGCCGCGCCCCCGTGATGGCTGCCAGCTGCCGCAGGTTGCGCGCGTGGTCGGACAGGCGCACGTCGGCGTCGGGGTCGTCGGCATCGGTCGTGGCGCCGCACAGCACGCTGCCGTCATGGAGCGTGATCACGTAGCCCGATCCGGCGATGGGCCGCGGCGGCGTGCGCAGGCCCGGCGTGCCCGAGGCGACGATGCTCACCTGGCCGCGCGTGGAGGCGAGCGACGCCATCCAGTCGGCGCCGGCCGCGAGGGCCCGCCCCGGCGCGTCGGTGCAGCGCGACCACAGCGTCGTCGCGTCGCCGGCGTTGGCGAACACCACCGCGTCGGCCGTGGCCAGCGGCGCGCCGGCACTGTCGAAGAGGTGCCAGACGTCGCCGCGGCGTTCCAGGCGCGCCACCCCGGCGTTGCCCCGCCAGGCGACGTCGGGGTTCGCCAGCCACCAGCGCACCAGCTCGGCCGGCGAGATCCAGCCGCCGCCCGGATAGAACCAGGCCGCGCAGCCGGGGCCGCCCGCGGCCTGCACCTGCCCCGCCGACCAGGCGCGCAGGTATTCGGGCGGCAGCCCGCTGCGCGCGAGCGCGTCGGCCAGCGGCGCTGCGTCCACGTGCTCGGGCACCAGCCGCACGAGGCCGTCGCACCGGCCGGCGATGCCCGCCGCGATCGCGCGCGCGTACACCGGCGCGGCGGCGAGCGCGGCCGCGCGGTGCGCGCGCGCGTGCATGCCGTCCTCGGGGTGGAAGACGCCGTGGAACAGGCCCGCCACATTGCCCGATGCGGCGGCCGCGGGCTGCGCGTGGCGATCGAACACGGTGCAGTGCAGGCCCTCGCGCGCCAGCGCGTCCGCGCACGCCGCGCCCGCGAGGCCGCCGCCGATGATCGCGACCCGGCGCATCGCCGCGTCGCCCGTGCGCCCCACCGGCTTGCGCAGGGTCGCGCGCGGCGCGAACGTGGCCAGCGTGATGTGGCGCTTGCCGCCGATGCCGTCGTCGGCCCGCCACTCGAAGCCGGCCTGCCGCAGGCCGTCGCGCACCGCGCGGGCGGCGCTCCAGGTGGCGGCGGTCGCGCCGGGCGCGGCCAGGCGCGACAAGGCCTTGAAGATGCCCGGCTCCCACATCTCCGGATTTCGCGCGGGCGCGAAGCCGTCGAGATAGAACGCGTCGACGCTGGCCACCACCTGGCGCAGGCGCTCGGTGGCGTCGCCCAGCACCAGCAGCAGCTCCACGCGGCCGCCCTCGAACGACAGCAGGTGCTGGTCGGGCGTCAGCGGCGGCCAGGCGGCGCACAGCTGCGCCGCGAGCCCGGGCTCGCTGGATCCCGCCAGGGCGCGCACCAGGTCGGCGGCGCGCAGCGGGTGTTTCTCGATGGAGATGAAGCGCAGCCGCGTGCTGCGGCGCTCGTCGGCGCGCCACGCGGCCCAGGTGGCCAGGAAGTTGTTGCCCAGGCCGAAGCCGGTCTCCAGGATCGTGAATGCCTCGCGTCCCTGCCAGCGCGAAGGCAGGTCGTTGCCGCGCATGAACACGTGCGCGGCCTGCTCGAACGCGCCGTAGGCCGCGTGGTAGCGGTCGTCGTAGCGCGGCGATCGCGGCGAGGCGGGATCGGAGAAGTCGACCTCCGCTGGGACGATGGGCTCGGGAGTCATCGGCGCGATTGTTGCAGGCAAAGAAAAAGATTCCTCGCCGATCTGCGGGTGCCTTGGTTTGCGTGGCGCGCTGGGTCAGGCACGACTCACCAGGGGAGTCTGTTTTGTTCGTGTCCCCCGTCGGCCTGCGGCCTCCTCCTCCTTAACCTCACAAAACAGACTCCCCCGCCTCGCCGTGCCACGCATGGCGTGCCGGCAGACAACATTCGCTGGGGAAGTTCGCGTCGGTTTTTGTGGAGGGTTTTGGGCATCG
>JABCYW010000140.1 GCA_013289985.1 Betaproteobacteria bacterium | reverse complement strand
GAGCTTCGCGGCGGTCTGGCGATCCTGGCGCTGCGCGGGCGCGATCTGCAACGGGATGCTGACGCCCACCGAGACCATGTCGGGGTAGCCGCTGCGCTGGCCGTACGACACCTGCCACGACCAGTTCGCATGGCGTTCGGCCGCCGTCGCGTCCGCGTCGCGCCGCGCGAGTTCCACGCCGCTGCGCGCGGCCGCCACCGCGGGATCGGCGTCGACGTAGGCAGCTTCGGTCGGCGCGGGCGGCGGCACGGGCGCCGCGAGATCGTCGGCCGGCGCGCCGACCCAGCGCTGGAGCGCGGTGGCCGCTTCGGCCTGTGCCTGGCGAGCGTCCGCCGATGCGTCTTCGACGATGCCGCGCGCGCTCGTCGCGGCCAGCACCTCCTGCGCGTTGCCGGCCGACGCGGCCAGGCGTGCCCTGGCGGCTTCCACTTCCTCATGGGCGTGGTGCTCGTCCAGCGTGGCGAGCGCGAGCGCTTCGCCGGCATACCAGGCATCGAGGTAGACGAGCGCGGTCTGCAGCCGCGTGTCGGCCGCCGCGACGCTCGCCGACACCGATTGCCGACTCACCATGGCGTCCGCGGCCGCCTGCCGCGCGGCGCGCTTGTCGTGCGGCACCCACTCCTGGCCGATGCCGATGCGCTTCATCGTCATCGAGTCGTCCCTCGCGCTGAAACGATCGGCGCCCTGGACGGGCAGGTTGTCGATGCCGACCTGCAGCGTCGGATCGGGAAGCTGGCCGGCGGCGCGTGCGCTTTCCGCGGCGCTGGAGACCTCGGCGCGCGCGGCGCGCGCCGAGGCGGAACGTTGAACGGCGCGCTCGAGGGCCTGGGCCAGCGTGAGCGACGCCGCGCCCGCGAAGGCAGGCAGCAGCGCGCCGGCCAGGACGGCCGCGCGCAGTGTCGTGATGGACATGGAAACTCCGGAGACGAACGGGAAACCCGCCGAGGTCGCGGCGTGACAGCCGCGTCGGCACCGATCAGTCGACGGAAGGGATCAGACTCTCAGCCGGAGGGTGGCGAGATAGATCGGGTCGGGGGGCGGCTGCGCCACGCGCATCGCGGCCGCGGGAGCCGCGCGGGCGCCGGCCGCGTCGAGCACGAGCGGGAGCTCGAGCACCTGCACCAGCATCGGCAGCGTGGGCGCGGGGATCTTGACGGCTTCGAACGACTGGCTGGCGTCCGCGCCGTGCTCGTGGCAGAGCGCGGGTTGCGCCTTGTCCATCTGCTCGCAGGGCTGGCCCGATGCCATCGACGCGCCCATCGCGGCGGTGCCGGCTTGCACCGGGCACACGTAGTTCGCCAACGCCAGCTGCGAGAACAGCAGCGACAGCATCACGACAAGCGCGGTGGTCAGGCGGTGGGTGAAGTGGCGAAGCATCGGACGCCAGTGTAGCCATGACCGCAAGCCTGGGCTCAGGCCTGGTCGATGGCGACTTCTAGAATTCTCCTTATTCCTACGCCCGCAGCGGCACCGTGCCTGCGCATTACGTCGCCAGCGAAACCATCGAGCTGACGAGTCGCACGGAGTAGGCCCCGAGTGTCGTTTCGATATCCGACCGAGGCTTCCGGCCGGTGGCGCCGGGCCGGAGAGTACAGTTCGCCATCCAGGGATCGAAAGTCGATGACGCCATGGAGATCGCGGAGCGGGCCGAGGCCTGACTACTGCGGCGCGCGTCGCTGAAATGGCCACCGGAGGGCCCAAGGCGCATGCCCAATATCGCTAGCGTATTCAAAAGTGAAATCACGAGACTCGCGCGGAAGGAATTGCGCGGGAACAGCGATGGCCTCAAGAAGGCCGTTGCCGCGCAACGATCGGAAATCGCGGGCCTGAAGCGTCGCGTCCAGGCCTTGGAGGCCCTGGTCAAACGGCTCGCCAGGAGCCAGGGCGCTGCCCCTGCGCGGTCCCGGGCGGCGGCGCCGAGCGAGACGGGCGAACCCGATTCGGGCGCACTTCGCTTTCGTGCGAAGGGCATGGCCGCGAACCGCAAGCGTCTTGGCCTGTCCGCGGCCGACTTTGCCCTGCTCGTGGGGACGACAGGCCAGTCGATCTACGCCTGGGAGGCAGGCAAGGCGAAGCCGAGACCGGAGGCCCTGGCCGCGATCGCGGCGCTGCGGGGCATCGGCAAGCGCGAGGCCGATGCCAGGCTGGCGGGCTTGAAAGGGCAGTAGTACTTCAGGACCCGTTCCCTGGCGCGAGTTCCCCGAACCAGAACGAGGCGGTGACGCCGCCGTCCATCAGGAAGTCGCTGCCCGTGATGAGACCGCCGTCGGGGCCCATGAGCAGTGCGGCGACGCTGCCCACCTCGTCCGGCGTGCCGGGCCGCCCGACAGGGGACAAATCGATCATGCGCCGGTAGCCCGCGGCACGCGGGCCCGACAACTCGTCCCTCGCGAGCGGCGTGATGATGATTCCGGGGCTGATGGCGTTGATGCGAGCGCCTCGCCGGCCCCAGCGCGGCGCTTCCGCCATGACGCGCAGCGCGTTGCCGCGCTTGGAGAACTGGTAGGCCATGAGCGAGTCCGTCACCTGGTCGGGCTGCAGGAACGGCAGCCCGAGCAGGTCCTCGGCCGGCGTCAGGGCAAGCCCCCGGTTCTCTTCCGGCGTCAGCGCGCGCAGCCGATGGCCGGACTGCGACGAGACGACGACGCCCGAGCCGCCCACGGCCATCACGTTGCCGAATTCCTCGAGCACGACTGCGGTGCCGTACAGGTCGACCTTGAGGATCGTTGCCGGCGAGGCCTGCGACGGCGAGACGCCGGCCGCGTGCACCAGGCGCGTCACTTCCCCCTTGCCGGTGGCCCTCGCCAGGAGGGCGCGCACCGAATCCCGCGACGCGATGTCGACCGCGGCCGTGCTCACGTCGAACCCCGCGTCGCTGAGCACCCTTGCGGCTGCCGATGCGTTCTCATCGCGCAGGTCGGCGAGGACGACGTGCTTTCCCGCGCTGACGCGCCTCGCGATGGCCTGGCCGATGGAGCCCGGGCCGATGACGACGACCACTTCTTTCATGTCATGTCCTTTGGAGGATTGCCGTCAATGGGGGTGCCCCGAGTGCGGGGCGGGGCCGACCCGGTACTGCTGATCGGTCACCGGCTCCATCCAGATGACGTTCCTGCCATCCAGCGCTTCCTGGACGGCGATGTGGGTCATCGAGGTGGTCGCGGATGCGCCGTGCCAATGCTTGTGGCCAGGCGGGCACCAGATGACGTCGCCGGCGCGGATCTCGACGATGGGCTCGCCCTCGCACTGCGTCCAGCCGCATCCGGCCGTCACGATGAGCGTCTGGCCCAGCGGGTGGGTGTGCCAGTTGCTGCGCGCGCCCGGCTCGAAGGTCACGCTCGCGCACGACACGCGCGCCGGCGCGGGCGGGTTGTTCAACGGGTCGATGCGGACG
Source organism: Betaproteobacteria bacterium (assembly GCA_013289985.1). Taxonomy (GTDB): domain Bacteria; phylum Pseudomonadota; class Gammaproteobacteria; order Burkholderiales; family Burkholderiaceae_C; genus Scleromatobacter. The sequence goes on along the minus strand of JABCYW010000140.1, from coordinate 9,792 downwards.
GTGCCCGTGAACCATTCGGCGGGGCCCTTGACCGACGGCTGCGAGCCGGCTCGCTTGAGTTCCATGCGATTTCCTTCGTTGCCTGGAGTGAATGGCGGCGGCCATGACCCGCGGCTGAAGGAATTCTGGGCGCCGCTGACTCGTCGCGCAAGACGGTCTAAACTGAACAGACTTGTGCAGCTGATTCACCAATGAGCAGAGAAAACCTGGCCGACCTGCAGGCTTTCGTCGCCGTCGCCGAGGCGCGCAGCTTCACCAAGGCGGCGGCGCGGCTGGGGTTGTCGCGGTCGGCGTTGAGCCATGCGATGGCCGCGCTCGAGGCGCGGCTCGGCCTGCGGCTGTTGACCCGGACGACGCGCAGCGTCTCGGTCACGGAGGCCGGCGCTCGGCTGCTCGAGGTGCTGAGCCCCCGCTTCAGCGACATCGAAGCCGAGCTCGCGCAGCTGACCACCCTGCGCGACAAGCCGGCCGGAACGGTTCGCATCACCGCGCACGACCACGCCATCAGGACGGTGCTGTGGCCCAGGCTGGTGCCGCTGATGCACGAATACCCGGACGTCCGGATCGAGATCGGTGTCGACTACGAGCTCACCGACATCGCGGCCCAGCGCTTCGACGCCGGCGTGCGCTCCGGCGACCTGGTCAACCAGGACATGATCGCCGTGCGCATCGGCGGGCCCGTCGCCATGGCGGTCGCGGGCTCGCCCGCGTACTTCGAGGGCCGCCAGCGCCCCATCGTGCCGCGCGACCTCACCGGGCACCGGTGCATCAACCTGCGCCTCACGACCCATGGCGGCCTGTACGCCTGGGAGTTCGAGAAGGACGGCGAGGCGCTGCAGGTGCGGGTGCAGGGCCAGGCCGTCTTCAACAACACCGCCCTCATGCTCGATGCCGCCGTCGAGGGCCTGGGGCTTTGCTACGTTCCGCGCGACTCGGTGCAGCCGCATGTCGACAAGGGACGCCTGGTCACGGTGCTCGATGACTGGTGCATCAGCTTTCCCGGCTACCACCTGTACTACCCGAGCCGGCGCCAGATGTCGCCGGCGCTGGGGCTCGTCATCGAGGCGCTGCGGGTCAAGGCCTGAGCTTCATCCATCAGCGCCTTCCGTTCCTTCCCGGCTGGAGGCGCGCCGCGGGCGACCGCGTAACATCGTCGATCCTCCCGACATCGCCGCGCGCCGCCCAGACCCGTCCATGAGCTTCAAGCCCACCACCGTCGCGGATCTCGGCCACTTCTCCGAGCTGATCGACGCGCGCTCGCCCTCCGAATATGCGGCCGACCACGTGCCGGGCGCCATCAACTGCCCGGTGCTGGACGACGACGAGCGGCGCATCGTCGGCACCACCTACGTGCAGGTCTCGGCCTTCGAGGCGCGCAAGATCGGCGGCGCGATGGTGGCCCGCAACATCGCATCGCACCTCGACACCCTGTTCCGCGACAAGCCGCGCGACTGGCGGCCGCTGGTCTACTGCTGGCGCGGCGGCCTGCGCAGCGGCAGCTTCGTCACGTGGCTGCGCATGGTGGGCTGGGACGCGCAGCAGCTGCACGGCGGCTACAAGAGCTGGCGCGCGCACGTCATCGCGTTGATCGCCGAACGCGCGCCGCGCCTGCAGGTCCGGCTGCTGTGCGGGCCCACGGGCAGCGCGAAGACGAGCGTGCTGCACGCGCTGGGCCGGCTGGGCGAGCAGGTGCTGGACCTCGAGGATCTGGCGGCCCATCGCGGTTCGGTCCTCGGCGAGATCCCAGGCCGGGCGCAGCCCACGCAGAAGGGCTTCGAGACGCTGCTGGCGCAACGCCTGGCCGGCTTCGACCTGTCGCGCACGGTGTGGCTGGAGGCCGAGAGCCGGCGCATCGGCCGCCTCACGGTGCCGGATCCGCTGCTGCTGCGCATGCGTGCCAGTCCGGTGGTGGAGATCCAGGCGTCGCACGAAGCGCGCCTGGCCTACCTGCTGGAGGAATACGCCTGGCTGGGCGACGATCGCGCGCGGCTGGCCGAGCGGCTGGGCTCGCTGCGCGACGTGCTGGCCAAGGACCTGCTGGCGCAGTGGCAGGCGTGGGCGCTGGAGGGCCAGCTGCCGCCGCTGTTCTCCGACCTGATGGCCATGCACTACGACCCGCTGTACCGGCGCTCGCAGGCGCGCGACCTGCGCGCGCTCCCCGACGCCACGGTCGTCAGCGCGGACAGCCTCGCGCCGGCGGGCGTCGCCGCGCTCGCACGGCAGATCCTCGACGCCGTCAGGTGACGCCGCGGAGGGGCGGCTACTTCGCGTCGGCCTGGAACGACGGGTAGCCCGCGCCGTCGGTGGCGCGGGTCAGCGCGGCGACGTCGGCCTTCGCATCGTCGAAGGTCACCACGGCCGTGCGGCGCCTGTAGCTGACCACGGCCTTGCTGACGCCCGGCACCTTCATCAACGCCACCCTGATCGTGACCGGGCAGGTGGCGCAGTCCATCGTGGGCACGGTGAGCGTCACCTGCCGGGTGGCCGCGAACGACGGCGCCGCGGCGAGGGCCAGCACGAGGACGGACAGGCGGCGGAACGGCGACATCGGGACCTCGATCAGTAGAACCAGGGCGCCACGAGCGGCGCCGCCAGCGGGACGAGCGCCAGCACGGCGACGACCCAGAACCAGCGCCGCGCGGCGCCGTTGGCCTGGCGGCAGGCGGCATCGTCGACACCGCAGTTCGCGGCCCGGGCGGGACGGCGATACAGCCGCCGGCCCGCGAACGCCAGGGCGGCAAACGACAGCGCCATCAGCCACGGGGACCAGGGCTCGATGCGACGCAGCTGTCCGATCCAGGCGCCGGAGATGCCCGCCAGCGCGAGCAGCAGCGGCGCCACGCAGCAGCCGGAGGCCAGCAGCGCGGCGATGCCCGCCACGGTCAGCGCCGGGGCGCTGCCGGTTTCATGCGGGGAGGAGACGGCCGGCGTCATGACGGCTCAGGCGGCGATCTCGCGCGCCGTGATCTGGTAGGTGAACGCGTCCGGCGCGTAGGGATCGAGCGCGCCGGCGGCGGTCTCCGCCTGCGGGTACATGAAGAAGCCCAGCTTGCCCTGCTTCGCGCCGGGGAGCGCGACGTCGGCCGCGCCGTTGTAGCCCATCCAGTTGCCTTCCCAGCCGCCGAACAGCGCGCGCCGCACCGGCGCGACGACCGGATGGCCGGCGTCCTTGATCCACTCGGGCGTCTCCTGGCGCATCACCTTGGTGACGTCGGCCGGATCCATCGCGACCCAGCCGTGGCCCTTCAGGTGCACCTCGGCGCGGCAGTGCTGCGCGCCCTTGAGGCTGGCCGGGTTGCCGCCCAGCTCCCTGTAGCCGAACGCGCTGGGCACCAGGCGCACGCCGTAGATGTCGCGCGCGGGCACGCCGGCGGCGCGGCACAGGCCCACGAACAGCGCGTTGATGTCGGCGCACTTGCCGGCGAGGTTGCCCGTCTCGAGCATCGTGCGGATGTCGCCCACGCCGCAGCCGCGCACCTTGGGCTCGCGGTAGGTGCTGACGATCACCCAGTCGTAGATGCGCTGCACCTTCTCGCGGTCGGTGGTCGCGCCGTCGGTGATCTGCAGCGCCACCTTGCGCACGATGCCGTCGGTGGTGATGAGCGCGCTGGGCCGCACCCAGCGGCGCAGGTCGGCGGGGTCGGTGGCGGACGTGTCGCGCGCGGCCCAGTCGACGCCGCGGTTGCGCGTCTGCACGCGCGTGGTCAACGCGACGACCGGCTGCGCGGCGGCCGCGTCGAAGCGCGCCACCAGCACCTTGGCGCCGGTGTCGCCGTCGGTGGCGATGCGCACCTCGCCGCCGCTGCTCGTCCAGCTGATGTCCTGCGTGCGCTGCCACGGCGTGTCGAGCGAGGGCACGGGCAGCCACACGGTGGACGGGCCGGCGGGGTCCGCCAGCGCGACCCGGGTGACGACGTCGAAGGTGCGCCAGTCCGAGGGCCTGGGATCGAAATGGCGGACGGCGTCTTGCGCCCTCAGCAGCGGCGTCGCGCCCAGGAGCATGGAAGCGGAGGCGGCCTTCATCAGGCGGCGGCGCGACACGGGGGTATTCATGGAGGGAGCTATCCTTGTTCGCAACGATTTGCGCGGGGCAGGGCGAGTCGGCGGGCATGCCGCGCCATCGACAGGCGGAACCCCGTATTTTGCCGCCAATCGACCGGACCCGCCGGCGCCACCGATATTCCACCGCCACCATGCCCCCGTCATTGCGTCGCCGCCAACTCCTGCTCGCCAGCGCGGCGATGGCCTGCGTCCGCCGCGCGTCGGCCGCGCAGCCCCTGCGCACCGACTGGCCGCGCCGCCAGAGCACGCCGCGGCTGCGGCTGCCCCTGCTCGACGGGGCGGCATGGTCGCTGGCCGAGCAGCGCGGCCACGCGGTGCTGCTCAACTTCTGGGCCAGCTGGTGCGAGCCCTGCAGGGACGAATTGCCGTCGCTGGTCCGGCTGGCCGAGCGCGAACGGGGCCTGCGTGTCGTCGCCGTGGACTATCGCGAACCGGCCGGCACGGTGCGCCGCTTTCTCGATGCGACGCCGCTGCCGTTGCCGGTCGCCCTCGACGCCGATGGCGGCGCCGCGAAGGCGTTCGACGTGCACGCGTTTCCGAGCACCGTGGCGATCGGCGCCGACGGGCGCGTGCGCTTCGTCGTGATGGGCGAGTGCGACTGGACGGACGCGCGCAGCCGCGCCTGGGTGGACGAGCTGCTGGGGCGGCGCGGCTGACCCTCTCAGGGCGCCACGTCCAGGCCGGCCGGCCCGTCTGTCATCCGGCCGATCACGACGGCATCGTCGAACCCGTCGCGGCGGAAGCACGCCAGCACCGCGGCGACGCTGTCGGCGCTGCACGCGACCAGCAGCCCGCCCGAGGTCTGCGGGTCGCACAGGAGATCGCGCGCCGGCGCTGGCAGGGTGGCGTGCAGCCGCACCTCGGCGCCGTAGCTCTCCCAGTTGCGGCCGGAGGCGCCCGTGACGAAGCCGGCGCGCGCCAACGCGTCGACGCCCGCGATCAGCGGCACGGCCGGCCAGTCGATGACGGCGCGCAGCCCGGCGCCGCGCGCCATCTCCAGCGCGTGGCCCGCCAGCCCGAAGCCGGTCACGTCGGTGAGGGCGTGCACGCCGGGCAGCTCGGCCAGCCGGGGGCCCGGCTTGTTCAGTCGCGTGGTGGTCGCAATGAGGCGCGCGTAGCCCGCGTCGTCCAGCGCGCCCTTCTTCAGCGCCGCCGACAGCACGCCCACGCCCAGCGGCTTGCCGAGCACCAGCACGTCGCCGGCGCGCGCGTCCGCGTTGCGGCGCACGCGATCCGGATGCACCAGGCCCATCACGACCAGCCCGTAGATCGGTTCGACGGAGTCGATCGTGTGGCCGCCGGCGATCGGGATTCCGGCCTCGGCGCACACGGCGTTGCCGCCCGCCAGCACGCGGCCGATCACCTCCACGGGCAACTGCGCGATCGGCATCGCGACGATGGCCAGCGCCATGATCGGCGTGCCGCCCATCGCGTAGACGTCGCTGATCGCGTTCGTGGCCGCGATGCGCCCGAAGTCGAACGGATCGTCGACGATGGGCATGAAGAAGTCGGTCGTCGCGATCAGCGCCTGCTGGTCGTTGAGCCGCCACACCGCGGCGTCGTCGGCCGTCTCGATGCCCACCATCAGCTGGGGCGGCAGGAAGCCGGGCGCGCTCGATTTCAGGATGCTGGAGAGCACCCCCGGCGCGATCTTGCAGCCGCAGCCGCCGCCGTGCGAGAAGGTGGTGAGGCGGAGCGGGGCGGTCGGAGTGGTGGACATGGGCGGGCGCTGGCGGGACGGATGGGCAACTGTAGCGATTTCGGAGGTGCTGGCGCGGGCGAGGTGATCCGCGGGATCGACGTCAGCCGCGCGCGGGCCGGGCCAGGCCCGCGAGGTAGGCGCAGAACATGTCGGCCATCGCGTTCGAATAGGTCGCGATCTCCTTGGCGCTGCGCGGGCTCTCCGAGAACTCCTTGCCCACGGCGCTGAGCGTCGTCTTGACCAATGAGGCGGCGAGGTCGCGCTTCGGCTTCGCCACGCCCGGCAGCACCTCGCGCATGAACTTCGCCAGCGTCCCCGCGCTGGCCTTGCGCGCCTCCTGCGCCTCGGGCGCGTCGCGGTACAGCGGCGCGGCGTCGTCGAGCGCCACGCGCATCCCGGCCTCGTCGCATTCCGACTTCACGAACGCGTGCACCAGCCGGCGCAGCCGCTCCAGCGGCGGGTGCCGCGCGTCCTCCAGCATCTCGCCGAGCATCGCGGTGGTCTGGCGCCACTCGTCGCTCTGCAGCCGGAACAGGATGGCCGCCTTGTTCGGGAAGTACTGGTAGATCGACCCGACGCTCACGCCCGCGCGTTCGGCCACGCGCGTGGTGGTGAAGCGCTGTGCGCCTTCCCGGGCCAGAACCTGAAGGGCGGCCTCGAGGATGGCCGCGACGAGGTCGCTGGAACGCGCCTGCTGGGGCTTCTTGCGCGAGGAGATCCGGGGCTGCGGACGGTCGGCCATGGGGTGCCTTCGGAATGCGAATTGAAGAACCTGAAGAACTCTTCATATTATTGCGGCTCACCGATCCGAAGGAAAGTTTCCATGACCGATACCCTCACCTCCGCCCCCGTCGCGCCGCTGCTGGACCGCCTGTTCGCCGAGGCCGACGAGGCCGCCGTCGGCCTGCGGGCGATGGCCGCGGCGCTGCCGTCCGGCGAGCTCGCGCGCCTGATGCGCAGCAGGACCGACTATCTCGAGTTCTACACGCGGCTGAAGGACCAGCCGCTGCCGGTCTCGCGCGCCACGGGCACGCTCCTGTACATGCTCGCGCGTCACGCCCGCGCGCGCGTCGTCGTCGAGTTCGGCACCTCGTTCGGCCTGTCCACGCTGCACTTGGCCGCGGCGCTGCGCGACAACGGCGGCGGCCGCCTCGTCACCTGCGAGTTCGAGCCATCCAAGGTCGTTCGAGCGCGCGCGAACCTCGCCGCCGGCGGCCTGGCCGACCTCGTGGAGATCCGCGAGGGCGACGCGCTGCAGACGCTGCGCGCCGACCTGCCCGAGAGCATCGACCTCGTGCTGCTGGATGGCGCGAAGGCGCTGTATCCGGAGATCCTCGCGCTGCTGGAAAGCCGCCTGCGCCCCGGCGCGCTGGTGGTGGCCGACAACGCCGACGACAGCCCCGACTACCTCGCCCGCGTGCGCTCGCCGGGCGGCGGCTGGCTGTCGACGCCGTTCGGCGACGACGTGGAGGTGTCGATGCGGCTGGGCTGAACCAGGCGCTCGTAGTCGCCCGGCGTGTGGCCCACGAGCTTGCGGAAGTCGGCGATGAAGTGGGCCTGGTCGAAGTAGCCCAGGTCCTGCGCCAGCGCCGCCCACGCCACCGGCCGTCCCGCCTGCACGCGCGCGACGGCCTCGTGCAGCCGGTAGCGCTGGATGACCCATTTCGGGCCGACGCCCACGTAGTCGCTGAACAGCCGTTGCAGCGCGCGCGGGCTCAGGTCGAACCGGCGGGCGAGCTCGTCGACCGAGTGCAGCTCGAGGTCGTCGACGACGCCGTCGACGATGCGGCCCGCGAGCTCGGCGCGCTCGTCCAGCGGCGGGAGGTTCTCGCGCAGGAACTGCGCGGCCAGTGCGACGGCGGCCGGGTCGTCGGGGCAGGACAGCGTCGCGTCCAGGGCCGCGCCCGCTTCGCCGAACAGCTTGGCCACGGTCACCGACCCGTCGGCGATCGTGCAGACCGCGCGGCCCAGCACGGCCCGGAACGCGCCGGGCCGGAACTTGATGCCGAACGCCGCCGACCGGCCCTCGAGCACGCGCGTCCAGCGCCCGGTGTGCACGCCCCAGGCGTCGGCGCGCCCGGGCTCGACGACGATGTGCACGTTGGGATGCGGCAGGGTCTCCTGCACCTGCGGCGGCAGGCCCTCGAGGTTCCAGCGCACGCTCCAGAAGTGCTCGATCCGGTCGGCCAGGTCGTCCGGCGCGGCCACGCGTCCGTGCGCAAACTCGCCCACGGCCAGCCGATGCAACACGCCGCGGGGCTCGAGGCCCGGCGGCCGTCGCGAATTTCCAATCGTTTTCATCGTGGCGTCGATTCAATGCGGGAACGTCTTCATTTCATGATGCCATGATGAATCCCCGATCCGTCGCCACCGCGGTGCTGCTGAGCCTTGCCGCCGTGGTGCCGACGACCCTGTTCGCCAAGGAGCCTGCCGTGACCGCCCATTTCGCCACCGGACCCTTCGACGTCAAGCTCGCGCCGCAGACCCTCAGCCCCGTGGCCGAGAACAGCGGCCTCGGCCGCATGTCGCTTGACAAGCAGTACCACGGTGCGCTGGAAGCCGCCAGCACGGGCGAGATGATCGCGTTCCGCGGCGCGGTCGCGGGCTCCGCCGGCTACGTGGCAATGGAGACGGTGCGCGGCACGCTGGACGGCCGCGCGGGCAGCTTCGTGCTGCAGCACAGCTCCACGCTGACGCGCGGCGAGCCGACCCAGTCGATCACGGTGGTGCCGGACTCGGGCACGGACGCGCTGGCCGGCCTGGCAGGCCGCATGATGGTGGACATCGCGCCGGGCGGGGCGCACAGCTACCGCTTCGAGTACACGTTGCCCTGAGCCGGGGCCGCTTCCGCAGCGGTGTCGTTGTTGGGGGGCGAGTTCGACAATACCCGCACCGCGGCACGTCGTTGGGCTACCATTTCGACAGGGAGATCATCCCGCCGCGGCGTCCGGGGAGCATCATCGACGGTGGGCATTCGACCCCCGCATCGGGTCGTTGGAGAACCGTCTGATGGGTTTGCTCGTGCAATGGGCCCTGGCCTGTGCGCAATCGGTCGCCCTGGCGCAGGCCGTGGCGCTCGTCCCGGCCTCCGGCGTGGCCGTCCAGGCCGACGCGGCCCGGAGCTACCTGGCCGAGGCGAAGCGCGTCGTCGACGCCGCGGCGCAGCCGGCCGTGGCCTGGACGGGGCCGCGCACCGGTCCGCGCGCCCAGCCCGGCAAGCGCATCGCGCTGGTCAACGAGGACCTGCGCAACGGCGGCATCCTGGCGGTCGACGAGGGCGTCCTCGAGGCGGCCAAGGTCATCGGCTGGAGCGTGAAGGTCTTCGACTCCGGCGGCACGCAGGAGGGCCGCCGCAAGATGCTGGCCGACGCGTTGAACACCCGGCCCGACGGCCTGGTCATCTTCGGCGGCGACGTCCATGCGCTCGCGCCCTGGCTGAAGCCGTTCGCCGAACGCGGCATCCCGATCGTGGGCTGGCATGTCGCCGCGCGGGCCGGCCCGGTGCCCGGCACGCCGGTGGCCATGAACGTCTCGACGGATCCGCTCGAGGTGGCGCGCGTCACCGCGCTGGCGGCCATCGTGCAGTCCGGCGGGCATGCCGGCGTCGTCGTCTTCACGGACACCAACTACGAACTGCCCCGGGCCAAGGCCGATGCGATGGCCGCCGTCGTGCGCGGCTGCGCCGGCTGCGCCCTGCTGGAGGTGCGCGACGTCGCGATCTCGCGCAACGCCGAGCTGATGCCGGCCGCGACGCGCGAACTCCTGGCGCGCCACGGCAAGCGCTGGACGCATGCCCTGGCGATCAACGACATCTACTTCGACTACGCCGCGCCGGTGCTGACGCAGGCGGCGTTGCCGAACAACGCCCTGAGCATGCTGTCCGCCGGCGACGGCAGCGAGTCGGCCTTCCTGCGCATCCGCACCGGCACGTTCCAGACGGGCACGGTGGCGGAACCGCTGAACCTGCACGGCTGGCAACTGGTCGACGAGATGAACCGGCTGTTCGCCGGCGAGCACGTCACGGGCAC
>JABCYW010000139.1 GCA_013289985.1 Betaproteobacteria bacterium | reverse complement strand
CTTGATGAGGGTGAAGGCCGGGCGCGTGGTCAGCAGCGGGAACAGCCGCCCGCGCAGCGCCTCCGCGCCCAGGATGCTGACGAAGGCGAAGCCCTGCAGCACCAGCACCGACGCGTCGGGCAGGCCCAGGCGGCGCTGCAGCAGGCTGCCGGCCGCGGCGAAGCCGCCGAACAGGATCGCCACCGGCGGGATGGCCCACGGGTTGTGGCGCGCCACGAAGCTCACCAGGATGCCCGTGTAGCCCATGCCGGCGATCACCGACGCGTTGGCCGAGGTCTGCACCGCGGCCACCTCGATGGCGCCGGCGAGGCCCGCGCACGCGCCCCCCAGCGCGCACGCGAGCACCACCAGGCGATCGGTGGCCAGGCCCACCAGGCGCGCGGTGCGGGCGTTGCCCCCCACCACGCGCAGCGAGAAGCCCTGGGCCGTGAAGCTGAGCCACGCGCCGAACAGCACGCACGCCAAGAGGCCGATGACGAGGCCCCAGTGCACGTCGCCCAGGAAGGAATCGGGCGCGATCGCGGCTATGCGCAACGCCTCGTCCAGCGGCCGCGTGGACGGCTTGTTGAGGCTGGCCGGATCGCGCATCGGGCCCTCCACGCAGTGCTTGAACAGCGCGATCGCGATGTAGCCCAGCAGCAGGCTGGAGATGGTCTCGTTGACCCGGCGCCACTGCCGCAGGACGCCGGCGATCGCCACCCACAGCGCCGCCAGCAACGCACCCGACGCGAGCACCATCGCCGAGCCGACCACGCCTCCGGGCACCGGCATCACGTAGGGCAGCGCGGCGCAGCCGAGCGCGCCCAGCGCCAGCGCGCCCTCCCCGCCGATCACCGTCAGGCCGGCCTGCGCGGGCAGCGCCACGGCCAGCGCGGTGAGCATCAGCGGCGCGGCGCGCTGCAGCGTGTTCTGCCACGAGAACGCATCGCCGAACGCGCCGCGGTACAGGATGCTCCAGACCTCCGTCGGGCTCTGTCCGCCGAACCAGCAGAACACGCCGAACAGCAGCAGCGCCGCCGCCAGCGCCATCACGGGCAGCAGCAGGGCCTCGGCGGAGGCGTGCCAGTTGCGGGGGGTGTGCATCTCAGCTTTCCTCGGCGTTGAAGGTCAGACGCATCGCAGGCAGGACGCCCAGCCAAGCGGCCGCCGCGGAACCGGCTTTGCCGGGCCGCTGGGGGCGCCCCCCGGGGGGAGGCGCCGCAGGCGCTTCGGGGGGGTCATACTTTTCCGATGACGCCTTCGACCAGGTAGTTCATGCCCTCGAGCGCGACGTCGGTCTGCCGGTAGACCTTGCCCGCCGGGATGACGACCTTGCCGGTGTTGTCCTTCAGCTCGCCCTTGAAGATGTCGAACTTGTCGGCCAGCATCGCGGCGCGCACGGTCTCGGCCTGCTTGCGCGCGGCCTCGCTCACGGCCGGGCCGTAGGCCGAGCTCTTGACGAAGCCTTCCTTCAGGCCGCCGCGCACGAAGTTCGGATGCGGCTTGCCGTTCTGGGCCGCGTCGATGATCTGCCTGTACGGCACGATCCAGTTCCACTCGGCGCCGGTGAGGTAGGCCTGCGGCGCGAGCTTCGCCTGGCTCGCGTGGTAGCCGCAGACGAACTTGCCGCGCCTGGCCGCCGTCTCGACGATCACCTTGGGGCCGTCCACGTGCATCGTGAACACGTCCACGCCCTGGTCGGCCAGGCTGTTGGTGGCCTCGGCCTCCTTCACGGGCATGCTCCAGTCGCCGGTGAAGATCACGGTGGTGGTGATGTCCGGGTGCACCGAGCGCGCGCCCATCGCGAACGCGTTGATGTTGCGCAGCACCTGCGGGATCGGTTTGGCGGCCACGAAGCCCAGCTTCCTGCTCCTGGTGGCGAAGCCGGCGACGACGCCGTTGAGGTACTGCGCCTCGTCGATGTAGCCGAAGAAGCTGCCCACGTTGGCGGGGTGCTTGCCCGCCGTCCACAGGCCGCCGCAGTGCGCGAACCGCACGCCGGGGTCCTTGGGCGCCAGCGCGAGGATGTGCGGGTCGAAGTAGCCGTACGAGGTCGGAAACAGCAGCGTCGCGCCGTCCTGGGAAATCATGCCCTGCATGGTCTTCTGCACCGCGTTGGTCTCGGGCACGTTCTCCTCCTCCACCACCTTCAGGCCCGGCATCTTCCTGACCAGCGCCGCCGCGTCGGCGTGCGACTGGTTGTAGCCGTAGTCGTCGCGCGCGCCCACGTAGATGAAGCCCGCCGTGAGCGGCTTCTGCGCCAGTGCGCGGCCGCTGAGGCCCACCAGCCCCAGGGCGCCGGCCGCCTGGATCAGCTCGCGACGATTCCAATGTTGTTCGGACATGCGGTTCGCTCCTCTTTTCGACACGTTGGGACGCTGCCGGACGCTCAGCCGGCCTGATCACACCAGTTGGTGTTCCGACCGGTATACAAGCAGGTTCGATGCCAGCATCGTCCCGCCGTCGCGACGCCTAAACCGCACAACAGGCGTGCGAAAGGCGACACCCGCGCACAGACCCTGGGCATGCCATGCACCGCTTCGAACGAAGCGCCGGGAACACGTCTTGCCGAACTCGACGGACTCGCACTGCACGATGTTGCTCATCGGTAAAACCGGCACGCGCACCCGTGGGCGCGTCGATACTTCAGCCTCGCTTCGGGCCCTCGCGCCGACCCCGCATGCCCGCCATGCGTCGCTTGATCATGCCCAGTGAATCTTCCCGCCGCGCCGCGTCGACCCTCCCGAGCCGCCGCCATCGCGTTGCTGCTGGTGCTGCACGTCGCGGCCGTCGAATCGCTCATCCACCTGCACGCCGTCCGTGAGCGCGGCGACGATCGGCTGCTGCAGTTGCTGCTGCTGGCCGTGGCCAGGCCGGCCCCGGTCGACCGGCCCCAGCCCCAAGCTCGCGCCGCGCGGCCGCCCCGCGCCCTCCTGGCCCCGCTGCCACCGGTCGACGTCGACATGCCGGCCAGCCCGCAGGCCATCACCGCACCCGCTGTCGCCGCGGCCCCCGCCACCGGTCCGGCCGACGGCGCCGCCTCGACGCCCGGCCCGGCAAGGCTGGACCTGACGATTCCCAAGGACTTCTTCGCCCATCCGCCCAGGCTCACGCCGGCCCAGGAGGCGATGCAGGATCCGCGTTCCAATCACCTGGAGCTGACGAGGCAGGAAAGGATGGACATCGCGTTCGGCAGCGTCGAGTGCATCGCGTGGCAACGCGAGCCGGACGGCAGCATCTATCGCGGGCCGGGCCATTGGCAGCGCATCCGGGGCGTCGGCACCAATCCGTTCACGGCGCACAAGCCCGGCATGGAAGACCGGCCCCAGGAGTGCGTGAAGTAGGCGGCCCCGCGGCCGCCGTTCACTGCTGCGGCTTGACCTCGGGAGCCGGCGCCGCGTTGCCGGTGGCCAGGAAGCGGTCGGACCGCGCCTGCGCGTCGGCGATGGCCGCGGCCACGCCGTCCTTGCCGGCCGCGGCGCTCGCCTTCACGGCCGGCGCGGCGGCCACGGGTGCCGGCGCGCGCACCGCGTGCGCCGGGCCCGCCGCGTGCACCGAGGCCACGGGCATGGCCGCGGCGCGGGCCGCGGCGGCCAGCGCCGCATCCACGTCCTGGTCGCTGCGCGCGGACGGCGTGCCGCCGGCCGGCGGCGCCGGGGTGATCTCCTGCTGCGCCGCCGACATCACGCGGGCCGCTTCCGCCTTGGTGGCCACCTCGGTGGTGACCGGCGACGCATCGCCGGGACGGTTGTGCGTGAGCCAGTCGGCCTTCCATGCCAGGCCGCCGCCCACGAGCACGATGACCGCGCCCAGGCCGACGGCCAGCGCGAATCGCAACGGCCCGGCGGACGACGCGCTGGCGGGCGCCGCTCCGCCGCGCGCGGGAGCGGGCCGGCCGAGCGGCGAGGCGCCGGGCGTGGCCGGCATCGGCGGCACCGCGGGCTTGTCGTGCAGACCCGCGCCGCTGCCCAGCGAATGCTCCGCGCGGGGCGCGCCGCCGATGCCGCGCTCGGGTCGCGGCGCATGGCGGGACTCCTGCAGGAAGCGCGCCTGCGCGCCACCGCGGGTCTTGATGGGCGTCTGCGCGACGGAGGCGCCGGGGAACGCGCGCACGCTCTGGAACGCCATGCCCGGGTTGAACGAACCGCCCACCAGGTTGTGTCGCGGGCCGTCGTGCGGCACGTCGTCCTGCGGCGCGCGCACCGAGTGGTCGAGCGCCGCGTATTCGGTGCGCACCCAGCCGGAGGCGTCGAGGTCGCCGTCCTCGCCGGCGCCCTCGGCGGCCAGCTGCGAATCGGTGAACGCGGCGCGCGCCAGCGCCCGGGTGGCGGCCAGCGCCGCGGACGCCCGCTCGGAACGTTCGATCTCGCGCTCGATCTGCGCATGCGGCCCCGGAGCCGGACGGGGCGGGTGCTGGGGAAACCCGGGAAGCGAGCGGTCGGCGCGCGGCGTCGACGCGACATCGCCCCGCGCAGCGTCCGTGGCGGACTGCTGCGGAGGAACTGGTTGGCTCATGACTGTGCTCGTGAATCGGGAATTCAGCGGCCGCGGAGTCCAGTACGAGCAGAACGACTTCGCCGGAATGTCCCGGCGCCAACACCGCTCCTCATGTTCTTCGCCACCGCGCGACCAACCGGTGGGAAACTTTTTCCTTGGTCAAATTCTCCATGGAATCGCCGCGTTGGCAACAGATATTTACACCGTCGACCGCCCAAGGATCCCTTGCATGCATCCGGCTTGCCGCGGGCGGGCACGATGCTAAACTGGCAGCTTGTCAGGAGAGAGCCGAAGCCGTGCGTTCGCGTGCGGCCAGGCCGCCGAAGGCGCAGGGGCCCGAAAAGCCCCGAACGCTCAGGCAAAAGGACTGACGAGACGCCTGTCGAACACGGGCGTTCCTCACTGGAGAGAGGCGATGCGGCCGGGGTTGCGAAAACCCCGGCGAGATCGCCCACCGAAGGGGCAAGCGGCGCCGGCACACCGGCGCTTCAATCTCTCAGGTAAAGCGGACAGCGAGGGCATCCACCCGCCCTATAACAGGGGCGGAACCGACTGCCCTCGAAGGATTCCGCCATGTCTGCCGACACCTCCACCGCCCCGCTGCTCCACACCCCCCTGCACGCCCTGCACCTCGAGCTCGGTGCCCGCATGGTGCCGTTCGCGGGCTACGCGATGCCGGTGCAGTACCCGGCGGGCATCCTGGCCGAGCACCGCCAGTGCCGCCACGAGGCCGCCCTCTTCGACGTGTCGCACATGGGCCAGCTGCTCCTCAAGGGGCCCGACGCCGCCGCCGCGCTCGAGACGCTGGTGCCGGTGGACGTCATCGACCTGCCGCTGAACAAGCAGCGCTACGCCCTGTTCACCAATGCCCAGGGCGGCCTGCTGGACGACCTGATGATCACCCGCCGCGACGACGGCCTGTTCGTGATCGTCAACGCCGCCTGCAAGGACGCCGACCTGGCCCACCTGCGCGCGCACATCGGCCAGCGCTGCGAGATCGTCACGATGTTCGACCGCGCGCTGCTGGCGCTGCAGGGCCCGATGGCCGTGCACGCGATGGCGCGCCTGTCCCCGGGCATCGAGAAGCTCACCTTCATGACCGGCGGCTTCTTCGACGTGGCCGGCGTCGCCTGCTATGTCACCCGCTCGGGCTACACCGGCGAGGACGGCTTCGAGATCTCCGTGGCCGCCGCCGACGCCGGGAAGCTGGCCCGCACGCTGCTGGCCCAGCCCGAGGTCAAGCCGGTGGGCCTGGGCGCGCGCGATTCGCTGCGCCTGGAAGCCGGCCTGTGCCTGTACGGCCACGACATCGGCACCACCACCACGCCCGTCGAGGCGGCGCTCACCTGGGCCATCCAGAAGGTGCGCCGCCCCGGCGGCGCGCGCGAGGGCGGCTACCCGGGCGCCGACGTCATCGGCAAGCAGCTGGCCGTGGGCGCGCTGAGCAAGCGCGTCGGCCTGGTGGGCCTCGAGCGCGCGCCCGTGCGCGAGGGCACCGTCATCGTCGACAGCCACGGCCACAAGCTGGGCGTGGTCACCAGCGGCACGCTGGGCCCCACGGTCAACCAGCCGGTGGCCATGGCCTACCTGCCGGTGGACCACGCCATCGTCGCCCACGAGGTCTACGCCGAGGTGCGCGGCAAGCGCCTGCCGATGCGCGTCGCCACGATGCCGTTCACGCCCAACCGCTACTACCGCGGCTGAGCCTCGTTTCTCCCCATTTCCTCCACGCCATTTCTCTCCAGGAGCCCTGCATGACGACCAAGTTCACGACCGACCACGAGTGGATCAATATCGAAGATCATGACGCCGCCGTCGTGGGCATCACGTTGCACGCGCAGGACGCGCTGGGCGACGTCGTGTTCGTCGACCTGCCCGCCGTCGGCCGCACGTTCGCCAAGGGCGAGATCGCCGGCGTCGTCGAGTCCGTCAAGGCCGCGGCCGACATCTACATGCCGGTCTCCGGCGAGGTCGTCGAGATCAACGACAAGCTGCGCGACGAGCCGGCGCTGGCCAACACCGACCCGCTGGGCGAAGGCTGGTTCTTCAAGGTGAAGATCTCCAACATGGCCGAGTTCGACGAGCTGATGGACGGCCCGGGCTACGACGCGCTGCTGAAGACGCTCTGACCGTCCCCTCGACTTCCTGACTCCGCGCGACGCCACCCGTCGCGCCGACTTCGCGCCCAGACGGCCGTGTCCACACGACGCGCGCCGCGTGCCCCTTGCTGAACCCTTGCCTGGAAATTCCGTCATGTCGCTGACCGCCCCGACCCCGCTGGCCGAACTCGAGAACGCCACCGAATTCGTCGCCCGCCACATCGGCCCCGATACCGCCGACGAGGCCCGCATGCTGTCGGCCATCGGCGCCGCCTCGCGCGAGGCCCTGGTCTCGGCGCTCGTGCCCAGGAACATCCTGCGCGGCCAGGCGATGGCGATCCCCGACGCGATCACCGAGACGAAGGCACTGGCCGAGCTGAAGGCCCTTGCCGGCAAGAACCAGGTGCTGAAAAGCTTCATCGGCCAGGGCTACCACGGCACGATCACGCCGGGCGTCATCCTGCGCAACATCCTCGAGAACCCGGCCTGGTACACCGCCTACACGCCCTACCAGGCCGAGATCTCGCAGGGCCGCATGGAGGCGCTGCTGAACTTCCAGACCATGGTCACCGACCTCACGGGCATGGCCATCGCCAACGCCTCGATGCTGGACGAGGCCACGGCCGCCGCCGAGGCGATGACGCTGGCGCAGCGCATGGGCAAGAGCAGGAGCAAGGCCTTCTTCGTGGCCGACGACGTGCTGCCGCAGACGCTGGAAGTGGTGCGCACGCGCGCGCTGCCGATCGACATCGACGTGGTGGTGGGGCCGGCCGCGCAGGCCGCCGAAAAGGATTGCTTCGCGGCCCTGTTCCAGTACCCGGGCGTCAACGGCCAGGTGCACGTGCTCAAGCCCGTGGTGGACGCCGTGCATGCGCGCGGCGGCCTGGTCATCGTGGCCGCCGACCTGCTGGCGCTGACGCTGCTGCAGGCCCCGGCCGAGTTCGGCGCCGACATCGCCTGCGGCAACACGCAGCGCTTCGGCATGCCCATGGGCTGCGGCGGCCCGCACGCCGCCTACCTGGCCACGCAGGACGCGCTCAAGCGCTCGCTGCCGGGCCGCCTGGTGGGCGTCAGCGTCGACTCGCACGGCGCGCCGGCCTACCGCCTCGCGCTGCAGACGCGCGAGCAGCACATCCGCCGCGAGAAGGCCACGTCCAACATCTGCACGGCCCAGGTGCTGCCGGCGGTCATCGCCAGCATGTACGCCGTCTACCACGGCCCCGAGGGCCTGCGCCGCATCGCGCGCCGCGTGGCCACGCTCACCGCCATCTTCGCCGCCGGCCTCGCGCAGCGCGGCGTGGCGTTTGTCAACGCGCACGCGTTCGACACGCTGGAGATCGTCACCGGCCCGCAGACCGACGCCGTCCTCGCGCGCGCCGTCGCCGCCCGCATGAACCTGCGCCGCGCCAGCGCCACCACGGTGTCGGTGAGCTTCGACGAGACCACCACCCGCGCCTGCGTGCTGGCGCTGTGGACGATCTTCGCGCCGGGCCAGGCCGCCGCGTCGCTCGACGGCTTCGAGCAGGGCGTCGAGCTGCGCCTGCCGGCCGAGCTGCTGCGCACCAGCGCGTTCCTCGCTCACCCGGTCTTCAACACGCACCACAGCGAGACCGAAATGCTGCGCTACATCCGCCGCCTGTCCGACAAGGACCTGGCGCTGGACCGCAGCATGATCCCGCTGGGCTCGTGCACGATGAAGCTCAACGCCACCAGCGAGATGATCCCCATCACCTGGCCGGAGTTCGCCCACGTGCACCCGTTCGCGCCGGCCGACCAGCTCGAAGGCTATGCGCTGCTGAACGACCAGCTGTGCAAGTGGCTGGAGCAGGCCACGGGCTACGCCGGCATCAGCCTGCAGCCGAACGCCGGCTCGCAGGGCGAGTACGCCGGCCTGCTGGTGATCCGCGCGTGGCACGCGGCGCGCGGCGAAGGCGCGCGCGACATCTGCCTGATCCCCGAGTCGGCGCACGGCACCAACCCGGCGTCGGCGCAGATGGTGGGCCTGAAGGTCGTCGTCGTGAAGTGCACGCCGGACGGCGAGGTCGACATGGCCGACCTCGAGGCCAAGTGCGTCGCGCACAAGGACGACCTGGCCGCGATGATGATCACCTACCCGTCCACCTACGGCGTGTTCGAGCCGGGCGTCAAGGCGCTTTGCGCGCTGGTGCACCGGTACGGCGGCCGCGTGTACGTGGACGGCGCCAACATGAACGCGATGGTGGGCGTGGCCGCGCCGGGCGAGTTCGGCGGCGACGTGAGCCACCTGAACCTGCACAAGACCTTCTGCATCCCGCACGGCGGCGGCGGCCCGGGCGTGGGCCCGGTGTGCGTCGTCGAGGACCTGGTGCCCTTCCTGCCGGCGCACCGCGCCGGTGGCCTGGGCGTCGAATCGCCGTCCCGCGTCGGCGCCGTCTCGGCCGCCCCGCTGGGCAACGCCGCGGTGCTGCCCATCAGCTGGATGTACGTGCGCATGATGGGCGCGGCCGGCCTGAAGCAGGCCACCGAGACCGCGATCCTCAACGCCAACTACATCGCGGCGCGCCTGTCGGCCCACTACGACATCCACTTCAGCGGCAACGTGGCCGGCGTCGCCGGCGGCGGCGTGGCCCACGAGTGCATCCTGGACCTGCGCCCGCTCAAGGACAGCTCGGGCATCAGCGCCGAAGACGTCGCCAAGCGCCTGATCGACTACGGCTTCCACGCGCCCACGCTGTCGTTCCCGGTGGCCGGCACGCTGATGGTGGAGCCCACCGAGAGCGAGCCGCTGGTGGAGATCGACCGCTTCTGCGACGCGATGATCGCCATCCGCTCGGAAATCTCCAAGGTGGAACGGGGCGCGTGGCCGCGCGAGGACAACCCGCTGAAGAACGCGCCGCACACCGCGCAGGCGCTGCTCAAGCAGGAATGGCCCCACGCCTACACGCGCGAGGACGCCGCCTACCCGGTGCCGGCGCTGCGCCTGGGCAAGTACTGGTCGCCGGTGGGCCGCGTGGACAACGTCTACGGCGACCGCAATCTGTTCTGCAGCTGCGTGCCGATGTCCGAATTCGCGGACGCCGCCGAAGCCGAGGCCGCGCAGGCCTGACCCCGCAGAGGCAACCATGGCCGTCTCGGTTTTCGACCTCTTCAAGATCGGCATCGGGCCGTCCAGCTCGCACACGGTGGGCCCGATGCGCGCCGCGCGCATGTTCGTCGCGCGTCTCGCGCACGAGGGCGTGCTCGCACGCACGGCGCGCGTGAAGTCCGAGCTCTACGGCTCGCTGGGCGCCACCGGCAAGGGCCACGGCAGCGACAAGGCGGTGCTGCTGGGCCTGGCCGGCCACGAGCCCGACACGGTGGACATCGAGCAGGTGCCAGCCCTCCTGGAGGCCATCCGCTCGCAGCATCGCCTGACGCTGGCCAGCAGCGTGGAGATCGCCTTCGACGAGTCCACCGACCTGGTGATGCACCGCCGCGAGACCCTGCCCTTCCACGCCAACGGCATGCGCTTCACCGCGTTCGACGCCGCCGGCGCCGAGATCGAGAACCGCGTGTACTACTCGGTGGGCGGCGGCTTCGTCGTCAGCGACGAGGTGGCGGCCGACGGCTCGAGGCAGAAGACCATCGCGCCCGACACCACGGTGCTGCCCTACCCCTTCCACAGCGGCGACGACCTGTTGATGCTGACGGCGCGGGACGGCATCAGCATCGCCGAGCTGATGCACCGCAACGAGCGCCACTGGCGCACCGACGACGAGGTGCACGCCGGCCTGATGAAGATCTGGAAGGTGATGCAGGAGTGCGTGGTGCGCGGCTGCCGCACCGAAGGGATTCTTCCCGGCGGCTTCAAGGTGAAGCGCCGCGCCGCGCAGCTGTACCGCGACCTCACCGTGAACCCCGAGGCCGCGATGCGCGACCCGCTGATCGTGATGGACTGGGTCAACCTCTACGCGCTGGCCGTCAACGAGGAGAACGCCGCCGGCGGCCGCGTGGTCACCGCGCCCACCAACGGCGCCGCGGGCATCGTGCCCGCGGTACTCCACTACTACACGCGCTTCGTGCAGGGCGCCAACGACAAGGGCGTGGTCGACTTCATGCTCACCGCCGCGGCCATCGGCATCCTCTACAAGGAGAACGCCTCGATCTCGGGCGCCGAGGTGGGCTGCCAGGGCGAGGTGGGCGTGGCCTGCTCCATGGCCGCCGCGGGCCTGGCCGCCGTGATGGGCGGCACGCCCGAGCAGGTGGAGAACGCCGCCGAGATCGGCATGGAACACCACCTGGGCCTCACCTGCGACCCGGTGGGCGGACTCGTGCAGATCCCGTGCATCGAGCGCAACGCGATCGCGTCGGTCAAGGCCATCAACGCGGCGCGCATGGCGCTGCGCGGCGACGGCACGCACCACGTGAGCCTCGACAAGGTCATCAAGACCATGCGCGAGACCGGCGCCGACATGCAGACCAAGTACAAGGAAACGGCGCGCGGCGGGCTGGCGGTCAACATCGTCGAGTGTTGAGTCGACTCGTCGCGGAGGCGGCGAAAAACGGCGACACTAGCCGTCCATGCAACGTCTCCTCTTCCCGCTGGCCGCCGCCACCCTGATCCTGGCCGGCTGCGCCTCCGCGCCGGTCGTGGGCGCCGCGCTGGACGAGGTACGCATCGAGACCCGCGGCATGGACGCCGGCGGCGAGGCCTGCGCCGACTTCTCGCTCACCGCCGCCCAGGCACGTTACTTCCTGGCCCGCTCGGTGGTGGTCACGGCCGCCCAGCAGCGCGAGGGCTGGGACGTGCTGCCCTGCTACGTGCGCGGCACCGCGCGCTCGGCCAGCGGCCTGTGGCGCTGGGAGATCCGCGCCGGCGGCACCGCCACGCTGGAGACGCCGGCCGGCGACCCCGAGCTGCGCGCCTGCACCGGCTGCGAGATCGTGCTGGGCCGGCCCAGCGGCAAGCAGCGCTAGCGGCCCGGTCAGGCCATCACGGAATCGGCCTCGGGCTCCGAATCGGGCTGCGAGTCCGGCGCCCGCGAATGCGGCCCCACCATCGACAGCTCTTCCGGCGGGCCGCCGTCCTGGATCGGGCGCAGGAACGCCAGGATCATGAAGCCCAGCAGTCCCAGCAGCCCCATCGCGGCCCAGCCCGGCGGGTAGGCATTGGCGCGGGCATACGACGCGCAGGCCCACACGCTGAGGCCGACGGCCACGGCCATCACGGCGCCGACGCCGGGCAGGGGCACGCCGCTCATCATCAGCACGATGCCCACGAGCCCGCTCAGCACGGCGCCGATGACGGCCCCGCGCGAGCGCGCGTCGAGACGCTGCTTGAAGAAACCCACCCACTGCTCGATGTAGGCGTAGATCACCGGCACCACCACCAGCGTCAGCAGCGTCGAGGTGATGACGCCGCCGATGATGGCGCGGCCCATCGGCGCCTGCATCTCGCCGCCTTCGTCGAGCGCCAGCGCCAGCGGGAACATGCCGAACACCATCGCCGCGGTGGTCATGATGATCGGACGCATCCGGATCTGGCCCGCCGTCAGCACCGCCTCGGCCAGCGTGGCGCCGGCCTTGCGCGCGTGGTTGGCGAAGTCCACCAGCAGGATGGCGTTCTTGGTGACCAGGCCCATCAGCATGATCAGCCCGATCAGCGAGAAGATGTTGATGGTGGAGTGGAAGACCTTGAGCGAGATCATCACGCCGATCAGCGACAGCGGCAGCGAGGCCATGATCGCCAGCGGCTGCAGGAAGCTGCCGAACTGGCTGGCCAGCACGATGTAGATGAAGATCAGCGCCAGGCCCAGCGCGGAGCCGATGTTGCCGAAGATGTCGTCCTGGTCCTGGGCGGCGCCGCCGATGTCGAAGCGGTAGCCCGGCGGCAGCACGGTGGCCTGGACGATCTTGTCGATGTCGGCGTTGACCTGGCCCACGGTGCGGCCCGACTTCACGTCGACGCCGGCGTACACCGCCTGGCGGCGCTGCAGGTTCTGGCGCTTGATGACGTTCGGGTTGGTGACGGACGTGATCGTGGCGACGCTGTCCAGCGGCACCGGCGTGCCGTCGGCCGCGAACGCGACCGGCAGCTGGTTCAGCTGCGCCACGCTCTGGCGGCTGGATTCGGGCAGGCGCAGCTGCACCTCCACCTGCTGGCCGTCGGGCGTCGTCCAGTAGGTGGACACGTCGCCCTGCACGTAAGCGCGCAGGCTGGCCGCGAGCTGCGTCGGCGTCACGCCCAGCTGGCGCGCCGCGTCGGGGCGCACGCGCACCGCGTAGGCCGGCAGGCCGGGCTTGACCGAGGACTCGAAGTCGGTGACGCCCTTGACCCGCTGGATCTTGGCGCCCAGGTCGGCCGTGATCTGGTCGAGGACGTTGGGATCCGGGCCCAGGATCGAGATGAAGATCGGCCGGTTGCCCAGCGCGACGGAGATGCCCGGCAGGCCCGCAAGGCGCTTGCGGATCTCGTCCTCCACCTGGAACTGGTCGAGCTTGCGCTGGTGGCGCGGCTTCAGGCCGATGCCCACGTAGGCGGTGTTGTGGCCGTTGTCGCCGCCGACCTGCGTGGACAGCGAATCGATCTCGGGCATCGAGCCGATGAGGGCCTCGACCTGCTTCATCTTCTCGTCGGCGCGCGCCAGGCTGGTGCCCACCGGCATGGTGATGTTCAGGCCCGTGTAGCCCTGGTCGGTCTGCGGCACGGCCTCGGCGCCGATGGTGGTGGCCAGCGCGATGGCCGCGAGGAAGGTGCCGACCGCCGACCACAGCACGATGCC
>JABCYW010000138.1 GCA_013289985.1 Betaproteobacteria bacterium | reverse complement strand
CAGCCCGATGCAGTTCGAGGAAAACTGGCTCGAGGCTCAGGCTGCGTGAGCCGGCTCATGACTTAGCTATGGGATACGGATTCCACGGGCAAGGTCAAATGGTGATGTGGCATCGCCGGGCCATCGAGGCCGCGGCGATGCCCGCGGCCAGCCCGGTCACGGGGCACCGGGCCTGACGCGAACCTCACCTCGAGGCGCCAACGCTCCTTCTCGAGTCCGACGATGCGCGTCGCCTGCGGCGCCGCGAGAAGCGCTTCGGCAGGCCGCACGGATGATCGAAGAAGTCCAAGCCGCGCAGCGCCGCAGGCGCGCGCTTCGTCAAGCACGAGAAGGAGCGCCGACATCGTGGCCCGTGGTTCGCGTCAAGCCCGGCGCCCGGTGTCGATGTCGGCCGCGGGCATCGTCGCGGCCTCGATGGCCCGACGATGCCAAAGTACCTTTAAAAGAGGGAAGCAGTATTTGTCCCAACCGCCTGGGTGAACCGGCGTCGAGGTGGGCGTGTACTTGGGGAGACGGCAAACCGGGCCGTCGAGGGCGTCGTGGCGCCTGGCAGAGGTTCCGGGCGCGGCCAGCCCGCACACGCGGACGAACTTTGAACGAGTGCCCTCGGAATCCGGCCGTCCAGGCCGGATTCAGGCGCCCGTTTGACAGCGAGCCAAGTGCGCGCCCACCTCGGCGCAGCGCGCAACCTCGACACGCGCGAAGCGTCACCGCGCACAAGCACAAGCACAAGCACAAGCACAAGCACAAGCACAAGCACACCGGCACATCGACGCATCAGCACGCCAGCTCACGAGCACACAAGACCCGAACGCACGCCCACCCCCAGATGCGTGTCAAGTTCCGAGCCAATCGGCGATGGGCCTAAAATTGCGGGTTCACCCCGGCGGCCAAGCGGCCGCTTCCACTCCCTCCTGGCAGCAGATCCCCCCGCAATGGACACCACGACGCCCACCCCGCCGCTCGACGAGAACAAGCTGATTGCGGAGCGTCGCGAGAAACTGGCCGCGATCCGGGCCAAGGGCGGCGTCGCGTTCCCGAACGACTTCAAGCCGGCCGACCGCGCGGCCGACCTGGCCGAGAAGTACGGCAGGCTCACCAACGAGGAGCTCGAGCCGCGGAACGTCCAGGTGAGCGTGGGCGGCCGCATGATGCTCAAGCGCGTCCAGGGCAAGGGCGGCTTCTGCAACCTGCAGGACGCCACCGGCCGCATCCAGCTGCACGTGAAGATCGACCTGGTGGGCGAGGACACCTACGACCAGTTCAAGCACTGGGATCTCGGCGACATCCTGGCCGCCGAGGGCACGCTGTTCATCACCCGCGCCGGCGAGCTCACCGTGCGCGTGACGACGCTGCGCCTGCTCACCAAGTCGCTGCGCCCCCTGCCCGACAAGTTCCACGGCATGACCGACCAGGAGGTCAAGTACCGCCAGCGGTATGTGGACCTGATCACCGACGAGGCCGCACGCAAGCGCTTTCGCGCCCGCAGCGAGGCGCTGGGCTCGATCCGCGCCTTCATGATCGCCAACGGCTTCATGGAGGTCGAGACGCCCATGCTGCACCCGATCCCGGGCGGCGCCAACGCCAAGCCGTTCGTGACGCACCACAACGCGCTCGACCAGGCCATGTACCTGCGCATCGCGCCCGAGCTCTACCTGAAGCGCCTGATCGTGGGCGGCTTCGAGCGCGTGTTCGAGATCAACCGCAGCTTCCGCAACGAAGGCATCTCGGTTCGGCACAACCCCGAATTCACGATGATGGAGTTCTACGCGGCGTACTGGAACCACCACGACCTGATGGACTTCACCGAGCAGGTGCTGCGCCACGCGGCGGTCGCCGCCACCGGCTCGGCCGCGCTCACCTACGCCGGCAAGGACGTGCACCTCGACAAGCCCTTCGCCCGCCTGACGGTGCGCGATTCGCTGGTCGAACACTGCGGCCTCACGCTGGCGCAGACCGAGGACAAGGACCTGCTGCGCGCGCGCATCGTCGCCGCCGGCGAGAAGGCGCCTGCCCACTGGACGCTGGCCGAGCTGCAGTTCGGTCTGTTCGAGGCCGAGGTGGAGGCCAGGCTGTGGCAGCCCACCTTCATCATCGACTACCCGGTCGAGGTGAGCCCGCTGGCCCGCGCATCGGACTCGAACCCGGCCATCACCGAGCGCTTCGAGCTGTTCATCACCGGCCGCGAGTACGCCAACGGTTTCTCGGAGCTGAACGACGCCGAAGACCAGGCCGCCCGCTTCCAGGCCCAGGTGGCCAACAAGGACGCCGGCGACGAGGAGGCGATGTTCTACGACGCCGACTTCATCCGGGCGCTCGAGTACGGCATGCCCCCGACGGGCGGCTGCGGCATCGGCATCGACCGATTGATGATGCTGCTCACCGACAGCTCCAGCATTCGCGACGTGATCCTGTTCCCCGCCCTCCGACACGAAGCATGAGGCCTTGCGCTGGTCTGACCGGTTAGCGATCCTCGCAAACCGATCAAGAAAATTTACGCGCAGGCCGTTGACCGGCGGCGCGGGCGGGAATAAGGTTGTCGCTCCCCTTCCCGCCCGGAGGTCTGCCGTGAATGCACGATTGCAGGAACTCGACGAGATCGAGGCGAGCATCTGGAGCGAACTCGAGCAGTGCGTGGCCGTGCGCCCACGGCCCGAGTCCGGCGAGACGGATGCCGACCAGCCGCACGAGTGGCGCGTGGCCGTGCTGGCCACCGTCGACGATGGCCAGGCCGATGCGCGCAGCCTCGTTCTGCGAGAGGTGGACGCGGCCGAGCGGCGCCTGATCTTCTACACCGACGCCCGCTCGCCCAAGGTGCGCCAGATCGAGCAGTCGCCGCAGGGCACGCTCATCTTCTACAGCCGCAAGCTCGGGCAGCAGCTGCGCATGCAGGTTCGCCTCAACGTCGAGACCACCGGCTTGGCCGTGTCCTCGCGCTGGGCCAAGCTGCAGACCTCGGCCGGCGCGCGCGACTACCTGTCCGTCGCCGCCCCGGGCCGACCGCTCGACGCGCCTCTTTCCGACCTCGGCGCGCGCGGCCACTTCGCGATGATCGAGGCCATGGCCGAGACGGTGGATTGGCTGGATCTGCACCCCGACGGCCACCGCCGCGCCGTGATGGGCGCCAACGGGTCGCGCTGGGTGCAGCCCTGAGAACCTGTGAGCGCATGACGCTGTAAGCTCACGTTCATGCCTCACCTCTTTTCTTACGGAACGCTTCAACAGGACGACGTCCAGCGCGCCACCTTCGGCCGGCTGCTGAGCGGCTCGGCCGACTTGCTGCCCGGCTATTCGCAGGACATGGTCGCCATCGACGATCCGCAGGTGGTGGCCACCAGCGGCAAGACGCACCACCCCATCGTCCGGCGCAGCGGCCGCGCGGCCGGCGGCGTGGCCGGCACCGTATTCGAGATCAGCGACGCCGAGCTCGCGCAGGCCGACGAGTACGAGGTGGCCGCGTATCGCCGCGTGGCGGTGACGCTGGCTTCGGGCCTGTCGGCCTGGGTCTACGTGGACGCGCGCCACGCCTGAGCAAGCTGCGGGTTTTCTCGCGCGTCCGATACGCGTCGTTACGCGAATCGCGGGCCGCGCGGAGGCATGATCGCGGCATGCAATTTCAGGTAGTCGCAAGCCCAATTTCCGATGGTCGAGCACGCGCCGCCAGCCTCCTGGCGATGGCATTCGCCACCGCCGCGTTGCTGGCGGGCTGTGGCACGACCCGCCCCCCGGCGCCGCCCGCGCCCGCGCCGCATCGCGTCGAGCTGCCCACCGACACCTCGCTGCCGCCCGCGGCTGCCCGGGCGCTGAGCCAGCGCTTCCCCTATCTCCACCCGATCGGCCATGGTTCGGGCCACCTGCAGGTGGACGACGCCGACGACCTCGCCGTGGTGCTCGCGCCGCTGGGCCAGTCGTCCGACGCGATCGTGGCCGTGCTGGTGACCGGCGCCGGCGGGCAATGGCGCGTCGCCACGACCAGCAAGGTGGTGGCGCCCGGCTGCGAGCCGTGCACCACCACGGTGGACATCGCGCGCAAGATCCTGTCGGTGCACGTGATGCGACCGTCCGACCCGGAGTTCGAGCGCGTCACGTACCAGTTCGGCTACCGCGACAACGACGACGCGCTGCGCCTGGTGGGCGTCACGGCGGCGCAGCCCGCCGGCGACGACCCGATCGCCCACAGCTACGCGATCACCACCAACCTGCTCGACGGCGTCAAGCTCGACACGCTCGACGCCACCGCCAGCGACCCGTCGCGCCGGCGCGAGCTGAAATCCACGGTGCCGCTGCGCCCGGCCGTCGCCTTCGACGCGTTCGCGTTCGCCCCGCAGGCGCTGGCACCCGAACTGCGCCGCCTGCCCGTCTCGGCCTTCGAGCCTCAGGACGCCCTGCCCGCGTCCGCCGCCGCGCTGCTGCGCGCGCGCTTCCCGGGCGCCATCGTGCAGGCGCGCAGCGCGGGCGCGTTGCGCGCGGAGGGCGCGCGCGACCTCGCGGTGGTGCTCGCGCCGCCGCCGGGCGCCGATGCCGACACCACGCTGGCGCTGCTGCTGGCCCAGCCCGACGGCAGCCTCAAGCTGGGCGCCACCAGCGGCCCGCTGACGCGCGCCTGCCGCGGCTGCGACGTGCAGGTGCAGATCGCGCACCGCGCGCTGGTGGTGCAGACCGTGGCCAGCGACTCGTCCGGCACGCACATCGTCGGCTACCAGTTCATGGCCACGCCCAAGGACAAGACGGGTGGCCTGCGGCTGGTGGGCGTCCGGACGGTGCACGCCAGCCGCTCCAGCGGCGGCGACAGCCATCGCTACGTCAACACGGCCAACCTGGTCACCGGCGACAAGCTGGATGTGGTGGAGGACGTGGCCCGCGGCCACCGCAACCGCGTCGAGCGCGCGAGCAAGGTGACGGTGCGCCCGCCCATCCTGCTGGCCGGCTTCGCGTTCGATCCCGGCAAGCTCGACGCCGAGACGCGGCGCGACTTCACGCCTTGATACATATACCCCATCCCGTAGGCACGACGACTGCCCGGCAGCCCGCATGCCGGATCCTTTCGCCCCGCGCTGGCCTGCGCGCGTCCTTCTTTCCCTGGCCCTGACGGCAATTCTTGCCGCCTGCACCACGCCGCCGCAGGTCGCCGTCGTCGCGAAGCCGCCGGCGGAGCGCCGGCTGCCCGACGCCGCGCGGCTGGCGCTGGCGCAGCGCTTCCCGGGCCTGCACGTGGTGTCCGACAACGGCGGCCTGCTGCCGACCCCCGGCGTCGACGAGATCGCCGTGGTGCTGGCCAAGGCCGACGGCCCCGGCGAGTTCACCATCGCGCTGCTCGCGCCCGACGGCCACGGCGCGTGGCGGGTCGCCGAGTCGTCGCGGCCCATCCTGCCGGGCTGCGCCAAGTGCAGCGTCAGCGCCGACCTCGCGCCGCACGGCTTGTACGTGCGCGTGATCCGCGCCGAGGGCGCCGACTTCGAGAACTTCACCTACCAGTTCGCGCCCGGCGTCGGCCCGGAGCCCTGGCGGCTGGTGGGCGTGACGGCCTATGTGCCGGCGCGGCCCGGCGATCCGGCCTCGCATGGCTTCTCTGCGAGCGTCGACCTGCTCAGCGGCCAGCGCACCGACATCACCGACGACGACGCCGGCGGCACGCTGGTGCACCGCGAGCGCCAGTCCACCGTGCCGCTGCGCGCACCCATCGCGCTTGGCGACTTCGCTTTCACGGCCGACGCGCTGGACGCCGAGACCCGTGCGTTGCCGCCCGTCGCGTTCGACCCGGCCGGCACGCTGCCCGCGGCGGCCGCGGAGGCGCTGCGCGAGCGCTTTCCGCGGATGACGGTGCAGTCGCAATCCAGCGGCGCCCTGCGCGGCGAGGGACGCGACATCGCCGCGGTGCTGGTGCCCGCCGATCGCGCGGCCCGTCCGGGCGCCGCCGCCGACGCGGTGGTGGCCGTGCTGCTGGCGCAGCCGGACGGCAGCGTGCAGCTGGCCGAGGTATCGGGCGCGATGGCCCACGGCTGCCCCACCTGCGGCGTGCAGGTGCAGATCGCGCGCCGCACGCTCGAGGTGCAGACCACCGACGTCAGCGCCTCCGGCAGCGTGTCCACCGACTACCAGTTTGCGTTCCGGCCCAAGGATGCGCCGCTGCGGCTGGTGACGCTGCGCAGCGAGACCACGGTGCGGGCGGCCGACAGCACGAACACGCGGACGGTGGCCAGCACCAACCTGGTCAACGGCGATCGCGTGGAGGTGGTCGACGGCGTGGTCAACGGCCGCCACAGGCGCAGCGAGCAGAAGTGGCGGCTGCGGCCGCCGGCGCCGGTGCGGCTGTCGGACTTCACGTTCGATCCGACCCGGCTCGACGACGACCTGCGGCCTGCGCCCGCGGTCGCGACGGGCGCGTCGCTCAGCGGTTCTTGAAGACCGGCTTGCGCTTCTCGAGGAAGGCGCCCATGCCTTCCTGCTGGTCCTCGGTGCCGAACAGCGAGTGGAACAGGCGGCGCTCGTAGGCGATGCCGTCGGTCAGGCCCGTCTCGAACGAGCGGTTGACCGCGTCCTTGGCCAGCATCACGCTGGGCAGGCCCAGGCCGCACAGCTGCTCGGCCACGGCCAGCGCCTCGGTCATCAGCTGGTCGGCCGGCACCACGCGCGAAACCAGGCCGGAGCGCTCGGCCTCGGCCGCGTCCATCATGCGGCCGGTGAGCACCATGTCCATGGCCTTGGCCTTGCCGATGGCGCGCGGCAGGCGCTGCGTGCCGCCGGCGCCGGGCACGATGCCCAGCTTGATCTCGGGCTGGCCGAACTTCGCGGTGTCGGCCGCGATCAGCATGTCGCACATCATCGCCACCTCGCAGCCGCCGCCCAGCGCGAAGCCGGCCACCGCGGCGATGACGGGCTTGCGCACCTGGCGCATGGTCTCCCAGTTGCGCGAGATGTGGCCCTTCATGAACGCGTCCATGTAGCTGTACCTGGCCATCACCGAGATGTCGGCGCCGGCGGCGAACGCGCGCTCGTTGCCGGTGAGCACGATGGCGCCGATGCCGTCGTCGGCGTCGAAGGCCAGCAGCGCGGCGCCCAGCTCGTCCATCAGCTGGTCGTTGAGCGCGTTCATCTGCTTGGGCCGGTTCAGCCGGATCACGCCGGTCTTCAGCCGGCCCTCGCCGACGGTCTCGGTGAGGATGCATTCGTAGGTCATGGGGTCTCCTTGGAACAATGGTTTCAGCGCTCGCCGACGGGGGGCGGCGTGGGGAAGGCCTCCACCCTGGGCGGCGGCGGCACGGGCCGCTCGCCGGCGGCCTGCAGTGGCAGGTCGTCGAGCGCCAGCAGCGCCCAGGTGTGTTCGTCCGCCTTCACGAGGATCTGCACGGGCAGGTACTGCAGCGACGGGGCCGTCCAGATGTCGAAAGGATATTCGTTCGGCCGGCGCGGGCCGTCCAGCAGGGGCTTGAGGTGCACCGCGGCGATGCCGCCGAACGCCAGGTCGAGGTGCTCCGTGCCCATCACCTGGTAGTTCCAGCGCCGCAGGTTGTTGGGCAGCGCCAGCGGGATCTGCACCACGTGGCCCGGAACCAGCCATTCCGGATGGTTGTAGAACATCCAGACGAACTGCACGAACTGGCTGGCGCCGTCCTGCGTCTGCGGCAGCTTGACGACGCGGTTGCCGTTGTTGAGCGTCACCTCGTTGCCGCCGAACTCGATCCTGCGCTCGCGCGGCGTGGCGAACAGGAAGCTGAACGACTCGTCGTAGTGGCGCGGGCTCAGGCCTTCGTCGGTGATCGTGCCCTCGCTGAACATGTGCTGGTCGATCAGCGGCGAGATGTGCACGTCGAACTGCACCTGGTAGTGCGCCGCTTCAAGGCGCCATTCCACCGTGGCGTGGCCGTAGATGTGTCGGCCCTGGCCCCGCTCGCCGGTCAGCGTGTAGGTGAGCCGTGTGGCCGGCGGCCATTCGAAGGGCGGCCGGGCCGGGCCGGCGATCGCCGCGGCGCTGGCGGCCTCGGCAGCGGCGGCCGCCGACGCCGTCGCCGCGACCTCCGCCGCACGCGCCTGCGCGGCGGACGCGGCCGCCGCCTCCTCGCGGGCATGCCGCCGGCGCTCGGCCTCGGCGGCCAGCGCGAGCGCCTCGTCCTCCAGCGCGATGCGCGACGCCGTCTCCTGCGGCGCGCTCGCCGGCAGCGGCGCCGAGCTCGCGCCCACGCCGCGCGGCGCGCGACGCGCGGGCGGGGGTGCCGGCGCGGGTGCGGGCGCGGTGGCCGGGGGCGGCGCCGTCGGCTGCACCCGCTGCGTGAACGTGACCTGGATGGGTCGGGTCCGCGGCGCGGTGTTCCAGCCGATGACGCCGGCGGCCACGCGCGATCCGAGCAGCACGTGCGCCAGCAGCACGGCCAGGATCAGGCAGAACCAGGCGGCGCGACGCCCACGGGACTCGCGCCAGGGCGAACGCACCCTACTTTCCCAACCAGCCGGCGCGGCGGCCCAGGGTGGCGGCGTTCGGGTTCGCGCTCAGCTTCAGGCCACGCGGCGCGGCCTCGCCGCGCTGGTCGGCCGGACGATCGGCCACGCGCAACGTGCGCACGCGCTGCTGGCGCACCACCAGCAACTCGATGGACGCGCCGGTGCGGATCCACGCCAGCGCGTCGTCGAGCCGGCGCACGCGCCAGCCGTCGACGGCCAGGATCTCGTCGCCGGCCGACAGCCCCGCCGCGGCGCCGGCGCCGCCGGCGAGCACGGCCTTCACCTGCACGCCCGTGATCGGGCCCTCGGACACGCGCAGGCCCAGCTCGGTGGCCAGCGTCAGCGCCTCGATGTCGGGCTCCACGCCCACGCGCGCGAGCGCCGCCAGCACGTCGAGCTCGCCGCGCTGGTGCACCCACTCGCGCAGCTCGGCCGCCAGCGCCTTGCCGCCCAGGCGGGCGACGGTCTTCAGGATCAGCGCCTCGGTGACCGCGCCGCCGGGGGCGTCGTGCCACAGCGCGCGCATCACGTCGTCCAGCGTGGCCTTGCCGCCGGCGCGCAGCGCGAGATCCAGGCGCAGCGCCACCAGCGAGCCCTTGGTGTAGTAGCTCACCGTGGAATTGGGCGTGTTCTCGTCGCTGCGGTAGTACTTGATCCACGCGTCGAAGCTGGCCTCGGCCACGCTCTGCACGTGCTGGCCCGGCGACTGGCGCACGCCGTTGAACGCGCGGCCCACCAGCTTGACGTAGCGCGCCGGGTCGACGAGGCCGCAGCGCAGCAGGAACAGGTCGTCGTAGTAGGACGTGAAGCCCTCGAAGAACCACAGCAGCTCGGTGTAGTTCTCCTGCGCGTAGTCGTAGGGCAGGAACTCGGCCGGCTTCAGGCGCTTCACGTTCCAGGTGTGGAAGTACTCGTGGCTGATCAGGCCCAGCAGCGTGACGTAGCCGTCGCTGGTGCCGGCCACGCCCTGGCGCGGGAGGTCCTTGCGCGCGGCGATCAGCGCCGTGCTGGCGCGGTGCTCGAGGCCGCCGTAGCCGTCCTCCGTGGCGTAGAGCATGAACACGTAGCGCGGGAACGGCGGCTTGCCGTTGCCGTGCCAGAAGCGGATCTCCTCGTCGCAGATGCGCTTGGTGTCGGCCAGCAGGCGCGCGCCGTCGAACTGCGGCCACGCGCCGCTGACGACGAACTCGTGCACGACGCCGCCCGACGTGAACTCGCCGCGCCAGAACGGGCCCAGCTCGAACGGGTGGTCGGCCATCTCGTCGTAGTCGGCCGACTCGAACGCCTGCGTGCGCGCGGGCTTGCCCTTGGCGGCCTTGCCGCCCGCATCGACGCGCGTCATGCCCGTGGCCACGTCCCAGCCCGCCGGCAGCTTGTGCAGCTCCACGCGATGCGCCTCGGCGGTGCGCCCGGCCACGGCCAGGCACAGGCTGGTGGTGTTGAAGAAGCCCCGGTCGTCGCTGAGCCAGGCGGTGCGCACCGAGGCGTCGAACGCATAGGCGAAGTAGGTGACGACCAGCGCGGCGCGGCCCGACGTGGCCACGCTCCAGCGATCCTTGGCGAGCTGCACCAGCGGACGCGCCTGCGCGCCCTGGCGCGCCTCGAGGCGGCTGAGATGGCGCGAGAACTCACGCACCATGTAGCTGCCCGGGATCCACACGGGCAGGCTCAACTGCTGTTCGGGCGCCGGCTCGGCGATGGTCAGCGTGACCTTGAACAGGTGGGCCGCCGCATCGGCGACCTCGATTCGGTAGTGGATCATTCGGGCAGGGGGCCCGTCGCGTGGCGCGCCGGGCGGTTCGGTGTCGTTGGAATATCGTGGCCTCAGCCCTTCTTGGCGGCGACCTCGTCGAGCCGCTTGGTGAGCCGGTCGAGGTCGGCCGCGCCGGCGAAGCGCGAGCCGTCGTCGAAGATGATGGCCGGGGTGTAGTTCAGGTGGTAGCGGCCGGCCAGCTCGAGGTTGCGGCTCAGCGCGGCGAGGTCGCACGACCCCATGGATCGCTGCGGCATCACGCCCTGCAGCATCCATGTGCGCCAGACCTGCGCGTTGTTCTTCGAGCACCAGATGGCGCGCGACTTCGTCACCGAGTCGTCGCCGAGGATGGGGATCAGGAAGGTGTAGATCGTCACGTCCTTCAGGGCCGCGAAGTTGCGCTCGGCGTCCTTGCAGTAGTGGCAGTTCGGATCCTCGAACACGATCATGCGGCGCGCGCCGGTGCCCTGCTTGAACATGAGGGCGTCGCCGTAGGGCAACCTGGGGATGTCCTGCGCCATCATCTTCGCGAGCCGCTGCTCGGTCAGGTCGGTCTTGGTGCGGGCGTCCAGCAGGTGGCCGTCGGTCTGGTCGCGCGACGGGAAGATCAGGTAGTTGCCCTGCTCGTCGGAGTAGACGATCTCCTTGTCCACGCGCAGCTCGTAGAGCCCCGCGACGGGCGTCTTCGCGATCTCGTCGATCTGCGGGCCCTTCGGGTTGTGCGCCGCCCAGTTCCTGCGGATGGCGGCCTCGTCGGACCAGGCGGTGGCGCAGGCCAGCGCAAGGGCGCCGGCGGCGAGGAGGCGCAGGGCGCGGGAGAACATGTTCATGGAAGTCTCGGCGGATGCGTTCACGAGCCCAGGGCGCGCGACACGAGGAATCGTTTCAGGGGGCTCAGCTGGTCGACCAGCGTCATGCCGTGGTTGCGCAGCTCGCGCAGGCCCGGCGCGGAGGTGGAGAACAGCTGCCACAGGCCGTCGACCGCGCCGGCCATCGCCCGCGTGGGCCACAGGCGGGCGCGCGCGTAGCGGCGCAGCAGCGCCTCGTCGCCCAGCGCGCGCCACGGCTCGCGTTCGGCGATCACCCTGGCAAGCGCCACCACGTCGCCGAGGCCCAGGTTCAGGCCCTGGCCCGCCAGCGGATGGATGACGTGGGCGGCGTCGCCCACCAGCGCCCAGCCGGGGCCGACGATCTCGGCGGCGCCGGCCTGCATCAGCGGCCAGGTGGCACGCGCGCCGTGCACGCGCAACTGGCCCGCCGTGCCGCTCGTCGCGGCATTGAGCGCCGCGTCGAACTCGTCGTCGCTCGCCTGCGCGAGACGCTCGGCCTCGGCCTGCGGCATCGACCAGACGACGCCGTACGAGCGCTCGGGGCGCGGCCTGTCGAAGGGCAGCAGCGCCAGCACGTCGGGCGCGCGGAACCATTGGCGGGCGACGCCGGCGTGGGCCACGTCGGACACCACGCGGGCGGCCAGCGCGCTGTGGCCGTAGGCATGGCGCTCGAACGCGACGCCCAGCTGGTCGCGGGCCGCGGCCGACTTGCCTTCGGCGATCACCGTGAGCGGCGCCTTCGCATCGGCGGGCACCACCGACACCGCTGGCGCGAAACGCGAGGCCGTCTCCAGCACCTGCTCCAGCTCGGCCGCGTCGACGATCCAGGCCAGCGCCGGCACCGTCTGCTGCCAGGCCGAGAAGGCCAGCGCGCCCTGGGCGTCGCCGGCGATGCGCATGTCGTAGACGGCCGTGCGGGCGTCCAGCGCCATGCCGTCCCACACCTTGAGCTCGCGCAGCAACTCGACGGAGGCGGCGTTCAGGGCGTAGGCGCGCACGTCGGCGCGCTGCTCGCCGCCGGCCGGCGCGGCCGGGCGGGCATCGATGCCCACCGCCAGCCCCTGGCGGGCCAGCTTCAGGGCCAGGGCACGGCCGACGATGCCGCTGCCGTGGATTCGTACGTCGATCTTGGACATTCCGCATTGTAGGGAGTGCCGGGCGAACGGGTCTTTGACGGGGAGACCGTCTAAAATGCCGGGTTTCCCCCACGAACCGTCCACGTCGGCCGCCGCCACCCCGGCGCCGTGCGGCGATGAAAGAATCTCCATGAGCCTCAAGTGCGGCATCGTCGGCCTGCCCAATGTCGGGAAGTCGACCCTCTTCAACGCCCTCACCAAGGCCGGCATCGCCGCCGAGAACTATCCGTTCTGCACGATCGAGCCCAACGTGGGCATCGTCGAGCTGCCGGACGCCCGCCTCCAGGTGCTGTCGGACATCGTCTCCGCGCAGAAGATCGTGCCGGCCATCGTCGAATTCGTGGACATCGCGGGCCTGGTGGCCGGCGCGTCCAAGGGCGAGGGCCTGGGCAACCAGTTCCTGTCGCACATCCGCGAGACCGACGCCATCGTCAACGTGGTGCGCTGCTTCGAGGACGACAACGTCATCCACGTCAACGGCAAGGTGGACCCGATCTCCGACATCGAGGTGATCCAGACCGAGCTGTGCCTGGCCGACCTGGCCAGCGTGGAAAAGCAGATCCACCGCACCAACAAGCTGGGCCGCGCCGGCGACAAGGAGGCGGTCAAGCTGAGCGCCATCCTCGAACGCTGCCGCGCCGCGCTCGACCAGGCCCAGCCGGTGCGCAGCCTCGACTTCACGAAGGACGAGATGGTCATCGTCAGGTCGCTGTTCCTGATCACCGCCAAGCCGGCGATGTTCGTGGGCAACGTGGCGGACAACGGCTTCGAGAACAACCCGTTCCTGGATCGCCTGCGCGAGTTCGCGGCGAAGCAGAACGCCCCGGTGGTGGCGATCTGCGCGAAGACCGAGGCCGAGCTGGCCGACATGGACGCGGCCGACGCCGAGATGTTCCTGGCCGAGATGGGCCAGACCGAGCCCGGCCTGAACCGCCTGATCCGCGCCGCGTTCACGCTGCTGGGCCTGCAGACCTACTTCACCGCGGGCGTGAAGGAAGTGCGCGCCTGGACGGTGCCCGTCGGCGCCACCGCGCCCCAGGCCGCCGGCGTGATCCACACCGACTTCGAGAAGGGCTTCATCCGCGCCCAGACCATCGCCTACGCCGACTTCGTGGCCAACAAGGGCGAACAGGGCGCGAAGGACGCGGGCAAGATGCGCGCGGAAGGCAAGGAGTACGTCGTCAAGGATGGCGACGTGCTCAACTTCCTGTTCAGCAGTTGAGCGGCTGTCGCGTTGTGGGGCGCGCTGGGTCAGGCACGACTCACCGTGGGAGCTTGTTTTGTTCGTGTCCCCCGTCGGCCTGCGGCCTCCTCCTCCTTAACCTCACAAAACAAGCTCCCCCGCCTC
>JABCYW010000137.1 GCA_013289985.1 Betaproteobacteria bacterium | reverse complement strand
CCGCGAGCGGCTGGGCGTGGAGCAGATCGCGCTGTGGCAGCTGCACCGCATCGATTCCAGGGTGCCGCGCGACGAGCAGTTCGACGCGGTCAAGCTGCTGCTGGACGACGGCGTGATCGCGTACGCGGGGCTCAGCGAGGTCACGGTCGAGGAGATCGAGGCCGCGGCCAAGGTGTTCCCCGTGTCCACCGTGCAGAACCGCTACAACTTCGCCGACCGTGGCAGCGAGGACGTGCTGAAGTACTGCGAGGCCCACGGCATCGGCTTCATCCCCTGGTACCCGCTGGCCGCCGGCGAGCTCACCCGCGAGGGCAGCTCCGCCCTCGACGCCATCGCCAAGGCCCACGGCGCCACGCCCGGCCAGGTGGCCGTCGCGTGGCTGCTGCAGCGCAGCGACGTCATCATCCCCATCCCGGGCACGTCCAAGGTGGCGCACCTGGAGGAGAACGTGAAGGCCGGGGACATCGTGCTGACCCAGGCCGAGTTCGACCGCCTCGACAAGACCGGCGCGAAGGCTGACCACGGTTGAGCGGCCAGGCTTGACCGAAGAAGGCGTCTCCGGGCGCGTGTTCGCGGCCCGATGAGCGAATCTAGCGGTCGATCGTGGCGATGGCCATCATCCCCTCGGGCTGAACGTGCGTGGAAAGAACACCGGCGCGTCGCGATCCTTCAGCCGGTAGCCCATCGGCGGCCGGTTCGATCCGCTCTCCACCACGCCGGCCTCGGCCAGGAAATCGGCGGCCATCATGCGGGTGCGGAAGCCGCTCTTGTCGACGGGCCGGCCCAGCACGATCTCGTAGGTGCGCTGCAACTGCGGCAGCGTGAAGGGTTCCGGCAACAGGAAGGCGGGCAGCGACGTGTATTCGACCTTGCCGCGCAGCCGTTCGACGCCCGCGCGCAGGATCCCGGCGTGGTCGAACGCGAGCTTCTTCTTCGCGAGCAGCGCGTCGTCCACGGTGAACCACGCGACGTCGGCGGCGTTCGCGCCCTTGGCCAGCACCACGCCGTCGGCCGGCATCAGCGCGAAGTACGCGTGAGTGGCCGACCAGCCGCGCGGGTCGCGCGTGGCGCCGCCCCAGCTGCCCAGTTGCTCCAGGTAGGGACTGGCGACGCCGGTCTTCTCGCGCAGCTTGCGGCGCGCGCAGGCCTCGAGATCGGCGTCGAGGTCGACGTTCACGAAGCCGCCCGGCAAGGCCCACAGTCCGGGAAACGGATCGTCGCTGCCGGACGGGCGCTGCACCAGCAAGACCTTCAACGCGTCGTCGACGACCGTGAAGATCAGCACGTCGACGGTGGTGTACGGACGCGGGAAATCCCTCCTGGTGGAGGCGAGCTTGAGGGCAGGCATGGCGGTTGGTCTCGACTTCATCTCAGGCGCCGGTCAATCCCAGGAAGTGGTCGAGCATGTGGAAGTGGTCGTCGAAGAACCGGTCTTCCATCGCGGCCAGCGCGGCGATGCGCACCCATTCCACCGCCGCCGCGTCGTCGTCGGCGCGCGCCTCGGGCAGCTCGCGGTCGCCGAGGTCGAAGTGGTGGGCGTGCGTGATCGTGCGGCCGCACTGGCTGCGGTCGGGGTGGTCGAACACGGCCACCGATCGCAGGCTGCGGCGCATGGTCTCCTCCAGCAGCTTCAGGTGCGTCTCCTCCTCCAGCTCGCGCAGGCACGACTGCCAGGTGGTCTCGCGCGCCTCGATGAAGCCGCCCGGAACGGCCAGCAGGCCGCGCCCCGGTGCCTTGCCGCGGCGGATCAGCAGCACATGGCCGGCGCATTGCACGACGGCGTCGACGGTGACGAAAGTGGGCGCGTAGGGCGCCGCGCGCCACGCCGCCTTGTAGCGTTGCAGCATGCGCCATTCGACGGCCAGCTCGGCGAAGAAGGGCAGGGCCGTCCATGCACGCAGGAAGGCGACGGTGGAGGGCGGCGCCTGGTCGACGAAGGCGGCGAGCGCGGCATCGAGCCGCGGCGGCTGGTGGGCGTCCTCGGGCAGCGCGGCGAACAGCGTGTCACGCAGTTGCGAGCCGTCGGCGCCGGGCAGGCGTTCCACCGGGTCCAGCGTCCAGCCGGGGAAGGCCGCGAGGTAGCCGCTGGTGGCGTCCTTGAAGTGGCCCACCAGCGCGATGCGCGAGGCCGGCGCGACGTCGGGCAAGGCGGCGACGCCGTCGCGTACCGAGGCCACCCAGCGCGCCTCGTCGTAGTAGTCGCGCACGGGCACGATGGTGACCCGCGCACGCTCGGCTTCGGGCAGCGCGTGGCGGATCATCTCGGCGCGCTCCCGCCACGTGAACGGGTTCTTGGGCGTGCGGGCCTGGAAGGCGGAGCCGACGACGACGACCGCGCGCGGCGCGATGGCCAGCGCGCGCGCGAGCAGCGCCAGGTGGGCGTCGTGGAAAGGCTGGAAGCGGCCGACGAGGACGGCGATGTCGCAGGGCGTAGTCATGCGAGCGCCCGCTTCATGCGACCTTGGCGGCGATGGGCATCTGCCGTCCGCTGCCGAACGCGCGCGATCGCACGCGGATGATGGGCGGTGCCTGGCGGCGCTTGTATTCGTTGCGCGCGATGAGGCCGCGCACGCGGGCCACCAGCGCCTCGCCCTCGGACGTCGCGCGCAGGGCGGCGACGAACGCGGTGGCCTGCGCGAGCTCCGCGGGCGCGAGCCGGCCGCCCTCGATCAGCAGCTTCAGGATCTCGTCGAGCACCGGGTAGGGCGGCAGGCTGTCGGTGTCGCGCTGGTCGGGCGCGAGTTCGGCCGAGGGCTCCTTGGCCATGATGGCCTGAGGGATCAGCTCGCGGCCCGCGGCCTCGTTGACGTGGCGCGCCAGCTCGAACACCTCGGTCTTGTACAGGTCGCCGATCAGGCCCAGGCCGCCGTTGGTGTCGCCGTACAGCGTGCAGTAGCCCACCGAGATCTCCGACTTGTTGCCGGTGGTCAGCAGCAGGTGGCCGAACGCGTTGGAGTACTCCATCAGCGTCGTGCCGCGCACGCGGGCCTGCAGGTTCTCCAGGGGCAGCCCTTTCAGCGGCTGGCCGAACGCGGCCTCGAACTGGCGGGCGAACGCGGCCACCGTGTCGGCGATCGGATGCGTGACCAGCGCGACGCCCAGGTTGCGGCACAGCGTGACCGAGTCGTCCACCGAACCGGCCGACGACCAGACCGACGGCATCGTGATGCCCACGACGTTGTCGGCGCCCAGCGCGTCGACGGCCAGCGCCATCGTGAGCGCGCTGTCGATGCCGCCCGACGAGCCGATGACGGCCTTGGCGAAGCCGCAGCGCCGCGCGTAATCGCGCAGGCCCAGCACGATCTGCGCGCGGTAGAACGCCATCGTCGACAGGCCCGCGGGCGCGACGGGCGCGAGCGGCATGCCGGTGCCCGTCGTGAATCGGCCCTCCTCGAACGCGAGCGTCGTCACGTCCTCCACGAAGCGCTGCGCCTCGTGGCAGATGGCGCCGCTCGCGTCGACCGCGAACGAGGCGCCGTCGAACACGATGGTGTCCTGGCCGCCGACCTGGTTGACGTACAGCAGCGGGAAGCCGTGGCGCCGGCACGCGGCGCCGAAGACCTGGTGGCGCGTCTCGCGCTTGCCGATGTCGGACGGGCTCGCGTTGATGGACACCACCAGGTCGGGCGCCGCGTCGGCCAGGCGCGAGAACGGGTTGACGGCGTAGTCGTCGCCCGCGTCGTTCCAGCCGTCCTCGCAGATCATCAGGCCCACCTGGTGGCCGCCCACGCGCAGCACGCGCGCCACGTCCGGGCCGGGCGCGAAGTGGCGCGTCTCGTCGAAGATGTTGTACGTGGGCAGGAGCTGCTTGGCGTAGCGCAGCACGATCGCGCCGTCCTTGAGCACCACCAGCGTGTTCTGCAGGCGCTTGCCGACGCCGTCGTGCGCGAGCGGCGCGCCGACGATCCAGTGCAGGTCGGGGAACTCCCTGGACGCCTGCTGCAGGTCGGCCAGGCCTTGCGCGACGCGCGCGAGGAAGTCGGGCTCGTCGAGGAGGTCGCCCGG
Source organism: Betaproteobacteria bacterium (assembly GCA_013289985.1). GTDB lineage: Bacteria > Pseudomonadota > Gammaproteobacteria > Burkholderiales > Burkholderiaceae_C > Scleromatobacter. Next base: position 9,826 of record JABCYW010000137.1, on the reverse strand, counting down.
GTAGTAGCCGGTGAGCGAAAGCTCCGAGAAGACGACGAGGTCGGCCCGCGCGGCGACGGCGTCGCGCGCCGCGGCGACCATCTTCGCGACGTTGCCGGCGACGTCGCCGACCATCCAGTTCAGCTGGGCAACGGTGATCCTGAGCATCGTGGCGTCCTCAGGCCGCTTCGGGCGTGCTGTGGTGGAACACCTGGCGCAGGTAGGCCAGGAAGGTCTCGTCCTTGCAGAGCGTCTTGCCCGGCGAGTCGGACAGCTTGGCCACCGGCTGGCCGTTGCACTGCGTCAGCTTCATCACGATGTTGAGCGGCACCAGGCCGACATCGTTCGTGAGGTTGGTGCCGATGCCGAAACCCAGCTGCGTGCGGTCGGCGAAGTGCCGGTAGATGCCGAACGAGGCCTCGAGGTCCAGGCCGTCCGAGAACGTGAGGCGCTTGGTGTGCGGGTCAATGCGCAGCTTCGCGTAGTGCGCGAGCGCCTTCTCGCCCCAGGCGATCGGGTCGCCCGAGTCGTGGCGCAGGCCGTCGAACAGCTTGGCGAAGTACAGGTCGAAGTCGGCCAGGAAGGCGTCCATGCCCACGACGTCGGTGAGCGCCACGCCCAGGTCGCCGCGGTATTCCTGCACCCAGTTCTCCAGCGCCATCTTCTGGAAGTCGCGCAGGCGCACGTCGAAGGCCTGGTAGGACTGCAGGTACTCGTGGGCCATCGTGCCGATCGCGACGAGATCGAACTTGCGCGCCAGGTGCACGTTGGACGTGCCCTTGAAGAACTCGGGCACGTCGTCCTTCAAGGTGCGAACCACCTCCTCCTGCCACTCGCCGGAGAAGCGGCGGCGCACGCCGAAGTCGAAGAACTCGAACGGGTGCGCGCGCGCGGGCTCGCCCGCGCCGAACGCGCGCAGGGCCGCGATCTTGTCCCGCAGGCGCGTGCGGCCCTGGGCCAGCGCCGCGGGCCGGTCGCTGCGCCGGAAGTACAGCTCGTTGACGATGGCCAGCACGTGGATCTCGAAGGCCATCACGTGCACCTGCGGGCCGTCGGCCACGATCTCCAGCGTTCGGCCGTCCTCGGCGATGGACGCCCGGATGAAGCGGCGCTGGAACCGGAAGATGCGCAGGAAATCGACGAAGTCGCCCTTGATGTAGCGCAGGTTGCCGAGGTAAGCGAGCTCGTCCTCCGTGAACGACAGCGAGCACAGGTGGTCGAGTTGCTCGTTCACCTCGGGCAGGAGTTCGGCCAGCGCGAAGGCGGGCGTGTTGCGGCACACGAAGCGGTACTCGGCCTGCGCCTGCGGGTGGCGATGCAGCATGGTCTGCCACATCGTGAACTTGTAGAGGTCGGTCTCGAGCAGGCTGTGGAGGACGGGGGTCATGGAATGATTCTCGTCGTTCAGGAGGCGGCGAGCAGCGCCGCCGCTTCGGTGGAACTCATCAGGCGCACGCCGCGGGCGCGCATCTCGTCGAGGAAGGCGGCATGCTGGGCCTCGAAGCCGCCCACGGGGCTCATGCAGTCGGTGAGCAGCACCACGCGCTCGGGCCGGCCGCCGGGCAGGTTGGCCACGATGTGCTCGGTGGTGGCGCGCACGCAGTGGCTGCTGGCTTCGCCGGCGATGAACAGCGTGGCGGCGCGGTCGAGCGTGGCGAGCAGTGCGGCGTTCAGCTGCGTGCGCTCGTCGTCGGCGTCGGGCACCTCGGCCTGGATCGCGCTGTAGTGCTCCGTCCAGGGGTTCTCGCCCTTGGTGACCTTGCGCACGCCGCGCAGTCCGCGTTCCTCCCACTGGTTGTAGGCGGCGCGCACGTCGGCGTGCACGCCGTGGCCCCAGGTGCCGATCTCGCAGTGCACGGGCCACACCATCAGCGTGTAGCGGCCGCGGGATTCCAGCGCATCGAGGTAGGCCAGGGTGCGCGGCAGGGCGGCCGGGTCGCGCGGTGCGAACTCGCCCGCGCGCAGCTGGGCGGCGGTGATGGCCGTGAACGGCGCGACGTCGGCGGCCCCGGCGCGTTGCCAGAACGTGGGGTGCGCGATGTCGATGCGGTGGTGCGAGTCGAGCGTGATCGTGATGTCGTCCAGCGCGGCGCCGGCGGCGCGGATGAAGGCGGCGGTGCGCTGCATGTCGGCGTGGGCGCCGGCCACGGGCAGGGCCGGGGCGACGGCGGCGCCGGTGAGCGGGTCGACGGGGCGGTATGCGGCCGGGACGTCGCAGAAATCGTTCTGCGGGTCGATGATCAAGAGCTGGGTGGCGGTCTTCATGGGGCTCATCCTCAGGGTCGGTGAGTCCACTATACGCCTACAAGTTGTTCAATACAACTAATATGTGAACGAAAGCCTCGCTCGGAGGATGTCCCCTGGCCGGGTGGTGTTCAGGCGGACGACGGCCGGATCGGGTATCCTATCCTCCCCCACAGGATAAAACCATGGCCATCCATCCGTCCCACCCCGACATCATCAAGCGCCTGAAGCGCGCCGAAGGACACCTGCGCAGCATCGTCGCGATGCTGGAGGAGGGCCGCGACTGCCTCGAGATCGCCCAGCAGATGCAGGCGGTGGAGAGCGCGGTGGGCAACGCCAAGAAGACGCTGGTGCACGACCACATCGACCATTGCCTGGAGCACGCCGTGGACGGCGTCGGCGCGCGCGACGCGATCAGCCAGTTCAAGGCCATCACGAAATACCTATGACCGACTTCCACACCCTGCTGCAGGGCGGCAACGCCTGGCTGTTCATCCCCAGCGCGATCCTCCTCGGCGCGCTGCACGGCCTGGAGCCCGGCCATTCCAAGACCATGATGGCGGCGTTCATCATCGCGGTGCGCGGCACGCTGATGCAGGCCGTGCTGCTGGGCCTGGCCGCCACCGTGTCGCACACCGCCATCGTGTGGCTGATCGCTCTGGGCGGCATGTACTTCGGCCAGCAATGGAGCGCCGAGGCGAGCGAGCCGTGGATGCAGATCATCTCGGCGGTGCTGATCATCGGCGTGGCGGCGTGGATGCTGTGGCGCACGTCGCGGAACCAGGCGGCGTGCTTCCACGACCATGGCGACCACGACCACGACCACGACCACGACCACGACCACGACCATGACCATGACCACGCGCATGCGCACGACGCTCACGACCATGCGCATCACGGCCATGACCACGCCCATGGCGCGTCCTGCGGCCATGACCATGGCCACGCGCACGCCGCCCCCGCGGCGGCGGTGGTCGACACCGCCGGCATGGACGCCCACGCCCGCGAGCACGCCGACCAGATCCAGCGCCGCTTCGCCGGCCGCGAGGTGACGACGGGCCAGATCGTGCTGTTCGGCCTCACCGGCGGCCTGATCCCGTGCCCCGCGTCGATCACGGTGCTGCTGCTGTGCCTGCAGCTCAAGCGCGTCGCCCTCGGCGCCACGCTGGTGCTGGGCTTCTCGATCGGCCTGGCGCTCACCATGGTGGCCTCCGGCGTGATCGCGGCGCTGGGCGTCAAGCACCTGTCGAAGAAGGTGAGCAGCGGGCGTTTCAGCGAGCTGGCGGCGAAGGCGCCGTACTTCTCGGGCGCGCTGATCCTGCTGGTGGGGCTATACGTGGGGTACCAGGGCGTCCACGCGCTGGCGTGACGTGACGTCCGCGACCGCGCGCCGGCACGAACATGCGCATGGCCAGCGTGCCGCTGAACGTGACGCGCACGAGCAGCCAGAGCGGACCGACGCGCCGTACGAGCGGGAAGGTGGCGGAGATCGTGGAGCGGTCCATTCGTACTGCCTCAGCACGTCATGCGAGAGCATCACTTGGGGAAAACACCAGGATCAGATTCAGGAGCAGTTCAGATTCAAACTGTCGAGTTGCCCGACGATATCGACGGACGGCGCCTTAAAAGATTTCAAAGACAGCCGCGTCCGGAGCACGACAGCCAGTGTCAATATTGGACATGAGGCCTGTAAAAGAGCGCCCAAGGGCGTCAGGGAGAGAATTTGAATTACTTCGCGCGACTTGCGCCACGCGTGCGCAATCCGGACGCGTGTGCGTCGCTTGGCTTTGCACCGAATTCGGCGAAGTGTCTTCGCCAGCGCGTGGGATGCGGTGACGCAACGAGCGCACGGAGCAGCCTCTCACGTGCGCCTTCACTGTAGGTCGACCGGTCTCACCAGTCGACGAAGTTTGCTCGATCAATATTTGGCGTAGACCAGGCTTGATCTTTTGTAGAGGACGCTTAGTGCCGCAAAGACGGTACTCGAGCGCAGGGAGAATCAAATGAGTCTTTTTACCCGACTTGCGTCGGTGCCGCGCTCGTGCGCGCGTCTTGTTGCTGACCGTCGTCAAGGGCGACGTCTCCTTGCCGGCGCCATGCTTCTGGCGATTGCGTCGACTGCACACGCGATCACCGGCCCGATCACGATGACGGGGCCCACCGTCACGACGCCCGGGGGCACGGTGGCCGCCGCGGGCACGACGGTGCCCGTCAACGTCGCCTTCACGGCGACCGTCTCGGGCACGCCCATCGTCAACGACACCGTGGATATCGTGAGTCTGGACGAGATGATCGGTGGCGTCCGGGCTCAACTGGCAGTCGCCGCTTTCCCGGATCGCTTTCGACCGCCAGCCAACGACGTCCTCTATAACGATTCGCGCAGCGGCACGCTGGTTGCCAACCTCGGCCCCGGTACCCATGAGCTGTTCCTGAACGCTCAAAGCTACCAGGGCCAGAGCCTGGACAGTGCGCACGTGTCCGTCACGATCACGCTGAACAGCCCACCGAACGTTGCGTTGAACTCGCCCGCCAACGGCACGACTGTCCAGGTTGCCAGCGGTACCTACACGATGACGGTGACTGGCACGGCATCACCGACCTACGGAACGCTTCAAAAGACGGAGGTGTGGGTCGACGGCAGCCTGAACAGCACGCTCACAGGGTCGGCGGCGGCCACGGTTTCAACAACGGTCGGCCTGGCGGGCGGCGCCCACACGCTTGCACTCAAGGCGTACAACAATACCGGAGTCAGCGCGCAGACGCCCACGGCGAATGTATTCGTGAACCGGCCCCCCAGCGTGACGATGACCTCGCCGGTAGGCAGAACTGCGCCTGGGAATACCTTTGGGTTTACGGGAAGCCCGGTGCCCATCAGTGTCACGGGCACTGCCAGTGATCCGGACGCCGGCGACAGCGTGACGACCGAGCTCTTGGTCAATTCCGTCTCGGTGCAAACGTTCACCGGTTCGGCAGCCACCGCCGTCAATGCCGTCTACAACGCCTCGGCACGTGGCAACTACGTGATCCAGCTGCGATCGACGGACTCACACGGTGCCGTTTCCGTGACGCCGGGTGTCACGATCGCTTTGCTTGTGCCGCCGACGATAACGCTGACGTCCCCGGGCAATGCTGCAGTCTTTCAAACGACAGCAGGTGCGAGTGTTCAAGTCCCGGTCTCTGGTACCGGTGTCAACAATGACATTGGCATCGTGAGCATCGTGCTTCTGGTTGATGGCGCATCTTCAGGTACGGCGAACTCGTCGAACTTTTCGGGCACTTTTTCAGCGTCTCCGGGTAGCCATGTTCTCCAATTGGAGACCAACGATGCGGATGGTGGGCACTTCCTGTCCAATAGCGTCACCATCGTCGTCAACCAACCACCGGTGGTCAGCATCGCGACCGGGGCGACGGTCTTGCGTTGGAATGGCACCGGCGTTCCGATCGCGTTCACGGGCAGCGCCAGCGACCCGGACTCGGGCGACTCGATCTCCAAGACCGAACTCCTGGTCAACGGCAGCTCGGTCCAGACGCTGACAGGCTCTGCAGCAACCGCGATCAACGCGTCCTACACGGCACCTGCCGCCGGTCAATACCAGCTCCAGTTGCGGGCCACCGATTCGCGCGGCGGCGTGACGCTGTCGAATGTCGTCACCGTCTCGGTCGACGTACCCCCCACGGCCGCGCTCAGTGCGCCGGCCGCCGGTGCCGTGTTCCAGACCAGCACCGGAACGAATTTCGCGGTGCCCTATGCGGGCTCCGCCAGCGACAGTGACGGATCGGTCGCGAGCATCCAGCTGATCGTCGATGGCACCTCCGTCGCTACCGTGGCCGGATCGGCTTTCCCTGGATCGCCCACCTACACGGTCGCACCGGGCACGCACACCTTCCAGATGCAGGCCACGGACAACCAAGGCCAGACCACGTTGTCCTCGGTGGCCAGCATCGTTGTGAACCAGCCGCCGGCCACCAGCATGACGGCGCCGGCCGCCGCGGTTCAGGCGTGGACAGGCAGCAACGTGTCGATCGGCATAACGGGTACGGCCAGCGATCCCGACAGCGGTGACAGCATCAGCAAGACGGAAGTCCTGGTCAATGGCACCGCACAGGCTCCGCTCACAGGCACTGCCGCGACCTCGATCAACACGAGCTACGTCGCCACCAGCGCCGGCACCTACCAGTTGCAGCTGCGCGCCACTGACTCGCGCGGCGGCGTAACGCTGTCGAATGCCGCCACGGTGGTGCTCGACATACCGCCGACGGCGGGCATGACCGCCCCGTCCAACAATGCGGTTTTCCAGACGACCCTCGGCGCGAAGTACGCGGTGCCCGTCACCGGCAGCGCCACCGACAGCGACGGAACTGTCGCCAACATCCAGCTGCTGGTCGATGGCGCCAGCGTCAGTACGACCCCGGGCGCCAGCGTCTCCACGACGTACCAGGTCACGCCGGGCGCGCACACCTTCCAGCTCAAGTCCACGGACAACCTGGGCCAAGCCACGACGAGCGCGCTGGCCAACGTCTACGTCAACCAGCCGCCCGCAGTTTCGCTCAACACCCCGGGCGCGCTGTTGGTGAATTGGACCGGTGCGAACGTCTCGATCCCTGTCGTCGGAACGGCCTCGGATCCCGACTCGGGCGACAGCATCTCGAAGACCGAGGTGCTGGTCAACGGCCAGTCCGTCCAGACGCTGACCGGAGCCGCCGCGACGACAGTCAATTCGACGTACAGCGTCACCGCGCCGGGCACCTACCAAGTACAACTCCGCGCGACCGACTCGCACGGCGGCGTGACGACGACGACCGGGTTCAGCGTCGATGTCAATGCCCCGCCCGGCATCACGCTGAGTTCGCCCACCAATGGCGCGAGCTTCATCACCGATCCGCAAGGACAGGTCGCGGTGCCCGTGTCGGGCTCCGCCACGGACAGCGACGGCAGCGTCGCGAGCATCAAGATCCTGGTCGACGGCGCCGTGACCAGCACCGTGTCGGCCGCGAGCGTCTCGACGTCCCAGTCCTTCGGTGTCGGCACGCACACGGTTCAGCTCCAGGCCATCGACAACCAGGGCAACTCGACCAACAGCGCGGTTTCCACCATCACGGTCACGGGGTCGCTGGCTCTGATGACGCTGCCCCAGGTCAGCACCGCCAAGGCCGGCACGATCAAGGGCCAGGAAGACGTGGCCGCAGGCAAGGCAACCTTTCAGACCGCCATCCCGATGCCGCCGGGCGTCAACGGCATGGTGCCGTCGGTGTCGCTGAGCTACGGCGGCGGCACTGACATCGGCTACCTCGGGGTGGGGTGGTCCATGTCCGCCACCTCGAGCATCGAGCGGTGCCCGCCGACCATCGTGCAGGACGGCCGCATGGACACGGTGCGGTTCACAAACAAGGATCGTCTTTGCTTGGACGGCAAGCGCCTGCAACTGGCTGTTCCGCCGCAAGGCAGCGACGACTTCGACACGGCCTACTGGGCACCGTATGCCGAGTACCGCACCGAGATCGAGTCGTTCGTGCGCGTGAAGCACTTCGGCAACGGCTTCCAGGTCTACACCAAGGACGGCCGCATCCATCTGTACGGCGACGTCGCCGACGCGACGGACACGGATGCGGGCGCGACGTCCACCCAGGTCTTCGGCACGCAGCGCACGAATGCGCCGACGGGTACCGCGGTGCACACCTGGATGCTGCGCGACACGCAGGACCGCTTCGGCAACGCCATCGACTACACCTACGTGAAAGACACGGTGTCAGGCGAGTTCTACCTGCGCTACATCCGCTATGGCGCCAACGCCAACGCGGGCCAGGCGCACTTTGCCAAGGTGCAGTTCGACTATGCGCCGCGCAATGATGCGAACGTCTACTACATTGCCGGCGGCCGTGCCGACAGGACCGTTCGGCTGACCAACATCACGACGTTCACCGACACGCAAAGCGACGGCAGCGGCGGGTCGCAGGCGCTGCAGTACACGCTGAACTACGACTACAGCACGACCAGCGGGCGCAGCCGCGTCACCTCGCTGGTCGAATGCGGGGCGATTTCCACGGACTGCTTGCCGCCGACAACGTTCAAGTACGGCGATCCGGATCCTGGTGTCGCGCCCGGCTTCACGGTGGATCGCGGCACCTGGGCCGGCCCCGCGCTCGAGGATGCCGTGGGCGTGGCGAGTTGCGATGTCTACACGGATCCGAAGACGACTGTCTGCAACTACGCCACGTCGGACATGTTCATCACCGCCGACTTCAACGGTGATGGCCTGAACGACATGATCACGAAGTATCCGAGCATCAACCCGGGAGTGATGCCGCTGTCGCTCTACGTGAACAACGGGTCGGGCTTCAACGCACCGGTGCCGCTGCCGCTGCACGGGGTCACGATCAACAACTCGTATTTCGTCGTGCTCACCGGCGACTTCGACGGCGACGGTCAGACCGACATCATCCTGGCCCATACCAGCGACAGCGCGACGGGGTTGCTGTCGTCCAAGTACGGGTTTGCGGCGCTGGTCGACTGGAAGATCTGCTATTCGCGACTGCGCCAGGGCAATGGATTCCAATGCCAGGAATGGGCGGCGCCTGCAACGCTGATCACCAGCGGCCAGACGACGATTACGGCCAGCCGCGTCTATGACTTCGATGGCGATGGACGGGACGACGTCTTCATCTCCGGTGGAACGATGCATTCCGTGACTGGCGGTATCCGTTGGGTCGTGCCGAGCGTCTCGATGCTCTGCATGTCGACGGGCACCGGTTTCAACTGCAACCCGTCGGCCCAGATCATGGACCTGGGTACCAGCGCTGACGCCGATGGCTACATGAACTCCCCTCCGCCGACGACAACCGATCCCACGGACATGGACGGTGACGGCCGAACGGACATTGCAAGTTGGACGGAGCCCTATGGCTATCCTTGTACGCATGAAACGGGGTGTCCCCCTGGCTTTGACTACAACCAGACCGGGGCTTGGGTTCGATCTTATACGGCCGAAGGCGGCGGCCACACCCAGAATGCGTTCACGGTGTTTGAACTGCCTGGCGCGAATGATTCAACGTCTTCGTTGAATGCAATTCTTGGCGGCATGGTCGTCGGCGATCTGAACGGCGACGGCTACTCCGACTTGCTGGTCTACGGCCAGCTCAACTCCACGGCCGGACCGATGTACCGGATCTGCCAGGGACTAGGCAATTCCAACGTCACGACCTGTTTCCCGGTGATCTTCCCGTACCAGTACATCTTCCCGATCAGCGCGGGCGATTACGACGGTGACGGGATGACCAAGGTGTTCATCCAACCCAGCAAACTGGGCACGGGCGTAAATCCGAAAATGTGCGCCATTCGTGGCACCGCTGTGAGCCAGACCGCCACCTGCGGTGCCGACTGGGCCGTGGCAGCGCCGCCGGTGACGACTCCGCCTTTCATGGGGTTGGATTTCTCGAACAACTACGAGGGCACGCACGCCGCCTTTCTCGATCTTTCCGGCAACGGAACGACGGACTGGATTCTCTATACGCCGGGTGGGCCGGTGAACACTGGCAACCCGAGCGGTGCACAGAAGCCTGGCCAGTGGCATGTCTACAGCCCGCAAAGCCGGGCCAAGGCGAATGA
>JABCYW010000136.1 GCA_013289985.1 Betaproteobacteria bacterium | reverse complement strand
TGCCGCAGAGCATGTGGCGCTTCTCCGGCTTCGGCGAGGTCAAGCGCCTCACCTGGGCCTGCCTGGGCGCGGGCGTGGCCTGCGCCGCCGTCGTGATGGGATCGCAGCTGTACGGCGTGCCGCGCTCGGTGCTCACGCTGCACCCGCTGGTCACGCTGATGTCGGTGTGCATGGTGCGCATCGCCTACCGCATGCTCTACGAACACTCGCGCGCGCAGATCACCGGCGGCGACAAGGAGGTGCGGCGCGCGCTGATCCTGGGCGCGGGGCAGGCCGCCAAGCGCCTGATGGCCGGCATCCACCAGCAGGGCTGGATCGTGATGGGCATGCTCGACGACGATCCCGTCAAGCAGGGGGCGCGCATCTCGGGCGTGCCGGTGCTGGGGCCGCTGGAGGCGGTGAGCGACCGCGCAGTGCTGGGAGCGGCGACGCACCTGATCATCGCGCTGCCGGGGGCGCACGCGCGCCAGCGCCGACGCGCTTTCGAGCTGGCGAGCGCGGCGGGGCTGCCTGTGTTGACGGTGCCGTCGGCCGACGAATTGCGCGAAGGCGGCGGCGACATCGCGCGCAGTGTGCGCGACATCGAGCCGGAGGATCTGTTGGGACGCGAACCCGTCAAGCTCGACGAGCAGGGCATCGACCTCGTGCTGAACGGCAAGACGGTGCTGATCACTGGCGCGGGCGGCAGCATCGGCTCCGAGCTGTGCCGCCAGGTGGCGCGCTACCGGCCCGCGCGGCTGGTGCTGGTGGAGTTGTCCGAGTTCAACCTCTACTCCATCGAGCAGGAGCTCGGACATGATTTCCCCGACCTGCCGCTGGTGCGCCTCATCGGCGACGTGAAGGACCTGGCTCAGCTGGAACGCATCTTCCGGGCCTGGCAGCCGCAGGTTGTGTTCCATGCGGCGGCCTACAAGCACGTGCCGCTGATGGAGGAGCACAACGCCTGGGCCGCGCTGCGCAACAACACGCTCGGCACGCACAACGCGGCATTGGCGTCGGCGCGCGCGGCCGTGGAGCGTTTCGTGCTGATCTCGACCGACAAGGCGGTGAACCCCACCAACGTGATGGGTGCCACCAAGCGCGCCGCGGAGATGGTGGTTTCCGCGTTGGCGGCCGACCATCCCGGCACCCGCTTCATGGCGGTCCGCTTCGGCAACGTGCTGGGTTCATCCGGCAGCGTCATCCCGAAGTTCAAGGAGCAGATCGCCCGCGGCGGCCCGATCACCGTCACCCATCCCGAGATCGTCCGCTACTTCATGACCATTCCAGAGGCGGCGCGCCTGGTGATCCAGGCCGCAGCCATCGGCGAGAGCGGGCAAGTGCTCGTGCTGGACATGGGCGAGCCGGTGCGCATCGTCGATCTCGCGCGCGACATGATCCGCCTGAGCGGGCGCATCACCGGCGAGATCCAGATCGTGTTCAGCGGCCTGCGCCCTGGCGAGAAGCTCTATGAGGAACTGCTGTCGGACAACGACACGACCCTGCCGACGGCCATCGCGCGGCTGCGCATCGCCAAGCTTGACGACCGCGGCTCCAGCGCCGACACCCTGTCGTGGCTGGAGCGCGTGGCTGGCAAGGGCAGTGCGCTTGGCGACGAGGAAGTGCGCACGGCGCTCCTGGCGCGTGTGCCGGAATACCAGAGCGCGGTCCACTCGTCTTGATTTCGGCGTGAGGCGCGGTGGCTAGGTGTCGGCGCGAGTGCGCGCGAAGACGATCTTCCAGAAGCTGCTGGACAACCAGACCTTCATCAAGCTGGAGAGGTGCCATCGCAGGTGCTTCGCCGACCCATGACTGTCGCGTTGCGCGTCATGCACGACGCTGACGGAGTCGTCGACCGTCAGTTCATACCCGGCAAGATAGAGCCTGGCGCACAGGTCGTAGTCCTCGCAGTAGAGAAAGAACCGTTCGTCGAATCCGCCAACCTGGCGGTAGGCTGCGGAGCTCGCGACCATGCACATGCCTGCCAGCCAGTAGAACGGCCGACCCCGGATCGCGCTGCCTGCGGGCATGTGGCGGTCGCGCCGGCCGCAGGCGCGGGCGAGCAGGGAGGGCAGACTCAGATTGGGACGGACCGCGTCTTCAGGGATGCCCAGCGAGCTCAGCACCAACGGCGCGACGATGCCGCTCGCGGGAAGGGGCGTGTCCTGGGTCAGGCGCTGCAGGGCGGTCCGATCCGAAATGCGGATATCGGGGTTCAGCACGATGAACCAGGGAGACCTGCAATGCGCGAAAGCCGCGTTGTGGTTGGCGCCGAAGCCCTGCGGGCGCGGATTGCGCAGCACGGTCAGGTCCAGCACGGGATAGGCTGAGGCATCGAATGCTTCGTCGGCCAGGTTGAGCGTCAGCACGACGCTGAATGCCGCGATGTTTTCCTGCCCACTCAGATCCGTCAACAACTCGTGCAACAGGCGGCCATGACCATGACTTACGACGGAGACGGTTGCTTGAATCACTTGGATTTGTCGGCGTGGTCGTAGATGTGGGTTGTCTTGACGATTCCGGTCGGCTTGAATGCGCGAATGGCTTGGCGCAAGGCCGCGTCGACACGCAAAACCAGATCGCGGACAGGTTGTTCGGGCCGCCCGCGAAAGGTCGTGACTCGGAAGTAGTCCTTGCCGCCGACAGGCTGCTTGCTGAAGTAGTAGTTGGAGACACAGCAGCGCGGTGCGTCCACCTTGACGTGCGACACCGAATGCCAGGATTGCGGCCCCGTCGTCATGACGACCAGGCGATTGAAGCGGCTGACGATCGTCGTGGGATTCCTCCTGACCCCGTCGGGCCAGAGTTCGAGGTTGCCCCCGTTGTCTTCCTGCCAGTCCGGAGACACGTAGTACAGCAGGTTGAGAACCCGGTAGACACGCCGGCTGTTGTCGTGTGAGTTGTCCAGATGTGGATTCAGGAAGTTGTGTCGTCCCATCAGGCTCAGGCCACCGGCGTAGAGCTGCGGATCGGCTTCCAGCTCGGTCATGCCGGTGATGCGCGCGACGCGCTCGATGATGCGCGGGTCATGGAACGCGAACAGTGCTTCCTCTCCCAGCGGATGATAGCGATTCATCTGCGCCGCGACGTACTTGTGCTCGCGCATGGTCTTGCGCTCGCGCATGGCCGACGGCGCCGGGAACGCTTGGAAGATCTCCTGCGCGACATCGGGTGGCAGCAGATCGTCGACGACGAACGATTGGCAGGTGGTCGACGCTGCGAACTGCGCCTTCGCGTTCTCCGCCGCCTCATCCAGGCGCTGCAACATCATGGCGGCCAGTTCGTCGCGGGAATATCTGGCGTTCGCAGAGTTGGCTTGTTGATTCATGGTTTTGGTAACCCTGACAAATTGAACCGGTGCGGTCGTGCGCCGTCCGGTCGTCACATGGTGTCGAACAGACTCTTGTAGTCGGCGGCCACGTCGGCAAAACTGCGTGACGGAAGCTTGCCTTCGGGGAGCCAGCGGCCGTCGCGGTTCAAGGCCTGCTCGATGGCGCCGACCAAGGAATCGAGCCGGCCCGGGTCGAAGTATTCCACGAGCCCGTTGTAGAACTCGCGATGGGCGGCAATGTCGGAGCACAGGACATTGGCGCCCAGAGAAAGCGCTTCGGAAATCGGCAGGTTGTGCCCTTCGTCGAGGCTCGGGCTCAACAGGAAGAGACTATGCTCATAAGTGCTGCGCAGCAAGGAGTCGCTGATGCCCGTGAGCAGGGTCAGGTCGAGCCCGGCCTGGTGACACAGTGCCACGGCCTCCTGGGCGATGGTACCGACCACGCGCAATGCGATTCGGCGCTTCACCGCACCCGCGCGAATAAGTGCCTCGCAGGCGCGAAGCGTGTTCTTGTGCGGCAACGCGTTGGTCACCATCAGCACGTAAGGCGTCTCGGTTGAGGCCTCGGGCGCGGCGACCGGCGATGGCTCGCCAACCTGCACCTGACAAGACGAGGCGATGACGACGATCGAGCTCGGGTCGATGTCGTAGTTGCGCAGCACGGCCGCTCTTGTCGCAAGCGAGATCGCGACGATGCGTTCAGCTCGGCCGAGCAACTGCTGCGAGGCCCAACGCAGGGCGGGCAGGCGCCAGTCGCCAACGTAGGTGTGCTCGACGTTGATGCAGTCGTGCACGGTGATGACGTGATGCCGCGCTCGAAGCGGCCCGCGTTGGCAGGGCGACCACATGATGGCATCCGGCCGCCCGCGCAGCGCCAGCTCGGCCAACCTGGCCCGCACTCGCGACGGCGACACGGGAGGCATGGAGACCCCCTCCGGCCATTGCAGGTGTCGCATCACGTTCTCGTAGTAGCGGCGCACGCCCAGCGATGAATGGAGAACGGCTGCGCTGTTGACGACCAGCTTCATGGAGTGCGGCATTTCATCGAGATGCTCGGCGCGCGGGCGCGACCGGTGCTTGACAGCATGTTGTTCACTGCGTTGAGAATTCCGCGGTTCAGCTGGCGGCCACGGGGCCGACCGGGCCGGGCGTCGTCCGCTCGAAGGTGCGTGCGACGCGGACGGCGCGCGTGCGATACCAGATCCACAACGACGAAACCATCAGCAGGCCCGATGGTGAAAAGTAACCCACTCCTCGCACGAGCAGTTCGATGAGATAGCCAACCAGGATGGCTGCCGCGAACACCCGGGCTGCGGGGATCCTGGCCGCGGCCCGCGGGGAGGCCATCGCGAGTCTAAGCGTGCGGGTGGCCCGCCATGTGACGCCGATCAACGCGAGCGCGAGCGCAATGCCTGCCGCACCGAGCTCGCAAACGAGCTTGGACATCGTGAACCCCCCGTCCAGCAGGTTGAGGCTGTCCTGGATCAGTGCGTAGATCAGCTGAGTCGCCTGGGAGTCGCTGTCAACGAGCCCCAGTTGCTGGAAGCCACGCCCGACGTAGTGTGTGGCGTGGAGCGACTCGTCCATGAGTTGCCAGCCCTGAAGGAACACCAGGCTGGACAGGTTCTGGCTGTCCTGCGAGAAATCGAGGCGCGCCAGGTAGTAGTCCAGATTCTGGGACAACACGATCGGCACCAGCAGGCCGAGCAGGGCAAGAACTTGGATCGGACGCAGCGTGATCAGCGCGGCTAGCGCGCAGGCCACGATCATCTGAGGTTCTTCAGCAGCGCGCCGATGACGACGAATGCGAGTAGCCACGCGGTCCTCTTGAGGGGACGCAGTCCCAGCGGTGCGGCCACCAGGAACGGGGCCACCGCCACGGCCAGGTGAGAGGGCTCGGTGAAGGGGAACGCCGGCTTTTCCCAGCTTGGCGGCTGGGCGATGCCCAGGATGGCCATCACGCCGATGAAACCCAGTACGCCGAGGCATCGCATGGACGCCTGCTTGAGTGCCCCTGGCGATGCAGCCATGATCAGAGTGGCCAGCACATGTGCCGCAACGATCAGCACCATGAGCATGAAGATGGAGCCGATGCCTCGCACGAGGTCGATCGGTCCGAAGGTGCTGGCCAGGACAAGGTGGCCTGCCAGCAGTGCTGCAACCCATGCGGCGACCTTGAATGGCATTCCCAGCGTCCGCCGAATCCCCGCGTCCAACACCCCGATCGCGACGATCATCAGGCATGCGACAGTGACGCCGGCCGACATCGACGTGGCCAGCC
Organism: Betaproteobacteria bacterium; assembly: GCA_013289985.1. GTDB lineage: Bacteria > Pseudomonadota > Gammaproteobacteria > Burkholderiales > Burkholderiaceae_C > Scleromatobacter. The sequence continues at coordinate 8,348 of JABCYW010000136.1, read as the reverse complement.
TCGCATAGAAGAGCGCGGTTGGAAGCAGGACGACCAGGAGGAATAGCGGCAGCAGGCGCGCCGCGCGCAATGGGAGGTGCATTGCTGCGTCGAAAATGCGAAGAGTGCGAACCGGGCTGCAGTGCGGAGGCCGGTCGTCTGCGCCTCGCCGAACAAGCTGCGCTGTGTACCAGAGCCGGAAGCACAAGTATAAGCGAGGGCGTGCGCCACACCGGGGCGGCAGAGGCGCGCAGCACGGTGGAAATCCCATCGCATACAATTGTTCGATGTTGGACAAACGGGCGCCTGGTGGCTGCTCAGCCTTCGGTGTCGCTCGACAATCCGTTTTCGATCAAGGTTACTCAAGAAGCGAGCAGTCGCCAGGCCCGGTTGCAGCAGGACACCCATTTCAGGGTGCTTCGCATCCTCCAGGAAGATCCCGACCTGACCCAGCGGGAACTGGCACAGCGGCTGGGTGTGAGTGTCGGTGCGCTGAACTACTGCCTGAAGGCTCTGATGGCCAAGGGCTGGGTGAAGATGCAGAACTTCAATGGCAGCAAGAACAAGTTCGGCTACATCTACATTTTGACGCCCCGGGGCATCGCTGAGCGCGCAGCGCTAGCCAGCAACTTCCTGCGCCGCAGGCTCGAAGAGTACGACGCCCTGCGCTTGGAAATCGAGACGCTGCGGTCCGAACTTGGCAAACCACGCGATTCCCGTCCGGAATAGCGTCGGCTTCGAACATCACATGCACATCGTCACCACCACGCACGGCCACACGTTCGACGCCGCGTCCGGGCAGCCGCTGCTCGACGCCGCGGCTGCGAGCGGACTCGTGCTGCCCTACAGCTGCCGTACCGGCCGTTGCAGCACCTGCCAGTGCCGCGTCGTCGCGGGCGCCACCGTGGCGCTGCATCCCGAGCTCGGATTGACCGACGCCGAGAAGGCCGACGGCTGGATCCTCGGCTGCGTGCGCAGCGCGGCCTCCGACGTCGTGCTGGAGGTCGAGGATCTCGGTGGGGTCGCGCTGCCCGCGCCGCGCACGCTGCCGTGCCGCGTGCAGTCCGTGGAACGCCTGGCCGACGACGTCGTGCGTATCGTGCTGCGCCTGCCGCCCACCGCGGCGTTCACCTTCGCCAGTGGCCAGTACATCGACGTCATCGGCCAGGACGGCGTGCGGCGCAGCTATTCGCTTGCGCGCGCGCCGGCGGCCTCCGGCCTGCTGGAGTTGCACGTGCGGGCCGTGGACGGCGGCGCGATGAGCGTCTACTGGTTCGACCGCTGCCGCGCCAACGACCTGCTGCGCCTGAACGGGCCGCTCGGCACGTTCTTCCTGCGCGACGTGGCCGGCCTCGACCTCGTCTTCCTGTGCACGGGCACGGGCTACGCGCCGGTGCAGGCCATGCTCGAGACCCTGGCGACGCTGGAGCCCGTGCAGCGGCCGCGCTCGGCCACCGTGTACTGGGGCGGGCGCGTCGGCGCCGACCACTATCATGCGTCTCCCGCCGTGGACGGCCTGCGCACGGTGCACGTGCTGTCGCGCGCGCCGGCCGAGTGGGCGGGCGCGCGCGGGCACGTGCAGGACGTCTTCCTCGCGGAGCGACCCGACTTGGCGCGTGCCGTCGTCTACGCTTGCGGCTCGGATGCCATGATCCACGCCGCGCGCACGCGGCTGCATTCCGAAGGACTGCCCCCCGGGCGGTTCCATTCGGATGCCTTCGTGTGTTCGTCGGCCGCTCCGGCACAACCCGTCACCCAGAGCTCCTGAAAACGCTCGTACAGAACAAGCACGCCATGAAAGCAGTGATTCTCGCAGGTGGACTCGGCACCCGATTGAGCGAAGAGACCACCACCCGGCCAAAGCCGATGGTGGAGATCGGGGGCAAGCCGATCCTCTGGCACATCATGAAGATGTACTCGCACCACGGCATCAACGAGTTCATCATCTGCTGCGGCTACAAGGGCTACGTCATCAAGGAGTACTTCGCGAACTACTTCCTGCACATGTCCGACGTCACCTTCGACATGGCGCACAACCGCATGGAGGTGCACTCCAAGCGCGCCGAGCCATGGAAGGTCACGCTGGTAGACACCGGCGACTTCTCGATGACCGGTGGCCGGCTGCGCCGTGTCGTCGACTACGTGCGTGACGAGGAGGAGTTCTGCCTGACCTACGGCGACGGCGTGAGCGACATCGACATCGGCGCGTCCATCGCGTTCCACCGCGCGCACGGCAAGGCGGCCACGCTCACGGCCACCTTCCCGCCGGGCCGCTTCGGTGCGCTGGACATCCAGGGCGGCCGCGTCAACAGCTTCCGCGAGAAGCCCAAGGGCGACGGCGCCATGATCAACGGCGGCTTCTTCGTGCTTTCGCCCTCAGTGCTGTCCGAACTGCGCGACGACTCCACCGTGTGGGAGCAGGATCCCCTGGTGAACCTGGCCGACCGGGGCGAGCTGATGGCCTTCGAGCACGCCGGCTTCTGGCAGCCGATGGACACCCTGCGCGACAAGTTGCTGCTGGAAGAGCTCTGGGCCGCAGGCAAGGCGCCATGGAAGAAGTGGGACTGAGGCCCATGAGCGTCGATCCGTCATTCTGGCGCGGCAAGCGCGTCTTCCTGACCGGCCACACCGGCTTCAAGGGCGGCTGGCTGAGCCTGTGGCTGCAGCAGATGGGCGCCGAGCTGCAGGGCTTCGCGCTGGAGCCCGTCGATCGCCACAACCTGTTCCGCGAGGCCCGCGTGGCCGACGGCATGGACAGCACCTTCGGCGACATCCGCGACCTGGCCGCGCTGAAGGCAGCCGTCGCGGCCTGCCGGCCCGACATCGTCATCCACATGGCGGCCCAGCCGCTGGTGCGCCTGTCGTACGCCGAGCCGGTGGAGACCTACGCCACCAACGTGATGGGCACCGTGCACTTGCTGGACGCGGTACGCCAGGTGCCGGGCGTGCGCGTGGTGGTCAACATCACCACTGACAAGTGCTACGAGAACCGGGAATGGGCCTGGGGGTATCGCGAGGACGAGCCCATGGGCGGCCACGACCCGTACAGCAACAGCAAGGGCTGCGCCGAGCTCGTGTCCAGCGCGTATCGCCGCTCGTTCTTCCAGCAGGGCGGCCCCGCGCTCGCGACCGCGCGCGCGGGCAACGTCATCGGCGGCGGCGATTGGGCCACCGATCGCCTTGTGCCCGACATCCTGCGTGCCTTCGAGCGCGGCGAGCCTGTCATCATCCGCAACCCGCATTCCACGCGCCCGTGGCAGCACGTGCTGGAGCCGCTGTCGGGCTACCTCGTGCTGGCGCAACGCCTGTGGGACGAGGGCGCGGCCTTCGCCGAGGGCTGGAACCTCGGCCCGCGCGACGAGGACGCCAAGCCGGTGCAGTGGATCGTCGAGCAACTCGTGGCCCGCTGGGGCCAGGACGCGCGCTGGCAGCTCGACGGCGGCCAGCATCCGCACGAAGCCCATTTCCTCAAGCTGGACATCTCCAAGGCGCGCTCGCGCCTGGGCTGGCAGCCGCGGTGGCGCCTCGCCGACGCGCTGCAGCACGTCGTCACCTGGCACCAGACCTGGCTGCGCGGCGAGGACGTGCGCGCCCTATGCCTCGCCCAGATCACCCAGTACACCCAAGATCCGACCTCCGAGAACGACGCATGACCGAAGCCCCCATCCAATTCGTCAAGAAGACGCCCGATCAACTGCGCGCTGAGATCGCGGCGCTGGTTCAGCAGTACTCCGACGTTGTGCACGCGCCGCGGCCCTTCGTGCCTGGCGAGAGCGCCGTGCCCGTGTCGGGCAAGGTGATCGGCGCGAAGGAGCTGCAGTTGATGGTGGAGGCGAGCCTCGACGGCTGGCTCACCACCGGCCGCTTCAATGCGCTGTTCGAGGAGCGCCTCGCGAAGTTCCTGGGCGTCAAGCACCTGATCACCGTCAACTCCGGCTCGTCGGCCAACCTGGTGGCGTTCTCCACGCTCACCTCGTCGCGCCTGGGCGATCGTGCCATCAAGCCGGGCGACGAGGTCATCGGCGTGGCAGCGGGCTTCCCCACCACGGTCAACCCGATCCTGCAGTTCGGCGCGGTGCCGGTGTTCGTCGACGTCGACCTCGCCACGCACAACATCGATGCCTCCAAGATCGAGGCCGCCATCTCGCCGAAGACCAAGGCGATCATGCTGGCGCACAGCCTGGGCAACCCGTTCAACCTCGACGTGGTCACGGCCATCTGCAAGAAGCACGGTCTCTGGCTGGTGGAGGACTGCTGCGACGCGCTGGGCGCGAAGTACAACGGCCAGCTGGTGGGCACGTTCGGCGACATCGGCACGCTCAGCTTCTACCCCGCGCACCACATCACGATGGGCGAGGGCGGCGCGGTGTTCACCAACGATCCCGAACTCAAGCTCATCGCCGAATCGTTCCGCGACTGGGGCCGCGATTGCTACTGCCCGCCCGGCAAGGACAACACCTGCAACAAGCGCTTCTGCTGGAAGCTGGGCGACCTGCCCGAGGGTTACGACCACAAGTACACGTACAGCCACCTCGGCTACAACCTGAAGATCACCGACATGCAGGCCGCCTGCGCGCTTGCGCAGATGGATCGCGTGGACGACTTCATCGCCGCCCGCAAGGCGAACTTCAAGTACCTGAAGGAGCGCCTGGCGAGCTGCGCGCATTTCCTGCACCTGCCCGAGCCCACGCCGAACTCCGAACCCTCTTGGTTCGGCTTCCCGCTGGTGCTCAAGGCGAGCGCCGGCGCAAAGCGCACCGACCTCATCAACTTCCTCGACCAGAGCAAGATCGCCACGCGCCTGCTGTTCGCCGGCAACCTCACGCGCCAGCCCTACATGATCGGCCGCAACTTCCGCGTCAGCGGCGAGCTCGTGAACACCGACATCGTGATGAACCAGACGTTCTGGCTGGGCGTCTGGCCTGGCCTGACCACCCAGCAGCTCGACTACGTCGTGGAGAAGCTGGAAGAATTCTTCGGCCTCAACTTCTGATCGACATGAACAGCCAAGTCAAAGTCAGCGACCAGGTCGCCCTGCTCCTCGAAGAGATGGGCATCCGCCACGCCTTCGGCATCATCGGTGCCGGCAACGTGCACCTGTTCGAGTCGATCACGCGACACGGGTACACAGAGATCGTCTGCGTCCATCACGAGCAGGCCGCGACGATGGCCATGCAGACCTACTACCGCATGCACGGCCGGCTGGCCGCGGCCCTGCTGACCACGGGCGGCGGAGCCACCAACGGCGTCACGGGGATCGTCTCCGCCTGGGCCGACTCCATCCCGGGGCTGGTGATCGCTGGCAACGAGCAATCGAAGTACATGACCGCGGGCAACCACCTGCGCATGTGGGGCGTCCAGGGCTATGACTCGTCGGGCATGGTCGAGAAGGTCACGAAGTACTCGGTGCGCGTGCTCGATCCCGAGGCGACGCTGCTCGAGCTTGGCAAGGCGGCGCACATCGCGCTCGAAGGGCGGCCAGGTCCGGCCTACGTCGAGATACCGATGAACATCCAGTCGACGCGCCTCGAGGCGGATCGGCTGCAGCGCTTCGTCGCACCTGCCGAGGACGCGCGCGGCGCGCCTGCAGGAGCGGTCGCCCGCGTGGTCGAATCGCTGCGCAGTGCGCAGCGGCCGGTGCTGTGGCTCGGCAACGGCATTCGCCTGGCTGGCGCGGTCGATGCGCTGCCGGCGTTGCTCGACGTCCTCGACGTACCGGCGCTCGTGAGCTGGGCCGGCATCGACATGCTGGACTCGAGCCATCCTCGCGTGATCGGGCGCGCGGGTGTCTACGGCCAGCGAGCAGCCAACTTCACGCTCCAGAACTCGGACTACGTGCTGGCAATCGGCACCCGGCTTGCGATCCCCCAGGTGGGTTACGACCTGGGCGAACTCGCCCGCGGGGCGCAGATCGATGTCGTCGACATCGACACCGAGGAACTCGGCAAGCTCGGTTCGCGCGTGCGCGAGCGCATTCACGCGGACGCCGGCGCATTCGTCCACGAACTCATCGCTGCCGCGGCGCGCGGCGTGGGGGCGAAGACCGAATGGATCGGCCGCTGCGAAGGCTATCGGCGCGATTTCCCGTGGGTCGCCGAGGAGCATGCGGATCCGGCCGGTTTCATCAATTCGTACCGCTTCATGGAGCGGTTGAACGGCTTCTTCAAGCCCGGCCAGGTGGTGGTGACCGACATGGGCACAGCGCTGCTGTGCGGCCACCAGGTGCTGAAGTTCGCACCGGGCCAGCGACTCATGACGTCCACCGGCCTGGGCGAGATGGGCTACGGGCTGCCAGCGGCCATCGGCGCGTCGTTCGCCAGTGACCGCGGCGAGGTGATGTGCCTGAATTGCGACGGCGGCATGATGATGAACCTGCAGGAACTGCAGACCATCGTGCACCACCGCCTGCCGATCAAGCTGTTCATCTTCAACAACGACGGCTACCTGATGATCAAGCACACGCAGAACGCCCTGTTCAACAAGGCAGGCTACGTGGGCACCAACAGGACCTCCGGCGTTTCCTGCCCAGATTTCAGCAAGCTGGCAGCGGCCTTCGACATCCCGGCGTTCCGGATCCGCGGCTGGGCCGAGTGCGATGGCGTGCTCGAACAGGTGCAGGCCATGGACGGCCCCGTCATCTGCGAGGTGTTCATGCATCCAGAACAACTGTTCACCCCCAAGCTGGGCGTCGTGGCCAGGCCCAGCGGCGAACTGGTCTCCCCGCCGCTGGAGGACCTGGCGCCGCTGGTGCCGCTGGACGCCCTGACCGATGCGATGCTCGTCGGTGTCCACCCGAAGTCGGCGTCGCTGCGCTGAACCCACGGAGTCCTCGAATGACTGGGCAGATCGCCATCCTGGGCGCCAGCAGCCGGATCGCAAAGGACCTGATCGGCTCGTTCGCGGCTGAGGGGCGCGACGGGCTGCTGCTGTACGTGCGCGACGTCGCTGCGATGTCGGACTGGCTCCGGCTGCAAGATTTCGTCGGGGTCGGCAGCGTGCACCCGTACGAGCGCTACGGGAGCCAATCGCACGACGCCGTGCTCAACTTCGTCGGCGTCGGCGACCCCAAGCGCGCGGCGGCGATGGGCACGGCCATCCTCGAGCTCACGCAACGTTTCGACGACCTCGTGCTGGCCCAGCTCGAGCGGCACCCAGAGCGCCGCTACGTGTTCATGTCCAGTGGCGCGGCGTACGGCAACGTCTTCGCGGAGCCGGCCACGCGGGCGACCCAGGCGCGGCTGCCCATCAACGGCCTCGGTGCCCATGACTTCTACGCCGCCGCCAAGCTGCATGCCGAAGTGCGCCACCGCGCGCGCCCGCGCAACGCCATCGTCGACCTGCGGGTGTTCAACTATTTCAGCCGGCACCAGGATATCGACGCCCGCTTCTTCATCACGGACATCGCGCGCGCGATCCGTGACCGCAGCGTGCTGTCGACCTCCGCGGACTCCATGGTGCGCGACTACCTGCATCCGTCGGACTTGCACCGCCTCGTCGCCGCGATACTCAAGGCGCCGGCCGCCAACGCGGCCGTCGACTGCTACAGCAAGGCCCCCGTGGACAAGCGGGCGCTACTGCAGGCGATGACCGACCGTTTCGGCCTGCACTTCGAGATCACGTCGCCCGACAAGGCCGGCATCCCGAACGCCACCGGCGAAAAGGCCCACTACTACTCGCTCAACCGCGCTGCCGAGGAATTCGGCTACGTGCCCGAATGGTCGTCCCTGGAAGGGATCGCCATCGAGATGGCAGCCCTGCTCGGCTGAGACCCGCCCCACCTCTTCCGGAATCAACGGACAACGACATGACAACCCGAAAGACCCGCGTCGCCATTCTCGGCACCGGCAACATCGGCACCGACCTCCTGGTCAAGGTGCTGCGCTCGCCCGACCTCGAATGCAAGCTCTTCGTTGGCCGCAATTTCCGCTCCGACGGCATGCAGAAGGCGAGCAGCCTCGGCGTGAACATCTCGGATCGCGGCATCGACGGCATCGTGCAGCAGGCCGACGACATCGACATCGTGTTCGATGCGACCTCCGCCGCGGCGCACCTCGAGCACTGGCACGTGCTGCAGCGCCTGGGCAAGACGGTGATCGACATGACGCCGGCCAAGCTCGGTGAATTCTGCGTTCCCGCCATCAACGGGCAGGACGTGGGGACGGGCCTGGTCCGCAACATCAACATGATCACCTGCGGCGGCCAGGCCTCGGTGCCGATCGCTAGCGCGATAGCAGAGGTGCAGGACGACATCGATTACATCGAGGTCGCCTCCAGCATCGCCTCGCGCAGTGCCGGACCGGCCACGCGAGCCAACCTCGACGAGTACATCGAGACGACGGAACAGGCGTTGATCAGCTTAACCCTTGCGG